>DATCLY010000069.1:0-114379 GCA_036563665.1 Gammaproteobacteria bacterium
ATGCATCCGACACCGACAACACCAACCCGCGGCACGAAGCCGATCATCGGAGCCGCACTCTCTTTTCTGGCCGCGGGCGCGCTCGCGATTGCCCTGCCCGCTCACGCGCACCATTCGTTCCCCGCGCAGTACGACGCGGAAAAGCCGATCACGCTGACCGGCACGGTCACGAAGGTCGAGTGGACCAATCCGCACATCTTCATCTACATCGACGTGACGGACGAGGCCACGGGAGCGGTGGTGAACTGGGCCCTCGAGATGGGCGGCCCGAACGCGTTGCTGCGCCTCGGCTGGAAGCGCGACTCGCTCAAGCCGGGCGACCGCATCATGGTGGAAGGCAGCCTCGCGAGGGACGGCAGCCCGCTCGCCAACGCCACCTCGATCGTGATGGCGGACACCGGGCGGCGCATGCTGGCGGGCTCGAGCAACCCGAACGCGCCCGCACGCTGAGGCGTTCCATCCCGAGCGACGACCTCGCATGATGCTACCGGCACGACCACATTCTCTCGACGGCCACGTCGTCTCGCGGCGCACCCTGCTGCGCGCCGCTGTCGGGACGTTACCGATCGCGTGCACCGCATCCGTCGGCGGCACCTTGCTCTCGCCCATGCGCACGGCACGCGCCCAGCAGGCCGCCGCGACGATCGCCGCCACCGATCTCGGCGGGCTGTTCCTGCTCACGGGCGCGGGCTGCAACGTGCTCGCCATGCCCGGCGATGAAGGCGCGTTGCTGGTCGACGGCGGGCTCGCCGCCAACGCCGACGCCCTGCTCCGCGCGGCATACGAGGCCACGGGCAACGACCGCATCCACACGCTGATCAACACGCACTGGCACCCCGAGCAGACCGGCGTGAACGAGGCCGTGGGACGCGCGGGCGGCGTGATCTTCGCGCACGAGAAGACGCAGATGTTCCTGAGCAATCGCGTGTACTCGGCGCTGTTCGAAGGGCGCCTCGAGCCCTTGCCCGAGCCGGGACGGCCGAACCGCGTCACGCGCGGCGACCTGAGCGATGGGTACTTCGAGTTCGCCGGCCGGCGCATCGAGCACGGCTACCTGCCGGCGGCCCATACGGACGGCGATCTGTTCGTCTACTTCCCCGATTTCGACGTGCTCGCCGCGGGCGGCGTCGTCTCCGGCGCCCGCTGGCCGCTCATCGACTGGCGCGCCGGCGCGTGGCTCGGCGGGCGCGTGCGCGCGCTCGAACGGCTCGCGGAGCGGACCAACCCCGACACGCGCGTCGTGCCGGCGGACGGCCCCGTGCTCACGGGCCGCGACATCGTCCGCCACCGCGATCTCTATCAGGAGCTCTTCCTGACGATGATCGACTACCTGAACATGGGCATGGGCATCGACGACGTGGTGGCGCTCAACCCGCTCGCGAAGCACGAGGCCGAGTTCGGCGATCCGTCGGCCTTCCTCGACGGCGCCTACCGCAGCATGCTGATCGCGTACGTGCCCGACTGACGCGTCGGCGAGGCGCGCGAGCCGCGGCGTCCAGGCGCCCGCGGTCGCTGCGAACGCTCAGTCCGCGGGCCGGCCGGTGACCGGCGGCCGGAGCTCCCGCTCGAAGAGCGCGCGATACGCGAATCCCGCGAGCGCCGCCCCGACGATCGGCACCACCCAGAACATCCAGAGCTGCGCGATCGCCCAGTCGCCCACGAACAGCGCCGGCCCGGTGCTGCGGGCGGGGTTCACGGAGGTGTTCGTGACCGGGATGCTGATCAGGTGGATCAGCGTGAGCGCGAGCCCGATCGCGAGCCCCGCGAAGCCGACCGGCGCGCGCGCATGCGTCGCGCCGAGGATCACGATCAGGAACATGAACGTCATCACGAGCTCCGAGACGATGCCGGCGCCGAGCGAGTAGCCGCCCGGAGAATGCTCGCCGTAGCCGTTCGCCGCGAAACCGCCGGCCGTGGTGAACTCCGGCGAGCCACTCGCGATCACGTAGAGCACGGCCGCGCCGGCGATTCCGCCGACCACCTGGGCCACCACGTACGGCAGGATCTGCCCGGCCGGGAAGCGGCCTCCCGCCCACAGGCCGACGGTCACGGCCGGGTTGAAGTGGCCGCCGGAGACCGGCCCGAGCGCGTATACGCCGGTGAGCACGGTGAGGCCGAACGCGAGCGCCACGCCCGCGAAGCCGATGCCGAGATCCGGAAACGCCGCGGCCAGCACGGCGCTGCCGCAGCCACCGAGGACGAGCCAGAAGGTACCGATGAGCTCCGCCGACAGCTTCCCGACCATAGGACACCTCCGCGGTTGAGGAGACGACGAAGCGTCGCGCGGAGAGGGGCCAGACCGGGCCGCTTCACCCTCGAGCTCTTGCCCGGCGCGGGACCGCGCCGACGGTGGAATCATGTTACGACCGGCGGCGAGGAACGGCAAAAAAAGCCCGACCGCGGCCCACCCCGCCGCCGCCGGTCGAGCGATTGACGGGCGGCCGCTGCGCATGGCTCATTAACGGGCGCAAAACGGCCACCCGGCACGAAGCTCGGGGGCTCTAAGGACTAGCGCAGATGACTTGGCTTCAGCGTTCGTCCCGGCACTGCCTTCGCGCCGCACGTCTCGCAGCGGCGGCCGCTTTTCTGCTCCTCGGCGCCTGCGCCGGCAACAGAGAGACGCCGGGTGTACCGTGGCTGCTCGCGGCGGCGGCTCGCTCGATGGCGGGCGTGCCGCCCAAGCCGCCGGACTACTACTCCGAGCCCGTCAGGGTCAGCGACGGGCTGCGCTTCACGGCGATCGTCGCCGGCCACGAGCACACGTGTGCCCTCACGATCGACGGCGAGACGTATTGCTGGGGCTCGAACCGCTACGAGCAGCTCGGCCCGACGTCCGCGGTGACCGGCACCTGCGGCGCGGGCGCGGGAGCGTACTCGTGCAGCGCGGAGCCGGTACGCGTTCACGGCGTGCCGTCCTTCACGGCGCTCGCCGCCACGCGTTGGGGCACGTGCGGCCTCGATTCGTCGGGAGGCGCGCACTGCTGGGGCTACGGGCTCGGCGGTCGGGACGAGCGCGGTCTTCCCGCGAGCAGCGGCGTGCCGGTGAAGGTGCCCGGCGAGCACGCGTTCGTCGCGCTCGCGTCGGGCGCGTCGAGCGACGGCACCTGCGGCCTCACCGCGGAAGGAGACGTCTGGTGCTGGGCGTGGCCGAGCGATGGCGCGAGCGGGGCGAGCGCCGGCGTGTTCACGGGCCCGGCTCCCGTGGCCGCGCCCGTCAAGTTCGCGGCCATCAGCTTCGGGGGCGGCCATGGTTGCGGCATCGCGACCACCGGCGGCGCCTATTGCTGGGGCAACAACGATTACGGCGCGCTCGGCACCGGCGCGTCGTGGCACGAAGGCGGCGTTCGCGAAAGCGCTGCGGCCGTTCCCGTGCAAGGCGGCCTCGGGCTCCGTCACGTCGCTGCAGGGAGCGGTTACAGCTGCGGCCTGGACGCCGAGGGCGCCGCCTACTGCTGGGGACAGGGCTACCCCGTCGACGGAGCATTTCCAGAATTCCAACGGCTCTCCGCCGACCCGCTGCCGCACGGCTCCCTGCCCGTGCCGCTCGACACGCGGGGCTCGAGATGGATCGCGCTCGGCGCCGCCGTGACGCAAGCCTGCGGGCTCGCGGAGGATGGAACGGCCCACTGCTTCCCTACGGTCCCGATCGGGCGGGGCGATCGGCGCCCCGTCGAGGTCGATAGCGATCGGCCTTGCGCCGCGCTCGCGGTGGGCGGCAGCCACGTCTGCGCCATCGGCACGGACGCGCTCGCGTACTGCTGGGGCGACGGCTACGCGGGTCAGGTCGGCAGGACGCCGAGCGGCCGCCGTTGGTAATGGCCGGCGAGCGGCGGCCGCGCGCGGCGGCCCGCCGCTCGGCGCTCCGGCGCCAAGCGCGCGTGTCGACGCCGCAGTGCACGCGGCCGCCGCGGCCCCGACTCACTTCACGGCCGTGGCCTCCATCTCGATCATGAGGCCCGGAAAAGCGAGCTTCGACACGCCGAGCAACGTGCCGGGCGGCGCACAGCCGGCCGCGCCGAGGCGCGCACCGATCACATCCCCCGCGCTCAGGAACGCCTCCACGTCAGTGGTGTAGTAGTTGAGCCGCACGACGTTCGCGAGACCGAACCCCGCGGCCTTCAGCACGGTTTCGAGGTTGTCGAACGCCTGCTCGATCTGCTTGCGGATGTCGCCCGGGTGCACCGGCCGGCCTTCCTCGTCCACCGAGGCCTGCCCCGCGCAGTAGAGCACGCGGCTCGCGTTCGACACTTCGATCGCCTGCGAGAAGCCGTACTGGTCCTGCCACTTCCACGGGTTGATCGTTCGTTGTTCCATCACTGGGATCCTCTACCGTGCGTGCCTGCGGGTGGGCACCGTGATACTCCCGCCAGGCTATGGTGCAACGTCTCCCGCCGGAGGCGAAGCTTCGCGCCGCACGCCGCTTTTGGACGCCTTCGCGACTTTGTGGCGATAATGCGCCGGAATGGCCGAGCGGCTCCCCGAAGGCACCGTCACGATCCTGTTCGCCGACGTGGTGAGCTCGACCTCCCTCGCCGCGACGGTTGGCGACCGGGTCGCGCGCGAGCGGCTGCGCGCACGCGAGGAGATTGCCCGCGATCAGGTCGCGCGCCACGGCGGCCGCGTCGTCAAGGGCACCGGCGACGGGCTCATGGCGGCGTTCACGTCCGCGCGACGCGCCGTCGCGTGCGCCGTGGAGATCCAGCGCGCCGTCGAGCGGTTGAATCTCGCCCAGCCGCGCGACGCCGTGCAGCTGCGCATCGGGCTGCACAGCGGCGAAGTGGTCGCGGAAGCGGACGATCTGCACGGCGCCGCCGCCAACGCAGCGGCGCGCATCGAAAGCGCCGCGCCCCCGGACGGCATCTGGGTGTCGGAGACCGTGCGGCTCCTGCTCGGACCGGGCTCCGAGCACCGGCTCGCGGACGTCGGCGAGCGTGCGCTCAAGGGATTCGACGCGCCGTGGCGGCTGTTCGAGATTCGCTGGCGCGAGCAGCCCAGCGCGCGGGGTGTGACAGGCACGTCGCCGCTCGTCGGCCGGGAACGCGAACGCGCCATCGCGAGCGCGTGCCTCGATCGCGCGCTGTCCGGCCAAGGGGCGCTCGTGCTGCTCGGCGGCGAGCCCGGCGTCGGCAAGACGCGGCTCGCGAAGGAGACGGCGGCCGAGGCACGCGAGCGCGGTTTTCTCACGCTCGTCGGCCGCTGCTACGAGATGGAGGGCGGACCGCCGCACGGCCCGCTCGTCGAGATCATCGAGGGCGCGGCCGATGCGCTCTCGCGCGACGAGCTCGCCGCGGCGCTCGGCGACGACGGGCCGGAGATCGCGAAGCTCGTGCCGCGGCTCGCGAAGCTCTACCCGGACATGCCGCCTGCACCGGAGCGGCCCGCGCCGCTCGAGCGGCGCTTCCAGCTCGACGCGCTGGGCGCGCTCCTGCAGCGGCTCGCGGCGCAAAGGCCGCTGCTCCTCGTGCTCGACGACCTGCATTGGGTCGAGGAGTCGACGCTCGTGCTGCTGCGGCACCTCCTGCCGCGCGCGGCCACGTTGCCCGTCGTGATCGTCGTGACGTATCGCGACACCGAGCTCTTCCCGGAGCGGCCGTTCACGGCGGCGCTCCCCGATCTGCAGCGCGCCGAGCACGCGGTGGATCTCGTCGTCCCGCGGTTGCCGCGCGCGGCCGTCGCGGATTTGCTGCGCGCGTTTGGCGGGCAGGAGGCGCCGCCGCGCCTCCTCGAGCTCGTGATCACCGAGACGGAAGGCAACCCGTTCTTCGTCGAGCAGGTGCTCAAGCACCTGACGGACACCGGCCGGCTGTTCGATGCCCAAGGCCGCTGGCGAACCGACACCCACGTCGCCGAGGACGAGGTGCCGAGCACCGTGCGCCGCCTGCTCGAGCGCCGGCTCGCACGCGTCACGACGGATTGCCGACGCGTGCTGACCTGGGCGGCGATCGTCGGCCGGCGGTTCTCGTTCGAGCTGCTGAGCGACATCGCGGACGTCGCCGAGGAATCGCTCCTCGCGGCGCTCGACGCCGCGCAAGCCGCCATGCTCCTCGCGCCGGAGCGAATCGCCGGCGAATGGCGGCTCGCGTTCGCGCACGAGCTGATTCGCCAGACGTTGCTCGGGGAGCTCTCGCCGCCCCGGCGGCAGCGGCTCCATGCGCGCGCCGCGGACGCGATCGAGGCGGCCACGCGGGGGGAGCCCGAGCTCTACGCCGCGGACATCGCCTACCACCTGCAGCACGCGGGGCCGGCGGCGGATCCGGAGCGGGCGGCGCGCTATCTCGCGTCGGCCGGCAAGCAGGCGCTCGCCGCGGGCGCGTTCGAGGACGCCCGTCGTGCGTTCGACGAGGCGCTCGCGCGCCTGCGCGGCGATACGCCGCTCAAAGCGGAGGTGCTCTACCGGCGCGGCGTCGCCGCGTTCAGTCTCGGCCGCTGGGACCTCGCGGAGCCCGACTGGACCGCGGCGCTCGCGGCCGCCGAGCGCTGCGGCGCCGCGGAGCTCACGGGCCACACGGCGCTGGCCTTCGGCATGCAGCTCGCGTACGCCGCGCGGCCGGTCGAGTCGATCGCGCTGCAGCGTCGCGCCCTGGCGGCGCTCGGCGGGCAGACGCTCGGCGTGCACGCGCGGCTGCGCGCGCTGTACGCGATCACGGGACGGGATCTGCGGCAGCACGACTACGATGCCGCGCTCGCGCATCTCGCGGAGGCGGCCCGGATCGCCGCGGCCGCTGAAGATCTCGGCGCGCAGGCCGACGTCGTCCGGGCGCGGGCGCACCTGTATTGGCGGCACATGCTGATGGTGGAATCCGCCGACGAGTACGCGCGCGCGTGCACCATGCTCGAGCAGGCCGGCGAGCTCTACAAGCTCGCCAATGCCCGCACCTGGCATGCGCTCGCGCTCGTCGCCCTCGGCCGGTTCGCGCAAGCCGACGCGATACTCGACGGGCTCGCGGAGTACTGCGAGCGCGTCGGCGATCCCGGCGCGCTGTTCGCCGCGCGCCGCGCCGGCGGTTACATCGACGTGGCCCGCAGCGGCGATCTCGAGCGGTACAACGCGTTTGCCGCCGCCGACCTCGCGTTCCTCGAAGCGTTGGGCTCGCAGTTCCGCTCGAACTCGCACGCCGCTATCGCGCTCGGCCGGTTCTGGGACGGACGCTGGGACGAGGCGCTCGAGCACGCCCGCCGCGGGCAGGAGCTCAGCGTCGAGGATAGCTGGAGCGGGTTCAGCGCCACCGCGCTGCTGCTCGTGCTCGCCTATCGGGGCGACGCGGCCGCCGTGCAGGCGGTGCTCGCCGCGGAGCGCAAGCACCTCCCGGTCGCCGGCCGCGTCTGCGAGGCCGGCGCGTGGGAGCTCCTGCCCGCCGCGGTCGAGGCGCTCGCGGTGATCGGCGACCGCGCCGGCGCGGCCGCGCTCTACCCGGTCGCGCGCGAAGCCGCCGCGGCGCCCGCCGTGATCCGCTACAGCACGAAGACGCTACCGCACACGACGGCCGGCATCGCGGCCATGTGCGCCGGCGACGCCTCCGGCGCGGTCATGCACTTCGAGGCCGCGCTCGGCCAGGCGCATGCGCTGCCGAATCGCCTCGAGCAGCCGGAAGTCCGCCGCTGGCTCGCCACGCTGCTGCTCGAGCGCGACGCGCCCGGCGACCGCGCGCGGGCGCGCACGCTGCTCGCGGAGGCGGTCGTGCAGTACGCTGCGCTAGGCATGCCCCGGCACCGCGCGCTGGCCGCCGCGATGCTTGGATGAAGGACGACGAGACGGACCGCCGGCGTCTGAGGCGCCGCTCGCGCACGGCAGCGGGGCGCGACGACCGGCCGGGTTGGACACTGCGCGGCTCGCCCATCAGGCGAGCGCGACGCGTGTCGCGGGAGGTTGTCGGATGCGAGAAGGATCCGCAGCGGGGACGTGCGGTGTACCCCTGCAGGAGATCGTCAGGTCCGAGGACGATTTTTTCGATGTTTGTCGGAGTACCGACAAGTGATTTCTTGTCTGCCGGCCTGACGTTCTCCCGGGAGGGTATGTCACACACGCCCTCCCGGCGGCCGAGGTCCGCAAGAGAGAAGCCGGCCAATCAGAACGCTGTCATCGAAGCTCGAATTTTCGAGACGAGCTGTGCGGCATACACGGCTGCCGTCCATTTGCGTGCGAGGCTGGACTCTCCTCCGTATCGGTCCTACCCGATTTGGAGAAGCCGATCCTTTGGCGTGCCTGCCGCACTCCGCGGAAGTGCTGGCCGGGATCGCGAACAGGCGTAAGTTGTTGAATGGATTGGTGGAGCCGAGGGGGGTCGAACCCCTGACCTCCGCATTGCGAACGCGGCGCTCTCCCAGCTGAGCTACGGCCCCACGTGCGTGGAGGTGCGCATTATCGGGCCTGGGCGATGCCCTGCCAAGCGGGCGTTTCCTCAGGCTCCTCCGAGTCGGCTCGAACGTCGTCGGCCAGGAACCCGCCGGACTGGTGCCGCCAGAGCTTCTCGTAGTGCCCGCGGAGCCGGAGCAGCTCCGCGTGCGTGCCCTGCTCCACGATGCGGCCGGCGTCGAGCACGACGAGCCGATCCATCCGGGCGATCGTCGACAGACGGTGGGCGATCGCGATGACGGTCTTGCCTTCCATCAGGTGCAGGAGCTGCTGCTGAATGGCGAGCTCGGCCTCGCTGTCGAGCGCCGAGGTGGCCTCGTCGAGCACGAGGATCGGCGCGTCCTTGAGGATCACGCGCGCGAGCGCGATGCGCTGGCGCTGCCCGCCGGAGAGCTTCACGCCGCGCTCGCCCACGTGCGCCGCGTAGCCGGTCCGTCCCTTCCAGTCGCGCAAGCCGAGGATGAACTCGTGCGCCTGCGCGCGCACGGCCGCCTCCGCCACCTCGAAGTCGCTCGCGCCCGGCCGCCCGTAGCGGATGTTCTCGGCGATGGAGCGGTGCAGCAGCGAGGTATCCTGCGTGACCATGCCGATCGCGGCCCGGAGGCTCTCCTGCGTGACGCAGGCGATGTCCTGCCCGTCGATGAGGATCCGTCCCGCCTCGGGCTCGTGGAAGCGTAGCAGCAGGTTCACGAGCGTGGACTTGCCGGCGCCGGAGCGGCCGACGATGCCCACGCGCTCTCCCGGCCGGATCACGAGGTCGAGGTCGTCGATCACCGGCACGCCGTCCTTGCGCCCGTAGCCGAAGCGCACGCGCTCGAAGCGGATCTCGCCGCGCGAGACGCGCAGCGGCTTCGCATCCGGCTGGTCGACGCCCGTGTGCGGCACGGCGATCGACTGCATGCCTTCCTGCACCACGCCCACGTTCTCGAAGATCGCCGTCACCTCCCAGCTCACCCAGCCGGCCGCGTTCGCCGTCTGCCAGGCGAGCGGCAACGCGGTGGCCACCACGGCCGCGGCGATGGCCCCCTCCGCCCACAGCACGACGCCGATGCTGGCCGTCCCGACCAGCAGCGTGGCGTTCAGCGCGTTCAGCCAGAACTGGAAGCGCGTGAGCGCGCCCATGTGCGCGCGCATGGCGCGGTGGTGGTCGTCCATCGCCTCGCGCACGTAGGCGTCCTCGTCCTCGGCGCGCGAGAACAGCTTCACCGTCAAAATGTTCGTGTAGCTGTCGACCACGCGCCCCATCACGAGCGAGCGCCGCTCGGAGCTCGCGCGCGAGAGCTCGCGCAGCCGCGGCACGAAGTGCCGCAGGCAGAGCACGTAGCCCGCGAGCCAAACGACTATGGGCACGCCGAGCCGCCAATCGGCCGCGGTCAGCAGCGCGAAGGCCGTTGCGCCGTACACGCAGATGTACCAGACCGCGCGGATGCTCGACATCGTGCTCTCGCGCAGCGAGCTCGCGGTCTGCATCACGCGGTTCGCGATGCGGCCGGCGAAGTCGTTCTGGAAGAACGGCAGGCTCTGGCGCACCACGTGCCAATGGCTCTGCCAGCGGATGAGCGTGGTCGCCCCGGGGATCAGCGCCTTGTGGCGAATCGCCACGTCCACGAGCACCGCGAGCGGCCGCACGAGCAGCACGAGGCCCAGCATGCCGACGAGCACGGGCCACTGGTCGGCGAACGCGGCCCGGCGGTCGGCCGCCTCCACGAGCGACACGAGCTTGCCGATGAACAGCGGAATCACGGTGTCGAGCAGCGCCACCGCGAGGCACGCCGCGAACATCGCGATATACCAGCCCTTCGTCTGGCGAATGAAATGCCAGTAGAACGCGAGCAGGCCGGGCGGCGGCGCACCAGGCGCCGGCATCGCGGTCGCCGGAATGTAGGTGGAGAAGATCTTCAAGGTGATCGGCCGGTGGTGCTGAAGCGGCGCCGGTGGGGGGCCGGCGGTGCGAACGATAACAGATAAGGGCCGGGGCGACGCGAACTGTCTCTCGCCACCGACAAACGCCGAACGGGGCGTGTCGCCTGCGGCGCTACGGTTTCGTCGCGTGCCGCGCGCGCGGCCCCGCGGCGGCGCGCATGCGGCCGACGAGCTCGCGGACGCGCTCGAGCGTCTCCTCGAGCTTCGCGAGGTCGTCGAAACCGACCTGCAGCGTGTACCCGCCGTTCCCGGCCGCGCGGATGGCGATGCGCTCGCCGAGCTCCTCGGCGATCTGCCGGCCGAGCCAGCGCGCCTGCTGGTCGATCTCCGCCCGCTCGGCGGCCTTCCCGGGCTGCGCCCCGCGCGCCGCGCGGCGCCGCAGGGAACGGCACGCACCTTGCATCGCCGCGCGACTCTGACGCCCAACAGAACGATCCAGCAGCGGATCAAGGAGATCGCCAATGGCAACCGTGGCTCACGAAGGCAGACCGCAGCACGAGCGCCGCTATCACGAGCGCCGCCGGGGGTGGCCCTCGCCGTTCACGCGCGCGGAGGGTATGCGGGTGTCCTGGGGCGGCATCTTCGGCGGCGTGCTCGTCGCGCTGGGGTTGCTCATGCTGCTCAGCGCGCTCGGCCTCGCGATCGGCATCTCGGCCGTGGAGCCCGGCCGAACCGACCCGTCGTCGGTAGGCACGGGCGCAGGCATCTGGGGCGCCGTCTCCATGCTCGTCGCGCTGTTCGTCGGCGGCTGGACGGCCACGCGCATCGGCGCGATCACGGATCGCACCACCGGCTTCTTCGAAGGCGCGCTCGTGTGGGTCGTCAGCGTGCTACTGATGGCCTACTTCGCCACCAGCGGCATCGGCGCGCTCGCCGGCGGGGCCTTCCGCGTGGCGGGCGGAGCCACGCAGGCGATCGGCCAGGCTGTCCAGTCGCAGGGCGGCGTCGACATCGACACGTCCGGCTCGATCGAGCAGATCGCGCAGCGGCTGCGCGATCCGCAGACCGCGCAGCGGCTCGCGCAGGTGACGGGCCTGCCGCAAGACCAGGTGCAGCAGACCCTCAACCAGACGGCCCAGCGCGTGCAGGGCAGCAGCAATCCCGCCCAGGCGGCGCAGGAAGCGCAACGTGGGGCGGCGCAGCTCATGGAGCAGGCGCGCTCGAGCGGCGCGCTCGCGCAGCGCGCGGAGGAAATCCAGCCCGAGGCGAGCGCCGCGGCCTGGCTCACGTTCCTCGCGCTGCTGCTGTCGCTGGCCGCGGCCGTGATCGGTTCGATGGTGGGCCGACGCCGGCCCGAGGCGCTGCAGCAGGCGCAGCCCGCGACGTAGCTAGTCCGCGCCCGGGGCGCCCTCGCCCGCCGCGGCGATCAGCTCGGCGAGGAGCTGCGCCGTGCTCTCGTGCGGCTCGGGCGCGCCGCGGCCGCGCAGCTTGCCGAGCGCCGCGTCCATAGGCGTCAAGCCGTCGGCGTCCGCGGCCATGAGGTCCGCGCCGTCGGCCGCGAGCACCGCGACGAGCTGGTCGTAGCCCTGGGAGGCCGCGCCGTGCAGGGCCGTGCGGCCGCGGGCGTCGCGCGCGTTCACGTCCGCCCCGGCGCGGAGCAGGAGCTCCGCCGCCTCGACCGACTGGGCCTCGGTCTTGAAGCGGCCGCGGGTGTCGCGCGGGCTCTGGCCGAGGCCCGCGGCCACCATGAGCGGCGTGATGCCGTCCGCCTGCGGCAGATCGACGTGCGCGCCCCGCTCGAGCAGGAGCCGCATGGCGGGCAGGTCCGCGGCGCGCGCCGCGCGCAGCAAGGGCGTCGTTCCGATCGTGAGGATGGTGTCCGCGCCGCGGTCCATGCGCAGGCTGCGATACGGCGGAAACAGCTTGAGCTGGGCGTTCGGGTTCGCGCCCGCGTCGAGCAGCAGCTCCACCATCTCGAGCGCGGTGGTGGCGTCCGTGGACGGCCGGTCCGGCCGCCCGCCGTGGGGCAGCGTGTTGTAGTCCACCGCCGCGTAGAGCGGCGTGCGCCCCCACCAGTCCCACTTGTTCGGATTGGCGCCGCGCTCGAGCAGCAGCTTCGCCGTGTCGAAGTGCGCGTTGAGCAGCGCCATGAGGAGCGGCGTGATCCCGTCCGGGTCCGTCATGTCCACGGCGGCGCCGGCGTCGAGCAGGATGCGCGCGCATTCGACGCAGCCCTGCCGCGCCGCGTAGAGCAGCGGCGTGAAGCCGCCGGACGGCATGCTCTTGGTGCGCGGCTCGGCCGTCACGTAGCGCTCCCACTGGTGCACCTTGGAGCGCGCGTCGACGTCCGCGCCTCGCGCGACGAGGAGCTCCACCATGGCGGGCCGGCTCTGGGCCGCGGCCCACATGAGCGCCGTCTGCTCCTTGCGGGTCTCGCGGGCGTTCACGTTCGCGCCGCGGTCGAGCAGCAGCGTGGCCGCCGCCACGTTGTCCGTGCGCGCCACCACCATCAGCGCCGTCTGGCCTTCCGCGTTCGGGGAGTCCGGGTCCGCGCCGGCATCGAGGAGCGCGCGCAGCACCTCCACGTTGCCGCGCACCGCGGCCTCCGACATCGGTGTCGCGCCGTAGTCGTTCGTCGCGCCCACGTCCGCGCCGGCGTCGATGAGCCGGCGCACGAGCTCGACGTCGTCGTGATACACGGCCCAGTGCAGAGCCGTCGTGCCGTCCGCCTCCGTGGCGTTCGGGTCCACGCGATCCTCGAGCAGCGCGAGCGCCGCCTCGCGGTCCCGGCGCTTCGCCGCGTCCACGAGGGACTCGGCGGCGGCCGCGACGCCGCTCGCGGCGAGCGCCGTCAGCACGCAGCAGGCCAGGGCCCTTCGCATGGTCGTCGCCCTCAAACCTCGGAGATCTCCCCCGTCGAGTCGCCGAGCTGCTCCACGGGGACGCCGGCCCGGTTCAGCATGGTCACGAGCAGGTTCGCCACCGTGGTGCGCTCGGGGCAGCGCACGTGTCGGCCGCCGCGGAGCTTGCCGCAGCCGCCGCCCACGAGCGCGGCCGGCAGCGGGTAGTGGTCGTGCGCGTTGCTGTCGCTCATGTTGCTGCCGAAGAGCAGGATGGCGTTGTCGAGCATCGAGCCGTCGCCGTCAGGCGTGTCGGCGAGCGTCTGCACGAACTTCGCGAACTGCTCGGTGTGATAAACCTGCACGCGCTGCAGCCGCTCGAGCTTGCCCGCGTTGTTCTGATGGTGCGACAACGCGTGGAAAGCGTCGGACACGCCCACGTGGTTGTACGTCATGTTGCTCACCTCGGCGGCCATCATGAACGACACCACGCGGGTCAGGTTCGCCTGCCAGGCGAGCAGCACGATGTCGAACATGAGGTTGAGCTGCTCGTCGAAGCTCGCCGGGATGCCTACCGGCGCGTCCGGCAGGTCGAGCTTCGAGAGGTCCCGCGCCTCCATCTTCTGCACGCGCCGCTCGATCTCGCGCACGCTCTCGAGGTAGTCGTCGATCTTCGCGCGGTCCGTCGGACCCACCTGGCGCTTCAGGTCCGCCGCCTTGTCGGCCACGACATCGAGGATGCTCGCATACTGCGCGGCGAGCGCGGCGCGCTCCTCGGGCGTGTCGCCCTGGCCGAAGAGCCGCTGGAAGAGCTTGCGCGGGTTGAACTCCATCGGCAGCGGCGTGGTGGGCGTGCGGAACGAGATGGTGGCGCCGTAGCTGCAGCCGTAGTTGCGGTCGCAGGCGCCGCCGCCCACGGGCTCCTCGGTGGCCACCTCGAGCGACGGCAGCGGCGTGTCCTGCCCGATGTGCTGCGCCGCGATCTGATCCGCGGTGATGCCGCCGTAGGGATCGTGGCTCACGCGCGGCGTCACGCACGAGAGCCACGTGCCGGGCGTGATCGCGTGCGTGGGGCCGTAGGCGTGCTTGTTCTCGAGGCCGCTCACGACCGTGAGGTAACGCTTGAACGGCTCGAGCGGCGCGAGCACGGGCGGCAGCGAGCCGAGCTCCGGGCCATCGCCCGCCGGCGTCCAGGCGCGCATGATCGCGCCGTGCGGGAAGTAGATGAAGCCGAGCCGCGGCTGCGGCGCGGCGGCCGTCTGCGCGAGCGCCGTGCGGGCCGGGATCATCGCATCGAGCAACGGCAGCGACACGGCGGCACCGAGGCCGCGCAGCACCGTGCGTCTGGAGAGATGCTTCTTCGTCACGAACATCGAAAGTCTCCTATCGCGCCTGGCCAGCACGATCGTCGAGCTGCGACGTGAGCTCGGGCGCGGGCTCCGGCACCTTCGCCATCCTGAACGGCGCGCTCGTCGCGATGCCGACCAGGATCGACGAGAACCGGTAGTCGTCGCGAGCCGCGTCGCGCACCACCTTGCGCACGGCCGGCATGTCGTAGTGCTCGAGCCCGCGGCCGAGCGCGAAGATCATGAGCTTCTCGGTGAGCGTCTGCACGAACTGCTCGGGCTCCTCGAGCAGCTTCTCGCGCAGCTCCACGGGACCGTGCACCACCGTGCCGTCGGCGAGCTCGCCCGTGGAGTCGATGGCCTCGCCGGCGTCGCGGTCGAACGTGCGCCACGCGCCGATCGCATCGAAGTTCTCGAGCGCGAAGCCCAGCGGGTCCATCACGCCGTGGCAGCCGTTGCACGTGGGGTTCTTGCGGTGCGCCTCGAGCCGCTCGCGCACGGTCTTCGGCTGCACGCCCTCCTCGTTCTCCGGGAACGCCTCCACGTTCGGCGGCGGCGGCGCGGGCGGCGTGCCGGTGATGGCCTCGAGGATCCACGCGCCCCGCAGCACCGGAGCCGTGCGGTTCGGATACGAAGTCGCCATGAGGATTCCGCCCTTGCCGAGCAGGCCGTGGCGGTTCTCGTCCTCGAGCGTCACGCGGCGGAACGCGTCGCCCTGCACGTTCGGCACGCCGTAATGCAACGCGAGCCGCTCGTTCAGGAACGTGTGGTCCGCGTCGAGCAGCTCGAGCACGCTTCGGTCCTCGAGCAGGATGCTGCGCAGGAACAGATCGAGCTCCATGGCGAAGTCGTTGCCGAGATCCGGGTTGAACTCGGGGAACACCACGGGGTCCGGCACGATCGATGCGACGCCGCGGATGTCGAGCCACTGCGCGGCGAAGTTGGTGACCAGCGACTCGGCGCGCGGGTCCGCCAGCATGCGGCGCACCTGCTGCTCGATCACGCGCGGATCGCGGAGCCGCCCCTGCTCGGCGAGCGTAAGCAGCCCCTCGTCCGGCAGGCGGCTCCAGAGGAAGAACGACAGGCGCGAGGCCAGCTCGAGGTCGGAGAGCTCGTAGATCGCGCCCGGCGGCAGCCCGTCCGGCACCTTCTCCACGCGATACAGGAACTCGGGGCTCGCGAGCACGATCGTGAGCGCGCTCTCGATGCCGGTCTCGAAGTTGCCGTTGCGCCGCCCGTTCGCGAAGAAGCGCAGCGGCACCTCGAGGTCGGCCTCCGTCACCGGGCGCCGGAAGGCCTGCCGCACGAGCCGCGCCAGGATGCGCTTCGCGCACGGCAGCTCGTCGGCCTCCGACTGCGGACGGCAGTCGAAGATGCGCCGCCGGCTCGGCGTGTCGCTCACGCCGCTCGGTCCGAACGGTCCCTTGATCTCCAGCCGCTCGATCTTGAGCGGGCTCTCCTCGCCTTCGATGATGCCGACCTCGCCGCCGCCGGGGATGAACGGCTGCAGCACCGCGTCGGACTCGGCCATCGTGCGCGCCACGAACGTGGCGGCCACCTCGTGCGGGCCGGCCGTCACGGGCACGCGGATGTTCTTGAAGCGCGAGTTGATCTCCTCCACCGCGGCCGCCTGCCGCAGGTCCACGGCCTCGAGGTCCTCGGGGCCGCCGATCTCGTCCTCGAACACGCGCACGCCGTCGATCGTGAGGATGAGGCGATGGCGGTACTCGAGGCCCTCCACGTAGCGTGCCCGCGCGAGACCGCCGATGTCGAACTCGTACGTGCCGTCGGCGGGGAAATAGTGCTCGACCAGGAGCCCGCCGCGCGTGCCGAGCGGCATGCCGTCCACGTGGAAGTTCTGGTTCGTGCCGGGCTCCACGTAGTAGACGCGGCTGTCCGGCCGCGCCGCAGGATCGCCGACCGCGACCTCGCTGATATAACGCGCCGCCGCGATGTACTGATCGAGGAACGAAGGCGACACCTTGAGGACGTCGGCCACGTTGTCGAAGCCGTCGCTCTCGTCGTCCTTCGGCAGCAGCGACGCAACGTCCACCTCGAGACCGAACAGATCCTCGATGGCGTTCGCGTATTCCGTGCGGTTCAGCCGATGCAGCGCCACGCGGCCGGGGTTGGGGTCCTGGGCGGCGGCTTCGTCGAGCGTGCGCTCGAGCCAGCCGACCAGCGAGTCGACCGTGTCGGCGTCCGGCTTGGGCCAGCCGGGCGGCGGCATCATGTGGCCGCGCAGCTTGCGCACCACCGCCTCGAAGATCGCGGGCTCACGCTCCACGGAGTCGGGCGACAGCGTGTCGAACGCGATGTCGGCCGTGAGGTCGTCGCGGTTGTGGCATTCGACGCAGTAGTCGGTGAACACGGCCCAGCGCTGCTCGGCGCCGAGCGGCCCGTGCGCATGCCACACATACGCGCCGGCGCCCGCGACGACGGCGGCGACAACGGCTCCGATCATCGAGCGCTCGCGCATCTCCCCCTCTCGCTGCGTCCCCTCAGATGATGCCACCCAGCTCGCGCACGTGGCCCAGAGCGCCCTTGTACACGAGCGCCAGAAAGAGCTCGGGGTCGCCGTAACGCGCGTCGAACGGCGCGGTCGGCTGCATGGCGCGGAAGTCCTCGAGGCTCGCGCCGCCGCGCAGAGCCGTCGCGATTCCCTCGCTCACCGTCCGGCAGAGCGTCAGCTGCGCCTCGAGATCCGCGCGCGTCGCCACGCGACCGAGCGCCGGCACGATGCGCGTCGCCTCGTCGGACAGCTCGAGCAGCGCGGCCGTCGCCTCCTCGAGGCCGCGGATCCAGCCGCCCGTGGCGTAATCCGGGATCGGATAGCGGTCGACCGCGAGCAGATCGCTCGCGACGAGCAGGTTCCGCCGCGGGAACAGCACGGCGATGTCGCCGTCCGTGTGGGCCCGCGGCAGATACTCGTAGCGGATCGGCTCGCCGCCGAGCTCGGTCTCGCCCGAGGTGTAGAACGTGTCCGTCGGCCACGCCGCCCGCGGGCGCGGGGCGTAGTGGCGGTTCTCCCACGGCACGAAGAAATCGCCGCCGATCCAGAGCTTCGTGTTCTCGTGCGCCAGAATGCGCGCGCCGGCCGCGGCCAGCGCTTCGTTGGCTCCCGTGTGCTCGAGCCGCCAGTTGGTGTTGAACAGCAGGCGCACGCGCTCGCCGGGGAAACGCTGCTCGATGAGGTCGAGCAGCGCGGCGGTGTGCTCGGCGAGGCCGCCGTCTACCATCACCAGCCCTGCTGTCGTCGGCACTACCACCACGTTCGCGCCGGCGCCCGCGATGAGCCCGGCGCCGTCGCCGAGATCGCGCCACTCGAGGCGCGAGGTGGATGCTTGCGCGTGCTGACCGAGCGCGAGCGGCGCCGCGGCCTGGAACAGCAAGGCCGCGGGAAACCCCCACACGAGCTCTCTGCGGCGAACCGCCATGGTGCCCCCTTCGTCACCGCCTACGATACTAGACAAGCGGGCGGCACGCAGGTATCCAGGGCGCGCTTCCGCCCGCCCGGTGCCGGGCCATTGCGCGGCGCGAGCTCGACGGGATTACGCGCGGGGCGCCGTTTCCTTGAGGTAATCGAGCGCCGCCTGCACGCCGCCCGGGCGGTGCGGCACGCCCGCGAGCGCGAGGCCCATCTCCACGCCCGACAGCGTGCCCGCGAGCATCAGGTCGTTGAAGTGCCCGAGGTGGCCGATGCGAAACACCTTGCCCGCGAGCTTGCCGAGGCCGGCGCCGAGCGACATGTCGAACGCGTCGAGGATCACCTGACGCAGGCGATCCGCGTCCTGCCCTTCGGGCACGAGCACGGCCGTCAGCGAGCCGCTGTACTCGGCGGGATTCGCACACAGCACCTCGAGCCCCCACGCGCGCACGGCGCGCCGGGTGGCCTCGCCGTGCCGGGCATGACGCGCGAACACGTTGTCGAGGCCCTCCTCGAGCAGCATCGCGATCGCTTCCTTGAGGCCGAAGAGCAGGTTCGTGGCCGGCGTGTACGGGAAGTAGCCGCGCTCGTTCGGCCCGAGCATGTCTTCCCAGCTCCAGAAGCTTCTGGGCAGCCTGGCCGAGCGGCTCGCCGCCAGCGCCTTGTCCGACACGGCGTTGAACGACAGGCCCGGCGGCAGCATGAGGCCCTTCTGCGAGCCCGCCACCGTCACGTCCACGCCCCATTCGTCCATGCGGAAGTCGATGGACGCGAGCGAGGAGATGGTGTCCACGAGCAGCAGCGCCGGATGGCCCGCGCGGTCCATGGCCTTGCGCACTTCGCCGATCCGGCTCGCGACGCCGGTGGACGTCTCGTTGTGCACCACGCACACGGCCTTGATGGCGCGGTCTTTGTCCTCGCGCAGGTGGGCCTCCACGGCGTTGGGGTCCGCGCCGCGCCGCCAATCCGTGGGGATCACGATCGGCTCGAGCCCGAGCCGGCGCGCGAGCTGCTGCCAGAGCGTCGCGAAGTGGCCCGTCTCGCACATGAGCACGCGGTCGCCGGGCGAGAGCGTGTTGACGAGCGCGGCCTCCCAGGCGCCGGTGCCGGACGCCGGATAGATGAACACCCGGCCCTGCGTCTTGAAGATCTGGCGGATCTCCGCGAGCACCTCGCGCCCCAGCCGGCCGAACTCGGGACCGCGATGGTCGATCGTCGGTCGAGCGATGGCCCGCAGCACGCGCTCCGGGACGTTGGTGGGGCCGGGGATCTGGAGGAAGTGACGTCCGCTCGGAAATGCCATGTGTTTCGCCTGCCCGCGTGTCCTGCTGCTCCTTCGCCGAAGCGGCGACATTGTGCGTCAAGTGGGCGGGGCGAAACAGGCGGACGAGTCACGGCGGCGGACACTCGGCCCGAAAATCGCGGCCGCGGGCGGTCTGCGAGCGCCGGCTCACGGCCCGCGCGCTCCGCGGGCGGCGCGTCCGCGCTATAGTTTCGGCGCAAAACATGCCGCGCCCCGCCGGGGGCGGCCTGTCCACTTGGGGGATTCCATGACGTCGCGAACGACGAGCCTCGAAACGCGCCGGCGCCTGCTGCGCTGGATGGCGACCAGCCCGCTGCTCTCGGCCCTCGGCGCCTCCGCGGCGCTCGGTCTGCGCACCGCGATGGCGGACGACGAGCCGGTCGCGAGCGCGGCGGAGGCCCTGAACGTGTTCGACCTCGAGGCCGCGATGCGCGCCCGTGTTAGCCCCGCGCATTTCGTCTACATGGCGCAAGGTTCCGACGCCTCGGAGATGCTCGCCGTGAACCGGAAGGGGTTCGAGAGTATCCAGCTTCGCCCCCGCCGGCTCGTGGACGTGACGGACGTCGACATGTCCGTGGAGCTCTTCGGCCGCCGCTATGCGTCGCCGATCGCGCTCGCCCCGTGCGGCGCCCAGGCCGCGTTCCACCCCGAGGGCGAGGTGGCCGTGGCCCGCGCCGCGAAGGCGAAGGACGCGCTGCAGATCCTGTCCACGGTGACCAACTTCTCCGTGGAGGACGTGACGGCGGCGCGCGGTGCGCCCGTGTGGTTCCAGCTCTACCCCGCCAACGACTGGAACATCACGCGGCGCATCATCAAGCGCGCCGAGGATGCGGGCAGCCCGGTGCTCGTGTTCACCGTGGACCTCGCGGCGCGCAACCTCGAGCAGATCGCGCGCTTCGACCGTGACGCGAATCCGGCGTGCCGCGGCTGCCACGAGCCGGGCTACGAGGCGTCGATGCGCAAGAAGGCGATGTTCGACGGCGTGAATCTCTCCGGCATGACGATCGGCATCGACGGGCTCACCTGGGATTACGTGTATCGGCTGCGCGACGCGACCAGCATGAAGCTGCTGATCAAGGGCATCGTGACGGCCGAGGACGCCGAGCGCTGCATCGAGCGCGGCGCGGACGGCATCGTGGTGTCGAACCACGGCGGGCGGGCCGACGTGACGGGGCGCTCGAGCATCGAGTCGCTCCGCGAGGTGCTCGACGCCGTGCGCGGCCGCGTGCCGGTGCTCGTCGACAGCGGCTTCCGCCGCGGCACCGACGTGTTCAAGGCGCTCGCGCTCGGCGCGCGCGCCGTGTGCATCGGCCGCCCGTATCTCTGGGGGCTCGGCGCGTTCGGCCAGGAGGGCGTGGAGCGCGCGCTCGACATCCTGACGCGGGAGCTGCGCATCGTCATGCGGCAGATGGGCACGCCCACGCTCGCCGACGTGACCCCGCGCTCGCTGTATCTGTAACGAAGCCTGTGGGAGCAGCTTTCCAGCCGCGATCTTACTGACGCGAAATCTCGCGCCGACGTCTCGCGGCGTGGATTGCGTATGCCCCTTCCAGGACGCTCGCGCGCAGGATGCGCGCGCGCGAGCCCACAGGGATGTGTTCACGGCGGTCCTGGAAGGGGCATACGCAAGCCGCGCCGCCTGCGGTGGCGCAAGAATCGCGACTAGAAAGTCGCTCCCACAGAGGAAGATCGCGACTGCAAAGTCGCTCCCACAGAGGAAGATCGCGGCTGGAAAGCCGCTCCCACCCGGGCATCACCCGTGGATGGTGACGAGCACGCGCCGGCGGTGCGGCGCGAGGCGGTGCTCGAACACGTAGATGCCCTGCCACGTGCCGAGCGCCAGGCGCCCGCCGCGGATCGGCACGCTCAGGTCCGAGCGCGTGAGCACGCTGCGTACGTGCGACGGCATGTCATCTGGGCCTTCGGCCGTGTGCACGAAGCGCGGATCTCCGTCCGGCGCGAGGTCGTCGAAGAACCGCTCGAGATCGCGCCGCACGTCGGGGTCGGCGTTCTCGCAGATGATGAGCGACGCGCTCGTGTGCGCGATGAAGAGGTGACAGAGGCCGGTGGTGACGCCCGCGTCGCGCACGATGGCGGCGACGCGGTCGCTGATCTCGTACGTCCCGCGCCCGCGCGTCTCGACGGCGAGCTCCACCTGTTGCATCACGGTTCGTTGAACGACGCCGCCTTGCCGTCCACACCGAGCTCCTGCCCGTAGTGCAGCCGCAGCGTCTTCACCTTGCCGAACAGCCACGGCACGGTGACGATGTACACGTTGTCGAACTCGTCGGGCTCGATGGGCGGCACGTTCTGGTGGCCGTGCAGCTCGTCGATGATCTCGCCGATCACGTCGCTGTGGCTCACGACCAGCACGATCTCCTCGCGGTGCTCGCGCCGCACGTGCCGGGCGAACTCCTCCACCGCGTGCTGATCCGCGATCTGCACCTCGAGCCCGAGCCGCTGCGCGATCGGCGCCGCGGTCTGCTGCGTGCGCAGCGCCTCGGTGGCGTAAATGGCGTCGAGCCCGCGAACGACGTCCACGTCCTCGAGAAAGTTCGCCAGCGCCTCGGCCCTCAGGCGCCCCCGCGCGTTGAGCGGCGGGTCGCCGCTCGCCCCCGCCGCCATCATGGCGGCGTCCGTCTCCGCATGCCGCACGAGAATGACGGTGGTGGGCAGGCGCTGCTCGAAGAACCACGCGAGCACCATCGCGAGCACGACGTAAGCCACGATCGCGACGAGACGGCGGACTCGGCGGCGCGTGCGGTTGCGCCGAGGCTGGGCACGGCTGGGCGTCGTCTCGGCCATCCGCTCAGTCGCGCGGCCGGCGCATGTCCCGCTCGGCCACGACGGTGTACTCGGCGTGGATCACGCGGCCGCCTTCCGACGGCCCTTGGTCGCGGTCGCCGCGGGAGAGCCGCCGGCGCAGCCACCAGAGCCTGAGCGAGAAGGCCGCGGCGGCCACGACGGCCGCGGTGGCGAGCAGCGCGAGCAGCACCGCGCCCAGCACGACGGCGCCCACGAGGACGACGCCCAGGACCAGCAGCGAGGCCACCTGCACGAGCGGGTGGCCCGTGGGGCCCGGCAAGTAGTGTCGGCCTCTCATGGGGCGATTCTACCCTAGGGGCTCTCGACCCTGCGGAAGAAGCCGTCGAACCACACCACCCAGGTCTGGGCGGCGAGGTCGAACTCCTCCATGCGTTGCCGCACTCGCCCGTCCGGCCCCGGCGTCCACGTGGCGCGAAACGCCACCACGCGATTCGGCTCGGCGTACTCGAGCGTCCCTTCCATGCGCATGGCCCCGTCCACGAGCCCGCCGGTCATGTCGATGAACGTGCCGCCCGAGCCGGACCACACCTGGCGCCATTCGCCGCGGCTCGGCAGGTAGAAGCTCACGCTGGTGCCCGAGGCGCCGCCCGCGCCTTCCCATTGCTCGTGGACGGTGCAGCCGCCGTCGCGCTTGGTGATCGTGTCGTAGCCGACCAGCGTGCCGTCCGGCGCCCGCACCTCCCATCGCCCCAGCCAGAAGTCGAAGTCGCTCGGCGCCTTCGCGCCCTCGCACGGATAAACCCGCGCCCGCACGCTGTCATAGATACGGCGGAAGCGGCGCTCGCCGCGCAGCGGCTCGAGCTCTTGCGCCTGCTCGAGCAGCTCGAGCGCTCGCAGCCCCGCATGATCGGCGGACTCGAGGGCGGCGATGGACTCGTCGCGCCGGCCGAGCCGCGCGAGATTGCGGGCCCGCTCGAAGTCGATCATCGCCTCGGGCGCGTTCGCGGTGCGGGCCTGCTCGAGCGTCGCGAGCGCCTCCTCGTGCCGACCGAGCTCGCGCTGGGCCTGGGCGATGCGCAGCAGGGCCAGGCGGTCCTCGGGATAGTCGGCCAGCAGCGCCCGGTACTCGGCGATCGCTTCCTCCCAGCGGCCCGCCTCGAAGGCGAGCGCGGCGGGATCGGCCACGGCGGTCGGTTCCTCGGCCTCGGAGTCCTGCGCGGCGGCAGGCAGCACGGTGACGACGGCGAGAACGAGCGCCGCGAGCATGTGGCGCGGCGCTGCAGACGACGATCGGCTCACGCGAATCCTCCCTCGTGGCCGCGTATGGTCTGGCGTTACGGCGACGCGCGCAACCGCGCCTTGCGCGGCGACGGCGCCGTTCGCGAGAATCGACGAGCCGGAGAGGTGGCAGAGCGGTCGAATGCGGCGGTCTTGAAAACCGTTGGCCGGTTCACCCGGCCCGGGGGTTCGAATCCCTCCCTCTCCGCCAACAAAAATGGGCCCGCTGGGGCCCATTTTTGTTGGCGGAGAGGGAAGTGTGGACGAACGCGTCACAGCGCGCGTGTGATCCACAAAGCTAGCCAGTACAATCGCCGGCCATGGGTAAGTTCCTCGCCTTCGTCATACTCGCGGCCGTCGTCGTGGGCGGCGGCACGGCATGGGTCATGGCCGGACGCGCCGAAGGCCCGGCCATCGAGATCACCGAGCCCGCGGCCGTCGGCCAGATCGGCGAGCTCGCCGTGTCGCTCGGCGCACCGGGCGGACGGCTCACGCAGCTCGAGGTGATGCTCGAGCAGGACGGGGCGAGCCAAACGATCTTCTCCCTGGCGCAGCCCGGTGAGACGGCCCTCGCGCAGGAGGGACCCGATCGCGTGAGCCTGCGGCTGCCGCTCGGCAAGCGCGACCGCCCGGAGCTGCGCGCGGGTCTCGCGCGCGTGACGATCACGGCGGCGCGACCCGTGCTCTTCGGCTATCGCGAGGCGGTCTCCACCGCCACGCACGAGTTCGAGGTGCGGCTCGCCCCGCCCCAGACGGCCGTGCTGTCGCAGTTCCATTACGTGAACCACGGCGGCTCCGAGATGATCGTCTACCGCGTGAACCCCGCGGATGCGGAGTCGGGCGTGCGCGTGGGCGACTACGAGTATCCGGGGTTCCCGGCGGCGGGCGCCGGCATCGCGGGCGCCGATCCGGCGATGCGCGTCGCGTTCTTCGCCCTCCTCTGGGATCAGCCGCTCGACACGCCGATCACCCTGTTCGCACGCGACAAGCTCGGCAACGAAAGCACCACGCGGTTCGACTATCGGGTGTTTCCGAAGACGTTCCGCCAGAGCCGCATCGAGGTGGACGACAATTTCCTGAGCCGCGTGGTGCCCGCGATCCTGCAGAACACGCCCGACTTCCGCGTGGACGACCCGAGCGACCTGCTCGCGTCGTATCTGCGGATCAACCGCGACATGCGCAAGGAGAACAACGCCACCATCGCGGCGCTCGCCGCGAAGACCTCGCCGGAGATCCTGTGGAAAGGGCCGTTCAAGCAGCTGATCAACACGGCCGTCGAATCCGGCTTCGCCGATCAGCGCACGTATGTGTACAAGGGCGAGGAGGTCGACCGGCAGGTGCACTTGGGCTTCGACCTCGCGTCCACCGTCGCGGCGCCCGTCACGGCCGCGAACAGCGGCACGGTCGTGTTCGCGGGCTGGCTCGGCATCTACGGCAACTGCGTCATCCTCGATCACGGCATGGGGCTGCAGTCGCTGTATGCGCACTTGTCCTCGATCGAGGTGGCCGTGGGCGACGAAGTCGAGATGGATCAGCGCCTCGGCCGCAGCGGCACCACCGGCCTCGCCGGCGGCGATCACCTGCACTTCACCATGCTGTTGAACGGCAACGCGGTGACGCCGGTGGACTGGTGGAGCGCCCAATGGGTGCAGGACCGCATCACCCGCAAGCTCCGCGAAGCGGAGCAGACGCTCTAGCCCCGCGCCAGGAAGACTCGCGCCTGGAAAGGCGCTCCCACCTGGCCGTTCTGCCCGGCCGCTGGACGATACCCGTGGGCGCGGCTTTCCAGCCGCGATCCTACGTCGATTCGCTGTCGCTCGGGGCGCGCAGGTGTCGATCGAGGAACTCCGCCACGAGCCGCAGCCGCTCCGCGTCGAAGAACACCTCGCCGCCGTGACGCGCGCCCGGCAGCACCACGAGCCGGGCGTCGGCGCCCGCAGCCCGGTACGCCGCCTCGAGCTCGTACGACTGCGCGATCGGCATCTGGGGATCCTCGTCGCCGTGCAGCAACAGCAGCGGCGGGGCCGCCGCGGTCACGTGGAACACCGGGCTCGCGAGCCGGGCGAGCTCGGGCAGCGCATCCGGCAGCCCGCCGAGCAGGCGCTCGAGCGCCGGCACGCGCACGCTCACCCCGAACGGTGTCGACTGCTCGAGGATGGACGTCAAGTTCGACGCGCCGAAGAAGGAGACCACGGCCTGCACGGCGGACGACTCCGCCGCGTGCTCGCCGGGCTCGCCCTCGAGCTCCGGCCTGCCTTGGGCCACGCCGGCGAGCGCGGCGAGGTGGCCGCCCGAGGACGCGCCCAGCACGCCGATGCGCGCCGCGTCGTAGCCGTAGTCGCTCGCGCGGGCGCGCAGGAAGCGGATCGCGGCCTGGATGTCGTGCAGCTGCCCGGGGAAGCGGGCCGCGCTCGCCGGGCGGAAGTCGATGCTCGCGAGCGCGTAGCCCCGCTCCACGAGGCCGAGCACCGGCACGTCGCGCTTCGACCCGAACTCCCAGGCCCCGCCGTGCACCCACACGAGCAGCGGCGCACCCTGCGCCGTCGGCAGCCAGAGGTCGAGCCGCAGCGGCTCCTGGTCCACCCGCGTGTACTCGAGGTCGCTCACGGCGGGTGGCGGCTGCGCGAGGGCGGGCACGTCGGCGGAAGACAGCAGCGCCGCGGCCAGGGCGATCGCCGGGAAGTGCTCGGTGCGCCGCATTTGGAGTTCTCCGTTCGACTGCGGGCGATGGCCCATTCTAGCCTGCCCGGCGACCGGGAGAATCAGGCGGCGGCCGCCACGTCCATCGTGAGCCCTTCGAAATAGCGCTCGATCCGCTCGAGCTGCTCCGCCGCGGACTGTGCCGCGTTCACCGCGGAGCGGAACGCCTCGCAGCCGGGCCGGCCGCGCGCGTACCACCCGAGATGCTTGCGGGCCACGCGCACGCCCGCCTCCTCGCCGTAGAGGGCGTAGAGCGCCCGCACGTGCTCGACGAGGATGTCGCGCACCTCGCGCGGCTCGGGCTCGGGCAACTGCGCGCCGGTGGCGAGGAAGTGGGCGATCTCGCGGAAGATCCACGGCCGGCCTTGCGCCGCGCGGCCGATCATGAGCCCGTCCGCACCCGTGGCCTGGAGCACGGCCCGCGCCTTCGCGGGGGAGTCCACGTCGCCGTTGGCGATCACCGGGATGCGCACGGCCTGCTTGATGGCCGCGATGGTGTCGTACTCCGCCTCGCCCGTGTAGCCCATGTCGCGCGTGCGGCCGTGCACGGCCAGCGCCGCCACGCCGCAGCTCTCGGCGATGCGCGCCACGGCCACACCGTTCTTGTGCTCGCGGTGCCAGCCGGTGCGGATCTTGAGCGTGACTGGAACGGGCACGGCGGCCACCACGGCCTCGAGGATGGCCGCCACCAGCCGCTCGTCGCGGAGGAGCGCCGACCCCGCCCACGCGTTGCACACCTTCTTCGCCGGGCAACCCATGTTGATGTCGATGATCTCCGCGCCGCGGTCCACGTTGTAGCGGGCCGCCTCGGCGAGCGCCCTCGGATCCGCTCCTGCGATCTGCACGCCGACGGGCGCGGGCTCGCCCGCGTGGTCCATGCGGCGCACGCTCTTCGGCGTCTTCCACAGCCGCGGGTCGGCGGTCGTCATCTCCGACACGGCGTAGCCCGCGCCCAGGCGCTTGCAGAGCACGCGAAACGCCTTGTCCGTCACGCCCGCCATGGGCGCGAGAACGAGCGGCGGATCGATGCGGTGGGGGCCGATGTGCACGCCGCGTCAGACGTCCATGATCGCCATCGCCTCCGCGATGCTCTGCAGCGGATCGCGGCCCGGCGCGGGACGCCATTCGTGGCTCACGTAGCCGTCGTAGTCGAGGTCGGCGATGACCTCCGCCAGGTAGCGGTAGTTGATCTCCTGCGTGTGGTCGATCTCGTTGCGCGTGGGCACGCCGGCCACGTGGAAATGCGCGATCCAGCGGATCGACTCGCGGATGCGGCGCGCGAGGTCGCCGTCCATGATCTGCAGGTGATAGATGTCGCAGACGAGCTTCACGTTCGGCGAGTCCACGCGCTCGCAGACGCGCACGCCCCAATCCCAGTGGCCGAAGATCTGATCGACCCGGCCGAACCGCGGATCGGTGAGGCGGTTGTTCATGTTCTCGATGGCGATGGTGACGCCGCGGTCCTCGAGCTGGCCCTTGATGCGGTTCAGGAACGCCACCGCGTGGTCCGCGCCTTCCTCGTAGGACATGCCGCGGCGCTGGCCGCCGATGGTGATGATGGTGCGCACGCCCGCGTCGGCGCACATGTCGATGTACGGCCGGATCGAGCGTTCGATCTGGTCGTGCACCTCGGGATGGATGATGCCGTTCTCGAAGTCCACGCCCCCCGTGCCGACGAGCAGCGGCTCGAGGCCGTACTTGCGCAGCGTGGGCCAGTCGGCGGGATCGATCAGATCGAAGCCGTACGCGCCGAGGCGCACGGCCTCGCGGCACATGTCGTCGAACGACAGCGTGGTGTTCTCGCCGAAGTTCACGCGCCAGAGCCCCTGCTTGATGAGGCCGCGGCGCTTGATCGGCGACGGCACCGGCGCCACGTCGGCCGGCTGCTGCGCGAGTCCGGCCGCGCTCGCCGCGAGCCCGGCCGCCCCCACGACCTTGAGGAGCTCCCTTCTTTTCATGCGCGGGATTGTAGCGTCGCCGGGCGGTGGGGCCTACTGGTCGGTGCCGGATGGCCGCTCGCGAACGGAGGCATCGGGGCGGGTGCGCCGGCGCTATACTCGTTCCGCTCGCTCGTGGGAGGGGGGTGGAAGACATGAAGGTACCGGTCGCCGCGGGCGCCGCGGCGTTCGCGCTGACGCAGGGCGCGCTCGCGCACCACAGCTTCGCGCCGCACTTCGATGCGGAGCGGCCCGTGAGCATCGCGGGCACGGTCATCGAGTACGAGGCCCGCAATCCCCACTCCTATCTGCACATCGCGGCCGTCGACGAGAACGGCAGGACGCAGGAGTACGTGTGCGAGTCGCACGGGGTGACGCAGCTCACGCGCAACGGCATCCGTCCCGACATGCTCACCCCCGGCACGCGGCTGCGGGTGCAGGGCTCCCAGTCGCGCCACAGCCCTTACATGTGCTTCTTCGACAGCGTGGAATTCGAGGACGGCCGGGTGCTCTCCGTGAACGGCCCGCGCGGCGCGGGCGCGCGTCAGGCGCAAGCGTTACCGCCGCGCACGGACATCTTCGGCCGGTGGCTGCTCGTGCCCGCGAACCGCTCGACGAGCGGGCCGCAGCCGATGATGGAGTTCCTCACGCCGGCCGGCCGGGCCGCGGTGGAAGCCTACGATCCGTTCCGCGACGACCCCACGTTCCGCTGCGATCCGGTGGCCATCCGGCGCGTGTGGTTCGCCCCGAGCACGCCGCTCGAGATCGTGCGGGACGGCGATCGGGTGCTGCTCAAGCACGAATGGATGGACGTGGCGCGGGTCGTGCACCTGAACATGACGGAGCATCCGAAGGACGGCCCGCGGACGTCGCTCGGCCACTCGATCGGGCGCTTCGAGGGCGACGTGCTCGTCATCGACACGGCCAACTACTCGGCCGGGGTGCTGAACCAGTACGTGGAGGTGCCGGGCGAGCCGACCCGCGGCCTGCTGCATTCCGACGCGCTCACGTCGGTGGAGCGCGTGTGGCTCGACCGCGAGCGGCAGCGGCTCGTGGTCGAGATCGACCTCGAGGACCCGGTGTTCTTCACGCGCAAGTTCGACACGGCACGCGCGGAGTACGCGCCCACGGAGCTCGAGCTGCAGCCGTTCAACTGCACGCCCGAGAGCCACCTCGGCACGATCGAGTAGCAGCGCCGCCCGAGCAGCCAGGGTGGGAGCAGCTTTCCAGCCGCGATCTTCATCTGTGGGAGCGACTTTCCAGTCGCGATTCTTGCGTCACCGCAGGCGGCGCGGCTTGCGTGTGCCCCTTCCAGGACCGCCGTGAACACATCCCTGTGGGCTCGCGCGCGCGCATCCTGCGCGCAAGCGTCCTGGAAGGAGCACACGCAATCCACGCCGCGAAGCGTTTGCGGGGCGTTCCGCCTTCCGAGAATCGCGGCTGGAAAGCCGCTCCCACCCCCTCGTTCAGCCCTTGCCGTGTTTCGCTTTGAACTCGCGGCGGCGGCGCGTGAGCGTGTGCTCGGTGTAGCCGTTGGGCGCCTCGCGGCCCTTGAAGATCAGGTCGCGGGCGGCCTGGAACGCCACGCTCGCGCTCAGGTCCTTCGTCATGCGGCGGTAGTTCGGATCGCGCGCGTTCTGCTCGTCCACCACGGCGGCCATGCGCGCGAGGGTGTCCTCCACCTGCTGGCGGCTCACGACGCCGTGCTCGAGCCAATTGGCGATGTGCTGCGAGGAGATGCGCAGCGTCGCGCGGTCCTCCATGAGGCCGACGTTGTTGATGTCCGGCACCTTGGAGCAGCCGACACCCTGCTCCACCCAGCGCACCACGTAGCCCAGGATTCCCTGGCAGTTGTTGTCGAGCTCGCGCTGGATCTCGTGGGTGCCGAGCGTGCGGCTGCCGAGCAGCGGCGGCGTGAGAATGTCCTTCAAGCTCGCCCGGCCGCGCTTCGCGATCTCCGCCTGCCGCGCCGCCACGTCCACCTCGTGGTAGTGAATGGCGTGCAAGGTGGCCGCCGTGGGCGACGGCACCCAGGCGCAGGTGGCGCCGGCGTTCGGATGGCCCTGCTTCGTGGCGAGCATCGCCTTCATCTCGTCCGGCATGGCCCACATGCCCTTGCCGATCTGCCCGTGGCCCGGCAGGCCCGTCTCGAGGCCCACGTCCACGTTCCAGTCCTCGTACGCGAGCATCCAGGCCGCGTTCTTGATCTCCGGCTTCGGGATCATGGGGCCCGCCACCATGTGGGTGTGGATCTCGTCGCCGGTGCGGTCCAGGAAGCCGGTGTTGATGAAAATGACGCGCTCCTGGGCGGTGCGGATGCACTCCTTCAGGTTCACCGTCGTGCGCCGCTCCTCGTCCATAATGCCGATCTTGAGCGTGTTGGCGGGCAGGCCGAAGCCGCGCTCCACGCGCGCGAAGAGCTCCACGGACAACGCGACCTCCTCGGGCCCGTGGTGCTTCGGCTTCACCACGTAGACGCTGCCGGCGCGGCTGTTGCGCACCTTGCCGCCGCCGCCGAGGTCGTGCAGCGCGCCGAGCGTGGCGAGCACGCAGTCGAGGAAGGTCTCGGGGATCGGCGAGCCGTCCGCGGTCGTGACCGCGTCCGTGTACATGTGGGAGCCCACGTGGCGCACGAGCAGGAGGCTGCGGCCCGGCAGCGTGAAGGGCTTGCCGTCCGGACCCACGTACTCGCGGTCCGGATTGAGCCGCCGCTCGATGCGTTTGCCGCCCTTGTCGAACGTCGCCGTGAGCTCGCCCTTCATGATGCCGCACCAGTTGCGGTACACGACCGTCTTGTCGGCGGCGTCCACGGCGGCCACGGAGTCCTCGAGATCCATGATCGTGGACACCGCGCTCTCGAGCACGACGTCCTTGACGCCCGCCGGATGCTGTCGGCCCACGGGGTGGTCCGGGTCGATCTGCAGCTCGATGTGCAGCCCGTGATGCTTGAACAGCACGCGCTCGAGCCGCGACGTCGTGACGTGACCGGCGAAGCAGTCGCCGGCCTCGAGGGACACCGAGCGGCCGCCGTCCACCTTGCACGTGAGCCGCCCGCCCTCCACCGCGAAGCCCCGGACGTCGCTCCAGCGCGCGCCGTCCAACGGCACGGCCGCATCGAGGAACTCGTCGGCGCGCGCGATCACGAGCGCTCCCCGCGCCGGGTTGTAGCCGGTGCCCTTCTCCGTGCCCACCGATTCGGGCAGCACGTCCGTGCCGTACAGCGCGTCGTACAGGCTCCCCCAGCGGGCGTTCGCGGCGTTCAACGCATACCGGGCGTTGTCCACCGGCACCACGAGCTGCGGCCCCGCGAGCTCGGCGATCTCGGGGTCCACGTTCGCGGTGGTCACGGCGAACGCCGGCCCCTCCGGCACGAGATAGCCGATGCCGCGCAGGAACCTCTCGTACTCCGCGATGTCGAGCGCGGCTCCGCGGCGCCCGCCCAGCCACTCGTCGATCTCGGCCTGCAGGCGATCGCGCTTCGCGAGCAGCTCCTGGTTGCGGGGACCCAGGTCTCGCACGATGGACTCGAGCAGCGACCAGACCGCCTCGGGCCGCACGCCGGTGCCGGGCGCGAGCTCGTCGCGCACGAGGTCGTAAAGGCATCGGGCGACTCTGAGGTTGCCCGTGGAAACGTACTCGGACATCTCGACTCCGTTCTCCTGTTGAGCGCGGCACGCACGGATCCGGCCGCCGAAGCGAAAACAGTAGCAGATCGGCTGCGCCGCGGGAGCCCTATACTCCGCGCATGCTTTCGGACGCCCTGCTGCTCTTCTTCGTGATCGACCCGTTCGGGCTGATCCCGCTGTTCGCCACGATCATGCGGCGGGTGCCGCCCGAGCGGCGGACCCGCGTCGTGATGCGGGAGCTCTCCATCGCGCTGCTGGTCCTGATCGTCTTCCTGTTCGCGGGCCGCTACATCCTGCGGCTGCTGCACATCTCGGAGCCCGCGCTCGCCATCGCCGGGGCGCTGATCCTGTTCCTGATCGCGCTGCCGATGATCTTCCCCTCCATCCAGCTCAGCATGGAGAGCGAAGGCGATACCGAGCCCTTCATCGTGCCGCTCGCGACGCCGCTCTTCGCCGGGCCCTCGGCGCTCGCGTTCGTCATGCTCATGAGCAGCGGCGAACGGGCCGAGTGGCCGGTATGGCTCGCCACCGTGGTCCTCGCCTGGGCGGCGGCTTCGGCCGTGATTCTGCTCGGTAACGTGCTCGCGTCGCTGCTGGGCCGACGGGGCTTGGTGGCCGTGGAGCGCCTCATGGGCATGCTCCTGGTCGCCATCGCCGTGGAGATGATGCTGAGCGGTATCGGCCGGTTCGTAACCACCGGTTTGTGAACGCGTACACCGCGAAGTCGGCCCGCGCATGAGCTAGGATTGCGCCGGGAAAATTTTCCGAGAGCAGCCATGACCCCACCGAAGGCGGCGAGGAAACCGCGGGCGAAGATCGTCACACGCGCGGAGCTCGAGTCGCGGCGGAGCGACGCGTCGTTCGACCGGCTGTTCGACGGGCTCCCCCACCCCGCCTACATCTGGCAGCGCTGCGGCGACGACTTCGAGCTCATTCGCCTGAGCCGGGCGGCGGTCGAGCTGCCCTTCAGCGAGGGCGCCCGGCTACTGGGGCGCAAGGCTTCAGACCTGCAGGCGGCGAGCGGCGGCACGCACGACCTCCTGAGCGACCTGCGCACCTGCCTCGATCAGAACGTGATCGTCCGGCGCGACGTGGACCATCCGTACATCGCGTCGGGGGTCGTGCGGAGGCTCTCGGTGACGATCGTGCCGCTCACGCCCACCACGGCCGTCATGCACACCGTGGACATCACGGATCGCGAGCGGGCGGAAGAGGCGCTCCGCGAGAGCGAGCGCACGTACCGGACAATCGTCGATACGGCGAACGAAGGCATCGTCGCCGTGGACGCCGAAGGGCGCATCACCTACGCCAACCAGCGTGCCGCGGACCTGCTGGGCCGCTCCGTCGCGGAGCTGGTGGGCTCGACCGGCGACGACCTCCTCGACGACGAGCTGCGCGGGCAGGCGCAGACGATCCGCGCGCGGCTGCGGGCCGGGCACCGCGAGCAGTTCGACTGGAAGCTGCAGCACAAGGACGGCACCGATCTATGGATCAGCAGCTCCGCCGCGCCCATCTTCGACAAGACGGGCCGCTATGCGGGGTCGATCGTGATGATCTCGGACGTCACCTCGAGACACCGCGCGGAGCAGGCCCTGCGCGAATCGGAAGCCAAGGTGCGCGCGCTGGTCGACGCGAACCCCGACATGATCGTGCGCGTGACCGGCGACGGCGAGTACCTGGACATCCACCTCAACGACGCCTGCGTCGAAGCCTTCCTGCCGGTGCCCTCGCAAGACTTCATCGGCCGTAAGGTCAGCGAGCTCTTCGAGCCCGAGTTCGCCCGCCAGCACGAGAAGTACCGCCGGGCCGCGCTCGAGACGGGCCAGATGCAGCTCTGGGAGTACACGCGGCACAACCGTCACATCGAAGCGCGCTTCGTGAAGAGCGGCGACGACGAGGTGGTGATCACCGTGCGGGACCTGACCGAGCGCGTGCAGCTCGAGCGCGAGGTCATCGCGAGCGTCGAGCGCGAGCGCGAGCGCGTGGGCCACGACCTGCACGACGGTCTCGCGCAGCTGCTCACCGGCGTGAAGCTGCTCCTCCAGCCGCTCAAGGACCGCCTGGCCGCGGAGGGCTCGCGGCACGCGGAGACGGTGGAGCGCGCGGCGGAGCTCGTGAGCCAGGCTATCAAAGACACGAGCGATCTGGCCCGCGGGCTCTCGCCGATGCCGAAAGGCGCGACGTTCGGCGACGCGCTGCGCCAGCTCGCGCAGCAATCGGAGCACCTGCTCGGGGTCACGTGCGCGGTGGACGACGACGGCGCGCCGAAGCACCTGGACGACGACGCGGCCATGCACGTGTACCGCATCGCGCAGGAGGCCATCACCAACGCGGCCCGGCACGGGCGGGCCACCCGCATCGAGGTGCGGTGCACGGCGGACAGCGAGCGCTTCTACGTCACCATCACGGACAACGGCATCGGCATGCAGAACGCGCAGGCCCGCGGCGCCGGCATGGGGCTGCGCATCATGAATTACCGCGCGCGGCGCATCGGCGGCGACCTCACGTTCGCCTGCAACTCCGGCGGCGGCACGGTGGTCTCGCTCGTCTGCCCGCTGTTCGAGGTCGCCGCCTGACGCGAACGATCGCGTCGACGCAACCCTTCACGGTGGGAGCGGCTTTCCAGCCGCGATCTTCTCCGCGTAAGAGCGAACAGGCGTAGCCGGAAGGGCTTCGTCTTGCATGGCCCCTTGCGGGGACGGCGTGAATCCATCCCTGGAGCCTCGCGCGGCGCACGTCCTGTGCGCCGAGCGCCCCGCAAGGGGCCATGCAAGACGAAGCCCTCGGAGGCCGACCTGCGTCTCGTGGCACAGTTGCGCGGGAGCGAAGACCGCCGCCGAGCGCGTGCGAATGAGCTCAGCCTCTGCGCTAACGCTGCGGCTCTCCGACGTGTCGCGTTGCGGTGACGTGTCGGCGACGTGGATTGCATGTGCCCGTTCCAGCACGCTCGCGGACAGGGATGTCCGCGCGCGAGCCCCCAGGGAGGGGTTCATGGCGGTGCTGGAACGGGCACATGCAAGCCGCGGCGCCTGCGCCGGACCTCGACGCAACGTCTTCATCCGCCGCGTCGGTTGCGCGGACTGGGACGCGCGGCTTCCGAGGATCGCGGCTGGAAAGCCGCTCCCACCTGGCGAGGCGGGCGAGCGGCGGCGCTCAGGGCGAGATGACGGTCTCGCCGCCCATGTAGGGCTGCAGGGCGTCGGGCACGCGGACGGAGCCGTCGGGCTGCTGGTAGTTCTCGAGCACGGCGATGAGCGCGCGGCCCACGGCCACGCCCGAGCCGTTCAGCGTGTGCAGCGGCTCGGGCTTGCCCGTCTCGGGGTTGCGCCAGCGCGCCTGCATGCGGCGCGCCTGGAACGCCTCGCAGTTGCTGCACGAGGAAATTTCCCGGTAGCGCTTCTGTCCCGGCAGCCACACCTCGATGTCGTAGGTCTTCGCGGACGAGAACCCCGTGTCGCCGGCGCAGAGCGCGACGACCCGGTAGGCGAGGCCCAGCCGCTGCAGGACGGCCTCGGCGTTGCGCACGAGCAGCTCGAGCTCCTCGTAAGAGTCCGCGGGGCGGGCGATGTGCACCAGCTCCACCTTCTCGAACTGATGCTGGCGGATCATGCCGCGCGTGTCCTGCCCGTGCGACCCCGCCTCCGAGCGGAAGCACGGCGTGTGCGCCACGAGCCGCATGGGCAGCTCCTCCGCCTCCACGATGCGCTCCCGGACGAGATTCGTGAGCGACACCTCCGCCGTCGGAATCAGCATGAGCCGCCGATCGCCTTCCACGGCGAACAGGTCGCTCTCGAACTTCGGCAGCTGGCCCGTGCCGTAGAGCGCGTCGCGCCCCACGAGGTACGGCACGTAATGCTCGACGTAGCCGTGCTCGCGCGTGTGCAGGTCGAGCATGAGCTGCGTGAGGGCGCGGTGAAGCCGCGCGACGCCGCCCCGCAGCACCACGAACCGGCTGCCCGACATCCGTGCGGCCGCCTCGAAGTCGACCATTTCGAGCCGCTTGCCGAGCTCGACGTGATCCAGCGGCTCGAAGGAGAACTCCGGCGGCTCGCCCACGCGGCGCACCTCGACGTTCGACGTCTCGTCCGCGCCGTCCGGCACGGAGGCGTGCAACAGGTTGGGGAGGCCCGAGAGGAACTCGTCGAGCTGCGCGCCGACCGCCTCGAGGCGCGCTTCCGCGGCCTCGAGCGCCTCGCCGAGCCGGCTCACGTCGCGCTGCAACGCTTCCACGTCGCCGCCCGTGGCCTTCGCGCGGCCGATGGCCTTCGAGCGCTCGTTCCGCTCGCGCCGCAGCGACTCGGCCTCCACCTGCGCCTGCTTGCGCTCCGCCTCGAGGGCCGCGTAGCGCTCGCGATCCAGCACGAAGCCCCGCCGCGCGAGGTTGCGGGCGACGCCATCCAGGTCCTGACGCAGCAGCCGGGGATCGAGCATGACGCGAAGTCCTTTACGCCTTTACGCCAGCCAGCGCCGCTCGACGCGCTGGCACCAGCCCCCGAGCAGCCACAGCGACAGCGCGAGCCCGAGCAGCACGCCGCCCGCGTTGGCGCCCACGTCCAGCAGATCGAACGAGCGCGTGGCCGTTCCGAGCTGCAGCAGATCGAGGCCGAGCCCCAGCAGGAATAGCGTGAGCGCGATCAGCCAGTGCACCTTGCGCCGATACACGCCGGCAAACCACACCATGAGCAGACAGTAGGAGCCTGCGTGCATGAGCTTATCGCTGATCGAGACCCCCTGCAGCACCCTGCCGGGCACGAGGCTGCCCACGCACACGGCCGCGACGAGCGCCCAGCCGAGCACGAGCCAAACCCACGGGTACCGCAGCTCGAGCACGGAAGGGTTACCCGCGCTCGCCGATCACGTCGACGCCGGCCGGAGGCTCGAACTCGAACAGCTCCGCGGGCAGGTCCGGGTTCAACGCCACATCGAGGAGCTCGATGCGGGTGACCTGGCTCAAGCCGTCCACGAGCTCGAGCCGGCGCGGCGTGCTGGACTCGAAGCCGATCAGCACCGACGTGAAGTCCGCGCCCGGCACCTTCGGCTCGAGGCGCACCCATTCGAGGCCGTCGTGCGAGAAGCTGTCGACGACGGTGAAGCTGTCGCGCACGGCGGCGTCGCCCGAGAGCAGCAGCGCCGGGCTCGCCTCCGTGGTCTCGTCTATCGGCGTGACGGTGGCCTGCGCGAGGTCCACGTCGTAGATCCACACCTCCTGGCCGTCGGCCACGATGACCTGCTCGAGGGGCTCCGAATAGCGCCACAGGAAGCGGTTGGGCCGCTCGAGCGACACGGTCCCCTTGGCGGTCTCGAGCAGCCGGTTGTCCGCGTCCCAGAGCTCCTGCGCGAACTCCGCCTCGAGCGAATGGACGTCCGTCAGGAACGCCTCGAGGGCCGCCGCCCCGGGCTCGGCCTCGGCGGCTGGGGTCGAGGGCTGCGGCAACGCGTCGGAGACGGCCGCGAGGGCGACGGTGAGCGCCGCGAGGCGCAGGAGATCAGTCGTCACTGGGCGGCGGCGGCGCCAGGACTTCCCTGAACCCGTTCGATTGCAGACTGCCAACGATGCCGGCCTCCTCCATGGTCTCCACCAGGCGCGCGGCACGGTTGTAACCGATCTTCAGCCGCCGTTGAATCCCCGAGATCGAGGCCTTGCGCGTTTCGGTGACGATCCTGACCGCCTGATCGTAAAGGGGATCCTGCTCGCCGTCCAATTCGCCGTGGGTGAACGACGATTCCCCGGCGGAGTCCCCTTCGGCCGCAGACCCGTCCAGCACCCCATCGATGAACGCCGGCGGGCCCATGGCACGCAGCGCCTTCACGACCGAATGCACCTCGTTGTCCGAGACGAAGGCGCCGTGGACGCGGATCGGCATGGAGCTGCCGGGCGGCAGGTACAGCATGTCGCCGTGGCCGAGCAGATGCTCGGCGCCGATCTGGTCCAGGATCGTGCGGGAATCCACCTTCGCCGAGACCTGGAAGGCGATGCGGCACGGGATGTTGGCCTTGATGAGCCCCGTGATCACGTCCACGGACGGCCGCTGGGTGGCGATGATCATGTGGATGCCGGAGGCGCGCGCCTTCTGCGCGAGGCGCGCGATCAGCTCCTCCACCTTCTTGCCCACCATCATCATCATGTCCGCGAGCTCGTCGATGATGACGACGATGTAGGGCAGCTGCTGGAGCGGCGGCGCCTGCTCGCCCTCCTCTCGCGGCTTGAAGGTGGGGTCCGGAATCGTGGTGCCCTGCTCCGCGGCTTCCGCAATCTTGCGGTTGTAGCTCGACAGGTGCCGCACGCCGAGGCCCGCCATGAGCGCGTAGCGCCGCTCCATCTCGCCCACGCACCAACGGAGCGCATTCGCGGCCTGCTTCATGTCCGTGACCACGGGCGCGAGCAGATGCGGGATGCCCTCGTACACCGAGAGCTCGAGCATCTTCGGGTCGATCATGATGAGCCGCACGTGCTCCGGCGTGGACTTGTAGAGCAGCGACAGCACCATCGCGTTCAGCGCCACCGATTTGCCCGAGCCGGTGGTGCCGGCGATGAGCAGGTGCGGCATGCGGGCGAGGTCCGCCACCACCGGCTTGCCGCTGATGTCCTTGCCGAGTGCGAGCGTCAGCGGCGACTGCATCTCGTCGTAGGCCTGCGACTTGATGATCTCCCCGAGCGCGACCACCTCGCGCACCTCGTTCGGGATCTCTAGGCCCACGTACGGCTTGCCGGGAATGATCTCCACCACCCGCACGCTCACCACCGCGAGCGAACGGGCGAGGTCCTTCGCGAGGTTGCTGATCTGGCTGCTCTTCACGCCCGGCGCGGGCTTGAGCTCGAAGCGGGTGACCACCGGCCCCGGATGCACGGCCACGACCTCCGCCTCCACGCCGAAGTCGTTGAGCTTGAGCTCCACGAGGCGCGACATCGCCTCGAGCGCCTCGGCCGAGTAGCCGCCCTCCTTGGGCGGCGGATCGTCGAGCAGGGAGAGCGGCGGCAGCTCACCGGCAGCGGGCGGCTCGAAGAGCGGCACCTGACGCTCCCGCTCGACGCGCGCGCTGACCTCCACCTTCTCGAGCGTGGGCTCGATGCGCCGCGGCAGCGCCTTCGGCTTGGCCCGCGCCTTGGTCACGAGCGCCTCGTGGCGCTGCTGCTTGGCGCGCCGCCCCTGCAGCCACAGCCGCACGCGGTTCGCGAGGATGTTGAGCTCCGTCAGCGCGGCGAACACGGCGCGGCCCGTGGCGTCCATCACCGCGAGCCACGAGACGCCGGTGGCGAGCGACACGGCCGCGAGCCACAGCACGAGCAGCAGCACGGTGGCGCCCAGCAGCCCGAGCACCTGCTCGAGGCCGTAGCCCACGACCTGCCCCAGGATGCCGCCGGCGGTCTCGCGCAGCTCGGGCGCCATGAAATGCAGCGTGGCGAGACCGGAGCTCGTCGCGAGCGTGAGCAGGAAGCCCACGGTGCGATAGAGCAGCGACAGCTTGCTCGCGCTCACGTTCTTGAAGAGGAAGATGCCGCCCAGCATCACGAGCGCCGGGAACAGATAGGCGCTCTGGCCGAACAGCAGGAACGCGATGTCCGCGAACCACGCGCCGGCCGGCCCCATGCGGTTCGACACCGTGCGGTCGTCGCCGACGATGGAGAACGCGGGATCGTGCGGGCTGTAGCTCAGCAGCGCGAGCAGCAGGATCAGCGCGAGCCCGGCCGAGATCCAGAACGCGGACTCGCGCAGGCCGCGCATGCGCGGCACGAAGAACCCTTGGAGCGCGTCGCTTTCTTTCGTTCTGCTCAAGTGCTTACGCAGATCGCCTGCATAATGCGCTGATTATACGGATCGACCCTGGCGTTCAAAGCGCCGCCGGTCGCATACCATGGCGGGCGGGACGCTTCGCAGGAGCGGTCCCGCGGAGCGGCTTCCCGGCGCCGCGATGCTTCGCTCGGCCGACGTCAACCGCGAAGATCGCGCCGGGAAAGGCGCTCCTACAGAGCCTGTCGGTGTCGTAATGTTAGGTGATCATGCACAGTCAGGACGTCGACAGGCATCTGCGCGTGGAGCGGATCGAATCCCTCCGCTCCGTGGACGCGCAGCAATGGAACGTGCTCGCGGGGGACAGCCCGTTCCTCAGACACGAGTTCCTCGCCGCGCTCGAGCGTAGCGGCTGCGTGGGCGGCGACACCGCGTGGCAGCCGGCGTACGTGCTCGCGCGCGACGCCGGCGGCGCGCTCCTCGGCGCCCTGCCGCTGTACGTCAAGTACGACTCGCGCGGCGAGTTCGTCTTCGACTGGGGATGGGCGGACGCCTACGAGCGCAGCGGCCGGCCGTACTATCCGAAGCTCGTCACGGCCGTGCCGTTCACGCCCGCGACCGGCGCGCGGCTGCTGCTCGCCCCGGGCGCCGACCGCGCCGCCGTTGCGCGGCGGCTCGTCCGCGCCGCCCGGGACTTCGCGAGCGAGCTGCGCGCGTCGTCGTGGCACGTGCTCTTCCCCACCGACGCCGAACGCGAGCTCCTCGCGCGCGAGGGCCTGCTGGTGCGCAAGAGCTGCCAGTTCCATTGGCGCAACCAGGGCTACGCGAGCTTCGACGATTTCCTGGCGCGCTTCAGCTCCGAGAAGCGCAAGAAGGCCCGCCGCGAACGCCGGCGCATCGCGGAAGCCGGCATCGTCTTCGAGCATCTGCGCGGCGATGAGCCTTCGGCCGCCGACTGGGACGCGATCTTCGCGTTCTACACGCGCACCTTCCTGCTGCACGGCCATGCGCCATATCTGAACCGCGCCTTCTTCGACGAGATCGTCGCCACGATGCCCGAGCAGCTCGTCATCGTGCTCGCCCGCTTCAACGGCGCGCCCATCGCCGCGGCCATCTGCTTCCGCAGCGACGCCACCCTCTACGGCCGCTACTGGGGAAGCGCCGCGGACTTCCACAGCCTGCATTTCGAGACCTGCTACTATCAGGGCATCGAGTACTGCATCCGGCAGGGGCTCACGACGTTCGAGCCGGGCACGCAGGGGGAGCACAAGATCGCCCGCGGCTTCTCGCCGACGCCGACCTGGTCGTGCCACTGGCTGCCGGACCCGGGCTTCCGCCGGGCCGTGCAGGCGTTCCTCGCGCGCGAGACGATCCAGGTGGACGCCTACATGGATTACCTGGACGAGCACGTCCCGTACCGGCGCGACTCGCAGCCTCCCGCGGCACGATGATCCGCTGGCTCACGAGCGGCGGGCCGCCGGACGACTTCCCGCCGGCGGACTCCGCGTTGAGCGAGCCGAACGGCCTGCTCGCAGCCGGGGGCGACCTGCGGCCCGAGCGGCTGCTCGCGGCCTACCGCCGCGGCATCTTTCCCTGGTACGCCGAGGGGCAGCCAATCCTCTGGTGGAGCCCCGACCCCCGCACGGTGCTCTGGCCGGAGCGCCTCAAGGTGTCGCGCAGCCTGCGCCGCACGCTCGCCCGCGGCACGTTCGAGGTCACGGTGGACACGAGCTTCGACGAGGTGGTGGCGGGCTGCGCCGCGCCCCGCCGCTACGCGGACGGCACCTGGATCACCCCCGAGATGGCGGAGGCGTACTCGCGGCTGCACCGGCTCGGCTGGGCCCATTCGTTCGAGACGCGGCAGGAGGGACGGCTCGTGGGCGGGCTCTACGGCGTCGCCATCGGCCGGGTGTTCTTCGGCGAGTCGATGTTCTCGCGGGCCACGGACGCCTCCAAGGTGGCCCTCTACCACCTGGTCGAGCACCTGAAGCGCCACGATTTCGCGCTGATCGACTGCCAGGTCGCTTCCGAGCACCTGGCGAGGCTCGGCGCCACGCCCATGCCGCGCGACGAGTTCGTGCGCGCCCTGCGCGAGCTCTGCGACCCGCCCGGTACACCCGGCCCGTGGCGCCTGGAATGAAACACCACACCCGTTTGCCGCCCGGCACGCCGTGTGCAAAAATTCGGCGCCCATTCGGGGCGGGACGCTTGCAGTGAGCGCGAAAGAAGAAGCCATCCAAATGGAAGGAACGGTGGTGGAGACACTGCCGAACACCACGTTCCGCGTGGAGCTCGAGAACGGGCACATCGTGACCGCCCACATCTCGGGCAAGATGCGCAAGAATTACATCCGCATCCTGAAAGGCGATCAGGTCACGGTCGAGCTCACGCCGTACGACCTCACCAAGGGCCGCATCGTGTATCGCGCGCGCTAGCCGCGCGCGCCGCAACGACCGTGCGGCGCGCTCGGCGCGCGCCGAGCACGGGGGACGGTCGTCCGCCTACGCTTCCGGCAGGTGCTCGAGCTCGCGCACGGCGGGCTCGGCGATCAGCACGAGGCCCTCGCCGTCGGGCGTCACGTCGACTCGCACGTGCCCGCCCTCCGTGAGCTTGCCGAACAGGAGCTCCTCGGCGAGCGGCCGCTTGATGTGCTCCTGGATCACGCGCGCCATCGGCCGGGCGCCCATCTTCTTGTCGTAGCCGCGCTTCGCGATCCACTCCCGGGCGGCGGGCTCGAGCTCGATGGTGACGTTGTTCTTGTCGAGCTGCGCCTCGAGCTCGAGGATGAGCTTGTCCACCACGCGCTTGATCGAATCCTCGTCGAGCGGCTCGAACTGGATGATCGCGTCGAGGCGGTTGCGGAACTCCGGCGAGAACAGCCGCTTGATGGCCTCCATCGCGTCCGAGGAGTGATCCTGCGGCGTGAAGCCCACCGACGCGCGGCTCATCTCGTGCGCGCCCGCGTTGGTGGTCATGACGATGGTCACGTTGCGGAAGTCGGCCTTGCGGCCGTTGTTGTCCGTCAGCGTGCCGTGGTCCATCACCTGCAGCAGCAGGTTGAAGACCTCCGGATGCGCCTTCTCGATCTCGTCGAACAGCAGCACGCAGTGCGGATGCTTGGTGATGGCCTCCGTGAGCAGGCCGCCCTGATCGAAGCCCACGTAGCCCGGCGGCGCGCCGATCAGCCGCGACACCGTGTGCCGCTCCATGTACTCGGACATGTCGAAGCGGATGAGCTCCACGCCGAGCGTGAGGGCGAGCTGCCGGGTGACCTCGGTCTTGCCGACGCCGGTGGGGCCGGCGAACAGGAACGAGCCCACGGGACGCCGCTCGTCGCCGAGACCCGAGCGCGCCATCTTGATGGCCGCAGCCAGCGCCTCGATGGCCTTGTCCTGGCCGAAGATCACGAGCTTCAAATCGCGCTCGAGGTTACGCAGCACGTCGCGGTCCGAGGCGGACACCGTCTTCGGCGGGATCCGCGCGATCTTCGCCACGATGTTCTGGATGAGCTCGACGTCCACCTCCTTCGGCCGCGTGGCCTCGGGCTGCAGGCGGCAGTGCGCCCCCGCCTCGTCGATGACGTCGATGGCCTTGTCCGGCAGGTGGCGGTCGTTGATGTGCCGGCTCGCGAGCTCCGCAGCGGCCTTGAGCGCCTCGTCCTGATAGACGACGCCGTGGTGCTCCTCGAAGCGGCTCTTCAGCCCTCGCAGGATCTCCACGGTCTCCGCCACCGACGGCTCCAGCACGTCGATCTTCTGGAAGCGCCGCGCGAGCGCGTGGTCCTTCTCGAAGATGCCGCGGAACTCGGTGTAGGTGGTGGAGCCGATGCAGCGCAGCTCGCCGTTCGCGAGCACGGGCTTGATGAGGTTGGAGGCGTCCATCACCCCGCCGGACGCGGCGCCCGCGCCGATCACGGTGTGGATCTCGTCGATGAACAGGATGGCGCCCGGCTGCTTCTTGAGCGCCGCCACCACGCCCTTCAGGCGCTTCTCGAAGTCGCCGCGGTACTTCGTGCCCGCTATCAGCGCGCCCATGTCGAGCGCGTAGATCGTGCACCCGCGCAGCACGTCGGGCACCTTGCCTTCCACGATGCGCCGCGCGAGGCCTTCCGCCAGCGCCGTCTTGCCGACGCCCGCCTCGCCGACGAACAGCGGGTTGTTCTTACGGCGGCGGCAGAGGATCTGCACGGTGCGCTCGATCTCGTGCTCGCGGCCGATCAGCGGATCGATGCGCCCCGCCGCCGCGAGGGCGTTCAAGTTGGTGGTGAAGCGCTCGAGCGGGCTCGCCTCCGCCGCGCCGCGCTCGCCCTCGAAGCCGCCCTCCTCTTCGGGGTCGGGCTTCGGGTCGTCACGCTTCGAGACGCCGTGCGAGATGTAGTTCACGACGTCGAGGCGAACGATGTCCTGCAGGCCGAGCAGGTACACGGCCTGCGACTGCTTCTCGCCGAAGATGGCCACGAGCACGTTAGTGGGCGTGACCTCCTTGCGGCCGCTCGACTGCACGTGGAACACGGCCCGCTGGAGAACGCGCTGGAAGCCGAGCGTGGGCTGCACGTCGACTTCCTCACCGTCCTCCGGACGGAGCCGCGGCGTGGAGTCGTCGATGAACTCCTTGAGCTCGCGACGGAGCCTGCCGACGTCGCCGCCGCACGCCTTGATCACCTCGATGACCTGCGGCGTGTCGAGCAGCGCGAGCAGCAGGTGCTCCACGGTGATGAACTCGTGGCGCTGCTCCCGCGCACGCTGGAAAGCCTCGTTCAGGCAGTATTCGAGCTCACTGGATAGCATTTACGTTTCTTCCATGGTGCACAGCAGCGGGTGCTGGTGCTGCTGGGCGAGACCGGTTACCTGGGCGACCTTGGTCTCCGCGATTTCGTACGTGTACACGCCGCAGACGCCTTTGCCTTTCGTGTGCACCTCGAGCATGATGCGGGTGGCCGTCGGCCGGTCCAGCCCGAACACCTTCTCGAGCACCTGCACCACGAACTCCATCGGAGTGTAATCGTCGTTCAACAGAATCACCCGATAGAGCGGCGGACGCTTGAGCTTGGGGCGTGCCTCCTCGATGGCGAGCCCGTGCCCGTCTTCCCTGTGCAACTTTGATCGATCGTCGGACATCTACGTTGACGACTCTTGAATGGACTGATCGCTCGTCTTTCGGGGCCAATTTACCGGCTGACTCACTGCCTCGCAATTGTCGATTCTGTCGCACTTTTCGGACTCCGCGGGGGCGCCAATGAACGCATACAATTCAGTAACTTGTTGATCGTGGCGGCCGTGACCTATCATGGCTCCCGCCCACGCCCCGCCGGGCCGTCGCTAGCGGACGCACCGATGGAAGCAGCGAAACGATTCGCTCTCTGGAAGGAGCAATCGCCGACCGAGTGGCTGCGTGCCGCCAACCGGTTCCTGCCGCCCGCGGTGAGCGGCGCGCTGGTCATCGCCATCGCCTACCAGCTCGCGACGCTGACTTGGACCATGGCGCCGGGCGAAAGTTGGGACGTGGCATCGCTGCCGGTCGTGGCCCCCGTGCGCCCGACTGGAGGAGCCGGCGCGCAGACCGCCGATTACGCCGTGCTCAAGGGCACGCACCTGTTCGGCGAGGCACCGCCGCCCGAGCAGGAGGCCCCGCCCCCCGTGGAGGAGGCGCTCGACGCGCCGGACACCACGCTGTCGCTGCGGCTGACCGGCATCACCTACGTCGAGGACGACGAGCGCAAGAGCGTGGGGCACATCGTGAGCGATCGCGGTCGGGAAAAGGTGTACTCGGTCGGCCAAACGATCGAGAACGCCGGCGGCGCCACCGTCCACTCCATCTATAAGGACCGCGTCATCCTCAACCGCGGCGGTCGGCTCGAGGCGCTACGCCTGCCGAAGGAGACGGCGACGGGAACGGTGGCGCGGGCCCCGAGCCCGATGCCCGCCGCCACGCCTCAGGCGAGCTCGCCCGGCACGCTCCGGGAGGCCATCAGCGCGAACGCGTCCCGCCTGACCGACATCCTGCGGATCGCGCCGCACGTCGACGGCGGACAGGTGGTAGGGTTCAGGGTCACTCCGGGCCGCGACCGCGAGGCGTTCACGGCGCTGGGCCTGCAGCCGGGCGACGTGGTCACGGACATCAACGGCACGGTGCTGAACGACGCGAGCCGAGGGCTCGAGGCCTTCGAGGCACTCGGGGAGAGCACCATGGCGAACGTCACCGTGCTGCGCGACGGCGTGCCGCAGGTGCTCGTCATCGACATGAGCCAGATTCAAACCCTGCAGGAGAACCGCGAGTGAACGTATCGCCGCCGGCGGCCCCACGCGGGCCGGCCAACCCGTGCCCCCTGCACGCCCGGCGCCCGCGGCCGCTCGCGCTCGGGGTCCTGCTCGCCCTCATCTGCGCGGCCGCGGCGCACGCCCAGCAGGAGCCGCTGATCACGCCCAACTACCGCGACGCGGACATCCGCGAGCTCATCGATGCGGTGAGCCAGGTCACGGGACGGAACTTCCTCGTCGATCCCCGCGTGCGCGCGCAGGTCACGCTCATCTCGCAGACGCCGATGAGCCCCGACGCGTTCTATCAGACGTTCCTCTCCGCCCTCTCCGTGAACGGCTTCATGGCCACCGAGGAAGGCGACGTGACGAAGATCGTGCCGGACGCGAACGCGCGTTACTTCACGGCGCTCGAGGGCGAGGGCGAGGACTTCGTCACGCAGGTGGTGGTGCTCGAGAACGTGGGCGCGGCGCAGCTCGTGCCGATCCTCCGCCCGCTCGTCCCGCAGAACGGCCACATGGCGGCCCATCAGCAATCGAACGCGCTGATCATCTCGGACCGCGCCTCGAACCTGCGGCGCGTGGTCGACATCGTGCGCCGGATGGACCGCGCGAGCGCGCAGGAGGGAGACGTCATCCCGCTGCAGAACGCCTCGGCCACCGAGGTCGTGCGCATGCTGCAGACGCTGAACCAGGCGGCGCAAGCCGGCGGCGCGCCCGCCGTGCAGGTCATCGCCGATCCGCGCACGAACAGCGTGCTGCTCGCGGGCCCGCCCGCCACCGTCCTGCAGTACCGCGCGTACATCGCGTTCCTCGACACGCCCACGGAGCAGACCGGGGACACCGAGGTCCGCTATCTGAACTACGCGGACGCCGAGGACCTCGCCATGAAGCTCCAGATGCAGTTCGGGGGCACGGGCGCGGCACCCGCGACGACGCCGGAAGGCGGCGTGACGGCGGGGCCGAACGGCGGCGCGGTGAACGTTTGGGCCGACGCGGGCACTAATGCTCTCGTGATCACCGCGCCCGCTCGCATCCGTCAGGACATGATGGCCATCATCGACCAGATCGATATCCCGCGCGCGCAGGTCAAGGTCGATGCCATCATCGTGGAGATCAGCGAGGAGAAGGCGGCCGAGCTCGGCGTCACGTGGCTCCTGGACGGCTCGGACGACGACGAAGCCGTCGGCCTCACCAATTTCAGCAACACGACGGGCGGCATCATCCAGCTCGGCGCCATCGGCGCGGACGACACGCCCGATCCGAGCGCGATCCCGCAGGGCATCACGTTGGGCGTGGGCCGCCTGCGCGACACCGGCACGAGCTGGGCCGCCATCATCGCGGCGCTGCGGGGCGACTCGAACACCAACATCGTGTCCACCCCGACCATCGTCACGATGGACAACGAGGAGGCGGAGATCCGCGTGGGCCAGGAGGTGCCATTCATCACCGGCCAGTTCACCAACACGGGCGCGGCCGCGGGCTCCGTGAACCCGTTCCAGACCATCCAGCGCGAGGAGGTGGGCACGAGCCTCAAGATCACCCCGCAGATCAACGAGGGCTCGGGCGTGAAGCTGCGGATCGAGCAGGAGACCTCGAGCATCAGCCAGGGCGCCACCGGCGCCGTGGACCTCATCACCAACACGCGCACCATCACCACTTCCGTGTTCGTGGAGGACGGCGACGTGCTCGTGCTCGGGGGGCTCATCGACGACACGCTGCGCCAGGCCGAGCAGCGCGTGCCGGGCCTGGGCAGGATCCCGGGGCTCGGCTGGCTGTTCCGCGCCCGGAACACCGAGCGCGTGAAGACCAACCTCATGGTCTTCATCCGCCCCACCATCCTGCGCGACACCGTGGACGCGCGGTTCGAAACCACTTCGAAGTACAGCTACTTGCGGGAGCTGCAGCGGCAGCAGGCGCAGAGCCCGATACGCCTCATGCGCCGCGACCGGGCGCCGGAGCTGCCGGAGCTGCCGCCGCAGATGTTCGAGACGCCGGAGGAGCCGCCACCGGACGCCACGACCGAGGAGCCCCCGCAGGAGGAGCCGCCGCAGGAGCCCGCCGACCAGGAGCAGCCGAACGATGGCAGCCGCCGCTGACCGGTCCGAGGCTCCCGTCGAGCTGAAGCTCGCGCCCGAGCCGCCCGCGCGGCGCCTGCCGTTCGCGTTCGCCAAGCGGCACGGCGTGCTGATCGAAGCCGTCGAGGACGGCTGCACGCGCGCGATCTACCGCAAGGGCGCCTCCGTGCAGAGCATCGCCGAGGTGCGCCGCTTCGTGGGCGGCCCCGTCACGTTCTCCGCGGTGGACGCGGACACCTTCGACAGCCGCCTGCAGGCCGCCTACGAGAGCGGCGCGGCCATGACGATGGTGGAGGGGCTCGACGACGACACGGATCTGTTCGCCGTCGCGCAGCAGCTCCCCGAGCCCTCCGACCTGCTCGACAGCGACGACGAGGCCCCGATCATCCGGCTCATCAACGCGCTGCTCACGCAGGCCGTCAAGGACAACGCGTCGGACATCCACATCGAGCCGTACGAGAACCGCCTCGTAGTGCGCTTCCGCATCGACGGCGTGCTGCGCGAAGTGCTGCAGTCGCGCCGCGCCGTGGCGCCGCTCGTCGTGTCGCGCGTGAAGGTGATGTCGAAGCTCGATATCGCCGAGAAGCGGCTGCCGCAGGACGGCCGCATCTCGCTGCGCATCGCCGGGCGGGCCGTGGACGTGCGCGTGTCCACGATCCCCTCCGGCCACGGCGAGCGCGTGGTGCTGCGGCTGCTCGACAAGCAGGCGGGGCGGCTCACGCTCGAGAAGCTCGGCATGTCGCCCGAGGATCAGGAGGCCATGGACCGGCTGATCCACCGTCCGCACGGCATCCTGCTCGTGACCGGGCCCACGGGCTCGGGCAAGACCACCACGCTGTACGCCGCGCTCGAGCGCATCAACGACGCGAGCCGCAACATCCTGACCGTGGAGGACCCGATCGAGTACCACATCGACGGCATCGGTCAGACGCAGGTCAACACGAAGGTGGAGATGACCTTCGCCCGCGGGCTGCGCGCCATCCTGCGCCAGGACCCGGACGTCGTGATGGTGGGCGAGATCCGCGACCTCGAGACCGCCGAGATCGCCGTGCAGGCGAGCCTCACCGGCCACCTCGTGCTGTCCACGCTGCACACCAACACGGCCGTCGGCGCGGTCACGCGGCTGCGCGACATGGGCGTGGAGCCGTTCCTGCTGTCCTCCTCGCTGATCGGCGTGCTGGCGCAGCGCCTCGTGCGCGTGCTCGACCCGGCCACGCGCGTGCCGTACGAGGCGAGCGAGTACGAATGCCGACTGCTCGGCGTGGACCCGGCGCACCCGCCCACGCTGTATCGTGCGAGCGACGAGGGGGTCGGCTACCGCGGCCGCACGGGCATCTACGAGCTCGTCACCGTGGACAACACGATGCGCACGATGATCCACGACGGCGCGGGCGAGCACGAGCTCGAGCAGTACGCCCGCCGGCACACGCCGAGCATCCGCGACGACGGCATCCGCAAGGTGCTGGCCGGCGTGACCACGCTCGAGGAGGTCCTGCGCGTCACCCGGAGCGACTAGTGGCTCGGGGACCCGCCTTCGCGCAGAAGAAGGCCGCGTCGTATCGGCGGCATCGCGACTCTTGCCGCCGGCACCTGCGACGTGGGCGCGTGTCCCGGTGGGGGGCGTGCTGATGGGTGCCTATCACTACGTCGCCGTCGATGCCGGCGGCCGCGAGCACAAGGGGGTGCTCGAGGGCGATACCCCCCGGCACGTGCGCCAGCTCCTCCGCGAGCGGCAGCTCATGCCGGTGGAGGTGGCGGAGGTCGAGTCGCGCGAGCGCAAGGTCAAGCGCCAGCTCTCCCTGCGCCGCGGCATCTCGGGCCTCGACCTCGCGCTGCTGACGCGGCAGCTCGCCACGCTGGTGCGGGCCGGCCTCCCGCTGGAGGAGGCGCTGCTCGCGGTCAGCGAGCACACGGAGAAGGCGCGGCTCAAGAGCATCCTGCTGGGCGTCCGCGCCAAGGTGCTCGAAGGCCACACGCTCGCGCTGGGCCTCGAGGACTTCCCGCACGCCTTCCCCCCGGTCTACCGGGCCACGGTGGCCGCCGGCGAGCAGGCGGGCCAGCTCGACGCCGTGCTCGAGCGGCTCGCGGAGTACACGGAGGCGCGGCACGGGCTGCGGCAGAAGATCAGCCACGCCCTGGTCTACCCCGTGGTGCTCACGGTGCTGTCGCTCGGCATCGTGGTGCTGATGCTCGTGTACGTGGTGCCGAAGGTGGTGGGCGTCTTCGAGTCCACGGGGCAGGACCTCCCGCCCCTCACCCAGGCGCTCATCGCGCTGTCGGTATTTCTGCAGAACTGGTGGTTCCTGGTGCTCGCCGGCATCGCGCTGGGGCTCCTCGGAGTCGAGCGGCTGCTGCGTAACGAGGCGGTGCGCCGCCGGGTGCACGGCTGGCTGCTCAAGGCGCCGGTGATCGGCCGCGTCACGCGCGGCGTCAACACGGCCCGCTTCACGCGCACGCTGTCCATCCTCACGTCGAGCGGCGTGCCCGTGCTCGAGGCGCTGCGGATCAGCGCCGCGGTCGTGAACAACTTGCCGATGCGCGACGCCGTGGAGGCGGCGGCCGTGCGGGTGCGCGAAGGCGCCGCCATCGGCCGCGCGCTCGCGGTGTCCAAGCTCTTCCCCCCGATGGCGATTCACCTGATCTCGAGCGGCGAGTCGAGCGGCGAGCTCGACACGATGCTCGAGCGGGCGGCCACCCATCAAGAGAACGAAATGGATAGTCTCCTCGCGACGATGTTGGGGATTTTGGAACCCGCATTGATCATCGTGATGGGGCTCATGGTGCTCGCCATCGTGATGGCGATACTGCTGCCGATCTTCCAGATCAATCAGCTCGTGAGCTGACGGTACCCTCGCCCGCCGGCCGTCTTTTTCGGCCGTCTTTTTTTGTGCCGCGGGTCACACGTTCGGGTATTGCCAAGGTATTGGGGGCGGATTATAAAAAGGCGCGAATTTTGCAACCCCGTGGAAAACCGATGACTTACGTCGGAGGGGAGGAATGAAACTCAAGGAGTCGGAACCTGATGACGATCTCGACGACGAGATCGACGATTCCGACGATGACGCAGATCCGGACGCGGAACCGGAGACGGACAACGTCGGAGACGCATCCGTCGAGATCAACGTGGAGGAGCTCATTCACGAGCTCGAAGCTCAGGGGCTAGAGAAGCGGCCCGTGAGTGAATATGCCGCACGGCGCCGCCTCGAAGAGCTGATGGAGGAGAAGCGCGCACGTCGCGAGCTCGAGGATTTCGAAGACTACGAAATCTGACCGGCAGCTCCGGTCGGAGCTGCTCATCGGAAATCCCTGGACGTCGTTACGAGCCCGCCGAGCAGTTCGCTCAGGTCGAACAGCCGGCGGGCGACGACGTGCAGCACTTCGCCCTCCTTCTGCACGTGCCCCTCTACGCCTAGCAGCGACGCGCCGAGCAGCGCCTGGCGGTCGCGCGCGGCCACGCGCGCCCACACGACCAGATTGAGATAGCCGGTCTCGTCCTCGAGCGTGACGAAGACGACGCCGGCGGCGCTCGACGGGTGCTGGCGCGTGATGACGATGCCCGCGCCTCGCACCCAGGCCCCGTGCGGCCGCCCGGCGATCTCGGCCGCCGTTCGAATCCTCAGGGCCGCCAGGCGGCCGCGCAGCAGCGCGAGCGGGTGGCGGCCCAGGGTCAGGCCGAGGTGGCGGTAGTCCGCCGCGATGTCCTCGGCCTCGGACGGGCGCCTGAGCAGCGGCACGGCCTCGGCCACCCGGCCGGGCCACGGCCGCTTGTCCACGCCCGCCACCTCCCAGCGTGCCCGGTGCCGGTTCGGCGCGAGCGACCTGAGCGCGGCGCCGGCGGCGAGCGCACCCAGGTCCTTGGCGTCGAGATCGGCGCGCACGGCGAGGTCCTGCACGTCCTCGAACGGCCGCGCCGCGCGCGCCCGCACGATCCGTTCCGCGCCCGCGGCCGAGAGGCCCTTCACGAGCCGCAGGCCGAGCCGGACGGCAGGCCGTCCGGCGTCGTCGGGCTCGAGCGTGGAGTCCCAGTCGCTCGCGGTGACGTCGACCGGCCGCACCTCCACCCCGTGCTCGCGCGCCGAGCGCACGAGCTGGGCCACCGCGTAGAAGCCCATCGGCTGGCTGTTCAGGAGCGCGCAGCAGAAGGCGGCCGGCTCGTGACGCTTGAGCCACGCGGACACGTACACGAGCAGCGCGAAGCTCGCCGCGTGCGATTCGGGGAAGCCGTATTCGCCGAATCCCTTGATCTGCTCGAAGATGCGCCGCGCGAACGGCTCGCCGTAGCCGCGCGCCAGCATGCCGTCGATGAGGCGCCGCTCGAACGCTTCGAGATCGCCGCGCCGCCGCCACGCCGCCATCGCGCGCCGCAGCCGGTCCGCCTCGCCCGGCGTGAAGCCCGCCGCCACGATGGCGAGCTGCATGACCTGCTCCTGGAAGATCGGGACGCCGAGCGTGCGCTCGAGCACTTGCCGCACCTCCTCGCTCGGATAGGTCACGGGCTCCTCGCCGTTCCTGCGCCGCAGGTACGGGTGCACCATGTCGCCCTGGATCGGACCGGGGCGGATGATCGCCACCTCGATGACGAGGTCGTAGAAGCAGCGGGGGCGCAGCCGCGGCAGCATGGCCATCTGCGCCCGCGACTCGATCTGGAACACGCCCATCGTGTCCGCCCGGGAGATCATGCGGTAGACCTCCGGATCCTCGGCCGGCACCTCGGCCATCGTCAGGCGCCGGCCGTGGAAGCGCTCGATGAGCTCGAAGCAGCGGCGGATCGCGGACAGCATGCCGAGGCCGAGCACGTCCACCTTGAGGAGCCCGAGCGCCTCGAGGTCGTCCTTGTCCCACTGAATGACGGTGCGCTCCGGCATGGCGGCGTTCTCGATGGGCACGAGCTCGGCGAGCGGCCCCTCGGAGATCACGAAGCCGCCCACGTGCTGCGACAGGTGCCGCGGGAAGCCGATGAGCTCCTGCGCGAGGCGGAGCAGCTGCTTGACCTTCGCGCTCTCCGGATCGAGCCCCGCCTCGACGAAGCGCTGCCGATCGATGCGGTGACCGTCCCACCATTGCAGCGACTTCGCGAGCGTGCCCACCTGCAGCTCGTCGAGCCCGAGCGCCTTGCCGACGTCGCGGATGGCGCTCCGCGGCCGATAGGTGATGACGGTGGCGGCGAGCGCGGCCCGCTCGCGGGAGTACTTCTGGTAGATGTACTGAATGACCTCCTCGCGCCGCTCGTGCTCGAAGTCGACGTCGATGTCCGGCGGCTCCGCGCGCTCCTTGGAGATGAACCGCTCCACGAGCATCTCCATGCGAGCAGGGTCCACCTCGGTGATGCCGAGGCAGTAGCACACCGCGGAGTTGGCGGCCGACCCCCGCCCCTGGCACAGGATGCCGCGGCTGCGGGCGAAGCGGACGATGTCGTGGACGGTGAGGAAATAGGGCTCGTAACGGAGCTCGGCGATGAGCCTGAGCTCGTGCTCGATGAGCCGCTCCACTTTCTCGGGCGCCCCTTGCGGCCAGCGCCAACGCTTGCCCTGCTCCGTGAGCGCCCGCAGGTGAGTGGTCGGCGTCTCGCCTTCGGGCACGAGCTCGCGCGGGTACTCGTAACGCAGCTCGTCGAGCGAGAAGCGCGTACGCTCGAGGATCGCGAGCGTCTCGTCGAGGAGCTCTCGCGGGTAGAGCGCCTCGAGCTCGTGGATCGGCCGCAGGCAGCGCTCGGCGTTCGGCTGGAGCGCGAAGCCGAGCTTGTCCACGGGCGTCTTGAGGCGGATGGCGGTGAGCGTGTCCTGCAGCATGCGGCGGCTGCGGTCGTGCATGTGCACGTTGCCGCTCGCCACCACCGGCAAGCCGAGCCTGCGGCCGAGCGCGGTGAGCTCCGCGAGCCGGCGCCGGTCGGTGCCGTCGCGGAGGAGCTCCGCCGCGATCCAGGTGCGGCCCGGGCAACGCTCGGCGAGCCACGCGCAGGCCGCCGCGTCCGGCTGCCGCTCGGGCAGCCACAGCACGAGGCACGAGGATCCCTCGAGGTGCGAGGCGAGCAGGTCGCGGTCGGCGCGATACTCGCCTTTCGGGGCGGCGCGCCGCGCGGCCGTGATGAGCCGGCAGAGCGCGCCATACGCGTGCCGGTCGGGCGCGAGCACCACGAGCGCGAGGTCCGGCAGGCGCAGCTCGCTGCCGATGACGAACTTTAGCGGCCGCTCCTTGGCGGCGATGTGCGCGCGCACGACGCCGGCCACGGAGCACTCGTCCGTCAGCGCGAGCCCGGCATAGCCGAGCGCGGCGGCGGTGTCGACCAGCTCCTCCGGATGCGACGCGCCGCGCAGGAAGGAGAAGTTGCTGAGGCAGTGCAGCTCGGCGTAGCCGGCGGAAGATCGCGCCTCGAAAGGCGCTCCCACCCGCCGATCGAAGCCTGTGGGAGCAGCTTTCGCGCGATCCTCCCCTGTGGGAGCGGCTTTCCAGCCGCGATCTTCCCTTGTAGGAGCGGCTTTCCAGCCGCGATCTTCGCGCTCACCCGAAGAGGCCATGCAGGTACCACGTGCCGCTCGCGCGCTCGCGAAACACCCACAGCCGCTCGCCGCGCTCGCCGATGGCCGTGTAGTAATCTCGGGCCACGTCGTGGCCGTCCCACCAGCCGCTCTCGATGCGCTCGGGGCCCGACTCGAGCTCGATCTCTCCCCGTGTGTGGGAACGCGCAGCCGGCGAGAACAGCGGCACGGGCTCGGGCAGCACCCACGCCGGGCGCTCGGCCGCGCACGGCGACACCTCGCCGTCGCGGGGAGGCTCGATGAGGCTGCGCTCGGTGAGCTTGCGCCACGCGCGCTCGGGACGATGGTCGGCGGCGAGGCCGAGCCCATGCACGTCGTCGGCGCCGAAGCGTCCCTGCAACCGCTCCACCAGAACGGTGCGCTCGCCCTCCCGTCGCCGGCCGCCGAAGAGCCCGGCCGGCGCGAGGCTCAAGGGGCGGAAGAAGCCGGTCGCGAGCTCGAGCGCGATGACGGGCGCCGGGAGCTCCACCCGCTCCAGCCGGTCCGCGACGAGACGGCGCAGCACCGTGCCTTCGTGCGACGGCTCGAGCAGGTCGAAGCGGACCACGGTGGACGGATGCTGCAGGTGCTCGAGGGCGAGCTCGAAGCGCTCGATCTGGGCCTGACGCTCGCGCAGGCTCGCCGCCAGTCGCTCGATGAGCTGCGCGGCGGCCGCGATCAGCACGGTCGCGTCACCCGTCTCCGCCGACAGCTCCGCGCGCGCGCGGAAGGCATGCGGCGGCTCGCGCTCCGCGCGCACGTCCACGGCGCGGCCCAGCGCCTTGTCGAGGTCCGCCAAGCAGCGCAGCCCCACGCGCCGGGCGAAGCCCGCGCGCGGCAGCCGCAGGCAATCGCCGATCGTGCGCACGCCCATCTCGGCGAGCAGCGTCTGCACCTCCTCGGGCCAGCGGGTGACCGACAGCGGCAGGCGGCCGAGGCTCGCGGGCAGTCGCTCGAGCGACGGCGCATCGTCCGCCCCGCAGCGGGAGAGCCACAGCGCGGCCATGGCGGTGGGCGCGACGCGCAACCGGGCGGTCAACCCACGCCGCGCCGTTTCCTCCGCGAGCATCGCCACGATCGCTTCCCGCCCGCCGAAGAGCCTGCGGCTGCCTTCGATCTCGAGCACCAGGCTCTCGTCGGGCTCGATGCAGACGGCGGGCGTGATGCGATGCGCCCAGCTCGCGAGCGACTCGAGCACCGCCCGCTCGCGCACCGGCGAGCGTTGCAGCACGTTCAGGGGCTCGGCGAGCGCGAGCGCCGCGCCGAGCTTGAGATCAGGCGCGATGCCGTGGACACGGGCCGCCGCGTTCGCCGCAACGACCCGCCACTGCGCCTGCCGGGGCTCGACGACCACGGCAGGCTCCTCGGTGCGAGCGGCCGGCAGCGCTTCGAGCGGCAGGTTGGGCAGCGTGAGGCCCAGCCAGGCTTGCCGCCGCCGCGGCGAAGACGCCTCCGTCGGGGGCGGCGGAGACTCCGTCGGGAACAGCGCTGAGGAATGTAAGGGTTGCATGGGCTCGCGCCATCAGCGGACCTCGAGATCGATATCCGCCGGTTGACGGCCTCGGCACTTGAGCACGCGGACGCGCAGAGCGCGACGCGGCCTCGAGGCTCCCCTGCCCCGCACCCCGCGCATCGGCGCGCCCGCACGGAGCTCGAGCCGCAACGCCGCCGGCGAGCGGTTCTCGAGGTCCTCCACCGGGCGGAACAGCACCACCCAGCACACGCGCTCCTCGGCGGCGAGCTGGAGGCGGCGCAAGTCCACGTCGTCGGCCGTTCGCACCCAGGCGAGCACCGCGGCGGCGGAGCCCGAGCGGATGGCTTGCTCGACGGCCCAGAGATCGTTCTTGCGCCCGCCCCGGGGATGCACGAGCAGCAGCCGATCGAGCTCGACGCCCTGCCGGCGCAGCGCCGGCGCATACGGCACGAGCGGCGGCGCCACCCAGACGATCCACCGGCCGGCCGCGTCCTCCGCGCGCGTGAGCTCCGCCAGCGCCGGCATCAGGAGCGTGAGCTCGCCGATGCCGTACTGCTCGAGGAAGATTTCGCTGATTGCGTTACGCGGCCAGCCGCCGCCGGGCAGATACCGGTCGAGCGCGGCGAAGCCGGTGGGGATGACGGGCGGCGCGAGCTGCGCGCCCCGGCCGAGCCACACGCGCCCGTCGCGCAGCAGGGCTTCCATGCCCGGCGTCGGTAACGCTTCCATTGCAGGATTCATCGACGGGAGATGGCGGCCGGCAAAAGCCGCTCCTATTTCATTTCACGGTTGGCCTCACCACGCCCACCACGACGCCTTCGATGGTGAGCGGCTGCTCCTGGAGGTTCACCTGGATCGGTTCGAAATCCGGGTTCTCGGGCAGCAGCCAGACGCGATGCCCTTCCTGCTTGTAGCGCTTCACCGTGACCTCGTTCTCCAGGCGTGCGACCACGATCTGCCGGTTGCGCACGTCGGTGGTTCGATGCACCGCGACGAGATCGCCGTCGAGGATGCCGGCGTCGCGCATGCTCATGCCGTGCACGCGCAACAGGAAATGCGGCGGCTTTTTGAAAAGGTCGAGATCGATTTGATACCGCGCCTCGATGTGTTCCTCGGCCAGGATCGGTTCGCCCGCCGCGACTCGGCCCACCAGCGGCAACCCGAGCTGCTCGCGCAACGAATCCTTCAGGCGGATGCCCCGCGACGTGCCGGGCAGCAGCTCGATGGCGCCTTTCCGCTCGAGCGCGCGCAGATGATCCTCGGCGGCGTTGACCGAGCGGAACTTCAGCATCTTCGCGATCTCGGCGCGCGTGGGCGGCATGCCGGTTTCGCGAATAACTTTCTGAATGAGAGTGAGAATCTGGCGTTGCCGAGGGGTGAGCTCGCGCATGGTTCGCTGCCTGTATTTAAGCCCAGACTGATGCTATATACAGGCTCTCGGGAGGGAGGTCAAGCCGTGCTTCACGGCCGCTCGAGCGTCATGCGATGCAGGCTTCCACTACATCGCGCTGCGCACATCGCCGCTCTTCAAATCGTCCTTCATGCTGTCTGTTTTGAGCGACGCATGCCTCTGAAATGAATCGTTTTTAATTGCAGTAGCGAACACTTTGCGAAATAATGGCGCCGGTTTTTCACGTTCAGGGGAATCCTCGATGGTCACTAAAGTGAAGGCTGTCGTGCGGTCTGCCGCAATCGTTTGTGGCATCGCACTCGCGACGGGCTGCGCCGGCTTGCAGGAGCAGATCGACGAGGTGCGCATGACTGCTCAAGCGGCGCAGAGCACCGCCGAAGCGGCACAGCGCACGGCCAACCAAGCGCAGCAGACTGCGTCGAGTGCTCAGAGCACCGCGAACCAGGCGCTGCAAGCGGCGCAGGCCGCGCAAGCGTGCTGCGACGCCACGAATCAGCGATTGGATCGGATGTTCGAGCAGTCGCAGCGCAAGTAAAGCATCCGTCTAACAGAACTAGATTTCCCACGACGCGGAGCATCCGCGTCGCAATAAAGCCGCCGCTTTCTCCGGCGGCTTTTTTTTTTCGTGTGGGAGCGGCTTTCCAGCCGCGATCTTCACCTGTGGGAGCGGCCTTCCAGCCGCGATCTTCAGCCAAGACCCGGCGACGACGCGTCACGCCGAGATCTTCGGTCGCTCAACGCCGCGAGCACGTCTCGCGCGTGGATCGCATGTGCCCCTTCCAGCAGGCTCGCGCGCAGGGATGCGCGCGCGCCAGCCTACAGGGATGTACTTGCGGCGGTGCTGGAAGGGGCACATGCGAGCCGCGGCCGCCTGCGGTGCGCAAGAATCGCGGCTGGAAAGCCGCTCCCACAGGCGAAGATCGCGGCTGGAAAGCCGCTCCCACAGGTGAAGAGCGCGGCTGAAGCCGCTGCTAGAGCGGGGAGTCGGCGGAGACCGTCAGCGGCTCGATGGAGATCCGCTCGGGGATGCCGCGGGCCTCCTGCAGCAAGCGCTCGGCGACGTCCCAGGCGACCTCGGTCGTGCGCGTCTCCGTGGCCGCCACGTACACGCGCGTGAGCTCCGTCGCGGGTGCCCACTCCGCGTTCTGCGCGACCTCCTCGAGCGGCGGATGCGCCTCGAGGTAGAGACCGTCCTCCGCCCAGCCGAGCTTGTACGGCTGGTTGACGATGCGCACCTTCGTGCCCACCGGCACCATCGCGAACAGCGCCTCGATGTCCTCTGGGAACATGCGGATGCAGCCGTGGGTCACGCGCATGCCGACGCCCGCGGGCCTGTTCGTGCCGTGAATCAGATAGCCCGGCAGGCCGAGCCGCAGCGCGTGCTTGCCGAGCGGGTTGTCGGGCCCGGGGGGCACCACGCGCGGCAGCGGATCGCCCATCTCGGCATGCTCGGCGCGGATCGACTCCGGCGGATACCAGGTGGGATTCCTGACCTTGCCGGTGACGGTGGTCACCCCGAGCGGCGTGGACCAGTCATTGCGGCCGATGCTGATGGGATACGTGAACACCCGGCCGCTGGGCCCGTCGGGGAAGTAGTACAGGCGCAGCTCCGCCACGTTCACGACGATGCCCTCGCGCGGCGCGCGGGGCAGCACGAATTGAGCCGGGATGACGATCGGGGTGCCCTCGCCGGGCAGCCAGGCGTCGACGCCGGGGTTCGCGCGCCGCAGCGCCTCGAAGCCGACGTTGTGCTCGCGCGCGAGCTTCACGAATGTGTCCTCGTAGCGCGCCGCGATGACCCGCGGCGCGCCGATCACGTCCTGCCCCTCGGCGAGCGGGTACTCGGCGGCGCCCGCCGGCATCACCGCGGCGAGCCACAAGGCGAAGGCGGCAAACGTCGGAGCGCGTTTCATGACCCACACCTGGCCCGATTTCCGCCGCGAATTATACGTATCCCGCAATCCCCGTTCATGCGCGGTGCGTCGCATTCGCCACGGCGGCGCCGGCCGGGGCCGCCGGTCAGTACCGCACGAGCGCCGCGCCCCAGGTGAACCCGCCGCCGAACGCTTCGAGCAGCAGCAGATCGCCGCGCTTCACGCGCCCGTCGCGGACGGCCGTATCCAGCGCCATCGGCACGGAGGCCGCCGACGTGTTGCCGTGCTCCTGCACGGTGAGGATCACCCGCTCCATCGGCATCCGGAGCCGCTTCGCCGTCGCCTGGATGATGCGGATGTTGGCCTGGTGCGGGATCAGCCAGTCGATCTCGCCCTTCTCGAGACGGTTGGTCTCGATCACCTCGTCGACCATGCTCTCGAGCGTCCTCACGGCCACCTTGAACACCTCGTTGCCGCGCATGCGCAGCGCCGGCACGTCGCCGGCCTTGGGGCGAGACGACACGCCGGTGGTCGCGTAGAGCAGCTCGCGGTAGCGGCCGTCCGCGCCGAGCCGCGAGTACAGCACGCCGGGCTCCTCGGACGCCTCGAGGATCACGGCGCCCGCGCCGTCGCCGAACAGCACGCAGGTCTCGCGATCGGTCCAGTCCACGATCCGGGACATCGTCTCCGCGCCGACCACGAGCGCGCGCCGCGCCTGCCCGCAGCGGACAAACTGATCGGCGACCGATAGCGCGTACAAGAACCCCGAGCAGGCCGCCTCCACGCTGAACGCGGCGCCGCCGCGGATGCCGAGCTTCTCCTGCAGCAGGCATGCCACGTTCGGGAAGATCAGGTCCGGCGTGGTGGTGCCCACGACGACGAGGTCCACGTCGTCCGGGCCGATGCCCGCCGCCTCCATCGCGGCCACCGACGCGTGCCGCGCGAGATCGGAGGTCATCTCGTCGTCGGCGGCGATGTGGCGCCGCTCGATGCCGGTGCGCGTGCGGATCCACTCGTCCGAGGTGTCGACCATCCTCTCCAGATCGAAGTTGGTGAGCACCTTGGCCGGGAGGTACTTGCCGGTGCCGATTATGCGCGAATGCATTCTTGAGGCCGATTCTCGATGAGGCGTCCGATCTGCACCGGCACGCCTTTGCGCGCCTCCACGATGGCGGCCCGAACGGCCGTCTCGAACGCGAACTGGTCCGCGGAGCCGTGGCTCTTCAGCACGACGCCGTTCAGGCCCACGAGGCTCGCGCCATTGTAACGGCGCGGATCGAGCCGTGCGCGGATGGCGTCGAGGGCGCTGTTGGCGATCAAGCCCTGCAGGTTGCGCAGCAAGTTACGGTTGAACTCCTCTTTCAGGAACGAGGCGATCAGGGCGGCCGTGCCCTCCATCGTCTTCAAAGCGACGTTGCCGACGAAGCCGTCGCACACGACCACGTCCACGTCGGCGTGGAAGATGCCGTCGCCTTCCACGAAGCCGATGTAGTTCAAGCCGCTGCGCGCGAGCAGCTCGCTCGCCTCGCGCACCACCTCGTTGCCCTTGATGTGCTCCTGGCCGATGTTGAGCAGGCCGACGCGCGGCCGCTCCTTCTCGAGCATGTCGCCCGCGACCACGGAGCCCATCATCGCGAACTGCAGCAGGTGCTCGGCGCTGCAGTCCACGTTCGCGCCGAGATCGAGCATGTAGGTGGGGCCCTTCAAGCCGGGCACCGCGGAGATGATGGCGGGCCGGTCGATGCCGGGCAGCGTCTTCAGCACGTGCCGCGCAGTGGCCATGAGCGCGCCCGTGTTGCCGGAGCTCACGCAGGCGTCGGCTACGCCCTCCTTCACGAGCTGGATGGCCACCCGCAGGGACGAGTCCTTCTTGCGCCGCAACGCATCGGCGGGCGACTCGTCCATGCTCACGACCTCGCTCGCCGGATGGAAGCGCAGGCGATCGCCGTAGCGGTCCCCCGCCTGGCGCCTCGCCTCCTCGAGCACGTCGGTGAGCCCCACGAGCACGAGCGTGACGGAGTCGTCCTTCTCGAGCGTGGCCAATGCCGCGGGAATGACGGCCGCGGCACCGCGGTCGCCTCCCATGGCGTCCAGAGCGATTGTGACCTTGCGCGTCATCGAGGCGCGTGCGGCTGACCGCCGATGGGCGCTCGCATCGGGCGCAGACTTCCTCTCAGGCAGGGGCCGCCGCTAGTCCTCGTCGATCTCTTTGCGGGCCTCGAACACTTTGCGGCCGCGGTAATAGCCGTCGGCCGTCACGTGATGACGAAGATGGGTTTCTCCGGTGGTCGGGTCGACTGCGAGCGTGGGCGCGCGCAGCGCGTCGTGCGAGCGGCGCATGCCGCGGCGCGACGGCGTCTTCCGGCTCTTCTGAACAGCCATCCAATCTTTCTCCTAAAACAATCTGAGCTCACTGCACCGGCGCGGAGCCGAGCAGCGCCCGGGCCGCCGCTCCGCAGTCGGCGATATTCGCATGCTTTGGCACCAACGGCAGCGACACGATCAGCTCGTCCTCGACGAGCTGTGCCGGCATGACCCGGTCGCCTTCCAGCACCAGCGGCTCGTAGCGCGCCGGCACGGACGCCGCGAGCGCCGGCGATTCCACGACGGCGAGCTCGACGCGTTCGTCCACCTCGAGCGTCAGCGGCTCGAGGCACCGCTGGCAGACTACCCGCAGCGTGGACCGCACTGCGAGCTCGCAGGTGACCCAACCGGCGTCCCGGCCGAACTTCAAGCTGGCCTTGACGCTGCCTTCGTCGGTGTCGAGCGACTCCGTGAGCCGGCCGAGCCGGGCGAGGGGAATTTCGCCCCCGAGCTCGACGTGCCGCGCCCCGAAGGACTCCAAGTCGCGCAGACTGTACCAGGTGTGCAGCGACTCCGACATGACGTCGCATCATAGTTTAGAAGCATTTCTCTGGTCAAAACCGCAAGTTACGATTGCGTCAACCTTTTTCGAATCGGATTCGAGCGCATGCGCCGGCTCCTGCTCGCCTCCACCTCCCCGTACCGCCGCGAGCTGCTCGCGCGGCTCGGCCTCCCCTTCGAGACCCTGGCGCCCCGCGCGGACGAGACGCCCCGCTCGGGCGAGCCGCCGCGGGAGCTCGCCCTGAGGCTCGCCAGGGCCAAGGCGGAGAGCGCGTTGCCCACGGACGCCGTCGTGATCGGCTCCGATCAGGTGCCGTCGCTCGACGGCCGGCCGCTCGCGAAGCCGGGCTCGCACGCGGCCGCCCTCGAGCAGCTCCTCGCCTGCCAGGGCAAGACCGTGGCCTTCTACACGGCCGTCGTGGTCATCGACGCCGCCGACGGGCGCCGCTGGGAGACCGTGGACCGCACGGACGTGGCCTTCCGCACCCTCGGGCGGGACGATCTCGACCGCTACCTCGCCGCCGAGCGCCCCTACGACTGCGCCGGGGGCTTCAAGGCGGAGGGGCTCGGGGTGGTCCTGTTCGAGCGCATCGTCTCGGAGGACCCCACGGCGCTCATCGGTTTGCCGCTCATCGCCCTCGCGCGGATGCTCAGGGAAGCGGGGCTGGACCCGCTCGCTCCGCGCCGAGCCCCGTGAGGGCGTCGAGCACGGCCTTGAGGTCCTCCGGCAACGGCACGCTGACCTCGAACGGCTCGCCGCTGTCCGGCCAGGTGAACGCCACGGCGTGCGCATGCAGGAACAGCCGGTCGAGGCCGAGCGCGGCGAGCCGGCGGTTGAAGGCTTCGTCGCCATAGCGGTCGTCGCCGGCCAGCGGGTGGCCGATGTGGGCCGCGTGCACGCGGATCTGGTGCGTCCGGCCCGTCCCGAGGGCGATCTCCACGAACGACGCCTCGGCCCCGTACGGCTCGAGCAGCCGGAACACGGTGCGGGACGGCTTGCCGTCCGCGGCCACGCTGACCCACGCCTCGCCGCCCCGGTGGCGCACGGACAGCGGCGCGTCCACCTCGACGGTGGCCCGGCGCAGGCGGCCCCGGACGAGGCCGAGGTAGCGCTTGTCCACCTGACCCTCCCGGAGCAGCGCGTGGAGCGTGCGCAGGGCGCTGCGCTTCTTCGCGACGAGCAGGCAGCCCGAGGTGGCGCGGTCCAGGCGATGCACGAGCTCGAGCGTGCGCGCCTCGGGCCGCAGCACGCGCAGCGCCTCGATGCAGCCGAACGACAGGCCGCTGCCACCGTGCACGGCCACGCCGGCCGGCTTGTCGAGCACGAGCAGGCGGGCGTCCTCGTAGACGATGCGCGCCTCGAGCCACGCGACCCCCGAGGGACCCGGGCTCGCCGCCGCGCGGGCCGCCGTGCGCACCGGCGGCAGCCGCACGCGGTCGCCCGGCTGCAGCCGGTAGCTCGGCGCGGCACGGCCCGAGTTCACGCGCACCTGCCCGGAGCGGATCAGGCGATAGACGTGGCTGCGCGGCACGCCCTTCAGCGCCCCGAGCACGAAATTGTCGAGGCGCTGCCCCGCCGCGTCCTCGTCGACCACGCGCTGGCGGGCGGGGGTGCCTGCTTTTTCCGGTAGATTCAACGTCGTACGAATTGAGCCGGAGGCTTCGTGTGCTATAGTAGCCGGCGGGGTTCCGCCCGTGTTGGGCAACCAGCTAAGCGACCCCTTAAAGCCTTATTCCAGGCGGCGGCTCCAACGGGCGTACAGGAGCGCCTGTTCAGGCGTGACTCTTCGGTCGGCGGCGCCGCCAGTTTGCTATAGCAATTCGCCGGCGAAACCCGGAGCTCGGGACGCCGCGGTTGTCGTAGCGCCGTCGGCTCCCGTCGCCAAGCAGCGTCAACGACAAGAGACGGATCGGAGCCGGGCGGCGCCGAGCGAGGCTCGATGATACAGCCCATCCAACTGCTGCTCCTCTTCTGCGCCAGCTCGCCGACCGCGGTGGTACACACCGAGCCCTCCTGCCGGCTGAAGGGACCACTCACTCATGAAGCGCATGCTAGTCAACGCCACGCAGCGAGAAGAGCTGCGTGTGGCCATGGTCGATGGCCAGAAGCTTTACGACCTGGACATCGAGGTACCTTCGCGAGAGCAACGTAAAGCCAACATCTACAAAGGACGCATCACGCGGATCGAGCCGAGCCTCGAGGCCGCGTTCGTCGACTACGGCGCGCAGCGCCACGGGTTCCTGCCGCTCAAGGAGATTTCCAGCGAATACTTCCTGCGCGAAGTCCCGCCCGGCGAGCGCGTCCAGATCAAGGAGGTCCTGAAGGAAGGCCAGGAGATCGTCGTCCAGGTGGACAAGGAGGAACGCGGCACGAAGGGCGCCGCCCTCACCACCTACATCAGCCTGGCCGGCCGCTTCCTCGTCCTCATGCCGAACAACCCCCGCGCGGGCGGCGTGTCGCGCCGCATCACCGGGGAGGACCGCGAGATCGTCCGCCAATCGCTCGAGGAGCTGCAGCCGCCCGAGGGCATGGGCTGCATCGTGCGCACGGCCGGCGTCGGCCGGAGCATCGAGGAGCTGCGCTGGGACCTCGACTACCTGCTGCGCGTCTGGGAGGCCATCAAGCAGGTCGTCGTCACCCGCCCCGCCCCGTTCCTCATCTACCAGGAAGGCAACGCGATCATTCGGGCGCTGCGGGATTACCTGTCCAACGACATCGGCGAGATCCTCATCGACAACCAGCAGGTGTACGAAGAGGCGCGGGAGTTCATGGAGCGCGTGCTGCCGCACAACCTGCGCAAGCTCAAGTTCTATGACGATCCCACCGTGCCGCTCTTCACGCGCTTCCAGATCGAGAGCCAGATCGAGTCGGCGTTCGCCCACAAGGTCACGCTGCCGTCCGGCGGCAGCATCGTGATCGATCACACGGAGGCGCTCACCGCCATCGACATCAACTCCGCCCGGGCAACCAAGGGCGAGGACATCGAGCAGACGGCGCTCAACACGAACCTCGAGGCGGCGGACGAGATCGCGCGGCAGCTCAGGCTGCGCGACCTCGGGGGCCTCATCGTCATCGACTTCATCGACATGGGGCCGCACAAGAACCAGCGGGACGTGGAGAACCGCCTGCGCGAGGCCGTGAAAAGCGACCGCGCGCGCATCCAGATCGGCCGGATCTCGCGGTTCGGTCTGCTCGAGATGTCGCGGCAGCGCCTGCGGCCGTCGCTCGAGGAGTCCACGCACCAGGTGTGCACGCGCTGCAACGGCACCGGAACGGTGCGGAGCGTGGAGAGCCTCGCGCTCGCCATCCTGCGCCTGATCGGCGAGGAGGCGCGCAAGGAACGCACCGCCAAGGTCATCGCGCAGCTGCCGATCGACGTGCACAACTACCTGCTGAACGAGAAGCGCGACTGGGTGCAGTCGATCCAGGACAACAACAACGTCCAGATCGTGCTCGTCGCGAACGCCGATCTGCAGACGCCGAACTACACGATCCGCCGCGTGCGCGACGACGAGTCGCAGCTGCCCGAGAACAGCGCCACGAGCTACAAGCTCGTCACGCCGAAGGAGGATCCGAGCATCGCCTTCGAGGAGATCAAGCGGCCGGCGCGGCCGATGGAGGCGGCGGTGGCGAACGTGTTGCCGGCGACGCCCGCTCCGGTGCCCGTCGAGCGCGAGGAGGCCCCGCCGCCCGAGCCGGCGCGCCCGGGCTTCGTGCAGCGGCTGCTGAGCTGGCTGAAGCCCGCCCCCGCGGCCCGCGAGGGGTCGAGCGCGGCGCCCGCGCGCGGCTCCGAGGAGCGCCAGCCGTCCCGCGGCGAACGCCGGTCGCGGGACCGCGGGCGCAACAAGGGCCAGGGCCGGGGCGGACGCGCGGAGGGCGCGGGCCGCGCCGACAACGGCGGACAGCAGGCTCGGCCCGCCCAGCGCGAGCAGCCGGCACAAGGCGGCTCGGGCCGGAGCCGCCGTTCGCGCGGCCGCGGCCGCGGCCGCTCGCAGGAAGACGCCCGCAGCGGCGCCGCGGACGGCGCGGCGCGCCAGGAGGCGACGGAGCGCCGGCAGGCCGGCAACGGCTCCGGCGGCCGGCCGCTGACGCAGCCCCCGGGCGGCAACGGCGGGCAGGAAGCCTGGCAGGACCGCGCGGTCGCCTCCGACGGCTGCGCGCAACCGCCGGAGCCCCGCGTGGAGGCCGAGCCCGCCTACCGCCCGGCATCCGCCGAGCCCCAGCCGCTGCCGCCGGCCCCGGCGCCCACGCCGCGCGAGCCCGTCGCCGCCGAAGGCGCGCCCCCGGACGCCGACCGCTGACGCCGGCGGGCGCGCGCCGCCTGCGGTGGCACAAGAATCGCGACTGGAAAGTCGCTCCCACCCGGGAGCTTCTCTGGGTGCGTTGGCCCTACCGCAGCGGCGGAAGGTCGGGGTTCGCGAGCCGCTGGGCCGCGTGGCGGCGCAGGTGCTCGAGCAGCCCGATGGACGCCTCCTCCACGAGATCGAGCACGTGCTCGAAGCCGTTGATGCCGCCGTAATACGGGTCCGGCACCTCTTTGCGGCCGAGATGCGGCGCGAACTCGAGCAGCAGGCGGACCTTCCGATGATGCTGCGGCGGCCCGATCTGCAGGAGCGCTTCGCGATTCATCGAATCCATCGCGAGCAGCAGGTCGTAGCGCTCGAAGTCCTCGAAGGTGACCACGCGCGCGCGCAGCCCCTCGAGGTTGATGCCGCGCCGCTCGGCCGCGCGCCGCGCCCGCGGATCCGGCGGCTCGCCCACGTGATAGGCGTGCGTGCCGGCCGAGTCCACCTCGACGAGGAGATCCGGTGCGCGCTCGGCCAGCACCTTGCGGAACACGCCCTCCGCCGTGGGCGAGCGGCAGATGTTCCCCATGCAAACGAACAGCACGCGCGCCACGGGCACCGGCGCGGGTCCGGCGCGCTCGGCTTCCTCGCGCAACTTGATGAGCTTCAATCGGTCGAGCAGGTTCATACGACAGCTCGGCTGGCCCGCCTCATTCTACCGGAGCCGCCCACCGCCCCCCTCTTCCACCTCGAGCTGGGCGGCGTAACGGCGGGCGTAGATCAGGTCCTCCTCGGTATCGACGTGGCGCGGCGGCAGCTCCCGGGCCTCCCCCACCACGATCCGCATTCCGAGCCACAGCGCCCGCAGCTGCTCGAGCCGCTCGACGCGCTCGAGCTCGCACGGCGGCTCGGCCGCAAGCCGCTTGAGGGCGGCCGCGCGATAGCCGTACAGGCCGATGTGACGCCATGCGCCGCGATGATCCCCGTCGGCCGTGTGGGGGATCGGCGAGCGGCTGAAATAGAGCGCGAAGCCGTCGCGGTCGAGCACCACCTTCGCGGTGTTCGGGTCGCGGAGCTCGGCCGCATCGCGGAAGCGCGTCACCAGAGTGGCGATGTGGGCTTCGGGCCGCGCAGCGAGGAGCTCCGCGGTCTGCGTCACGAGCGCGGGCGGCAGGAACGGCTCGTCGCCCTGCACGTTCACGACGATGCGGTCGTCGGGCCAACCCAGGCGATGCGCGAGCTCGGCGATGCGGTCCGTGCCGCTCGCGTGCGCGGGCGACGTCATCTCGCAGCGCGCGCCGAACCGGCGGCACTCGGCGGCGATGCGCTCGTCGTCGGTGGCGACGAGCACCTCGGCGGCGCCCGAGAGCGACGCCTGGCGGAACACCCGCTCGATCATGGTGCGGCCGCCGATGTCCTTGAGGGGCTTGCCGGGCAACCGCGTGGACGCGTAGCGGGCGGGAATGACGGCAACGAAGTCGGCGCTCACGATTCCGATCCTCGCAGAATACGCAGCACGAGCGCGAGCAGGCGCTCGGCGTGTCCGGCCGCGAAGCGCAGCTCCACGGGGACGCTCCATACCTCGAGCTCACCCGTGTCGGACAGTTTCACGGCGTCCTTCTCGGTGACGAGCACGGGCAGCCGCGGCGTGAACGCGAGCCGCTCCGGCGTGACGTCGGCGTGGTCGCCGAGCGCATGCGGGGTCACCTCGAGCCCCGCGTCCTCGAGCAGCGCGAAGAAGCGCCGCGGGTGGCCGATGCCGGCGGCCGCGTGCACCTCGCGCCCGCTCCACGCCGCGAGCGGTCGCCGCTCCTGCCCCCCGACCCGGACGGCCTCCTGCGCCTCGAGCTCCGCGCGGAACACGCCCGCGTGCCCCCACTCGCCCCCGTTCACGACGATGGCGTCGACGCCGCGCAGGCGGGACCGCGGCTCCCGCAGCGGCCCCGCCGGCAGGCAGAGCCCGTTGCCCAGGCCTCGCCGGCCGTCCACCACTGCGATCTCCATGTCGCGGCCGAGCGCGAGGTGCTGCAGGCCGTCGTCCGCGAGCAGCACGTCCACCCGATGCTCGTCGAGCAGCTGCCGCGCGGCGGCCACGCGATCCGGTCCCGCCACCACCGGGCAGCCCGTGCGGCGCGCGAGCAGCACGGCCTCGTCGCCCACGAGCCGCGGGTCGCTGTCGGGCTGCACCCGTTGCGGCCACTGCTCCGCGCGCCCGCGGTAGCCGCGAGTCACGATGCCGACGGCCATGCCGCGCTCGGTCAGCGCCCGCGCGAGCCAGATCACGAGCGGCGTCTTGCCGGTGCCGCCGACCGTGAGGTTCCCGATCACGATCACCGGCACCGGCAGCTTCACCGTCCGCAGCCAGCCGCGCGCGTAGGCGAAGCGGCGCCCCGCCATCACGCCGCGGTAGACGAGCGCGAGGGGCCAGAGCACCCACGCGAGCGGGTTGCGGCCGTACCAGAGCGAGTTCAGAGCTCCTTCGAGCCACGCCTTCACGACGCCCGATCCGCGAACTGCATGCGATAGAGCGTCGCGTAGTGCTCGCCCCGCGCGAGCAGCTCCGCGTGCGTGCCGGTCTCGACGATGCGCCCGTCGCGCAGCACGACGATGCGATCCACCTTCTCCACCGTGGAGAGCCGGTGCGCGATGACGAGCGTCGTGCGGCCCCGCATGAGCACCTCGATGGCACGCTGGATGCGGCGCTCCGACTCCGTGTCGAGCGCCGAGGTGGCCTCGTCGAGGATCAGGATCGGCGCGTCCTTGAGGATGGCGCGCGCGATCGCGATGCGCTGCCGCTGCCCGCCGGAGAGCAGCAGGCCGCGCTCGCCCACGCGCGTGTCGAGGCCTTCCGGCAGCTCGGCCGCGAACTCGGTGACGTACGCCGCTTCCGCGGCCCGCTCGATCTCCTGCCGCGAGCGCCCGGCGAGCGCGCCGTACGCGATGTTGTTCGCGATGGTGTCGTCGAACAGCACGACGTCCTGGCTCACCAGGGCGATCTGCCGGCGCAGATCCCGCAGCCGGTAGCGGCGCACGTCCTTGCCGTCGAGCAGCACGGCGCCGCTCTGCACGTCGTAGAAGCGCGGCAGCAGGTTCACGAGCGTCGACTTGCCGCTGCCCGACTGCCCGACGAACGCGACGCTGCTGCCCGCGGGCACGTCCAGGCTCACGTCCCGCAACACCTCGTCGCGGTCCGGCCCGTAGGCGAAGGTGACGTTCACGTACTGCACGTGACCGGTCGCGCGCTCGAGCGGCTCCGTTCCGGTGTCCGCCTCCGCGGGCTCGTCCATCGTCTCGAACAGGCTCTCGGCGGCGGCGATGCCGCGCTGCAGCGCGGCGTTGATGTTGATCACGCGCTTGAGCGGCGCGAGGATCATGCCCATCGCGGTCAGGAACGCGATGAACACCGAGGCCTCGAGCTCCTGCAGCACGCGGCTCGCCACGAAGATCACGGCCGCGACGCCCACGGCCACCACGTACTGGGTGAGCGAATCGCCGGCCGCCCGCACGCCGCCGAGGCGCACGTTCAAGCGGAAGTTGCGCGCGTTGATGTCGTCGAACTGCCGGCGCTCGAGCTCCTGCCCTTCGAACACCTTGACGATGCGCTGGCCCTGCAGCGACTGCTCGGTGACGCGCGTGACGTCGCCCATCGAGCTCTGGATGCGGGCGCTGTAGCGCCGGAACGCCCGGCTCATGGCGGCGACCATCAGCGCCACGATGGGGCCGACCACCGCGACCAGGAGCGTGAGCGCGGGGCTCAGGTAGATCATGAGGCCGAAGAGCGCGAGGATCGCGAGCGTGTCCCGCAGCAGCACCACGATGGCGTTCGAGATCGCCTCCGCCACCTGCTCGGTGTTGTAGGTCAGCCGCGAGATCAGGTCGCCCGACGACGTCCTGTCGTAGAAGGCGGCCGGCAGCACGAGGTAGTGCGCGAAGAGATCCGAGCGCAGGTCGCGGATGACCGAGCGGCCCACCCAGTTCAAGCCGTACACGATGGCGAAGTCCACGGCGCCGCGCACCGCGAACACCGCGAGGATCAGGAGCGGGATCTCGAGCGCGCCCTCGGCCGCGCGCTGCGGCACCTCGAAGCGCTCGATCACGCGCTTCATGAGGTCCGGCACCAGCACGCCCGCGGCCGCGTACACGGCCGAGGCGAGCGCCGCGCCGAACACGGTGTAGCGCGCGGCCGGGCGCAGGTAGCCCAGGAGCCGCGAGTAGACGCGCAACGCAGGAGATCTCGGCACGAGGGCCATCGACGGCGACCGCCCCGGACGGCGGGTCAGTCGTCCGGCGAGCTCACGGTCGCGATGCTGATCTCGACGAAGCCGAGCTCGCCCGCCACGTCCATGGCCGTGACGACCGCCTGGTGCGTGGCCTCGGCGTCCGCGCGGATGCGCACGGGCAGGTCGCGCCGGTCGCCGACGGTCTGCTCGATGGCGGCCCGCAGCACCCGGCGCTCGTTGTTCACGAGCGGCCGCTCGTTGACGAGATAGCCGCCCGCCTGCGTGATCGTGATCTCGAGCGACTCCGCCGCCTCACCGGGCGCCGCCGCGGCGTCCGCCTCCGGCAGCCGCAGGTTGATCGACGCCTCGCGCACGAACGTGGTGGAGACCATGAAGAACAGCACGAGGACGAGCAGGACGTCCACGAGCGAGATGACGTTGACCTCAGGCTCGTCTTTTGCGCGGCTTTGCAGCCTCATCGGCGACTCCCAGGTACTCGCTGCGTTGTGAGTGATACGACAGGGCCTCGAGGAACTTCATCGCTTCCTTTTCGATCTGCACGACGAGCCCGTCGACGCGGCCGCGCAGGAAGCGGTAGCCGATCAGCGCCGGGATCGCCACGATGAGCCCCGCGGCGGTGGTGATCAGCGCCTCGGCGATGCCGCCCGCGAGCACGGTGGGATTGCCCACGCCCTGCGTGGTGATGGCGCTGAACGCGCGGATCATGCCGGACACCGTACCGAGCAGGCCGAGCAGCGGCGACACGCCCGCGATGGTGGCGAGCGCGTTGAGATAGCGCTCGAGCTCGTGCACCACGTGACGGCCGCTGTCCTCGATGCTCTCCTTGATGATCTCGCGGGGCAGATGACGCCGCGCGAGCCCGGCCGCGAGCACCTGGCCGAGCGGCGAGCTCTGGTGCAGCGCCTGCAGGTGGCCCTGGTCGAGCTGCCCGGATCGAATCCATTCCGCCACGCGCTGCGTCAGGTCCGGCGGCAGCACGCGCTTGCGTTGCAGCGTCCACAGCCGCTCGAGCACGATCGCCACGGCGACGACGGAGCAGGCGATGATGGGCAGCATGGTCCAGCCGCCGGCTTTGACGATCTCGAGCATGCGAACCGTACCCCTCCGAAAGGTGGCCCGGACTATAACGCGGCACCGCCCGCGGCACCAGGAACGGCGGCGCGCTGAACGACGCCGCGCACACTCGCCCTACTGCGCGTGCCAGTAGCGGCGGCCGCGGTCGCGCTCGGCGCGCACGGCGACGCCGGACGGCCCGAGGTCCACGGTGACGGCGCCGCGGTCGCCCGTGACCCACAGCGTCGCGCCGGCGCGCTCCCAGCGCTCCCGCACATCCGGGCGGGGAAAACCCCAACGGTTGGCGTAGCCCGCCGACACGACGGCGACGGCGGCGTCGGTGGCGGCGACGAACGGCGCGGAGGACGACGTGGCGCTGCCGTGATGAGGCACGACGACGACGTCCGCGGCGACGGCTGCGTCGCGCGCGAGCCGCGCCTCGGCCCGCGCCTCGATGTCGCCGGTGACGAGCGCCGCGTGGCCCGCCGCGTGCACCGCGAGCACGCACGAAGTCTCGTTGCCGAGCGGCGCGAACCCGGGCGGCGGATGCAGCATGCGGAACTCGACGCCGTCCCACGTCCATCGCTGCCCGGCGCGGCAGCGGATGCCGCCGAGCGCCGTCACGTCGGGACCCTTGAGCACGTCCACGTCGGGCGCCGCCTCGAGCACCGCGGCCGCGCCGCCCGCGTGATCGTTGTCCGCGTGGCTCACGACGAGCTTGTCGAGCCGCGCGCCGCCGAGCACCGGCAGCACGACTTCGCGGCCCACGTCGAAGCCGGAGGGGTAGCGCGCGCCGGCGTCGAAGAGCAGGCGGTGCGCGCGCGTCTCCACGAGCACGGCGAGGCCGTGCCCCACGTCGAGCACGCGCAGGCGTGCAGCGCCCTCCTCGGGCGCCGCCGAACGGCCGACGAAGAGCGGCAGCAGCGCGAGCCACGCGAGCCGCCGCGCGGGCAACGCGTGCGCGGGCAGCGCGAGCAGCGTGCCGGCGCAAGCGACCAGCGCCGCCGCGAGGCCGGGCGTCGGCACCGCGAGCGCGGCCCACGAGGGCGCCGCGAGCGCGTGCAGCGCGGCCAGCGTCCAGCCGGCGAGCAGCGCCGCACCCTGCGTCGCGAGCTCGCCGAGCACGCCGAGCGGCAGCGCGAGCGTCGCGAGCAGCGTGAGCGGCACGAGCACGAGGTTGAACCACGGGATCGCCGCGAGGTTCACGAGCGGCCCCACGAGCGAGACCTCGCCGAAGAACACGGCCGTGAGCGGCAGCAGCGCGATGCCGATCGTCGTCTGCAGCCCGCAGAGCTGCGCCGCGAGCCGCGCGACGCGGCCGCCCCGCCCCGCGGGCGCCGCGCGCACCCGACGCGGCGAGGCGAGCAGCAGCAGCGCGCACACGGCGCCGAACGACAGCCAGAACGACGCCGCGAGGGGCGCGAACGGGTCCCATGCGAGCACCAGCAGCAGCGCCGCTCCGAGGCCGGCCGTGGGCGCGACGTAACGGCGGCTCGCGAGCACCGCGAGCGCCACGAGGATCATCACGAGCGAGCGCTGCGCGGGCACGGCGAAGCCCGTGAGCGCCGCGTAGTAGACGGTGGCGGCCGCGGCGGCGAGCGCCGCGCACTCGAGATCGAACGCCGCGGCGGCCGGCGGCAGGCGCAGCGTCGCCCAGCGCACGGCCGCGAACGCCAGCATGCCGAGCAGCGCCACGTGCATGCCCGACACGGCGACGAGATGGCTCGTGCCCGTGCGGCGGAAGTCGGTCCAATGCCGCTCCTCGAAGCCGAAGCGCTCGCCGATGGCGAGCGCCGTGAGCAGCGCGGCGCCCTCCCCGTCCGGCGCCGCGGCCGCGAGCCGCGCCGCGATCGATGCGCGGTAGCGGAGCCACGCGCGGCGCCACCCGGCGCCGTCGTCCCCGGTGTCGAGCCGCTCCGCGGAGCGCACGTAACCCGTCGCCCCGAACCCTTCCGTGAGCAGCGAGCGCTCGTAGTCGAAGCCGCCGGGGTTGCGGAGCCCCCGCGGCGGACGGAGCCGCACGACGAGCGACCAGCGCTCGCCGGCCCGCGGCGTCTCGGGCGGCGAGTACCAGGTCAAGCGGATGCGGCGCGGCACGCCCGCGGGGCGCCGCTCGTCCACGGTGAAGCCGAACGTGCTCTGCCCGGACGCGCTCGTCGGGAACGAGTCGATCCATCCAGTCACGGCGAAGTCCGCGCCGAGCGACGCGCGCGGCAGCCGGTCCGCCAGGCGCTCGCCCGCCGCGTGCACGGTCCAGGCGAACGCCGCGACGGCGAACACGACGCCGCGCAGCGCGGCCACGCGCAGCAGCGCGAGCGCGCCGACGGCGAGCGCCACGTGCCACGCCGGGCCGGGCAGCGCGGGCAAGGCGTGCGCGGCGAGATTGCCGGCGAGCGCCCCCAACGCGGCGGCACCGACGCCCGACCCCGGCACGCGGCTCCCGCCGGGCGCGTGGCCGGCGCGCGGGGCGGCGTCCGTCAGACCGGCCGCAATAGCCCGTCCTCGAGCAGCAGCACGCGGTCCATGCGCGCCGCGAGATCCGGGTCGTGCGTGACGACCACGAGGCTCGTGCCGAGCGAGGCGTTCAGCTCGAGCAGCAGGTCGAACACGCGATTGCCGGTGGGCCGATCGAGATTGCCGGTGGGCTCGTCCGCGAGCACCGCGGCGGGCCGCGTGACCAGCGCCCGCGCGAGCGCGGCTCGCTGACGCTCGCCGCCCGAGAGCTGCCCGGGCCGATGGTCGAGCCGCTCCTCGAGCCCCACACGCGCGAGCAGCTCCGCGGCTCGCGCCTCCGCTTCGCGCGGGCTCGTGCCGCGCACGAGCAGCGGCATCGCCACGTTCTCGAGCGCCGTGAACTCGGGCAGCAGGTGATGGAACTGGTAGACGAAGCCGAGCGCGCGATTGCGCAGCCGCCCCCGCTCGACGTCGCTCAGCCGGCTCATCCACTCGCCCGCCACGCGCACGTCGCCGCTCGTGGGCCGGTCGAGGCCGCCGAGCAGCTGCAGCAGCGTGGTTTTCCCGGATCCGGAAGCACCGACGATCGCCACGCGGTCGCCCGGCGCGACGGCGAGGTCGACGCCCCGCAGCACCTCCACCTTGCGGCGCACGTCCTCGAACGTCTTGACGAGCCGCTCGGCCACGAGCACCGCGCCGTTCGCCTCACTCATAGCGGAGCACCTCGGCCGGCTGCTGACGCGCGGCGGTCAACGCCGGGTAGAACGTGGCGGCCACGGCCAGCACGAGCGCGAGCAGGCAGATCTCGGCGATCTCGAGGGGCCTGAGCTCGCTCGGCAGCTCGCTCAGGAAGTAGACCTCCTCCGGGAGCAGATCCACGCCCGTCAACGCCTCGATCCAGCCGACGACGTCGCCGAGCTGCCAGGTGACGAGCAGCGCGAGCAGCACGCCCAGCGCCGTGCCCGCCGCGCCGACCAGCGTGCCCTGCAGGCCGAACACGGTCATGACGCTGCGCGGCGTGGCCCCGAAGCTTCGCAGGATGGCGATGTCGCCCCGCTTCTCGCGCACCACCATCATGAGCGTGGACACGATGTTGAAGGCGGCCACTGCGATCACGAGCGACAGGATGACGAACATGATCGCCTTCGTGATCTGGATGGAGCGCAGCAGGTTCACGTGCTGGCGCGTCCAGTCGTCGTAGTAGAAGTTGACGCCGTGCGCCCGCGCATAGCGGCGCGCGACGTCCGTCGCGATGGCGCGGGCCTGGTACCGGTCCTCGACGTGCAGGCGCACGCCGGTGGCGCGCCCGCCGGTGCGGAACAGCCGGCTCGCGTCCTCGAACGCCGTGAGCACGAGCAGCCGGTCGTACTCGTACATCCCGGAGTCGAAGATGCCGGCGACCGTGAACGTGCGCACGGTGGGCAGCACGCCGAGCGGCGTGACCCGCCCCTCGGCGAGCACGAGCACGAGCTCGTCGCCCAGGCCCACCCCGAGCGTGCGCGCGAGGCTCGCGCCGATCACGATGGCGAAGCGGCCGGGCTCGAGCGCCTCGAGCGTTCCCTGCCGCATGAATCCCTCGATGCCCGACACCTCCCGCTCGTAGGCCGGGTCCACGCCGCGAATGGTGACGCCCGCGATCTCCTCGCCGGCGACGGCCATGCCCTGGCCCTCCACGAAGGGCGCCACGGCCACCACGCCGTCGCGCGCGCGCGCCTGGCTCGCGAGATCGCGCCAGTCCTCGAGCGGGCCTTCGTAGCCGCTGATGGTCGCATCCGACACCATGGCGAGCGTGCGCTCCTGCAGCTGCGTCTCGAAGCCGTTCATCACGGACAGCACGACGATGAGTACCGCCACCGCCACGCCGATGCCGAGCATCGAAACGCCCGAGATGAAGGAGATAAAGCTGTCGCCGCTGCGCGCGCGCAGATAGCGTAGGGCGATGGAGAGCTCGTAGGGCTGGCGCACGCGCTACTCGTAACGCAAAGCGGCGGCCGGCGCGACGGCGGCGGCGCGGCGCGACGGATAGAGCGTCGCGAGCACGGCGATGGCAAACGCGACGGTCGGGACGAGCACGACGTCGGCGAGCTGCACCTCCGAGGGGATCTCGGTCACGTAGTACACGTCGCCGGGCATGATCTTGAAATGGAACGTGCTCTCGAGCCACGGGACGATGACGTCCACGTTGAACGCGAGCGCGAGGCCGAGCGCCACGCCGAGCACCGTGCCCGCGAGCCCGATCAGCGCGCCCTGCACCACGAAGATGCGCGCGACCCGCCCTGGCTCGAGCCCGTAGGTGCGCAGGATCGCGATGTCCTTCTGCTTGTCCGTCACCACCATCATGAGCGACGCGACGATGTTGAACGCGGCGACGCCGACGATGAACATCAGGATCACCGTCATCATCGTCTTCTCGATGTGGATGGCCTGAAAGTAGGCGCGGTGCTGCTCCGTCCAGTCCGTGTATTCGAGCCCGGGCGCGTGCGCGGACGAAGCGGCGCTGGCCCCGTGCCCATCGCCCGCCTCGAGGGCGCGGCGCAGCTCCGGCGCCGCGAGCGGGTCCGTGAGCCGCACGCCGAGCGCCTGCGGCGCGCCGCCCAGGCCGCGGAGCCGGCTCGCCTGCTCGAGGTGCAGCAGCGCGAGGCGCGAGTCGTGATCCTGCACGCCGGCCTCGAAGATGCCGGCCACGCTCAGCGCCTCGCGCTCCGGGTCCGGCCGGCCGTTCGCGACGCGCGGCACGAGCAGCGTGACGCGGTCGCCCACGGTGACGCCCAGGTTCAAAGCGAGGAAACGGCCGAGGAGCACGCGGCCCGGCGCGAGCGACTCCAGGGCGCCCTCCTCGACGAACCGGCCGAGATCCGACACGGCGCGCTCGGTCTCGGGCAGCACGCCCCGCAGCACCACGGGCTCGAGCGCGGCGCCGGCGGTCAGCAGGCCCTCGAACGTCACGAACGGCGCGACGCCCGCCACGCCCGGCCGCTCGGCCACGCGCTCGGCGAGCTGCCGCCAGTCGGGCAGACCGCGCCCCGGCGCCGCGATGCTCACGTGCTCGGTCATGCTGAGGAGCCGCGTGCGCAGCTCCGCCTCGAAGCCGTTCATGACGGACAGGATCACGATCAGCGCGGCCACGCCGAGGCCGATGCCGGCGGCCGACACGCCCGTCATGAAGGAGACGGCGCCGCGGCGGCGGTGCGAGCGCACGTAGCGCAGGCCGATGAAGCACTCGACGGGCCGGAACATGACGCAGCATTAAACCACAGGGGAACTGTGACGCAGGCCACAAAAAGGCCGCGTCCCCCCGGTGGGACGCCGCGCGCCGGTGCTATATTTCCGGCCGTTGCAGGGAGATTGCGGCATGCGGAAAGCCCTCTTCTGGTTGCTCCTGACGGGCGCGGTGTCGTGCGCGAGCGCCGACGTGCTGCTGCTCGACGGCCTGGAGATGGCCCGGCAGACGGCGGACAGCCGTCCGGCCCGCGGCATGACGATGCAACGCGTCGAAGCGCGTTTCGGCACGCCCGACGCGCGCAGCGGCCCCGTGGGCGACCCGCCCATCACGCGCTGGGACTACCCGGGCTTCAGCGTCTACTTCGAGTACGAGCACGTCATCCACGCGGTCGTCCGGCGCTGACCTGCCCGCGATGCTCGCGGCGCCGTAGCAGCGCCTTTCCGGGCGCGGTCTTCGCGGCTTGTCGCCGAGAAGATCGCGGCCTCCGGCGTTCGCGCAGGGGCCCGTCCATGCAGACCCCCTTCCAGGAACGGCGTGAATACGTCCCTGTAGCCTCGCGCGCGCGTCCTGCGCGCGAGCGTCCTGGAAGGGGGTCTGCATGGACGGGCCTGCCGCCTCATCGCGAGAACGCGCGGCAGGAAGATCGCAGCCTGACGCGTCGTCGCAAACGCCCGCGGCGCGAAGATCGCGGCCTGATAGCTCGGCTTGAGAGCGTGGGGCGCTGAAGATCGCGCCTGGAAAGGCGCCCCCCGCGGCGGCCGGCGCCGGCCGCCTATCGCCCGAACGGGAGGCCGCCCGCATAATTGCGGCCTTTGCGTTGTCGAACGGGCGATGGACGCGCCGCTACGTGTACTCGACGGACTGTCGCTGCCCGATCCGCACGGCCCCCGTCACGCCGTGTGGGGGGAGCTCTATGGCAGCGCGCTCGGCCTCGCCATCGCCGAGGCCGTGGCGCGCCACGCCGGGCCCGTCTGCATCGTCACGCCGTCGGCCGCCGCGGCAGACCGCCTGCAGCGCGAGCTCGAGTTCTTCGCCGCCGGCGCGCCCCTGGGCCGCTTCCCCGACTACGAGACGCTGCCGTACGAGGCCATCGCGCCGCCGCAGGACCTGCTCGCGGAGCGCCTGCTCGCGCTCTATCAGCTCGCGACCGGCGAGGCGCGCACGCTGCTCGTGGACGCCGGCGCGCTGCTCAACCGGCTGCCGCCGCCGGACTTCGTGCGGGCGCGCTCGCTCACGCTGGCCGTGGGCCAGACGCTCGATCGCGACGCGCTGACCCGGCGGCTCGCCGACCACGGCTATCTGCGCGTGGCGCAGGTCACCGAGCCCGGCGAGTTCGCCGTGCGCGGGGCCCTGCTCGACGTCTTCCCCACCGGTCACGACGCGCCGGTGCGCATCGATCTGTTCGACGATCGCATCGACAGCCTGCGCACGTTCGATCCGCAGACGCAGCTCTCGACCGGCGAGACGCGCGAGGTGCGCGTGCTGCCCGCCCGCGAGTTTCCGTTCGACGCGGACGGCATCAAGGGCTTCCGGGCGCGCTTCCGCGAGCGCTTTCCCGTGGAGCCCGGGCGCTGCCCCGTGTACCGCAACATCTCGGAGGCGGAGCTCCCGCCCGGCATCGAGTACTACCTGCCGCTCTTCTTCGACGCGACGGCGTCGCTGTTCGACTACCTCGCGCCGGACACGTTGCTGATCCTGACCGAGGACTCGCTGTCCGGCCTCGACGACACCTGGCGGCTCATCGGCGAGCGCTACGAGCAGCTCTGCGGCGACATCGAGCACCCGATCCTGCCGCCGGAGCAGGCGTTCGCGAGCCCCGAGGAGGTGCGCGCGCGGCTGCCCGAGCGCGTCGTCGTCACCGTCACGGCCGGACGCGCCGACGAGCGGCCCGGCGACGGCGCGCTCGTCTGCAACGGCGGCGCCTCGCATCCGCTCGCGAGCGCGCCGAGCACCGCGAGCGACCGCATCGCCCGCTGGCTCGAGGCGGCGCCGGGCGAGCGCACGCTCGTGGCGGCGTCCTCGCCGGGCCACCGCGAGATGCTGCTCGAGCTCTTGAAGAGCCGCGGCCTCGCGCCCGTGGCCGTGCGCAGCTGGGTCGAGTTCGTCGCGGGCGACATGCCGCTCGCGGTGAGCGTGGCGGAGCTGCACGAGGGCATGCGGATCGCCGCGCGCGGCCTGCGCGTGGTCACGGCCGCCGAGCTCGGCATGGAGCGGCCGCGCCAGCGCGCACGGCGGCGCCGCGCCGCGCGCGATCCCGAAGCGATCATCCGCGAGCTCACGGACCTGCAGGTGGGCGCGCCGGTCGTGCACGAGGAGCACGGCATCGGCCGCTATCGCGGCCTCACGACGCTCGACGTGGACGGCGTGCCCACGGAGTTCCTCGTGCTCGAGTACGCGGGAGGCGACAAGCTGTACGTGCCCGTGCAGAGCCTGCACCTCGTCACGCGCTACACGGGCGCGCCGGCGGAGCAGGCCCCGCTGCACCGCCTCGGTTCCGACCAGTGGGAGAAGGCCCGCCGCAAGGCGGCCGAGCAGGCGCGCGACGTCGCGGCGGAGCTCTTGAACGTCTACGCCCGCCGCGCCGCGCGCCGCGGCACGCCGCTCGCGCTCGACGGTTCGAGCTACGAGCGGTTCGCGAGCGAGTTCCCGTTCGAGGAGACCGAAGACCAGCGCGCGGCCATCGAGAGCGTGCTGGCCGACCTCGAGCGCGAGCAGCCGATGGACCGCATCGTGTGCGGCGACGTGGGGTTCGGCAAGACGGAGGTGGCGCTGCGCTCCGCGTTCGTGGCCGTGCAGGCGGGCCAGCAGGTGGCCGTGCTCGTGCCCACCACGCTGCTCGCGCAGCAGCACTACCGCACGTTCCAGGACCGCTTCGCGGACTGGCCCGTGCGCATCGAGCTCTTGTCGCGCTTTCGGAGCGCGAAGGCCGCCGCGGAGGCGCTGCGCGGCCTCGCGGACGGCACGATCGACATCGTGATCGGCACCCACAAGCTGCTCCAGGACAACGTCGCCTTCAAGCGCCTGGGGCTCGTGATCGTGGACGAGGAGCACCGCTTCGGCGTGAAGCACAAGGAGCGGCTGAAGCAACTGCGGGCGGAGGTGCACGTGCTCACGCTCACGGCCACGCCGATCCCGCGCACGCTCAACATGACGCTCGGCGGCTTGCGGGATCTGTCGATCATCGCGACGCCCCCGGCCGCGCGGCTCGCCGTGAAGACCTTCGTGGGCGAGTGGAACGAGCGGCAGGTGCGTGACGCGATCCTGAGAGAGCTCCGCCGCGGCGGCCAGGTGTACTTCGTGCACAACCGCGTGGAGAACATCGAGGCCGTGGCGAACGAGGTGCGGCGGCTCGCGCCCGAGGCGAGCGTGCGCGTGGCGCACGGCCAGATGTCGGAGCGCGAGCTCGAGGCGGTGATGCTCGACTTCTACCACCGCGAGTTCAACGTGCTCGTGTGCACCACCATCATCGAGAGCGGCATCGACATCCCGACGGCCAACACGATCATCATCAACCGCGCGGACCGCCTGGGGCTCGCGCAGCTCCATCAGCTTCGCGGCCGCGTGGGCAGGTCGCATCACCAGGCGTACGCCTACCTGATCGCGCCGCCGCGGCGCGCCTTGACGCCCGAAGCGGCGAAGCGGCTCGAGGCCATCGAGGCCCTCGAGGAGCTCGGCTCGGGCTTCGCCCTCGCCACGCACGACCTCGAGATCCGCGGCGCGGGAGAGCTCCTCGGCGAAGGCCAGAGCGGTCAGATCGCGGGCGTGGGCTTCACGCTATACAACGAGCTGCTCGCACGCGCGGTGAAGGAGCTGCGCGAAGGCCGCGAGCCGGATCTTGCGGACCCGTTCAGCTACGGCACGGAGATCGAGCTCGGCACGCCGGCGCTGATCCCGGAGGACTACATGCCCGACGTGCACCTGCGGCTCGTGCACTACAAGCGCATCGCGAGCGCGCCGACCGCCGCCGATCTCGACGAGCTGCAGGTGGAGCTCATCGATCGCTTCGGGCTGCTGCCCGCACCGGTCAAGACGCTGTTCGCGGTCGCGCGGCTCAAGCTCGCGGCGCGCGAGCTCGGCATCGTGAAGATTCAGGCGGGTCCGGAGGGCGGCACCCTGCGCTTCGGCGAACGCGCGCGCGTCGATCCGGCGCTGCTGATCCGCCTCGTGGAGGAGGAGCCGCACCGCTTCAAGCTCGACGGCCCGTACAAGCTGCGCTTCTTCTGGCGCCGGCCGAGCGAGCTCGAGCGGATCGAAGGCGTGGCGCAGCTGCTCACGCGCCTCGGCGCGCGCGCGCCGGAGTCGGCCGAGTCGGCCGCCGCATGAGCCGCGCTATACTGCCGCGCATGATGCGCATCGTCTTCGCCGCCGTCGTCGCGCTGCTCGGCGTCGCGCTCGCGCGCCCGGGCGCCGCGCAGGACGCAGACCCGCCGCCGCTCTACCAGGTGGAGGTGCTGATCTTCGCGAACACCGGGCTCGATCCCACGGAGGAAGACTTCTCGCGCGTGCCCGCGACGGAGCCGGCACCCGCGCCCGTGCCGCGACTGCCTGGCGACATCGAGCTCGCGCCGCTCGAGGACGAGCTCGGTTTGCCGCAGGAGCCCGGGTTCCCGCAGGAGCCCGAGCCCGTGGAGCAGCCGGGCCTGCCGGAGCCGCCGGCCGACGCCGGCGCGCCCGCGGCCGACCTGCCGCCCGATCCCCGCGCGCAGCTTCGCACCGTGCGCGACTATCGCACGGGGCGCCTGGTGCGCTTCCGCCCGCTGCGCGCCGACGAGCTCGAGCTGCGCGGGCACTACCGAACGCTCGAGCGGCTCGGCGCGTACCAGCCGCTGGTGCACACGGGGTGGCTACAGGAGGCGTTGAGCGAAGCGGAAGCGACGCCGGTGGACCTGTCGCTGCTCGGCATCGTGAATCCGGCCGGCAGCATCAAGCTGCACTTGAGCCGCTTTCTCCACTTGACGCTCGATCTCGCCTATCAGGGCGCGAGCGGCGCCGCGGCGACGCCGAGCCCGGCGAGCGTCGGCGGCTTGGGCGAGGTTCCCCTGGCGCCGCGCTACGTCCTGCAGGCGAGCCGCCGCATCCGCAATGCGGCGCTCAACTACTTCGATCACCCCGCGTTCGGGGTGCTCGTGATGGTGCGCTTCGTCGATGCGCCGGTCCCGCCTGCGGCGGTCGACCGGCCGGTGCCCTGAAGACGATCAGCGCTTCGCCGCGCGGAGCGCCTGCGGCTCCGGCTCCGCGGCGAGCGCGCGGCGCGCGCGGGCGATGGCCGCCTCCGGGTCGTCCGCGGGGTCGCACGCCGCAACGGCCGTGCGCACCGTGACGTAGCGCTCCGTCTTCGCGCGCGGGTTGTGCAGCCCGAGCCTGCGGACATTGGCCGCGATCTGCTCCGCGAGCGGCTCGACTTCCGCCGGCCGCTGGTCGAGCACCGACGCCACGATGGTCGAGTCGTCGCACCGCGCGCAGAGGTCGCTCGCGCGGCGCAACGTGCGCGTGACCTGCGCGCCGATCATGCGCTGACAGGACTCCGCGGCCTTCGGCCCGAAGGTGCTGCGATACGCGTCGAACTCGACGATCTCGAAGAGCAGCACCGTGACCGCGCGCCCGTCGCGGCGCGCCACGGCGAGATCCCGCGACAGCAGCTCCTTGAAGTAATCGAAACGCAGCAGGCCCGTCGCCGGGTCCATGCGCTCGAGAGTCGGCGTCTTGATTCGGGGGCGGACAGGGTCTCGCTGCACCGTCTCGGCGCTTTGCTCAGTGATCATCGGCACCTTCTTTGGTCGTTGCACACAAAGGAAATAGCGCAGCTCGCAGTCGCCGTCGTAGAGCGGCTCGAGGCGCAGCTGCGTGGGCCACGTGCTCCCATCCTTGCGGACGTCGTGAACGTCGAGCTCGCACGCCTGCCGGCGCTCAAGCGCGATCTTGAGCTCCGCGAGCTCCGGCGAGCCTTCCGCCGCGCGCGCGGCGAGGCGCCAGCCCGTGCCGGTGAGCTCCTCGGCCGAGTAGCCGCTCTGTTCCGTGTACGCGCCGTTTGCGAATATGATCGGCAAACCCGGCTCCCGGGCGTCCGCCAGGAGGACGCATTCGGAGTCGCGAACCGCGATTGTGTCCACGGCCGGGCGGTCGAGCGATCCTACGCCTCGGGCGCCTTTCCCGATCCGCATGCGATTATGTTCGATGACGCTGCGCGGGAACGTCTATGAAGCCGGTCACAATGCTCGGCCGCGACGCGGGCTCCAGATCGAGTAAAGCGCGCGCAGATCGCACGAAGCGCCCGCCGATCGGGCGACACCGGCCGAGCTCGCGCGCGACGCCGCAGCGCGCGATGGCCGCTCGGGCTCAGCGCCCGTCGCCGCAGAGCTCGGGCACGACGCGGTCGAGCACGAGACGCACGCGCCGCATGCCGGTAGCGAGGTGGCGTTCGATCGCGGCCAGGATTCCCTCGCCTCGGGGCCCGCGGCCCGCCGCGAAATTCACCGCGAGCGCGCACACGGCATAGGCCATGCCGAGCTCGCGCGCGAGCGCCGCCTCGGGCATGGCCGTCATGCCCACCATGGTGCAACCGTCGCGCTCGAGCCGATCGATCTCGGCGGCGGTCTCGAGCCGCGGTCCCTGGGTGACGCCGTACACGCCGCCGTGCGCGCGGAAGCCGCACGCCTCGATGGCCGCGGCGAGCGATGCGCGCAGCGGCGCATCGAACGGCTCGTCGAACTCGACGTGCAGCACGCCGCCGCCCGGCGCGCCGAACGTGCTCTCCCGGCCCCAGGTGTAGTCGATGAGCTGCTCCGGAACCGCGAGCTCGCCCGGCGCGAAGTCCGGCGCGATGGCGCCGACGACGTTCACCGCGATCACGCGCCGCACGCCCAGGTCGTAGAGCGCGCGCACGTTGGCGCGGTAGTTCACCTCGTGCGGCGCGAGCCGATGCGGCTCGCCGTGGCGCGCGAGGCACGGCACGGCGTGTCGACCGAACATCGCCGTCGCGACGGGGCCGCTCGGAGGCCCGTACGGCGTGTCCACCACGCGCGTGCCGGCGACGTCGAGCTCGAGCCAGCGGCGGCCGCTGCCGACGATGAGGCCCAAGTCCGTCATCGACCGTCCGCCGCGTAGAGCTCCGGCAACCCCCGCCAGTAGCCCTTGTAGTCCATGCCGCACCCGAACAGATACACGTCGTCCGTCTCGAGCCCCACGACGTCCACCGGCGGCCGCGCGATCGACTCCGGCACGCGTTTCACGACGAGCACCGCAGTGCAGACCTCCGCGGGCCCGACGCGCGCGACCTCGCGCTGCAGCGCGGCCAGCGTGTCGCCGCGATCGAGCACGTCGTCCACGAGCACCACCGCCCGGCCGCGCAGCGCCGCCCGCGGCCGGACGAGCCATTCGAGGGCGCCGCCCGTGAGCCTGCGCTTGTAGCGGGTGGCGTGCACGTAGTCGAACTCGTACGGAAAATCGAAGTGGCGGACGATCTGCACGGCCGGGAACACGCCGCCGTGCATGACGGCGAGCACGACGGGATCGCGGCCGCGGAAACGCCCGGCAAGCTGCGCCGCCATCGCGGCGATGGCCGCCTGCACCTGCTCGGCCGAAGCCACGAGTCGCGCAGCGGCGCGCACGCGCTGCGCCTCCTCGAGCGCCGCTCGCTCTGCCGCCGTGCTCACCCGCGCAGCTCGAGCGTCGGGCGCGAGCCGAGCGGCTCGAGCAGGCGCACCGCCTCGCTCCAAGCCGTGGACGCGTGCAGCGCTTCCCAGTCGAGCGGCCGGCCGCGGCCGTGCAGGCGCGTGAGCCTGAGCTGGCCCAGCGGGTTCACGTAGTCGCGCAGGTCCTCGAGCACGGCCGGTATCTCCGCCGGCGCATTGCAGAGCAGCACGAGGTCGCAGCCGGCCGCGAGCGCACGCCGCACGCGCTCGACGGTGGTGCCGCCCGCGCAGCCCGCCATGCTCACGTCGTCGGAGATCACTGCCCCCGAGAAGCCGAGCTCGCCGCGCAGCTGCCCCTGGATCCACCACGACGACAGGCTCGCGGGCGCCGGGTCGAGCTGCGGGAAGCTCACGTGCGTCACCATGACCGCCTGCAGCCCCCAGTCGATGAGCCGCCGGTACGGCACGAGATCGTCGAGCAGCTCCGCGTACTCGCGCCGGTCCACTGCGAGCTCGGTGTGCGAGTCGGCGCGCGCGCCGGCGTGCGTCGGGAAGTGCTTCGCCGTCACGACCATGCCGGCCCGCTTCGCCCCCTCCGCCAAGCGGACGGCGAGCCGCGCCACGACCGCGGCGTCCTCGTGCAAGGCGCGGTCGCCGATCACGGCGGCGAGCCCGCGGTCGAGATCCACGCAGGGCGTGAACGACAGATCGACGCCGACGGCGCGCAGCTCCGCCGCCATCGCCCAGCCGAGCGCCCCGGCCGCGCGCAGGCCCCGCGCCGGGTCCTCGTCGTACAGGTGTCCGAGCGCGCGCAGCGGCGGCAGGCGCAGGAACGGCTCGCGGAAGCGCTGCACGCGGCCCCCTTCCTGGTCCACGGCCACGAGCAACGGCGGGTGGCGCACGGCGTGGATCTCCGCCACGAGCTCCTCGAGCTGGCGCCGGTCCGCGAAGTTGCGGCTGAAGAGAATCACGCCGCCGACGAGCGGCGAGCGCAGCCATTCGCGCTCGTCGACGTCGAGCGCGGTCCCGCGCAAGTCGATCATCAACGGACCCAGCGACACTGCCCCTCCTGGTGCGGGCGCTACTCCTCGATGCTCACCACCGTGCCGACCGGCACCCGGTCGAACAGCTCCACGATGTCCGCGTTGGCCATGCGGATGCAGCCGATCGAGCCCGGCACGCCGAGCTCCGTGGAATCCGGCGTGCCGTGGATGTAAATGTAGCGCCGCATGGTATCAACTTCGCCGAGCCGGTTGCGGCCCACCTCCAGGCCGGAAAGCCACAAAATCCGCGTGAGGATCCAGTCGCGGCCGGGGTGCGCCCGGGCGAGCGCCTCCGAGTAGATCTCGCCCGTGGGCCGGCGGCCCCGGAACACCGTGCCGATCGGGGCGCCGGCCCCAATCTTCGCCCGCACGACGTGCCGGCCGCGGGGCGTGCGGTAGCTGCCGCGCAGCTCGCCCGCGCCGTGCTTCGACGTCGACACGAGATACGTCCGCACGGCACACCCGCCCTCGAGCAGGAAGAGGCGCTGCTCGGCGAGGCTCACGCGGATCTCGAGGCCGCCGTCCGCAGGAGCTGCACGCGTCATCGGTCGTCCCAACCGCAACTCAGCGCTCGAACAGCGCGACCGCCTCGACGTGGTGCGTCTGGGGAAACATGTCGAACGCGCGCACGGCCGTGAGCCGGTAGCCGTGGCGGTGCACCAGCGTCTTCGCGTCGCGGGCGAGCGTGGCCGGATGGCAGGAGACGTAGACCACCGCGCGCGCGCCGGTCTCGCCCAGGGCGGCGACGGTCGCCTCGGCGCCCGTGCGCGGCGGATCGAGCAGCACGACGTCCCAGCGCTCGCCGTAGAACGGCAGGTGGGGCTCGTTCAGGTCGGCCGTGAGGAACCGCGCGTTGCCCAAGCCGTTGCGCGCGGCGTTCGCCGCGGCCCGCGCCACGAGACCGGCCTCGCCCTCGACGCCGAGGAGCTCGGCGGCTCGCTGCGCGAGCGGCAGGCTGAAGTTGCCGAGGCCGCAGAAGAGATCGAGCACCCGCTCCTCGGGCGCCACGCGCGCGAGGTCGACGGCGGTCGACACCATCTCGGCGTTCACGTGCGCGTTGATCTGCACGAAGTCCGTGGGCGCGAACTCGAGCGTGAGATCGAAGCGCGGCAAGCGGTAGCGCAGCGGGCGCGCGGGCGGGTCGAGCGGCACCACGGTGCCCGGCCCGCCGCGCTGCAGGTACAGATCCACGTCGTGCCGGCGCGCGAACTCGCGCCATCGCTCGAGATCCGCCGCAGACGGCTCGGCCAGCACGCGGAAGACGAGCGCCCGCGCGTCGTCGCCCACCGCCACCTCGATCTGCGGCACGCGGTCGCGCACGGAGGAGCCGCCGATGAGCTCCGCGAGCTCGCCGAGCAGGTCGCCCATGGGCGGCACGAGCACGAGGCAACGGGCCATGTCGGTGACGTACGGCGCGGCCCGTTCGCGGAACCCCACGAGCACGCGCTCCTTCGCCGGCACGTATTTCACGCCGAGCCGCGCGCGCCGGCGGTAGCCGAGCGCGGGCCCCGTGCCGGTGGGCAGCCACCGCTCCGGCCGCACCTGACCGATCCGCTCGAGCGCCTGCGCCACCACCGACTGCTTGAACGCCACCTGCGCGTCGTAGGTCATGTGCTGCAGCGCGCAGCCGCCGCAACGGCCGAAGTACTCGCACGGCGGGGCGCTGCGCGCCGGCGCCGGCTCCACCACGCGGATGAGCTCCGCCTCCTGATAGCGCCGCCGGCGCTTGCGCGGCGCGACCACCACGCGCTCCGCCGGCAGCGCCAGGGGCACGAACAGGCGCCGGCCGTCGACGTCCGCCACGCCGCGGCCGTCGTGGGTGAGATCGACGATGGCGGTCTCGACCGCTGCTTCAGCCCTCATGACGACCAGCCCGCCAGGCCTCGAGGAATGCCTTCCAGTGCGGCTCCTCGGACCGCTCGAGCTTCCCTTCCACCTCGGCCACCTCCGCTCGGTAGCGCTCGGCGTCGAACGCTCCCCGCAGCAGCTGGAAGCGCAAATAGATGAGATACGTATTCAGCGCGTCGGTTTCGCAATAGTTGCGGATGGCCGCGATCTCGCCCCGCTGGTAGCTGTCCCACACGCGGTCGCCGCTCATGCCGAGCTTGCCCGGGAGGCCCAGGAGCTGCGCCACCTGATCGAGCGACGCCCTGCCGCCCGCGTGGTAGCCGGAGAGCACGTCCATGAGGTCGATGTGGCGCCAGTGGTAGCGCCCGAGGTAGTTGTTGTAACGGAAGTCGCGGTCGCCGTCGCCCGTCTCCCAGTAGCGCGCGGCCGACACGCCGTGCCGCAGCGCGCGGTAGTTCAGCACCGGCAGGTCGAACGAGCAGCCGTTCCAGGAGACGAGATCGGGCCGATAGCGCTCGAGCCCGTCGAAGAAGCGCTGCACGAGCTCCTTCTCGGGCGAGGAGGCGTCGCCCAGGCTGCCCATCCACAACGTTTCACGCGTGCGCAGCACCACGGACACGGCCACGATCCGCTGCTGCGGCAGCGGCAGGAAGTCGCTCTGCCGCGCCTGCTTGTGCTTGAACGTCATGATCTTCGCCACGGAGGCGTCGTCGAGGTCCGGCACGTTGTAGAGCCGCCTCCCGAGCTCGACGTCGGGCACCGTCTCGATGTCGAAGGCGAGCACGTTCATGACCGCTCCCCACCGTTCGTCGGCCGGCGCAGCAGCACGGCCACCGCCACGATGAGCCCGGCCTCGTCGGAGAGCGACAGATGCCCCTCCCCCACGCCGAGCTTGTCGCACAGCGCCTTGCCGCGCGCCGAGTACACCACCTGCGGCTGTCCCAGCCGGTTCGGCACCATGCCCACGTCGCGTACCCAGATGCCGTTCGCGAACCCCGTGCCGAGCGCCTTCACGATGGCCTCCTTGGCGGCGAAACGCATCGCGAGGAAGCGAACGGGACGCTTGCTCGTCTCGAAGAGCCGGTACTCCTCGTCCATGAGCAGGCGCCTGGCGAAATGCGCCCCGAACCGCTCGAACGTGCGCTCGATGCGGGCGATCTGCAGCACGTCGGTGCCGATGCCGAAGATCACGGAACGTTCCCCGCGCGCCCCGGGCGCGCGCGCCGCTCGGCGCCGGAGCGGATCATAAACCCCGGCTCACGATGTCGCGCAGCACCGCGCGCGTCTTCAACGGGCGCTCGCCGAGATACGCGTCGAGCACGCGGGACAGGAGCCTCTGGGCGGCCCGCAGGCTCGTCGCGGTGTCCAGGGTTTCGTCGCGCAACGCGATCAAATCCGCTCCGGAGTACACGTCGCCATCGTCGTCCGCCGAATCGCTCGCGACGAAACCGTGCTCGAGCTCGAACGCGTAGCGCCGCTCCGCCACGATCGGCTCGCCGGTGCCGAAGTCGCGGTCGAGCTCGAGGCCGTAGCCGAGCGCCTGCAGCAGGCGCAGCTCGAAGAGGCGCAGCGCGCGGGCGGCGCCCGCGCGGCCGGCGAGCTCGGCGAGGCAGCGACTATAGCAAGAAAAAACTTCGGCGTTCGAATCGCCCCGGGCAAGCAGGCGCAGCACGAGCTCGTTCACGTAGAAGCCCGCGAGGAGCTCCTGGCCCCCGAGGCGGTACGCCTCGCCGTCCGGCTCCACGTAGGTGAGCCGGCCCAGGTCGCCGCGCCGGTTCCAGGACAGCCTGAGCGGCGTGAACGGCTGCAGCAGGGCGCGCTCGCCGCGGCCCGGCCGGCGGGAGCCGCGCGCCACGAGGCCCACCCGGCCGTGCCCGGCCGTGAGGCACTCGAGCAGCTGGCTCGTGTTGCGATAGGGGCGGTGGTGCAGGACGAAGCCCCGCTCGAGCAGGACGATCTCGCGGTCGGTCATTGCAGATCGAAGCCGAGCCGGGCGAGCTCGCGCTCGCTGTCGGCCCAGTGCTCGCGCACCTTCACCCAGAGCTCGAGATGCACGCGCTCACCGAGCAGTTGCCTGAGCTCGTGGCGCGCCTGGGTGCCCACGGCCTTGAGCATGGCGCCATCCTTGCCGATGACGATCGGCTTGTGGCTCTCGCGGTCGATCCAGATGAGCGCATGCACAAGGCGCTGGCCCTCTTCGGTATGGCCCAGGTGCTCCACCTCGACGGCGAGGCCGTATGGGACCTCCTGGCGCAGCGCGGTCATGAGCTTCTCGCGGATCACCTCCGCGATGCGGAACTTGAGATCGCGGTCCGTGACCATGCCGGGCGGAAAGAGCAGCGGCCCCTCCGGCAGCCGCTTCATGATCTCAAGCAGCAGCGCGTCGAGATTGTCGCCGCGCCGCGCCGAGATCGGCACGAACGCGGCGAACGGCCAGGCTCGCGCCTCGTCGAGCAGCGGCAGCAGCGCCTTCTTCGACGGGAGCCGATCGATCTTGTTGATCACGAGCACCGTGCGATCGAGCTTGTCGCGCAACGTCTCGATCAGCGCCCTGTCATCCGCGGTGATCCCTTTCGCCTCGATGACGAGCAGGGCCACGTCGCAGTCCTCCACCGCCTGATGGATCGCGCGCGCCATCAGGCGGTGCAGCGCGCGTTTCGTGCGGCGGGCGTGGCCCGGCGTGTCGATGAACACCGCCTGCCGGTTGCCGCGGGTGAGCACGCCGAGGATGCGGTGGCGCGTGGTGTGCGGCTTCTCGGTGACGATGCTCACCTTCTCGCCGACGAGCGCGTTCATGAGCGTCGACTTGCCCACGTTGGGCCTGCCGACGATCGCCACGTACCCGCAACGGCTGTCGTCAGGTGTGCTCACCGGTCAGCAGCGACAGCATGGCGGCGGCCGCCTGCTGCTCGGCTCGGCGCCGGCTCGGCCCTCTGCCCTTCGTCTGGAGACTACGCTCTTTCACCTCGCACACCACCGTGAAGACGCGCTGGTGGTCCAGGCCCGCGACCAGGTCCACGCGGTAGGTGGGCAGCTGCCAGCCCCGCGCCTGGAGCCACTCCTGCAGCTGCGTCTTCGAGTCCTTGAGCACGTCGGACTCGGGCAGCTCGTCGATCCTGTCGGCGAACAGGCGCCCGACCAGCTCGTCCGCGGCCTCCGGGCCGCCGTCGAGCAGCACGGCGCCGATCAGCGCTTCCACCGCGTCCGCGAGCACGGCGCCCCGCCGCGCGCCGCCCGAGCGCAGCTCGCCCGGGCCCAGGATGATTATCGAGTCGATGCCGAGATCCTGTCCAATGGCGGCGAGCGTGGGCTTCTTCACGAGCGCGGCGCGCGCGCGGCTCAAGTCGCCCTCGGTGTCGTTGGGTCGGCGCTCGTACAGCCGGCGGGCGATCGCGAAGCTCAGGAAGGCATCCCCGAGGAATTCGAGGCGCTCGTTGTTGTCGCGCGAGGCGCTGCGGTGCGTCAGCGCCATGTCGAGCAGCGCGGGATTCTTGAAGCGGTAGTGAAGCTTGTTCTCGGCCCAGGAGGCGCGAGGGTTCACCGCACGATCTCTACCTGCTTGTCGAACACCACCAGCAGCCAGACGTCGGCAATGTAGGGGACGCGGTTCTCGTGCTGGATGTGCACCTCATAGCCATTGCGGGACTGGTTGATCTTGATCGCCTCGTTCGGCAGGTCGATGTCCTCGATCGCGAAGCGATTGTCGATGGCCCGGCGGATGGCCTGCGGCGTGGTGCTCTGTCCGGCGAGCTCGCGCTGGACGTCCTCGAGCACTCTGGAGAGCTTCATGTTCTGGATGTACATCGGCACGAGCTTGATGCCCGCGAGCCCCACGATGCCGAACAGGGTTGCGAGCAGCAGGAAGCCGATGACGGTGATGCCGGCTTGACGCCGGGCGAGGCCGGTCACTCGATACCCTTTCCGATGCGGCTCCATATCGGCCCTCCTTCCGCAGGCCAACGCCAGTTCATCCAGATACGTACGGCCTTGCCCACGAGCCGATCCTCGGGAATGAATTCCACGCCGTCGAAGCGACTGTCGCGGCTGTTGTCGCGATTGTCGCCCATGACGAAATAGTGCCCTTCGGGCACCACGTAGGTGCCCCCGGGGCTCAACCGCCCGCGCGTGAGGAGCACGAAATGCTCGTGCTCGCCGAGCTTCTCGCGCGCGATCTCGAGACCCGGGTCCCCTTCGTAGGCGCCCTTGAGCTCGAGCGGAACTTCCTTGCCGTTGATCGTGAGCTGCTTGGTGCCCTGCTGATAGGTCACCACGTCGCCGGGCAGGCCCACCACGCGTTTGATGTAGTTCACGGACGGGTCCGAAGGCAGCTTGAACACGATCACGTCGCCGCGCTCGGGCTCGCCGAGATCCACGATCTCGGTATTTAGAACCGGCAACCGCAACCCATACGCGAACTTGTTCACAAAAATAAAATCTCCCTCGAGCAGCGTCGGCATCATCGACCCGGAAGGGATGCGGAACGGCTCGAAGAGGAAGGAACGGATGAGCAGCACCAGCAGCAGGATCGGGAAGAACGACTTCGAGTACTCGACGAGCACCGGCTCCCGAACGGCGGCGCCGCCGGCCGCGCGGGCGCGCCGGCCTCGGGCGAAGAACAGGGCGTCGACGAGCCAGACGAGGCCCGTGACGAAGGTGGCGATGACGAGAATCAGCGCGAAGTCCACTTACGGCCTGCCTTCGTCCATTCGCAAAAGTGTTGGAGTATTGGTCATTTCTTGTCGACCTGCAACACGGCCAGGAAGGCCTCCTGCGGTATCTCGACCGAGCCGAGCTGCTTCATTCTGCGCTTGCCCGCCTTCTGCTTTTCGAGAAGCTTGCGCTTGCGGGTGACGTCGCCGCCGTAGAGCTTCGCGGTCACGTCCTTGCGGTAAGCCTTCACCGTGCTCCGCGCGATGATCTGGCTGCCGATCGCCGCCTGCACCGCCACCTCGAACTGCTGGCGGGGGATGACCTCGCGCAGCGTCTCGACGAGCTGCCGCCCTTTGCGCTCCGCCCCCTGGCGATGCACGATCATCGCCATGGCGTCCACGCGCTCCTTGTTGATCAAGATGTCGAGCTTCACGAGCGGCGCCGGATCGAAGCGCAGGAACTGATAATCGAACGACGCGTAGCCGCGGCTCACGGACTTCAAGCGATCGAAGAAGTCGAGCACCACCTCCGCGAGCGGCAACTCGAACTCCGCGGACACCTGCCGCCCGGAGTACTGCAGCTTCTTCTGCACGCCGCGCTTCTCGATGCAGAGCTGGATGACATTGCCGAGATACTCCTGCGGCACGAGGATGCTCGCGAGGATGATCGGCTCGCGGATCTCGCGGATCTTGCTCGCTTCCGGCAGCTTCGCCGGGTTGTCGACCTTGAGCACCTCGCCGTCGGTGGTCTCCACCTCGTACACCACCGTGGGCGCGGTCGAGATCAGCTCGAGCCCGTGCTCGCGCTCCAGGCGCTCCTGGACGATCTCCATGTGGAGGAGCCCCAGGAAGCCGCAGCGGAAGCCGAAGCCGAGCGCGCCGCTCGTCTCGGGCTCGAACACGAGCGACGCGTCGTTCAAGGAAAGCTTCTGCAGCGCCTCGCGGAACGCCGGGTAGTCCTCAGATCTCACGGGGAACAGGCCCGCGAACACGCGCGGCTGGATGCGCTTGAAGCCGGGCAGCGCCGGCGTATCGGGCTGGTCGGCGGAGATGATCGTGTCGCCCACCGGGGCCGCGTCGATCTCGCGGATGGCGGCGATCAAATACCCCACCTCGCCCGCCTCGAGCGTATCGCGCAGCGCCGCCCGCGGCGTGAACACGCCGAGCCGCTCCACCGTGTACTTGCGGTTGGTGGAATGCACCAGGATGCGATCGCCGACGCGAACGCGCCCGTTCATCACGCGCACGAGCGAGACCACGCCCGCGTAGCTGTCGAACCACGAGTCCACGATCAGCGCCTGCAGCGGCGCGTCGGGGCTCCCCTTCGGCGGCGGGATGCGCTGGATGATCCGCTCGAGCAGCTCGTCCACGCCCTGGCCCGTCTTCGCGCTGATGCGCAGCGCGTCGCCCGCCTCGATGCCGATGATGTCCTCGATCTCGCGGATCACGCGCTCCGGATCCGCCGTGGGCAGGTCGATCTTGTTGATGACGGGCACGACCTCGAGCCCCTGCTCGATGGCCGTGTAGCAGTTCGCCACGCTCTGCGCTTCCACGCCCTGGCCCGCGTCCACCACGAGCAGGGCGCCCTCGCAGGCGGCGAGCGAGCGGGACACCTCGTAGGAGAAGTCCACGTGGCCCGGCGTGTCGATGAGATTGAACCGATACTCCTGCCCGTCGCGCGCCTTGTAGGTCAGGGCCACGCTCTGCGCCTTGATGGTGATGCCCCGCTCCCGCTCGAGGTCCATGGAGTCGAGCACCTGATCTTCCATCTCGCGCTCGGGCAGGGCGCCGCACCGCTGGATGAAGCGGTCCGCCAGCGTCGACTTGCCGTGGTCGACGTGGGCGATGATGCAGAAGTTGCGTATCCGTTCCATGGGCGTCCGCCCGGCCGCACGCGGGGCGGCTGATTATACGGGCCGCCGGCTCAATATATGTTCGACGCGCTCGCGGTCGAGCGGGTACTCCGAAACCTCCGTATCGCCGGCGACCAGCACGGGAATCCGCAGGCCGTAGCGGCGCTCGAGCTCGGGGTCGCCGCTCACGTCCACGATCCGAACCTCGGCGCGGCCCCGCACGAGCGGCTCGAGCTCCGCCAGCATCTCCTCGCAGAGGTGGCAGCCGGGGCGGCTATAGAGAACGAGGGTCATGCGAAGCGCCTGAGCGTGAGGTGGCGCAGCGCGAGGGCCTCCACCCGGCGGGCCGCGCGCCGCGCGCCCACCACGACCAGGGCGACGCCCGCGGCGGCGCCGGCCACCGCCCCGCCGTCGCCGCCGGTGACCGCGAGCCCCGCCACGGCCCCGCCGAGCAGACCCGCGAGCGGCAACCCGTGCAGCAGCAAGGCGGCGAGCAGCAGGTAGCGGTGCGGCATGGAGACCAGCACGCGATCGCCCACGCCGAGCGCGAGCTCGGTGCGCAGCCGCGCCCGCGACCCGCCGGGCCGGCCCCAGAGGCAGGCGCCGCGGCAACCCTCGCAGCGAGCCCGCTCGTCGAGCTCGAGCTCCACGACCCCGTCGCGCGCCGCGGCAACCACGGCCGGCGCCGTGAGACAGCGCCACGGGGGCGTTGGACCGCCCGCGGCCCGGTGGATTCCGCGGTGGCGGCGATCGGTCGGCTCCGACGGGCTCACTCGGCGGTCAGCGACGAGGCGATCGTGCGCACGGTCTGCTGCGGCACCTCGCCGATCGCCGTGACCCTGCGGCCTCGCAGCATGAGCGAGAAGGCGTTCGTGCTGCCCATCTTCACGAAGCCTTCCGTGAGCTCCGCCTTGGTCTTCGGATCCTCGATGAACACCGACACGGTGGCGAGGCCGTCGGAGTACACGAGGTGCTCCACCGGATACTCGGAGCCCGCGATGAGACCGCGCGTGGCGGCCGACAGCCGGAAGCCGCCCGGCAGCTGCGCCGCCCGCCAGGACACCTCGGCCGGCTCGCCTTCCACGCTCGTGGAGGTGGGCGGCCGGTACCAGGTGAAGCCTTCCGTCTTGGTGGTGGGCTCGATCGCCTCCGGCCGGATGAAATCGACGATGTCGAGATTGGTGAAAACGATCTGCTCGACGATGGTGCCGCGCTCGTCCACGACCTGGGTCTTGAGCGGCATGGCCGTCTCCTCGTCCAGCCACAGGCGGTAGCCGTAGCGAAACTCGTCCCGGGGCTGGATGGCGACGACCTGTGCCCGGCGCTTGGCGACGCGCGCCGTGGCTTGCAGCGCGATCTCGTAGTTCGGCTCGAGCTCCGCGTCGTAGCTCGGCAAGGCGGACGCGAGCGGGTTCAGCTCCTTCCGCTGCTCGAGCAGCACGATCCGGTGGTCGGGCAATATGCACTGCACCTCGTCCTCGCGGCGGATGATTTCCCGCATCGCACCGTCGAGCGCGAGGATGCGCTCGGCCACCCGTCCGCCCTCGTTGCGGTGAATGATCTGCAGCGTCTCGGTGGTGCCGTCGCGCACGTGGACGAACGTGCCCTGGTAGTTCAGCTCCTCCACCGCCCGGGTCATGCGGTCGAGCCAATCACGGGCGTCCTGCGCCGAAGCCTCGGCAGCAGCGAGGACGAGCAGCAGTAGAGACCGCTGAGCGCAGCTCGACGCCGGCATCACTGGACTGGCTCTTCTTCGAGATCGATTACGGGCTCGGGTGCCGCCGGCATCTCGGTGTGGTTGACGCTGATCACGTTGGAGTGCACCGCCGTGCGATTGAGATGCGAGGCATATTGACCGTGCTGCACGAGATAGTTCGTGAGGCGTATCGGCAGCTCCCGCCGCTCGCGCGGCGTGGCGTCCTGGGCGGGCACCACGTAGCTCTCCGGCTCACGCCATTGGCTCGCGGTCAGGGCGCCGGCCGGCGCCGTAACGGTCCCGTCGGCGCCGGTGTCTCCGGTGTAGCGCAGCAGCCCGATCGCCGCCACGGCCACGGTCGCCGCGATGCCGGCTCCCGCGAGCGGCCGCACGAGGCGACGGTTGCGCAGCGGGGCGAGCCGCGCCGCGCGCGCCGCCGGCTGAGCGGGCAACGCCGCTTTCGGCGCGCCGTCGAGGGCGGCCTGAATGCGGCGGCGCAGGATCAAGGGGTCCGGCTGCAGCAGCTCGCCGCGGAGCGCTGCGCCGATGATGGAGTAGCGGATCAGCCGTTCGCGCGCGGCCGTGTCACGCTCGAGCCGTCGAACCAGAAAGGCGCTTTCCTCCTCGGAAAGCTCGTCGTCGATGAACGCCGAAAGTTGGTCGTGGACTGGCTCTGTCATGGCGGTCATTGGAGAAGAGGACCGAGACGTTTATCGATCGCCTCCCGGGCGCGGAAGATTCGCGAGCGCACCGTGCCGACCGGGCATTCCATCGTCTGCGCGATCTCCTCGTAGCTCATCCCCTCGATTTCGCGCAACAGAATGGCCGTTCGCAGCTCTTCCGGCAAGTCGGCTATCGCCTTGGTGATGACCTCCCGGATGTCGTCCGACTGCGCGATGCCTTCCGGCGTGTCGAGCTCGCGCAGGTCCGAGAGCAGGTCCTGCTGCTCGGGATCCTGGAGATCGAGATTGAAGTGCGAGGGGCGCCGGCCCGCGGCCACGAGATAGTTCTTGGCGGTATTGATGGCGATGCGATACAACCAGGTGTAGAACGCGCTGTCGCCGCGGAAGGAGGGCGCCGCTCGATAGGCCTTGAGGAAAGCCTCCTGGGTGACGTCCAGCGCTTCGGACGGGTCTCGCACGTACCGCATCACCAGCTTCAGAATTTTGTGCTGATACTTGATCACCAACAGGTCGAACGCCGACCTGTCGCCTTGTTGGACGCGTTTGATCAGAGCCAGGTCGGAAGAACCACTGCCCCCTTGGGGCCGTGCACCCGGATCTGCCAAATGCTTTTTGGTAGACCCCATATGACACCAAAAAGTTCGCTCATCAAGAGCGTTTGCGCGAGGCCGAATTGCCGCCGCGCGAAGGGCCAAGTTAAGACCGATTCTAACTGAAATCCGGGGGCCGTTCGGGCCGCGCTGCGGAGCTTCGCCTGAGCTCGGCCTGCAGCGCCCGCCACGCCTCGGCCGGCACCTGGTCCCGCAGCAGCAGGACGGCCAGCCGGGCGCGCCGGTGCGCACCCTCCACCCGAAAAACGAGCCGCGCCCAGCGGCGGCCGAAGACGGTCGCCGGATCGAGGCGCAACCCGCCCGGCGTTTGCCCCGCGACCGACCAGCGCCCGTCGGTGTGACGGCAGAGCACGGGCGGCCGTCGCGGCCGCCGAACGACGGCGTGCAGCACGAGCAGGGCGGCGCCGGCCGCGCGCACGGCGAGCGGGGCATCGAGCCACGCGACGCCGCCGAGCGCCGCGAGATGCACGGCGCACCAATACGAGAGAAGCAGGACCGACGTCTCAGGCGCGAGGATCAGCGACGCGCCGGACGTGAGCGACGATGCGCGCGATATCGGGGTCGGCCGGCTCACGGCGCCCGGTAACGTACGCGAAGAGCTCCGGGTCCGGCAGATCCAGAACGCGCTCGAACGTCGACTTATCCTGCTCGCTCAACTCGCCGTACGCGCGATCCACGAACGCGAACAGCACCGCGTCGAGCTCGCGCATGCCCCGCCGGCATCGCCAGCGCACGCGCGCGAGGTCGCTCGCCGTCATCGGCGCGGCGCCGCCGCCCTAGTGGCGGCGCTCGGCGAGCATCTTCTTGATCTCGGCGATGGCGCGGCCGGGATTCAGGTTCTTCGGGCACACGTCCGTGCAGTTCAGGATCGTGTGGCAGCGGTAGAGCCGGAACGCGTCGTCGAGGTCGTCGAGCCGCTCGCCCTTCGCCTCGTCACGGCTGTCGACGAGCCAGCGGTAGGCCTGCAGCAGCGCGGCGGGGCCCAAGTAACGGTCGGGATTCCACCAGTAGCTCGGGCAGGACGTCGTGCAGCACGCGCACAGGATGCACGCCGACGGCTCGTTGATCTTCTCCTGGTCTTCCTTGGACTGCAGCCGCTCGCGGTCCGGCGGTGGCGGCGTCTGCGCCTGGAGCCACGGCTTCACGGCGGCGTACTGCGCGTAGAAGCGCGTGAGGTCCGTCACGAGGTCCTTCACGACGGGCTGGCTCGGCAGCGGATAGATCGTCACGGCCGCGCCCTTCACGTCCTCCACGGGCGTGAGGCACGCGAGCGCGTTGGTGCCGCCGATGTTCATGGAGCAGGACCCGCAGATGCCTTCCCGGCACGAGCGCCGGAACGACAGCGTGGGGTCGATCTCGTTTTTGATCTTGAACAGCGCGTCGAGGACCATCGGACCGCAGTCCGCCATGTCCACGGTGTAGCTGTCGAGGCGCGGGTTCTCGCCCGACGTGGGATCGTAGCGGTACACGCGGAACTCGCGCGGGTTCTTGGCCCCCTCCGGGGCGGGATGCTTCTTGCCCTCCTGCACCTTCGAGTTCGGGGGCAGCGTGAACTTGGCCATGCGAGTTGAGCTCCTAGTAGGTCCGCGCCTTCGGTGGAATCGGGTCGACGTCGCTCGTGAGCGTCTTGAGCTGCACGGGCCGGTAGTCGAACTTCACCTGGCCGCGGTTGTCCACCCACACCAGGGTGTGCTTGAGCCAGTTGATGTCGGCGCGCTCCGGGTAGTCCTCGCGCGCCTGCGCGCCGCGGCTCTCGGTGCGGTTCAGGGCGGACTTGATCGTGCCCATGGCCTGCAGCAGCAGGTTCTCGAGCTCCAGCGTCTCGATGAGATCGGTGTTCCAGATGAGCGAGCGGTCGCTCACGCCCACGTCCTCGAACGACGCGAACACCTGCTCGAGCTTGTCGATGCCTTCCTGGAACGACTCGCCGGTGCGGAACACGGCGGCGTGATTCTGCATCACCCGCTGCATGTTCAGGCGGATCTTCGCGGTGGGCAGCTTGCCCTTCGCGTTGCGCAGCTTGTCGAGCCGCGCCACCGCCTCATCGCCCGCGCCCCTTGGGAGCGCCGCCCCGCGGGTGCCCGCGCCGGGCTCGATGAGCTCGCCGCAGCGCTCGGCCGCGGCCCGGCCGAACACCACGAGGTCGATGAGCGAGTTGGAGCCCAAGCGGTTTGCGCCGTGCACCGACACGCACGCGGCCTCGCCGACGGCCATGAGGCCCGGCACCACGTATTCCTCGCCGCGGTCGTTCTTCGCGAGCACCTCGCCCCGGTAGTTCGTGGGGATGCCGCCCATGTTGTAGTGCACGGTGGGCAGCACCGGGATTGGCGCCTTGGTGACGTCCACGCCGGCGAAGATCTTGGCCGTCTCGGCGATGCCCGGCAGGCGCTCCTCGATGACGTCGCGGCCGAGGTGCTCGAGGTGCAGCAGCACGTGGTCCTTGTGCGGACCCACGCCCCTGCCCTCGCGGATCTCGATGGTGATCGCGCGGCTCACCACGTCGCGCGAGGCGAGGTCCTTCGCGTTGGGCGCATAGCGCTCCATGAACCGCTCGCCTTCGGAGTTGGTGAGGTAGCCGCCCTCGCCGCGCACGCCTTCCGTGATCAGCATGCCGGCGCCATACACGCCGGTGGGGTGGAACTGCACGAACTCGAGATCCTGCAGGGGCAGCCCGGCGCGCAGCACCATCGCGTTGCCGTCGCCCGTGCAGATGTGGGCGGAGGTGCACGAGAAGTAGCACCGGCCGTAGCCGCCCGTGGCGAGGATGACCATCTCCGAGCGGAAGCGGTGCAGGCGGCCCGTGGCGAGGTCGATGGCGACCACACCCTTGCAGGCGCCGTCCACCATGACGAGATCGATGGCGAAGTACTCGACGAAGAACTCGGCCTGGTGCTTGAGCGACTGCTGGTAGAGCGTGTGCAGCATCGCGTGCCCGGTGCGGTCCGCCGCGGCGCAGGTGCGCTGCGCGGTGCCTTCGCCGAAGTGCGTGGTCATGCCGCCGAACGGCCGCTGGTAGATGCGGCCGTCCTCGGTGCGCGAGAAGGGCACGCCGTAGTGCTCGAGCTCGATGACGGCCGTCGGCGCCATCTTGCACATGTACTCGATGGCGTCCTGGTCGCCGAGCCAGTCCGACCCCTTCACGGTGTCGTACATGTGCCAGCGCCAGTCGTCCTCGCCCATGTTGCCGAGCGCGGCGCTGATGCCGCCCTGCGCCGCCACCGTGTGGCTGCGCGTGGGGAACACTTTCGTGATGCAGGCCGTGGACAGTCCCTGCTCGGCGAGGCCGAGTGTGGCCCGCAGGCCCGCGCCGCCGGCGCCCACCACCACCACGTCGTAGCGGTGGTCGATGAACTCGTACTCCTTGGTCATGGCAACGGTCCGAACGTGATGCGCAGCACGCTGTAGATCCCGGCCACGGCGAGCGCCGCGTGGCCGAGCGCGGAGAGGATCAGGCCGCCGACCTTGAGCGGCTTCGCGTGCAGATAGTCCTCGATCACGACCTGCAGGCCGAGATAGGAGTGGTAGGTCAAGGCGAGCGCGGTCAGGAGCAACAGGATGCCCGTCACGGGCCGGCGCGCCCAGGCGACCACGGTCTCGTACGTGAAGTCGTCGAGCGTCGCGAAGCTCACGAGCAGCCACAGGCCGAGCGGGACGAGCGCGACCGCCGTGACCCGCTGCGCCCACCAGTGTTCGACGGCGCCGTGCGCCGCCCCGAGTCCCAGCACCCGGTTCAACGGTGTGACGAGGTTCAATGGACGCTCCTAGAAGATGACGGCAAATGCGTAGACGAGGGCGGCCGCCACGGCGACGATGATCACCGTCCAGCCGCTGGTCCTGATCTGGCCTCGCTCGAAGCCGTGGCCCGTGTCCCAGACGAGATGCCGGATGCCATTGGCGAGGTGGTAGAAGAACGCCAGCGTCCACAGGAGCAGCAGCGGCTTGAACCAGGCCGCGCCGTAGACGGCCTGCGCGCTGCGATAGGACTCCGCGCCGCTCGCGAGCGCGATCAGCCAGCCGCAGAACACGAATGCGCCGAGCGTCAACAGCAGCCCCGAGATGCGGTGCATGCTCGAGAGCCACATCGTGATCCGCCAGCGGTAAATCTGCAGGTGCGGCGACAACGGCCGCGCTTGCGCGTTCATCGTCCGATCAGTCTCCCGGGTAGTGAATCGCGACCGCAGAACCGCTCCCGAAACCGGGAGCGGCGTCCCGCCGCGATCCTAGGTTTCGGCTCAAAAGTCGATGCAACGGCCGGCCCGTTCCCAGTCGCCGTAGCGCGTTGGCTCCGGCCCCTTGGGACCGTTGATTTCACGCGGTTTTTCGTTGGCTTCGCGCACCGGCTCTGCGGCCGGTTCGAGCGGTTCGCGCTCTTCCTGCGGCGCTTGTACGGCCTTCGTAGGCATCGGCTAAAGTTTGCCAGAATCCTGCGCGAGGCGCATCCATGAGTGTAACGTTCTGTCCGCTGCCCCACGTCGGCTGCATCGAAGCCGAAGGCGCGGACGCGGAGGCGTTCCTGCACGGCCAGCTCAGCCTCGATGTGAAGCGCCTCGAGCCCGAGCGGGCGCCGCTCGCGGGCTGGCACGACGCGCGGGGCCGGCTGCGCGCCCTGTTCCGCGTGCTGCGGCTGCCGGACCGCTTCCTGCTGCTCGCCCCGCGGGCCGGGCTCGAGGACACGGCGACCGCCCTGCGGCGGTTCGTGCTGCGTGCCCGCGTGGCGCTCCGCACCGACGGCCCGTGGCGGAGCGCCGCGCTCGTCGGCGACGCGGACGACTGGCTCGCCGGCCGCGCCGTGCGCGCCGAGGGGGCCGACGCGTTGCGGCGCGACGGGGCGCTCCTGTGGCTGCGCCACGGCGAGTCGCTGTGGCAGGCCGTGGGCGACGAAGGGGCCCTGGCCGAGGTCGGCGGCGCGCTGCCCCGGGGCTCGAGCGCGCTCGGGGCGCTCGCCGAGATCCGCCTCGGCATCCCGGAGCTGCCCCCGGCGCTCGCGGAGCGCTACCTGCCGCAGATGCTGCACCTCGACCGGCTCGGCGCCGTGTCGTTCGACAAGGGCTGCTATCCGGGGCAGGAGGTGATCACCCGCATCCGCTACCGCGGCGCCGTGAAGCGCCACCTGCGCCGCTACCGCGCGGCAGGCGCGCCGCCGGCGCCCGGCACCCCGGTCGTCGACGAGGGCGGCGGCGAGCGCGGCGAAGTGCTGCGCGCGGCCCCCGCCGACGATGGCAGCGAGCTCCTCGCGGTCGTGGAGGACGAAGCCGCCCCCGTCCCGCTCTTCTTAGGCCCCGACCGCACGCCCCTCACCGAGCTCCCGCTGCCCTACATCGGCTGAGTCCCCGGGGGTGGGAGCGGCTTTCTAGCCGCGATTGTGTGTGCCGCTCGTCCTGCGTCACCGCAGGCGGCACGGCTCACTCCGGCTTCAGGTGCGGGAACAGGAGCACGTCGCGGATCGAGGGGGAGTCGGTGAGCAGCATCGCGAGGCGGTCGACGCCGACGCCCACGCCGACGGCCGGCGGCATCCCGTATTCCAGCGCGCGGATGAAGTCCGCGTCGTAGAACATCGCCTCCTCGTCGCCGCGCGCCTTCGCTTCGGCCTGCGCGCGGAACCGCTCCGCCTGCTCCTCCGGGTCGTTGAGCTCGGAGAAGCCGTTCGCGATCTCGCGCCCCGCGATGAAGAGCTCGAAGCGCTCCGTGAGGAACGGATCGTCGTCGCGCGTGCGCGCGAGCGGCGACACCTCCGCGGGGTAGCCCACGATGAACAGCGGCCCGCGCAGCGTGTGCTCGACGAGCTTCTCGAAGAGTTCGAGCTGCAGCTTCCCGGCGCCGTGCTCGGGCAGCACCTCGATGCCATGCCGCGCGGCGAGCGGCGCGAGCGCCTCGCGGTCGCGCACGCGGGCGGGGTCGAGCACGGGCGCGTCGCCGGCGTTCACGCGCTCGAGCAGCGCCTCCTCGAGCGTCTTGCGCGGGAAAGGCTCGCCGAGCTCGAAGCGCTCGCCCTGGTACTCGATCGACGTCGTGCCGAGGACCTGCCGGGCGCTCTCGCGAATGAGGTTCTCGGTGAGCGTCATCGCGTCGCGATAGTCCGCGTACGCCTGATACCACTCGAGCATCGTGAACTCGGGATTGTGCCGCGTGGACAGCCCCTCGTTGCGGAACACGCGGTTGAGCTCGTAGACGCGCTCGAAGCCGCCGACCAGCAGGCGCTTGAGGTACAGCTCCGGGGCGATGCGCAAGTAAAGCGTCATGTCGAGCGCGTTGTGATGCGTGGCGAACGGCCGCGCGGCGGCGCCGCCGGGGATGGGCTGCATCATCGGCGTCTCCACCTCGGCGAAGTCGTGCGCATCGAGGAACTGCCGCAGGAAGCGGATGAGCGCGCTGCGCAGCCTGAACACGCGCCGCGTCTCCTCGCTCATGATGAGGTCCACGTAGCGCTGCCTCACCTTGAGCTCCGGGTCCACGATGCCGTGCCACTTCTCGGGCAGCGGCCGCAGGGACTTCACGAGGAGCACGAGCTCGGCCGCGTCGACGGAGAGCTCGCCCGTGTTCGTCTTGAAGAGCTCGCCGCGGGCGCCCACGATGTCGCCCACGTCCCACTTCTTGAACTCCGCGTACGCCTCCTCGCCGACGCGGTCGCGCTGCACGAACACCTGGATCTGCCCGGTGCGGTCCTGCAGCTTCACGAAGCTCGCGCGGCCCATCACCCGCTTCGCCATCATGCGGCCGGCGACGCGCACCGGCACGCGCTCCGCCGTAAGCGCCTCGGCCGAGTGGTTGCCGTAGGCCGCGTGCAGCTGCTCCGCGAGCGCGTCGCGGCGGAAGTCGTTCGGGAACGCTTTGCCCTGCTCGCGCCAGCGCTTGAGCTTCGCGCGCCGCTCGGCGACGAGGCGGTCGTCCTTCTCGCGGTCGTGATCCATGCGCTACAGGCCCTGCTTCAAGCTCGCCTCGAGGAACTCGTCGAGATCGCCGTCGAGCACGGCGCTCGGCTGGCCGCTCTCGACGCCCGTGCGCAGGTCCTTCACCCGCGACTGGTCGAGCACGTAGGAGCGGATCTGATTGCCCCAGCCGATGTCCGCCTTGCCCTCCTCCACGAGCTGCGCCTCCTCGCGGCGCTTCTGCTGCTCGAGCTCGTAGAGCTTCGCGCGCAGCTGTCCCATCGCCATGGCCTTGTTCTTGTGCTGCGAGCGGTCGTTCTGGCACTGCACCACGATGCCGGTCGGAATGTGCGTGATGCGCACGGCCGACTCGGTCTTGTTGACGTGCTGGCCGCCCGCGCCGCTCGCGCGGTACACGTCGATGCGCAGGTCCGCCGGGTTGATCTCGATCTCGATGTCGTCGTCGAGCTCCGGCGAGACGAACACGGCCGCGAACGACGTGTGCCGGCGATGGCCGGCGTCGAACGGCGACTTGCGCACCAGGCGATGGACGCCGGTCTCGGTGCGGAGCCACCCATAGGCGTACTCGCCCCGCACGTGCACGGTGGCGCTCTTGATACCCGCCACCTCGCCGGCGGAGATCTCGAGGATCTCGGTCTCGAACCCGTGCGACTCGGCCCAGCGCAGGTACATGCGCAGCAGCATCTCCGCCCAGTCCTGCGCCTCCGTGCCGCCCGAGCCCGCCGTGATGTCGAGGAAGGCGTTGTGCGAGTCCATGGGGCCCGAGAACATGCGCCGGAACTCGAGCCGCCCGATCTCCTTCGCGACGCGCTCCACGTCGGCGGCCACGTCACCGAGCGCGGCCTCGTCGCGCTCCTCGCGCGCGAGCGCGTGCAGCTCCGCGGCCTCGTCGAGGGCCTTGCGGACGCGGTCGAGGGTGTGCACCACGCTCTCGAGCTCGGCGCGCTCGCGGCCTAGGCTCTGCGCCCGCTCGGGATCCGACCAGACCTCGGGATCCTCGAGCTCGCGCTGCACTTCCTCGAGCCGCTCGCGCTTCGCCTCGTAGTCAAAGATACCTCCAGAGAGCGGCGCACCGCTCCTTGAGCGAGACGATCTCGGTGCCGATCTGTCCGTGTTCCATGCCGATCTCGCGGGGAAGCCGGCGCGCCGTCCCGGGGCGCGCGTCGGGGGCGCAGTGTAGCAAATCGCGGCGCGCGGGCCGCGCGCCTATAATCGAAGCATGCGCGCTCTCGCCAGCACGCGCGCTGACGGTGCCCGCCTTGCAGCTCACTCGCGACACGTCCGACGCCAACGTCATTCACGCCTGGGAGCGCGGCCGCGTGCGCGTGGGCGAGACCTGGATCGAGGGCCCGCTGATCGTGGCCGCGGACCGGATCATCGCGTGGGACGTGGCCGGGCCGCACGCGCTCGCCGCGGCGGATCTCGCGCCCGCGATCGAGCTCGAGCCGGAGGTCATCCTCGTGGGCACGGGCGCCGAGCTGCTGCTGCCCGACGTGGGCCTCATGGCGGAGCTCGCCGCCCAGGGCATCGGCCTCGAGATCATGAGCACGCCCGCCGCGTGCCGCACGTACAACGTGCTGGTCAACGAGCGCCGCCGCGTCGTGGCCGCGCTCTTCAACGAGCGCCGGTAACGACCGACCACCCCCGCCGCCTGCGGTGACGCCGAAGATCGCGAACTTTGGCGTTCGCGCAGGGGCCCGACGCCGCGTCGCGAGCGTTGTAGCGCTGAAGATCGCGGCTAGAGAGCCGCTCCCCCAGGCTTCGGTTAGCGGCGCGGGGGGAGGTAGAGGAGCGGATCGACGGGGACGCCGTTGCGCCGGATCTCGAAGTGGAGCCGCGGCTCGCGCCCCGGGCCCAGGCCCATCGTCGCGATCTGCGTGCCGCGCGCCACCTCGTCGCCCTGCGCCACCAGCAGCCGGTCGTTGTAGCCGTACGCCGTGAGGTACGTGTCGTTGTGGCGAATGATCACGAGCTCGCCGTAGCCGATGAGGCCGCGCCCCGCGTAGACCACGCGGCCGGGCGCGGCCGCGTAGATCGGCTGCCCGGCGGTGCCGCGGATGCCGATGCCGGTCGCGATGCCCGAGCTCGAGCCGAACGTGCTCGCCACCGTGCCGGCCGTGGGCCACTGCCACGCGGGCGGCGGCGACGAAGGCTCCGGCGAGGGCGGCGCACGGCGGGCGGGCGCGGTCGAGCGCTTCGGGTTCGCGGCCGGCCTCGCCGCGACGGCGGCCGGCGCGGCCGCGGGCGCGCGCTCGGTTCGCGACGCCCCGGGCGGCACGAGCGTCAGCCGCTGGCCGACGAAGAGCACGTCCGGATCCGACAGCCGGTTCCACTGCGTGAGCGCCCGCCAGTCGAGGCCATGCCGCGCAGCGATCGAGTAGAGCGTGTCGCCCGGGCGCACCACGTAGGTCGTCGCGTCGGTCGCGGCGTCCGCGGACGATCGGCCGGGCGGCGGGTTGTACAGCGACGTCGTGCACCCGCCCAGCACGCCGATGGCGAGCAGCAGGCGCACGCCCCTCAAGTCTCGGTTCCTTCCAGGAAAGGCACGAACGACACCGGCGCAAGCTCCTGCTGCATGAAGTCGGACCCCCTGCGCGTCACGCACACGAGGCTCTGCCGCCCGCGCCGGCCGATCGGGATCACGAGCCGCCCGCCGTCGTCGAGCTGCTCCAGCAGGCTCTTCGGCACCACCTCGGGCGCCGCCGCCACGAGGATCGCCTGGAACGGCGCCTGGCTCCGCCAGCCGTGCCAGCCGTCGGCGTGGCGCAGGCTCACGTTGACGATGTTCAACGCCCGTAGATTTTCGCGCGCCCGGCTGACCAGCGCCTGAATGCGCTCGATGCTGAAGATGTGCTGGGCGAAGGGCGCGAGCACGGCGGTCTGGTAGCCGCACCCGGTGCCGATCTCGAGCACCTTGCCGAGCTTGCCGCCGGCCGGCAGCCCCCTCAGCAGCGCCTCCGTCATGACGGCCACGATGTAGGGCTGCGAGATGGTCTGCCCGAAGCCGATGGGCAGCGCCGTGTCCTCGTAGGCGCGGCTCGCGAGCGCCTCGTCCACGAACAGGTGCCGCGGCACGGAGCGGATACGCTCGAGCACCTGGACGTTGCGGATGCCTTCCGCTCGCAGGCGCTCGACCAGCCGGTCCCGCGTGCGGGCGGACGTCATGCCGATGCCGGAGAGCTTCTGCGGGTTCACTGCAGGCCGCGCAGCCAGTTGCCGACCGGAGCGAGCGCCTTGTGGTCCGTGAGGTCCACCTTGATGGGCGTGACCGACACGCGCCGCTCGGCGATGGCGTTGAAGTCCGTGCCGGGCCCCGCGTCCTGCCCGGGACCCGCCGGGCCGATCCAGTAGACGGGCCGGTTCTTCGGATCGAGCGCCTTCAGCACCGGCTCCGACTTGTGCCTGAAACCGAGCCGCGCGCACTCGAAGCCCTCGATCTGCTCGAGCGGCAGGTCCGGCACGTTCACGTTGAGAATGGTGTCCCGCGGCAGCGGCTCCGCGATGAGGTGCTCCACGAGCCGGCGCGCCACCGCGGCCGCCGTGTCGAAATGGCCGTTCTCCTCGAGCACGAGCGAAACGGCGAGCGCGGGCACGCCGAGGAAGCGGGCTTCCATGGCGGCCGCTACCGTGCCGGAATACAACACGTCGTCGCCCAGGTTCGCGCCGTGGTTGATGCCCGAGATCACCATGTCGGGGTCCGGCTCGAGCAGCCCCGTGATCGCGATGTGCACGCAATCGGTGGGCGTGCCGTTCACGTAGTATACGTTCGGCTCCACCCGCTCCACGCGCAGCGGCGTCTCGAGCGTGAGGGAGTTGCTCGCGCCGCTGCGGTTGCGATCCGGCGCGACGACGATGATCTCCCCGAGCCCCGCCAAGGCCGAGGCGAGGGTCCGCAAACCAACCGCCTGATAGCCGTCGTCATTGCAAAGCAAAATGCGCACGTGGTCTCGAACCGCAAATCGGCTAACTATAATCGGCCCGGCGCGGCGCTCCCACCGACACCGTGCCTCCCGACCGGCCACGGAGACCGAACGTGAGCGACAGCGACGACCGGCGGGCGTTCGCCGAGGCCATGCGGGGCGTGAAGCCCCTCGAGCGCGAAGCGCGCGCCGAGCGCACCCGCCGTCCGCCGCCGCGGGCCCGGCAACGGCGCGCGGCGGACCTCGAGACGCTCGCCTCCAGCGTGGCCGCGCACGGCGCCGACGTCGCGGCGCACGACACGAGCTTTCGCCGCGCCGGCATCTCCGAGCGCACCCTGCGCGAGCTCGGTCGCGGACGCTTCCGCGTGCAGGCGGAGCTCGACCTGCACGGCATGACGCGCGCCGAGGCGCGCGAGGCGCTCAAGGCCTTCGTCGCCGACGCCCGCGACGCGGGGCTCGGCTGCGTGCGAGTGATCCACGGCAAGGGCCGCCGCTCCGGCCCCGACGGCCCCGTGCTCAAAGCGAGCGTGCAGACGTGGCTCACGCAGTGGGAAGACGTGCTCGCCTTCGCGCCCGCGCGGGCCGAGCACGGAGGAAGCGGAGCGCTGCTCGTGCTGCTCAGGCGCTGAGGGCTCACGGCGCCCCGGCGGGCGCCGGCGCGATCTGGTAGAACGTCTCATCCGGCCGGACCATGCCGAGCTCGCTGCGCGCGCGTTCCTCGGCGGCGGCGAGACCCTGCTTGAGGTCGAGCACTTCCGCTTCGAGCTTCGCATTGCGCTCGGCGAGCGCCTCGTTCTCGGCCGTGCGGCGCTGCACCTCGTCCTCGAGGCGCCACACCTCGCGGAGACCGTCGCTCGACAGCCAGAGCTCGAACTGCAGCCACACGAGCGCCGCGGCGAGCGCCACGATCAGGAGCCGCATCGCCCGCCCGCGCGCTGGAGCGCCTCGCGAGGCGCGCCGTGTCGTCCATGCGGCACGCGGATCGCGGCCGGCACGCCGCGCCTACAGCCGCACGGGAAATGCCTTCGCCCCTGCATAGACGGCCCGTTCGCCGAGCGCCCCTTCGATGCGGAGGAGCTGATTATACTTGGCGAGCCGATCCGATCGGCACAACGAGCCCGTCTTGATCTGCGTGGCGCCGGTCGCGACGGCGATGTCCGCGATCGTCGCGTCCTCCGTCTCGCCGGAGCGGTGCGACACCACCGCGGAGTAACCGGCCTCCACCGCCATCGAGATGGCCCGCAGCGTCTCCGTGAGCGTGCCGATCTGATTCGGCTTGATGAGGATGCTGTTCGCGATCCGCTGCTCGATGCCCTGCGCGAGGATCGCGGTGTTGGTCACGAACAGATCGTCGCCCACGAGCTGGATGCGATCCCTGAGCCTCGCGCTCAAGGCGCGCCAGCCGTCCCAGTCGTTCTCCGCCATGCCGTCCTCGATGGAGATGACCGGATGGCGCGCCACGAGGTCCTCGAGGAAGTCCGCGAAGCCCGCGGAATCGAAGTGGCGGTTCTCCGACTCGAGATGGTAGCGGCCGTCCTCGAAGAACTCCGAGCTCGCGACGTCGAGCCCGAGATAGACGTCGCGGCCGAGCGTGTAGCCGGCCGCCTCCACCGCCTCGGCGATGGTCGAGAGCGCCTCCTCGTTCGATTTGAGATCCGGTGCGAACCCGCCCTCGTCGCCGACGGCCGTGTTGAGCCCGCGCGCCTTGAGCACCTTCTTGAGCGCATGGAAGATTTCGGCGCCGCAGCGCAGCGCCTCGCCGAACGTCTTCGCGCCCACCGGCAGGATCATGAACTCCTGGATGTCCACGTTGTTGTCGGCGTGGGCGCCGCCGTTGATGATGTTCATCATCGGCACCGGCATCGTGTAGCGGTCGCGCGCGGCGAGGTGCTCGTAGAGCTCCACGCCGCGCTCCGCCGCCATGGCCTTCGCCACGGCGAGCGACACGGCGAGCACCGCGTTCCCGCCGAGCCGCGACTTGTTCGGCGTGCCGTCGAGCTCGATGAGGCGCTCGTCGATCGCCTCCTGGTCCGCCGCGTCGAGGCCGCGCACCGCGTCGCGGATCTCGCCGTTCACGTTGGCGACGGCGCGCAGCACGCCCTTGCCGAGATAGCGCCGCGGGTCGCCGTCGCGCAGCTCCACGGCCTCGCGCGAGCCCGTCGAGGCCCCGGACGGCACGGCGGCCCGTCCCTTCGCGCCGCTCGCGAGCGTCACGTCCGCTTCCACGGTGGGATTGCCCCGCGAGTCGAGAATCTCGCGGCCCAGCACTTCCTTGATCTGACTCATCTGCGTCCCCAACAACGAATCGCGGCCGGACGGCCGCTCCTGTCTGCGCGGCTCACAGAGCCGCTCCCATCTTGACCGAGGTGCCCGTCAGCTCGTCCTCGAGGAACGGCCGCGACTTCACGGCCTCGTCCACGGCCTTCAGCGTCTCGAGCAGGGCGCCGAGGCGCTCGAGCGGCCACGCGTTGTCGCCGTCGCAGCGGGCGCGGGCCGGATCGGGGTGCGTCTCCACGAAGATCCCCGCCACTCCGGCCGCCACGGCCGCGCGCGCGAGCACGGGAATGTGCTCCGGCGCCCCGCCCGAGCGGTCGCCGCGCGCGCCCGGCCGCTGCACGGCGTGGCTGCAGTCGAAGATCACCGGACAGCCGGTGGCCCGCAGGATCGGGATCGAGCGCATGTCCGCCACGAGGTCGTGATAGCCGAACGACGTGCCGCGCTCGCAGACCATGATCGCGCCGTTGCCCGTGGAGCGCGCCTTCGCCACCACGTTGACCATCTCCTCGGGCGAGAGGAACTGGCCCTTCTTCAAGTTGACGGGCCGCCCCTGGCTCGCCACCGCGCGGATGAAATCCGTCTGCCGGCAGAGCAGCGCGGGCGTCTGCAGCACGTCTACCACCTGCGCCACCGCGGGCAGGCTCTTCTCGTCGTGCACGTCGGTGAGCACGGGCAGGTCGAGCTCGCGCCGCACGCGCTCGAGGATGCGCAGCCCCTCCTCGAGCCCCGGGCCGCGGAAGCTCGCGAGCGACGACCGGTTCGCCTTGTCGAAGGAAGCCTTGAAGATCACCGGCAGCCCGACGCGCGCGGCGGCCGCGCGGATGCGCTCGGCCGTGGCGAGCACGAACGACTCGCCTTCGATGACGCAGGGGCCCGCGATCACGAGCAACGGCGCGGCGCCTCCGACGGGCCGGCCGGCGATGATCATGCCTCTGCGGCTCGCGGCAGCCTGAGCCCCTGGCAGGCGCGGGCTGCGTTGACGAAGCTCGTGAAGAGCGGGTGGCCGTCGCGCGGGTTGGAGGTGAACTCCGGGTGGAACTGCGACGCCAGGAACCAGGGATGATCCGTGATCTCGATCATCTCGACGAGACCGTCCCGTGAGTATCCCGAGAGCGTCAAGCCCGCCTGCTCGAACTGCTCGCGGTAGCGGTTGTTGAACTCGTAACGGTGGCGGTGGCGCTCGGAGATCTCCGCGCGACCGTACACCTCGCGCGCCCGCGTGCCCTCGCGGAGCAGGGCCGTCTGCGCGCCGAGCCGCATGGTGCCGCCGAGGTCCGAGTTGCGCGAACGCTCCTGCCGGACGCCGGTCTGATCCTGCCACTCCGTGATCAGCGCGATCACGGGATGCGGCGTGTTCGGGTTGAACTCGGTGGAGTTCGCGCCCTCGAGCCCCAGCACGTTGCGCGCGAACTCGATCACGGCCACCTGCATGCCGAGGCAGATGCCGAGGTACGGCACCTTTTTCTCGCGGGCGAACTTGACCGCCATGATCTTGCCCTCGATGCCCCGCTCGCCGAATCCGCCGGGCACGAGAATCGCGTCCACCTCGCTCAGGCAGGCCGTGCCTTCGGTCTGCAGGTCCTCCGACTCGACGTAGCGGATGTTCACGCGGGTGCGCGTCTGGATGCCCGCGTGCCGCAACGCCTCGGTCAGCGAGATATACGAGTCGCGCAGATCGACGTACTTGCCGACCATCGCGATGGTGACCTCGGCCTCCGGATGCGCCTTCGCGTAGGCGACCGCGCGCCACTCCGAGAGGTCCGCCGGCCGCGCGTCGATCTTGAGCTTCTCCACGACGATGGCGTCGAGCCCCTGCTCGTTGAGCAGCATGGGGATCGTGTAGATGTCGTCCACGTCCACGGCGGAGATCACGGCCCGCGGCTCCACGTTGGTGAAGAGCGCGATCTTCGCGCGCTGCTCCTCCGGAAGCGGTTGCTGGGAGCGGCAGACCAGGATGTCGGGCTGGATGCCGATCGACCGCAGCTCCTTCACCGAGTGCTGCGTCGGCTTGGTCTTGATCTCCGACGCGGCGGCCATGAACGGCACGAGCGTCAGATGGATGTACAGCGCCCGGTCGCGCCCGAGCTCCACGCCCATCTGGCGGATGGCCTCGAGGAACGGCAGCGATTCGATGTCGCCCACCGTGCCGCCGATCTCCACCATGCAGACGTCGGCGTCCTCGGCGCCGCGCCGGATGCTGTCCTTGATCTCGTCCGTGATGTGCGGGATCACCTGCACGGTGGCGCCGAGATAGTCGCCGCGGCGCTCCTTGGCGATCACGTTCGAGTAGATCCGGCCCGTCGTGAAGTTGCTGTTGCGGCTGGTGCGCGCGCGGACGAACCGCTCGTAGTGGCCCAGGTCGAGGTCGGTCTCCGTGCCGTCGTCGGTGACGAACACCTCGCCGTGCTGGAACGGGCTCATCGTGCCCGGGTCCACGTTGATGTACGGGTCGAGCTTCATGAGGCGCACCTTGAGGCCGCGCGCCTCGAGGATCGCGCCCAGGCAGGCCGCCGTGATGCCCTTACCGAGCGAGGAGACCACGCCGCCGGTAATGAACACGAATTTCGTCATACCTGGACCCGATCAGCAGCAACCCCGGCGGCAAGGGCGGCCGGCTCAGAACTCACCTGCCAAAAAAACCATAACGGCGGCCGGGCGGCCAAGCGCCGAGGCCACCGAGCCGGACGAAATGGGACGGCGTAGATTCGATCTAGACGGTAGCACAAAGTACCAAATCGCCCCGACCGCGGCCAGCCCGGCCAAGTTTCAACGGATGCGCGGGTGGTCGCTCCAGGCGATACGGTAGCGGGGCGCGTTCTGGCTCGCGGCCAGCGCCTCCGCGGCCACGGCCAGGTCGGCGACGGCCACGAGGCGGCCGCCCCGAAAGAGCAGCGGCACGCGGTCGCGCATCCACGGGACGATGCCTTCGTCCTGGAGCCAGTGCTTGAGCGACACCGAGTGCGCGCGGCCGGCCGGCTTGAAGCGCTCGCCGCCGGCGCGAAAGCGCAGCTCGAGGCCCTCGGCGAGCCACGGCGCGGCGATGCCCTCCCCCGCGGTCGGCACGGCCTCGAGCCGTCCTTCCGGCCCCTGCCAGGGCGCGTCCAGCGCGAGCCTCCCCCGGTAGCCGGGACCCGAGCCCGGCTCCAGCGGACGCAGCAGATAGACGTGGTCCCGGTAGATGCGGGCCTCCGCGCCCGGCCAGCGGATGACGGCGTGCGCGCCCGGCCGGCGGTGCGCCACGGCCTCGAGCAGCCGCTCGACGTGGTGCGCGTGCGGCACCGGCAGGCCGAGCGCGCGGATCGCATGGCGCAGGAAGTTGCGCCGCCGGGCGGCCGTGAGCGCGCCGAGCGCCGCTGCCGGCAGCCGGTCGAGCTCCGGGAACGCGCGCGCGTCCGCCGCGGCCACGTCGGCGAGGATCTCCTCGGCGTCGCGCATCTGCGCGGCGGTCAGGGCCGCGCGGCGGCCCGCCGCCGGCCACCGCCGCACGAGCGCGGGCAGGACGGCGTGGCGGAGGTAGTTGCGGTCGTGGTCGAGGCTCGCGTTCGACGGGTCCTCGATCCACTCGAGCCCCCACCGCTCGGCCGCCGCGCGGATCTCCGCCCGGGAGAAGCCGAGCAGCGGCCGGGCCAGGTATCCGGGCCCGAACGGCGCGAACGGCGCAATGCCCCTCAAGCCCCGCACGCCCGCGCCCCGCAGCAGGCGCAGCAGCACGGTCTCGAGCTGATCGTCCGCCTGATGAGCCGTGAGCAGGGTCTCGCCGGGCGCGAGGAGCCCGGCGAGCGCCTCGTAGCGCGCCCGACGCGCCGCGGCCTCGAGGCCCGAGCCGTCCGCCGCGACGCGCACGCGCGCGCTCGCGAACGGCACGCCGAGCGCCGCCGCCGTGCGCGCGCAGCTCGCCTCCCAGCGATCGGCGTCGGCCGCGAGGCCGTGGTTCACGTGCAGCGCCCGCACGGGGTGGGCGGCGTCGAGGCGCACGAGCGCTGCGAGCAGCACCGTGGAATCGACGCCGCCGCTGTAGGCCACCGCGAACCGCGGCGCCTCGAGCGGCAACGCCTCGAGGGCCTCCCGCAGCCGCGCGAGAAACGCCTGATCGCTCCTCTCCATCCCTCGCTCTCGGGGCGGCCTCCACCCGCGATCTCCGCCGACGCCGAACGAAGAGTAGCCGGTCCGAGCATCCGCAACACGTAGAGATCCAGGTGGGAGCGGCTTTCCAGCCGCGATCTTCTGTGGGAGCGGCTTTCTAGCCGCGATTCTTGCGTTACCGCAGGCGGCGCGGCTCGCATGTGCCCCTTCCAGCACCGGCGTGAATACTTCCCTGTAGCCTCGCGCGCGCACGTCCTGTGCGCGAGCGTGCTGGAAGGGGCACATGCGATCCACGCCGCG
>DATCLY010000071.1:0-9988 GCA_036563665.1 Gammaproteobacteria bacterium
GTGTGCGGGATGGCGCCGGCCGTCGTGCTCACCACGGGCAGGCCGCGGGCCACGGCGTCGGCGAGCGCCATGCCGTAGCCTTCGAGGTGCGAGGCGAGCACGAACACGTCCGCGCGGCGGTAGCAGCGCTCGAGCGCCTCGCCCGTCACCTCCCCGAGCAGGCTCACGCGCGGCGCGAGCCGCAGGCGCGCGATCTGCCGCCGCACGCGCTCCGCGTACGCGGGGTCGCGGGCGAGGCTGCCGGCGCAGGTCAGGTGCCACGGCCGGTCGCGCAGGAGCGCGAGCGCGTCGAGCAGCACGTCGTGCCCCTTGCGCGGCGTCACCGTGGCGACGCAGAGCAGGCTCACGGGCCCCCGGCCGCGCGGCGGCCGGAGCCGCGCGCCGGCGCCGACCGGGTCCACGCCGGGCTCCACCACCCGCAGGCGGCCGAACGGAACGCCGTAGTCGCCGAGCGCGCGCGCCGTCCAGGCGCTCGTGACGATCACGCCGCGCACCGCCGCGAGCGCGTCGCGCTCGTCGGCGGCGAGCAGCCGCGCCGTGCCGGGGTCGAGGCCCGTCTCGAGCGCGAGCGGGTGGTGCACGAGCGCCAGGAGCTTGAGGCGCGGCGCCTCGGCGGCGAGCGCCGCTGCGAGGCCGCCGAGCGCGAGGCCGTCCACGACGACGAGCCGGCCGTCGGGCAGCGACGCGAGAACGGCCTTCGCGGCTCGCACGGCGGCCGGCGTGGGCCGCGGGAACGACGGGTCGAGCGAGTGCACGGCCGTGCGCCAGCCGAGCCGCTCGAGGCCCTCGAGGATTCGCCGGTCGTAGACGTAGCCGCCAGTGGCCGTGCCGAGGTCGCCCGGGACGAGCAGGTCGAGTGCGGGGCCGTCGCTCAATCCAACCCTTGCGGGGACAGATCCCCTTCGTACGACGCCCACGCGACGTGCGACTCGTGCAGCGTCACGCGCAGCGACGCGAGGCCCCGCGAGTTCGGCCCGAGGTCGCCGCGGGCGATGCGCTGCGCCATCCGCTCGAAGATGGCGTGGGCGAGGAACTCGGTGGTGGTGTTCTTGCCGCGGAACTCGGGCAGCTCGTCGAGGTTGCGGTAGTCGAGCTCCGCGAGCACGGCCTTCAGCGCCTCGCTCGCGCGGCCGATGTCGACGACGACGCCGTCGGCGTCGAGCGCCGGCCGCCGGAACTCGACGTCCACCACGTACGTCGCGCCGTGCAGCCGCTGCGCCGGCCCGAACGTCTCGCCCACGAAGCTGTGCGCGATCATGAAGTGATCGCGGACGCACACGCTATACATCGATGCGCTCCGGATGCTCCGCGCGAGCATACGCGATGCGATGGCAGAACGCGCTGCCCGGCGCCTCGGCCAGCGCCGCCATGACGGCCGGCAGCTCCTCGAACGGCGACTCGCCGCTCACGAGCGCGTCGAGCGCGGGGTCGCGCAGCAGCTCGAGCGCGAGCGCCATGCGCCGGCGGCGCGTCCAGCGGCCGCGCTGCGCCGTCGCCACGTGCCCCACCTGCGAGGAGCTCAGCGTGAGGCGCCGGCTGTGGAACGCGCCGCCGAGCGGCGCCGGCACGGCGCGCGCGCCGTACCAGGAGAGCTCGACGATCGCGGCCTCGAAGCCCGCGAGCTCGAGCGCCGTGGCGAGGCCGTCCGGCGACCCGCTCGCGTGGATCACCAGGTCCGCCTCGCCCGCCGCGCGCTCGGGCGGCACGAGGCTCAAGCCGAGCGCCCGGGCGACCTCCGCCTTCTGCGGGTTCGGCTCCACGAGCTGCACCTCCGTGCCGGGGATGCGAGCGGCGAGCCAGGCCGCGAGGCAGCCGACCGTGCCGGCGCCCACCACGGCGACCCGGTCGCCCACGCGGGGCGCGCCGTCCCAGAGGCCGTTCACGGCCGTCTCCAGGTTGGCGGCCAGCACGGCGCGGCCGGGCGGGACGCCCTCGGGCAGCGGGTGCACGGCGTCGGCGGGCACGACGTAACGGGTCTGGTGGGGGTAGAGGCAGAACACCAGCCGGCCGCGCAGGGGCTCGGGCCCGTGCTCGACCTGGCCGACGTTGCAGTAGCCGTATTTGACCGGGCCGCCGAAATCCCCGGCCTGGAACGGCGCCCGCATGCGCTCGCGCTCGCTCGCGGGCACCTCCCCGCGCCAGACGAGCGCCTCGGTGCCGCGGCTCACGCCGGTGAACAGCGTGCGCACCACCACGTCGCCGGGCCCGGGGGCGGGCAGCGGCTCGGCGCGAATCTCGCCGCGGCCGGGAGCCGTGATCCAGAATGCGCGCGCGTCGTCGCCCATCCCGCCGCAATCTTGCAAGACCCCCCCGAACATGCAAGCGTTCATGCGATGGTCACCACCGCACCGAGCGCGCGCCGCTCGGCCAACGAAGCCCTGACGGCCGTGCTGCTCACGCTCGCGGCGCTGGTCGGCATCGCGCTCGCGGCGCAGCGCACGCTGGATCTCTCCCCGCGGTTCACGTTGGCCGCGCCGCTGCTGTTCGCGGGGGGCGGCGCCGCGCTCGTGCTGCTCGCCGCGCGCCACCTGCCGGCCTCGTTCGGTCCCGCGAACCGCGTGACGCTGTCGCGGGCGGCGCTCACGGCCCTGGTGTTCGGGCTGCTCGGCGAGACGCCGTCGCCTGGGGCGGCCTGGTTCGCCACGGCCGTGGCGGGCCTCGCGCTCGCGCTCGACGGGCTGGACGGGCGGCTCGCGCGGGGCCGTGGCGTGGCGAGCCCGTTCGGCGCACGGTTCGACATGGAGACCGACGCGCTGCTGATCCTCGGGCTCGCGGCGCTCGCCTGGCGGTTCGACAAGGCGGGCCCGTGGATCCTGCTCGCGGGGCTCTTGCGCTATGCGTTCGTGGCGGCGGGCGCCGTATGGCCGTGGATGCGCCGGCCGTTGCCGCCGAGCCGCCGGCGGCAGGCCGTCTGCGTGGTGCAGATCGCCACGCTGATCCTGTGCCTCGTGCCGCTGTCGGCGCAGCCGTGGAGCGCCTACCTGGCGTTCGCCGGCCTCGCGGCGCTCACGGCGTCGTTCGCGGCCGACGTCGCGTGGCTCGCGCGCCGCCGAGGGACGGCGCCGTGAGCCGGCTGCGCGCGGCGCTGCCGATCCTCGCCGCGCTGTTCCTGCTGAACGCCGCGCTGAGCTTCCACAACGTCTGGCCCACGGTCTTCATCACCTGGCGGTACGAGATCTCGGTCGAGATCGCGTTGCTCGTGCTGGCGCTCGCGCTCTACCGCGAGCGGTTCCCGCCGCTCGGACGGGCCGCGCTCCGGGCGCTCGCGGCGGCGCTCTTCGTGCTCGCGCTCGGCCGTTACGCGGAGGTGACGGCGCCGGCGCTCTACGGCCGCCCCGTGAATCTCTACTGGGACGCGCAGCACATCCCCAAGGTCATCGCGATGCTCGCCACGGCCGCGGCGCCGTGGCTCGTGGCGCTCGGCGCGCTCGCGCTCGTCGCGTTGCTCGCGGGGCTGTTCCTGGCGTTGCGCTGGGCGCTCGCGCGCGTGGATCGCGCCCTCGCGGACCGGCGCTGGCGACGCGGCCTCGCCGCGGGGGCGGCCGGCCTCGTCGCGCTCTACGCGCTGAGCCAGGCGCGGGTCGTGCAGCGTGGGCCGACGTTCTCGCTGCCGGTATCGGTGACCTATCTGCGGCAGGCGCGCTTCGTCGCCGAGGCCTACCTCGAGCAACGCACGGGCCGGACGCTGCCGCCCGGCGAGCGCGCGGCCGCGATGCTCGCGAGCGCCGACCTCGCGCGGCTCCGGGGCGCGGACGTGCTGCTGATCTTCATCGAGTCGTACGGCGCCGCGGTGTACGACAGCCCGGAGATCGCGCACGTGGTGCAGGAAGGGCGCGATCGGCTCGGCGCCGCGGTCACCGACACCGGCCGCCAGATCGTGTCCGCGTTCGTCACGTCGCCCACCTTCGGCGGCTCGTCGTGGCTCGCGCACGTCACGCTGCTCACCGGCACCACGGTGGCCGACAACGGCTCGTACTCGCTCATGCTCACGCAGAAGCGCGCGACGCTACCGCGGCGCTTCGCCGCCGCCGGCTACCGCACCGTGGCGGTCATGCCGGGGCTCAAGGCCGCGTGGCCCGAAGGCGCGTTCTACGGCTTCGACAGGATCTACGGCGAGGCCGATCTCGACTATCGCGGCCCCGAGTTCGGCTGGTGGCGCATCCCCGATCAGTACTCGCTCGCGCGGCTCGATGCGCTCGAGCTCGCGGGCACGGAGCGCGCGCCCGTGCTGGTCTTCTTCCCGACCATCAGCACGCACACGCCGTTCGGGCCCACGCCGCCTTACCAGCCAGACTGGGAGCGCGTGCTGAGCGATACGCCGTTCGACGCCGAGGCCGTGGCGGAGAGCCTCGCGGACCTTCCGGAGTGGACGAACCTGCAGCCGTCGTACGCGCGCTCGGTGGCGTACTCGCTCACGTATCTCGCGGGTTACCTGCGTGCGCGCGCCGACCGCGATCCCGTGATCGTGGTGCTGGGCGACCACCAGCCGCAGGCGAGCGTCACCGGGCCGAACGCGCGCTGGGACGTGCCGGTGCACGTGATCACGCGCAACGATGCGATCGTGGACGTGCTGCTCGAGGCGGGCTTCGTGGCGCGCCTCACGCCCGTCGACGAGCCGATCGGACGCATGGAGGACCTCACCGCCGTGCTGCTGCGCGCCTTCAGCTCGCCGGGCGCCCTGCCGGCGCCGTTGCCGCACGGCGCGAGCGAGTGAACGCCGCGCCCTACGCGACGAGGCGCGCGTAGACGTCGCCCGAGCCCGCCGCGGGGGTGAGGCCCTCGAGAAACGCGCGGATGCCCGCCGCGTCGAGCCACCGCGGGCTCGCGAGCGCGTGCGATTCGCCGGGCGACCAGTTGTACTCGTATCGGCCGAGAGACTGCAGACGATCCACGCACTCGAGCGCCACGTGGCGCGCCGCGGGCAGATACTCGAACGACAGCGCGTCGACGGCCGACGACAGCCCGGCGAGCACCTGCGCCTCGTAGCCTTCCACGTCGATCTTGATGAACGCCGGGCGGCCGTGCTCCGCGATCAGCGCGTCGAGCGTCGTGATCTCGACGCGCTCCCGCTCGGTCCACGTGACGCGGCGGAAGCTCGCGTCGCGCCGCACCTCGCCGATCCACTCCGGGGACAGCGTCGTGACCGTGGGTGTGCGCGGGCTCACGTGGAGCTCGCCGGTGCCCGGCGCCGCCCCGAGCGCCATCGGCAGGATCGTCACGCCTTCGTCGCGGCCGAAGAGCAGCGACAGCAGGCGCACGAAGTCGCGCTGCGGCTCCACGGCCACCACGCGGGCGCCCAGCGCCCGGAAGCAGCGCACGCGATTGCCGGCGTGCGCGCCCACGTCGAAGCACAGCGAGCCCGGCCCCACGAACGGGGCGTAGAGCCGCCGCATCCGGACGCCGCGAAACGGCATGCCGTAGTACATCAGCAGCGATCGGACGAGCCCGTAGGCGCGTGCGGCGTGTGTCATGACGGCATCATGCCAAAGCCCTCGTGTGGCTATAAAACAACTCGCTCGCGGAATATTTTGTTAACTGGCAACCCGCGTGTAGACTGATCGAGACCGCGTTGTTGGCCGTTCGCATCGCGCGGTCGGGGGTAGTCCTTCCTTCACGGGGGTTTGAACAATGACGAACAACGATCCCGGCCGGCGCGCGCCGCGTGGTGCCGCCGCGCTCGGTCTGCTCGCCGCCGCCGTGGCGGCGGCCCTGCCGCAGGCCGATGCCCAGGAGCAGGAAAGCGACCGCGGCCTCGAGGAGATCCTCGTCACGGCCCGGTTCCGCGAGGAGAACCTGCAGGAGACGCCGCTCGCCATCACGGCGTTCACCGGCGAGCTCATGGAGGAGCGCAACCTCACCGACGTGACGCAGCTCGACGCGTTCTCGCCGAACACGATCATCCAGCCGCTCGGCGCGGGCTGGGGCTCCACCGCCGCGGCCTTCATCCGCGGCATCGGCCTGGGCGACAACTCGCTGTCGTTCGAGCCCGGCGTGCCGATCTACATCGACGACGTTTACCACGGCCGGCCGCAAGGCGCGATCCTCGACCTGCTCGACCTCGAGCGGGTGGAGATCTTGCGCGGCCCGCAGGGCACGCTGTTCGGCAAGAACGCGGTGGGCGGCACCATCCGCCTCGTGTCGCGCCGGCCGCAGGGCGATAACACGGGCTTCGCCGAGGTGACCATCGGCGACTTCGACCGCCTCGACGTGCGCGGCTCGTACGACATACCCATCGTGGAAGACAAGCTGTTCGCGCGCTTCTCCGCGTCGTCGAAGCGGCGCGACGGCTACTTCGACATCCTCGACTACGAATGCGTGAACGGCCCGGGCAGCCTCGGCGGCGGCGGCACCGGCATCCTGCCCGGCGCCACGCACGATACCTTCGGCATCCCGCTGCCGCTGCCGGAGCATCCGCCCATCGACCTGCAGAGCCAGATCGGGCCGCAGGACATCCGCGCCGAGCAAGGCTGCGTCGTGGACACGCTGGGCGACGAGAACGTCACGAGCGGCCGCGCGGCGCTGCGCTGGCTGCCGGGCGACAGCGTGGAAGTGAATCTCGTGGTCGACACCACGAAGATCGACCAGAAGGGGCCGGCGGACAAGTACACGATCTACGACCCCACGCATCCGTTCAACGCCTCCTGGAGCAACACCGTCGGCGTGCCGATCTTCAACCTGCCGTACGACACGCGGTTCCTCACGGACAGCCCGTACACGGGCTATCATCGCTTCGGCAGCGACCCGCTGTTCAACCGTGACGTGCAGAACATCAACGTGATGGACCACGACGGCATCGCGCTCACGGTGGAGTGGGACATCTCGGACAACGTGCGGCTGAAGTCCATCACGTCGTATCGAGAGTTCGAGAACACGTTCGGCCGAGACTCCGACGGCACGCCGCTGCCCATCGACCACACCTGGGACACGAGCATCCACGAGCAGTTCACGCAGGAGTTCCAGTTCACGGGCGTGGCGGCGAACGACCGGCTCGACTGGGCGACGGGGCTGTTCTTCTACGACGCCGACGACTCGAACCAGGGCTGGAACTTCCTGTACCCGTTCATCCTGTCAACGAACAACCACAAGGACGTGCAGACCACGGAGAACTGGGCCGTGTTCGTGCACGGCACGTACCAGATCAACGACGTGCTCTCGATCACCGCCGGCCTGCGCTACACGGACGACCAGAAGGACGTGAACGTCTTCCGCCAGGACTTCGTGACCGGCAACGTGATCATCCCGAACACGCGCGTGAGCGTGGATGCGCAGGAGACGTCGCCCAAGATCGGTCTGAGCTGGCAGCTCAGCGACACGCTGATGACCTACGTGCAGTGGGCCACGGGCTTCCGCGGCGGCGGCTTCGGCCCGCGTCCCGCGAACCCGCTGCAGGTGGCGGCGTTCGACGTAGAGACGGTGGAGACGATCGAGGGCGGCGTGAAGACGGACATCCTCGACCGCCGGCTGCGCCTCAACGCGGCGGTGTTCTTCAGCGAGTACAAGGACCAGCAGCAGTTCTCGCAGCAGTTCGATTCATCCGGCGCGGTGTGGTTCAGGACGGTGAACACCGGCGAATCGGAGTACTACGGCGCCGAGCTCGAGGTGCTCTACACGCCGGTCGATCCGTTCCAGCTCGAGGCGTCGGTCGGCTACCTTCACTTCGATCGGGTGGACCCCGGCGAGTCGGGCCTGTGCCGCAGATTGCCCACCGGCGAGCGCTGCCCGTCGCCGCGCTCGCCCGAATGGACGGCCGCCGTCGGCGCGCAGTACTCCTGGAACCTGCCGAACGGCGGCAGCCTGAGCTTGCGGGGCGATGCGGTTTACACGTCCAAGATCTTCTTCAGCACCGACCCGATCTTCGGCTACCAGAGCGCGTACACGCTGCTCGACGCGCGCCTCACGTGGCAGTCCGCGGATCGCGGCTGGTCCGCCTCGCTGTTCGGCACCAACCTGACGGACGAGGAGTACTTCCACGGCAAGCTGAGCCTGGTCACCGTGCTCGGCCGCGAGCAGGGCAACGTCGCCCGCCCGCGGGAGTGGGGCATCGCGCTCAAGCGGTCGTTCTGAGCGTAACGTGGGGGGACTGCGCTTCCGCGGAGGGGTGGGCTCGCCCCTCCGCGGAGGGCTCCCGCCCCTGCACCACATCAGCGAGCCACGCTTCCGCGGAAACGTCGCACGAGCGGATCCGGCAGCACGTCGTCGACGCAATACCCCGAGCGCGGGATCTCCCGCCCATCCTTGCGGGCGCGAAGCGCAACTCGCCGTCCTCGTCCCTGTGCACCTCGATGGCGCCCTCGTGCACCAGCACATGGTGATGCGTGCAGAGCAGCGCGAGATTGTCGAGCGTCGTCTCGCCGCCGTGTGCCCAGTGCTGCACGTGGTGCGAATCCACGAAGCGCCGGTTGTGACAGCCCGGGAAGCGACAGCCGCGGTCCCGCGCCCACAGCGCGCGCCGCAGCGCCGGCGGCACGGTGCGCCGCTTGCGCCCGACTCCCACCGGCCGTCCGCGCTCGTCATCCACGACCCACACGATGCTGCCGTCGCAGGTGAGCCGCTCGATCGTCGCGCGCGGCAGGTCGGATCGTCCCGGCCCTCCGCGGAGGGCCGACTCGTCGACGTGCACCACCACCTGGTAGTGATCGGCCGTGCAGGATACGCCCGACGCGCCCGCGCCGCCCGCGAGATAACTCTTCGCCACCGCGACGAGCGCGTCCGCCTGCTGCGCATGCCAGCCGTTCGCCGGGAACTCGGGCCCCTGCGCCACGTCGCCGGCCTGCACCGCGCGCTCGATCGCGCGCACGACGACTTCGCCGTCCGCCTCGGGCAGCTCCACGCTGATCATGACCGTGCCGCGCTCCGGCTTGCGCCACACGGACAACGACCGCCGTGCACGCGCGCGCCGCGCATCGTCGACGGACTCGGGCGTCACGTTGCGCATCTGTCGGCAACGCTCTTCCACCTGCGCCGCCGTGCTGTCGAAGGCATACGCGAGCAGGAGATCCTCGTTCCGCGGCTGCGCGACGCGCGTGAGCGCCCGCACCTTCGAATACGACAACCGTCCCTCGGCGAACGCTTTCGAGATCGCGGGCAACCGCCGTAGGGCGTGCGCGGTGCGCAGCTTCTCGCGCGCGGCGCACAGCGACAGCTCGCAACGCCACGCGAGCCACTCGGCGCAATTACGAAAGCCCCACCGGGCCCAGCCGAAGCGGTCGTCGAACTCACGAACGAGCACGAGGAAGCGGTAGGTCTCGGCGTTCATGAGACGCGCGAGGCCGCAGATCGCAGCCTCGAGCTCGTCGACGGTTCGAGCTCGTTTCCGGCCGGTCGGCTGTTTGCGGCCGGACGGCCGCGACGGTTGGGCGTCGGCTGCGGGGGTGCTCATGCGGGCCTCCGGCATCGTGTCTCCGGCGACTGAAAGTATACCCAGTATCGTGGGCGACACGGAAAGAAAACTCAGCCATTTACGGCAGTTTTGAAGGCGCGCCTGCGGCACCGCTCAGGCCCGCCAACCCCCCAGGACGATGATCGCCATTCCGGCGATCGCCACCGCCGCGCCCGCGATGTCCCAAGCCGTCAACGTCACACCGTCGACGCGCCACGCCCACAGCAATGCGACCGTCACGTACACGCCGCCGTAGGCCGCATACACCCTGCCCGCGACTGCCGGATGCAGCGTCAACAACCAGACGAACGCGGCGAGGCTCGCGATCGCCGGAATCAGCAGCCACGCCGAGCCGCCCTTCTTGAGCCAGAGGTAGGGGAGGTAGCACCCGACGATTTCCGCCACAGCGGTGAGCGCAAAGAGTCCCAGTGACTTGATCACCAACACGATGCGTGCTCCTCACTTGCCAATGCCGTGCCGTGGTCTCGGCACGAACTGCCGACGGCCGCCCCGCTCACACCCCCGCATCCGCGATCAACGCCACCGACGACACCACCAGCACCACGACCAGCACCCACCGCACGAACGCCGCCCCCCGCCGCAGCGCCA
>DATCLY010000007.1:0-2453 GCA_036563665.1 Gammaproteobacteria bacterium
GCGGCCGGCAGCCTGGATCCGGACGTGCTGCGCGCCGCGTTCGTCTTCCTGCTCGTCGGCTACGGCACCAAGATGGGGCTCGCGCCGCTCCACACCTGGCTGCCCGACGCGCACAGCGAGGCGCCGTCGCCCGTCTCCGCCCTGCTCTCCGGCGCGCTGCTCAACTGCGCGTTCCTCGGCGTGCTGCGCGGCTGGCAGGTCATCGCTGCGGCCGGGCTCGCCCCCTTCGGCGCCCGGTGGCTGATCGTCTTCGGCCTCGTCTCGATCGGCCTCGCCGGCGCGCTCATCCTCGGCCAGCGGGACTACAAGCGGATGCTCGCGTACTCGAGCGTCGAGCACATGGGCATCCTCGCGGTCGGCGTCGGGCTGGGCGGGATCGGCCAGTTCGGCGCCATGCTGCACGCGGTCAACCACTCACTGGCCAAAGGGCTGCTCTTCCTGACCGCAGGCAACCTGCTCGTCGCGTACGGCACCAAGAGCAGCCGTGACGTGCGCGGCGTGCTGCGCGCGCTGCCCGCGAGCGGCACGCTGTGGGTGGTCGGCTTCCTCGCGATCGCAGGCATGCCGCCGTTCGGCTTGTTCCTGAGCGAGCTGACGATCCTGAAGTCCGCGCTGGATGCGGGCCGCTTCGCCATCGCTGCGACGTTCCTCGCGCTGCTCGCGCTCGTCTTCGCCGGCATGTCCGCCGTCGTGCTGCGCATGGCGCAGGGCGAGCCCGCGGACCTGCCGCCGCAGCGCGAGCGCTTCGAGGCCGTGCTCGCGCCTGCGCTGCTCGCGCTCGGCGTCCTCGCTCTCGGCCTCTACGTGCCCCCGGGACTCGAGCGCCTGCTCGAGGACGCGGCCGCCCTGCTGGGAGGCGCCCCGTGAGCGTGGTCACGCCAGCACACCTGCGCAACGTGCAGTGCATCGCGCGAGACGCCGTCCCGCGGCTGGAGCCGGACGCGCTCGCGGAGCACGCGCGGGCGCGCGTGCCGGGCGAGGCGCGGATCGTTGCGTTCTTCGGCTGGCCGGCAGCGCACGCGACGCCTGATGCCCCCGCCGCGGAGCTGCTGCTCGTCACCGCGCGGGATCGCGAGTCCCGCCTCGAGCTCGTGATGACGACGGTCGGCGCCGAGTACCCGGCGCTCGCGCCCGCGGTCGTCTCGGCGGCGCGCTTCGAGCGGGAGATCTGCGAGCAGCTCGGGATCCGGCCCGCGGGCCACCCGTGGCTCAAGCCGCTGCGTAGCCACGCACCCTACGGCCCCGGGCCGTACCGGCTGCACGACCCGGCGCTCGGCATCGGCGGGGACTACCCCTTCTTCCGCGTCGAAGGCGAGGAGGTGCACGAGGTCGCGGTGGGGCCGGTGCACGCCGGCATCATCGAGCCCGGCCACTTCCGCTTCCAGTGCTACGGCGAACGCGTGCTGCACCTCGAGATCATGCTCGGCTATCAGCACCGCGGCTTCGAGCGCGCGCTGGTCGGCGGGCCGTACCCCCGCACCGTGCACCAGGTCGAGGAGCTGGCCGGCGACACGACGGTCGGGCACGCGCTCGCGTACGCGCAGGCGCTCGAGGCGCTCGGCGGCTGTGAGGTCCCGGCCCGCGCACACGCGCTGCGCGCGCTGGCGCTCGAGCTCGAGCGGCTCGCCGCGCACACCGGCGACCTCGGCGCGCTCGCCGGCGACGTGGCGTTCATGCCGACCGCCGCGTATTGCGGCCGGCTGCGTGGCGAGTTGCTGAACATGACCGCGCTGCTCTGCGGCAACCGCTTCGGGCGCGGGTTCGTCCGGCCGGGCGGCGTCGCGTACGATGTGGACGCGCGCATGGCCGAGGAGCTGCGCCGTCGACTCGATGCCGCCATGCGCGACCTCGAGGGCCCGCTCGACCTGTTCTTCGAGAGCTCGTCCGTCACCGAGCGGCTGGAGGGAACCGGCCCCGTCTCGCTCCAGGACTGCGAGGCGCTCGGGTTGGTCGGTCCCGTGGCTCGCGCGTGCGGCGCGGCGCGCGACGTGCGCCACGACCACCCGGCGGGCATGTACCGCACACTGGGCTGCTCCATCGCCACGGCCGAGACCGGCGACGTGTACGCCCGTGCCATGGTCCGCCGCATGGAGATCGAGCGCTCCGCCGCGCTCGTCCGCGAGCTGCTCGCTGCCTTGCCCGAAGGCAGCATCCGAGCGGAGTGCCCGCCGCCCGCGCCGGGCGCCGTCGCGGTCTCGATGGTCGAGGGCTGGCGTGGCGAGATCGCACACGTCGCGTTGACGGACGCCCACGGGCGCTTCGAGCGCTACAAGGTCGTGGACCCGTCGTTCCACAACTGGCCGGGCCTCGAGCTGGCATTGCGCGGACAGCAGATCTCGGACTTCCCGCTCTGCAACAAGAGCTTCAACCTGTCCTACGCGGGGCACGACCTGTAGGGGAGGCGACGAGATGCTCGACATCCTGCGCACCCGCATCCGCCAGGGCTTCCGCAC
>DATCLY010000018.1:0-83163 GCA_036563665.1 Gammaproteobacteria bacterium
TTGGTGATCCAGAACGTCGACACCGTGTTGTCGGACGGGATCAGGACGTCCTTCGAGTCCTGGCCCGCCGTCTTGAAGTTCAGGCCGTCTTCCTGCGTCCCGAACGGCGCGAGGTTCGTCGGGTCGCACGGCTTGGTCGGATGGCATTTGGTCTGGATGCCGAGGTTGCGGACGAACTCGTTGCCCGTCTCGATGCCGTCCTCGAGGAAGAAGCAGTGGCCCACGTTGTTGTAGGTCACGTTGTTCTCGATCCGCAGGTTGTCCGTGCCGTGCACGGTCACGCAGCGGCTGTAGGTGTCGTGGATGGCCGAGTTCTTGATGTACTGGCCCTTCGCGTCGCCCACGAGGTGCCAGTGGATGGGGTACCGCGCGAGCGTGAGGTGCTGGCCCATGCGGCGGAGCTCGACGCCCGAGACGTACATCCTGCTCGACGGCATCGCCATGATGTGCCCGCCGAAGTAGGACTGCTCCGCGTCCTCCGAGGCCTGGATCCGGATGTTCCGCGTGAGCAGGCCCACCTCGCCGCGCTCGTCCACGCCGAACGTGATCTCGCCGAAGTGCATGTGCTCGAGCGGCCTGTCGAGCGTGATCCGGTTGCCGCGGATGGCGGTGATGGTGCGCACCTCCGCCTGTCGCGGATCGTAGTCCGTCGACGCGAGCACGATCTCGTCGCCGACTTGCCAGCCGGAGGCATCGAGCACCTCGATCGAATTGCTGCCCGCCCTGGCCGTGCGGGCCAGCTTGGTCCAGCTGTTGGTGCGATTGCCGTGCAGGTTCAGGGTGCCGCCCGAGATCATGATGCCGCGGTCCCCCATGCCGGCCATGACGTCCTCGCCCTTCACGTTGTCCGTGAAGGTGATCGTGGCCTGGCGCGTATGGGGGCGCGCTTCGGTGCCGATCTGCAGCTCGCCGTGCAGCATGATCCACTCGGTGGTCAGCTCGAGATCGGCGTCGTTCGAGAAGATCAGCTTGCCGTCGATCGACAAACCGGCCAGCGGCGGCGGGCTCACGTCGAGGATGACCTCTTTGTCTCTGGCGATGACGACCTTGTCGCCCTCGGCCGGCACCTTGCGGTTCGGCCAGGTGTTGGGATCGGACCATTTCATCGGCCCGGCCGCCGGCGCCTGGGCCTGCGCGGCGGCGAAGACGCCGCCGAGCAGGAATGCCGGAACGAGCGAACCAAGAAGCAACCCGCGACGCGTTTTCCTCATGACGGCTACCCCCCCGGTACTCGAGATGACCCGGTACTTGGACGGCAGAGGATAGCGCGATTGTGAGGGGCTTGGCGCCGGCGGGGCGTGCCGCGCTCTCAAGAATTCTTGGTGTACGAGCGCCCTTGTACGCCCTATCGGCGTTGCCGTTTACCAGAACATCCCGGGCGCTTGACGGTACTTTGAATGTGATGAAGCGGCGCGGGACGTCGGGCGGGTCCCGAGATGGCGTTCGGCGCTGCCCCCAGCCGCCTTGCCAAAAGGAGCTTGCGGCGTCGCGCGGCGCTTGGGTCAGGCGTGCAGGGAGGCGGACCGTTCGCGCAGCGCCTGCGCCTCGTCCTCCTCCCAAGCGTCGTCGGGCTCGAGGAAGCGTTCGCCCGTGCCGAGCGCGGCGATGCAGCGGCGCAGGTACGACTGGAGCTGCTCCACTTCTTCCGGGCTCAGCCCGGACAGCATGCGCGAGAACACCTCGTTGCCCACCTTGCGGGCGCGCTCGAGCTGCCGCTCGCCCTCGGGGGTGACCTGCCAGCTGTCCGCCCGGCGGCTCTCCGGGTGGGGGCGGCGCACGACGAGCCCCTCCTGCTCGAGGCGGCGCAGCGCCGCGTTCATCGTCTGCGCCGACACGACCGCGCGGCGGGCGAGCTGGGCGCCCGTGATGCCCGGCTCGAAGTGCAGGCCGAACAGGGCCGCGAAGTGGGCGAACGACAGCTCCACGCCCTGGCGGCGGAGCGCCTCGTCCATCGCCTGCCGCAGGCCGAGGTGCAGGCAGCGCAGCAGGAACCCCACGACGGGCGCGGGGTTGTCCGCCTCGAGCCAGCGGGCGACGTTGGGGACTTCAGAATTCTTCGACAAGGCGTGATTGCCGGTTATCAGCTTGCTGATATGATATCAGCAGCCTGATTTTGATCAAGGATCGTCCGTGACCCGACTCTTGGCGAGCGCCTGGGGCAAGCGCCTCGGAGCCGCCGCAATTCTCGTCGTCGCCATTGCGCTCGTGGCCATCGCGCGCAACGGCAGCGCGCCGGCCGCTCCCGGCGGCCCCGTCGCGCCCCCGGGGGCGCAAGGCACGGCGCGCGACGCCGCGCTCACGGTCACCGCGGTGGAGCTCGGCCTGGTCGAGCTCGCCCGCACGGTCACCGTGAACGGCTCCGTGCGCCCCTGGCAGGAGGTCATCATCGCGCCCGAGGTCGGCGGCTACCGCGTCGCCGAGGTCCGCGTGGACGTCGGCGACGTGGTCCGCAAGGGCGACACGCTCGTCCAGCTCTCCACGGCGCTGCTCGAAGCGGAGGTGGCGACGCGCGAGGCCGCGCTCGCGCAGCGCCAGGCCGAGCTCGCGAATGCCGAGGCCGCGCTCCGGCGCGGCGAGGCGCTCGCCGCGATGGACGCGCTGGCCGAGGCGGATCTCGATCGCCTGCGGAGCGAGGCGCTCGCGGCCCGTGCGCGGCTCGAGTCCGCCGAGGCGGACCTCGAGACCTCGCGGCTGCGGCTGCGGTTCACGAGCGTCACGGCGCCCGACGACGGCGTGATCACGTCGCGCACCGTCACGGTGGGCGAGATCGCGCAGGCGGGCGTCGAGATGCTGCGGCTGCTGCGGCAAGGCCGCATCGAGTGGCGCGGCGAGGTGCCCGAGGCGCGCCTGCAGGATCTCGCGCCCGGGCAGAAGGTCACGATCGTCACGGCCGACGGCGAGAAGATCGCCGGCCGCATCCGCGTGGTGGCGCCCACCGTGTCGAGCGACACCCGCACCGGGCTCGTCTACGTGGACCTCGAGCCTAACGCGCCCGTGCGTCCCGGCATGTTCGCGCGCGGCGAGATCGAGATCGGCCGGGGCCCGGCCGTGGTCGTGCCGCTCGAGAGCGTGGTGAGCGCCGACGGCTACAGCCACGTGTTCGTGCTGCGCCCGGACGGCACGGTGGAGCGCCGGCGCATCGAGCTTGGCGCCGTGCACGGCGCCGGCGTGGAGGCGCGCTCGGGCGTCGCGGCGGGCGAGCGCATCGTGGTCAAGGGCGCGGGCTTCCTCAAGGACGGCGACCGCGTGAACGTGGTGGCGAGCGACGCATGAACTTCGTCACCTGGTCCATCCGCAACCCCGTCCCGGTCATCGTCCTGTTCGTGGGCCTGACCGTCGCGGGCCTGCTGTCCTTCCCGAAGCTCGGCATCCAGGACCGGCCGGACATCGAGTTCCCGGCCGTGGTGGTCACGGTCACCTATCCGGGCGTGGCGCCCTCGCAGATGGAGAGCGAGATCACGCGCAAGGTCGAGGACGCCGTGGCGACGATCGCCGGCATCGAGCAGATGACGTCCACGATCAACGAGGGCGCGTCCACCACCATCATCGAGTTCCGCTTCGGCACCGATCTCGACGCCGCGCTCGACGACGTCCGCGACGCGCTCACGCAGATCCGGCCGGATCTGCCCATCGACGCGAACGAGCCGATCGTCTCGCGCGTGAGCACGGCGGGCGGCGCGCTCGTCACCTGGAGCGTGGCCTCCGACGTGCTGTCCGAGACCGAGCTCTCGTGGTTCGTGGACCTCGTCGTGACCCGCGAGCTCTCGTCCGTGCCCGGCATGGGGCGCGTCACGCGGGTGGGTGGGGTGGACCGCGAGATCCGCGTGGACCTGGACCCCGACCGCATGGCCGCGCTCGGCGCCACGGCGGCCGACGTTTCGCGGCAGCTCCGGCGCATCCAGGCCGAATACCCGGGCGGCGAGGCCCGCATCGGCGGCCTCGAGCAGACCGTGCGCACGACGGGCGTGATCTCCTCGGTGAACGATCTCGCCGCGCTGCCCATCCTGCTGCCCGACGGCCGCAGCGTCCGGCTCGACACGATCGCGGACGTGCGCGACCAGCCGGCCGAGCAGCGCTCCATCGCGCTGCTCGATGGCGAGCCCGTGGTCGGCTTCCAGATCGTGCGCGCGTGGGGCGCGAGCGCGCTCGACGTGGCCAACGAGGCGCGCCGGGTGGTGGAGGAGCTCGGGCGGCAGTATCCGCAGGTGCGCTTCGCGGAGGCGAGCTCCACGGTCGGCTACATCCGGGAGTCGTTCGACGCCTCGATGCAGATGCTCATCGAGGGCGCCTTCCTCGCCGTCGTCGTCGTGTGGCTCTTCCTGCGCGACTGGCGCGCCACGCTGATCTCCGCCGTGGCCCTGCCGCTCTCGATCATCCCCACGTTCTGGGCGATCTACGCGCTCGGCTACTCGCTCAACATCCTCACGATGCTCGCGCTGACGCTGGTCGTGGGCATCCTCGTGGACGACGCCATCGTCGAGGTGGAGAACATCGTGCGGCACCTGCGTCAGGGCAAGGCGCCGCGTCAGGCCGCGATGGACGCCGCCATCGAGATCGGCCTCGCCGTGGTGGCCACCTCGCTCACGATCTGCGCCGTGTTCATCCCGGTGGCGTTCATGAGCGGCATCGCGGGGCAGTTCTTCGCGCCGTTCGGCTTCACGGTGACCGTGGCCGTGCTGTTCTCGCTGCTGGTGGCGCGCACGCTCACGCCCATGATGGCGGCGTACTTCTTGAAGCCCCACGAGCGGCCCGCGGGCGCGTCGAGGATCATGCGCTGGTATCTCGACCGCGCGCGCTGGTGCCTGCAGCACCGCTGGACCACGCTCGGCGTCGCCACGGCGCTGATCCTCGCGATGCTCGGGGTCTTCCCGTTCCTGTCCACGGCGTTCGCACCGGCCGGCGACAACGGCTTCACGCAGTTGAGCGTGGAGCTCGCGCCCGGTGCCACGCTCGAGGACACGCTCGCGGTCAGCGAGGAAGTGCGGGAGCGGCTCGCCGCCATGCCGGAGGTGAAGAGCGTCTTCACCACCATCGGGGCGGCGACGTCCGGCCGCGGCCCCTTCGGCGGCTCGGCGGGGTCGGTGCGCACGGCCAACCTCACCATTCAGATCGAGAACGTCGACGGCACGCGCGGCGCCCAGCAGGCGTTCGAGCGCAAGGCCACGGCCGCGCTCGCCGACATCCCCGGCGTGCGGCTGCAGTTCCAGGGCGCGGGCGGCGATCGGCTGGAGGTCACGCTCGCGGGCGACCAGCCGGAGCGGCTCGCGGCCGCTGCGGCGGCCGTGGAGCGCGACATGCGCAGCCTGCCGGGGCTCGGCACGATCACGAGCAGCGCGGCGTTGCTGCAGCCCGAGATCGTGGTGCGGCCGTTGCCGGAGCGCGCGGCCGAGCTCGGCGTGACCACCGAGACGCTGTCGCTCGTCACGCGCATCGCCACGAGCGGCGACGTGGACACCGGCCTCGCCAAGTTCAACCTCGACAACCGGCAGCTGCCGATTCGCGTGCGGCTCGACGACGCCTCGCGCGCCGACCTCGAGCGCCTGCGCATGCTGCCCGTGCCCGGCAGGAACGGGCCGGTGCCGCTCATGAACGTGGCCGACGTGTCGCTCGGCTCCGGGCCCGCGCAGATCACGCGCGTGAACCGCAGCCGGAACATCACCATCGAGGCCAACCTGCAGGGCCTGCCGCTCGGCGACGCGCTCGCGCTCGTGCAGGATCTGCCCTCGATGCGCGCGCTACCCGAAGGCGTCCGCTACGTGCCCACCGGCGATGCGCGCTGGATCGTCGAGATCTTCGGACAGTTCGCCACGGCCATGCTGATCGGCGTGCTGTCGATCTACGCCGTGCTCGTGATGCTGTTTCACCGGTTCATCCAGCCGGTCACGATCCTGTCGGCGCTGCCGCCGTCCGCGGGCGGCGCCGCCGTGGCGCTCTATCTCGCCGGCCACGGGCTCGCGATCAACTCGCTGATCGGCCTGCTGATGCTCATGGGCATCGTGTCGAAGAACTCCATCCTGCTGGTCGAGTACGCGATCATGGCGCAGCGCGACCACGGGCTGTCGCGCTTCGACGCGCTCATCGACGCCTGCTCGAAACGCGCCCGGCCGATCGTCATGACCACCATCGCCATGGGGGCGGGCATGACGCCCGTCGCGATGGGCTGGGCGGGCGATCCGAGCTTCCGCGCGCCCATGGGCGTGGCGGTGATCGGCGGGCTCGTGGTGTCCACCGCCATGAGCCTGTTCATCGTGCCGGCGCTCTTCACCGTTTTCGACGATTTCCAGCAGTGGCTGCAGCGGATGTTCGGCCGCGCTCGCGCGGGCGCGGCCGTGCAGCCGGCGGCGCCCGCCGCGGGCTAGGCGCGGCCGCGGCCACCCGCTTCACGAAGTCGCCCAGCATGCGGAACTCCTGCGCGCGCCCGCTGCCGCGGCGCCAGACGATGGCGATCGTGCGGTAGCTGCCGTCGCCCAGGGGATGGGTCTCGACGCGGGTGCCCTTCAGGAGCTCCGAGCCCACCGCCATCTCCGGCAGGAACGTGATGCCGAGGTCCGCGTCCACCATCTCGATCAGCGTGAGCAACGTCGAGGCCGTGAGCCGCGACAGCTTCTCGGGATCGCGCAGGCGGCACGCCTCGATGGCGTGCTCGCGCAGGCAGTGCTCCTCGCGAAGCAGCAGCACCGTGCGCGGGTCGAGCTTGCTGAACTGGTAGTTGCGCGGGTCGACGAGCCGGGTGCCCCGGCGTGCGGCCAGCAGGAAGCGATCGCGGAACAGCTCGAGGCTCTCCACGCCCTCGAGCTCGTAGGGCAGGGCCAGCAGCACGGCGTCGAGCGCACCCTTGAGCAGCTGCTCGTGCAGCTGCTCCGTGGTGGCCTCGTGCAGCACGAGCTCGAGGTCCGGGAACTCTTCCTTGAGCGCGGGCAGCAGGCGCGGCAGCAGGAACGGCGCGATGGTGGGGATGATGCCGAGCGCCAGCGGGCCCTTGAGCGGACCGCCCCTGCCGCGGGCCACCTCGACGAGCGCCTGCAGGTCGTCGAGGCAGCTCTTCGCGAGCGCCGCCACCTCGCGGCCGGTGGCCGTGATCGTCACCCGCCGGTTGGTGCGGTCCACGAGGTTCGCGCCGAGCAGCGTCTCGAGCTCCTGGATGGCCACGCTGAAGGCGGACTGGGACACGAAGCACTGCGCCGCGGCGCGGCCGAAATGGCGCTGCTCGGCCAGCGCCACGAAGTAGCGCAGCTGCTTGATGGAGGGCAGTCGGCGGGCGGGAGGGGCGGCCATAGAGATATCCGATCACTGGGATGCAAACGTTGCATTTTATTTGATCGGGCCGGCGGCGCTAGACTGCCTCCGAACGGAACGTTACGGAGGCTCCCATGGACATCGAGATCGGAATTTCGGCGGAGAACCGGCGCAAGATCGCCGAAGGGCTGTCGCGCCTGCTGGCCGACACCTACACGCTGTATCTGAAGACGCACAACTATCACTGGAACGTGACGGGGCCGCTGTTCAACACGCTGCACACCATGTTCGAGACGCAGTACACGGAGCTCGCCGCGGCCGTGGACGCGATCGCCGAGCGCATCCGTGCGCTGGGGCATCCGGCCCCGGGGTCCTACAAGGCGTTCGCCGCGCTGTCTCGGGTGGAGGAAGAGGAGGGCGTGCCGAGCGCCGAGGAGATGATCCGTCAGCTCGTGATCGGGCAGGAGACGGTGGCGCGCACGGCCCGCGAGGTGTTCCCGATCGCCGAGGAGGCGAACGACCAGCCGACGGCCGACCTGCTGACGCAGCGCATGCAGACCCACGAGAAGAACGCCTGGATGCTGCGCAGCATGCTGGGCGGCTAGCTCGAGGGCGGGTGGGAGCGGCTGGCAAGCCGCTCTCACAGGTGAGGTTAGCGGTTGCGGCGGCCGAAGCGGATGCGGAAGAGCTGGATGAAGCCCACGCGCTCGGCTTCGCGATCGATCCTGAGCAGCCCCGACGTCAGCGGCGGCTGCTCGGGGTCGTAGAGCGGCAGGAACTCCGCCGCGATCCGTCCCTGCCGCCGTTCCTCCTCCTGGCGCTGCCGGAACGAGGAGCCGAGATCCGGCAGCCGCCACTGGCTTTCCTCGCCGATCACGACGATCTCCTCCACCTCCTCCGGCAGCGACGCGAGCCGCGACTCGCCGGGCCGGGCCGGCGGCGGGATGGGCTCGGGGGAGTCGCCGATCCGGGGCGGCGGCGGCACGTCGTCCGAGAGCGGCGGCTGCGCGCCGACGGCGCCCGCGGCCCCGGCCGTGAGCGCCGCGCAGGCCGCGAGGCGCGCCAACCCGCTACCGCTTGTCAACGCGCTGCCTCCAGGCGAGCGACTGGAACCAGTACCTGCCGGTGGTGGTGAGCCAGGTGTCGGCCTGCCGCGCCACGATCCAGGCGTCGAGGAACGCAAGGAAATCCGGGTCGCCCTTGGCGACGGCGAACGCGGCGCGGGTCTCGAGCAGCGGCCGCGCGAGCGGCACGTCGATCGCGTCGGGATGCTCGAGCGCGAGGAACGTGGGCACCGGCTCGTCCTCGAGGTAACCGGCGACCTCGCCCGAGAGCAGGGCCTCGGTGGCGGCCTCCACCGAGCGGAACAGCCTGAGCTCCGCGCGCGGCAGCGTGCGGCGCGCCACCTCGGCGGCCACGCTGCCTTCCACGGCCGCGAGCCTGAAGGCCGGATCGTTCAGGTCCTCGAGCCGCTCGACGTTCGCCGTGCGCTCGAGGCTCGTGGCGAGGGTCACGCCGCCTTGCCAGTACGGGTCGCTGAAGTTCACGTGCAGCGCGCGCTCCGGCGTGATCGTGAGCCCCGCGGCGATGAGGTCGATCTCTCCGGCCTCGAGGGCGGGTATGAGGCGCTCGAAGGGGTAGACGATGAACTGCGCCTCCACCCCCATGTCGGCCGCGAGCTGCCGTCCGACGTCGATCTCGAAGCCGATGAGCTCCCCCTCCGCGTCGCGGACGGTCCACGGCGCGAACAGCGCCACGCCCACGCGCAGCGTGCCGTCGTTCAGCACGGTCTGCAGCGGCCGCGCGTCCGCAATGGACCAGGCGACGGCCAGGAGTAACGTCACGAGAACACGGTCCACGGTCGCTCCGTATTGCACCGTCTTCGATTTCTGACCGCGGCCGTCCCGGGGGGTTCGGGACCGCGGGGGTGTCAGGCCGCGACGCCGATGATGCCGACCACGGCGCCCGTGCAGCAGGTGGCGAGCGTTCCGCCCAGGATCGACTTCAGCCCGAGCCCCGCGATCTCGGCGCGTCGCTCCGGAACGAGCGCCGTCAGCCCTCCGATCATGATACCGAGGCTGCCGAAGTTGGCCATGCCGCAGAGCGCGTAGGTCATGATCAGCGTGGAACGGTCGCCGAGCTCGGCGTCGATCTCCACCAGCCGGACATACGCGAGGAGCTCGTTCAGGACCGTCTTGATGCCCATGAGGCTGCCGGCCGCGAGCGACTCGCTCCACGGCACCCCCATGAGCCAGACCACGGGCGCGAGCGCGACGCCGAGCACGCGCTCGAGCGTGATCGGCGCCCCGCCGATGTCGGGCAGCAGCGCGAGCACGGCGTTCACGAGATGCACGAGCGCCACGAACGCGATGAGCATGGCCACGACGCTGAGGTACAGCTCGAGGCCGCGCTGCGTACCCTGCGCGATGGCGTCCATGGAGCTCGCCGCGTGAAAGGGCTCGGCGCGCAGCTCCTCGCCGGTGCCGCCCTCGGGCGGGACCATGAGCCAGGCGATCATGATGGCGGCCGGCACGCTGATGATCGAGGCGGTGAGCAGGTGCCCCACGGCGTCGCGCAGCACGGGGCCCAGGATCGTCACGTAGAGGACGAGCACGGTGCCCGCGATCGTGGCCATGCCGGCGCACATCACCATGAAGAGCTCGCCGCGGTTCAACCGCGCGAGATAGGCGCGAATGAAGAGCGGCGCCTCCACCATCCCCAGGAAGATGTTGGCGGCGCCGGACAGCGCCACCGGCCCGCTCACGCCGAGCGTGGAGCGGAAGAGCCACGACAGCGCCCGCACGATGGCCGGCAGGACGCGCCAGTACGTGAGCAGCGCCGTGAGCGCGCTGACGACGATGATGAGCGGCAGCGAGCGGAACGCGAGCACGAGGCTGCCGCCCACCGTGGTCTCCTCGAAGGGCAGCGGTCCGCCGCCCAGGTAGCCGAACACGAAGCTCGTGCCGGCCTCGCTCGCCGCCTGCAGCGCCAGCACGCCGCGGTTCAGCGCCTCGAAGAGCTCCCGCGACGGCGGCAGGCGCAGCAGCACCCACGCGAGCACGAGCTGCACGGCGAGGCCGGCCACGGGCACGCGCCACGCGACGGCGCGGCGGTTCTCGCTGATCGCCCAGGCGAACGCGGTGAAGACGAGCAGACCGAGGGCGCTTTGCAGGACCGGCATCGAGCGGCGTCAGACGCCGATCTTGGCGAGGGCGTCCGTGACTTCGCTCATGATGCGGGCGAGGTTGGGATGCTCGGCCTCGAACTTCACGGAGGCGGCCTCGAGCCGATCGAGCAGGGAGCGCGACTCGTTACTGTCCTCGGCGAGCAGCCGCTCGATGTCCGACGCGAGCGCCTGGAGCGAGGCGCGGGTCGAGGCGTCGAGGCGCTCCGTGCTCGCGAGCTCGGCGTGCAGCTGATCGAGATGCTTGCGCAGGGATTCCTTGGACACGGCACGCTGTGATCGTCACGGTCGCGAACATCCTACCGCAATCCCGCGCCCCGAGCCCCGCCCGCGCCGCGCGCGGAGAGCTCCGCGCCGCGCACAGGAGCCCGTGTGGGAGCGGCTTTCCAGCCGCGATCCGGATGCCTGACGATCAATTCGACCGCGCTACCGCCATGCGCGTGCGGTCCTGCGGATTCACGGCCGCGGGCTGCCCCGCCACGCCGCGCGTCCACTGCCGCGCGCTGCTGCGGCACTCCTCGTCCTCGAGGCGGCACGCCACCCACCAGTACTCCGAGTTCGGCGCGCGCGTCACCGAGAAGGTGTCCACGTACGTGTAGCTGCCGAGCCCGTCCGCCGACTCGACCATGGCGGTGGTGCCCACGCGGTCGTCGCCGGGCGGCAGCAGCAAGGCACGCGCGGACTCGGTGTCGCGGCACACCCAGCGCCCGGCGTAGCGCCCCACGCCGGACGAGCAGCCGTAGACGAGCAGCGGGTCGTCGCAGGCGTTGATGAGCCCCACCTCCACCATCTCGCCGAAGTGGTACGCGGCGTCCTCGCGCACGCACTGGTTGCGGGGGCCCGGGGCGGTGCTCGCCGCCGCGGCGCGCGGCGGCGGCGCGGCGTTCACGGGGTCCGGCTGGAACTCGATCCGCTCGGTGACCGTGACGGGGGCGCGCTCCGGGTCCGCCGGATAGCGCCAGCGCGAGACGGCCGCGAGCGCGGCCTGATCGAACACGCCGCTCGGCTGCGACGCCGTGACGCGCGCGTTCTCCACGGTGCCGCCGGGCGTCACCGTGAGCTCCACCTCCACGTAGCCTTCCAGGCGGCGAGCGCGCGCGGCTTCGGGGTAGGTGGGCGTCACCGCGATCAGCGGCTCGAGCCCGCCTTCGCCCGCGCCGCCCGCGCGCGTCGGCGCAAACGTGATCGCGGACTGCTGCGCCGCGCCGGACGGGGTCGCGCGGCACACCTGGCAGCTCTGCACGAGCACGCGCGGGCTCGCGCTCTGCGCGCTCCACTCGCGGCGATCGCTGCCGTTCATCGCGAGCGACACGAACGGCAGGCCGTCGACGATGTAGTCGACGCGCGCGCACTGCGAATGGTCCGTGGTCACCTCGATGAAGCCGCGGCTCACCTGCACGTCCGCGTTACAGGCGTCGACGATGGTGGTGCAGTCGCAGGTGAGCTGCTGCGCGGCCGCGGGCTGCATCGCGGCGAGCAGGGCGAGCGCCGAAAGCGCGAGCGTGGTGGATCTCATGTGAGCGGTCCCCGTGGCCTGTCCGTTGTTCGTTTGCCCGGTGGCAATGTTTTCGCTTCCGATCTTACTGCAACGGGAAGCAGGCATCGGCCGCGGCGCCATTATGTCGAATGGCGCGCGGGACGCCTCGACGGCGGGCGGCAGGGGAAGCGCGGCGGCGCGCGCTCAGAGCACGAAGCGGATCCGCGTGAACGCGCGCTGCTCGATGACGCGGTCCATGTAGACGCGCGGCTGGAACCGCCAGCGCTCGACCGCGGCCGCGGCCTCGCGGCGGAAGAAGGTCTCGTGCGAGGCGGCGGTGACCGTGATGTCCTTCGTCGTGCCGTCCGTGGCCACCGTGAACTCGATGTCGACCCAGCCTTCGAGCCCGCGCGCGGCGGCGCGCTCGGGATACTCCGGCGCCACGTAGTTCTCCACGGTGAGCTCCGAGGCGGGCAGCGGCCGCGCCGCTTCCATCGCGGCCAGCCGATCGATCATGGCCTCGCGAGCGGCTTGCACGCCGCTCGGATCGGCGCCGAGCAGCTCCGCTTCGTCGATCCAGGTGCGGGCCGCGTCCATGTCGAGCCCTTCGAGCGCTTGCCGCGCCCGGGAAAGGAACTCGCGCGACAGGCGCTCGCGGGCGAGCTGCGTGTTCACGTGATCGGGGTCGAGCGCGAACAACCGGTTCGCGTAGTGCTTCGCGCTCTGGTCGAGCGGCGTGAGCAGCCGGTTGGCCGCCATCGCCTGCTCGAACGCCTCGAAGGTCGTGACGAGCGGATCGGGCGGCGGCGGTTCCTGCGCGCGCGGCGTCGGCGCGGGCTGCTGCTCGACGACCCGTTCCTCGGGCTCCGGCGGCGGCGCCGGGCGGGCCCGCGCCACCTGCGGCTCCGGCGGCGGCTCGAGCGCGGGCAGGCTCGAGGCGAGCGCGAGGGCGCCCTCGTGCTCGGGCAGCACCGCCACGATGCGCTCCACCGCGGCGCGCGCGTCCGCGAAGCGGCCCTGCTCCAGCGCCGAGTGCGCCCGGCGCACCAGCTCGTCCGCCACCTTGGTGAGGCCCCGGCGCGCCGCCTGGTTGTCGGGGTCGTTGGCGAGCACCTGACGGAACAGCCCCCACGCGCTGTATTCCTCAGGCTCCACGAGCATGCCGGCCTCGAACGCGAGCTCCGCCATGCGCAGCGGGTTGTCGAGCGCCGACTCGAGCAGCACGTTCACGTCCGACCCACCGCTCGCGGCGACCGGAGCGGCGGATACCGCCGGCGCCGACGCGGGCGCGGGAGCCTGCGCACCGGGCGGGGCCCCGGCCGGCAACGCGGCGAGCGCGGGCTCGTCGCCCGCATGGGTGGCCCAGGGCTTCGAGATCGCGAGCCAGGTGCCGCCGAGGATCGCTACCAGCGCGGCGCCCACCCAGAGCATCGCGTCGCTCTGCTTCGCGTTGCTCCGCCCGTTTGTCGCATTCGTGGCGCTCATGCCCAGAACCGTTTCATGTTGCGCAGCTTCGCCAGGACGCTATCCACGAGGCTTGCCTCCGGCGCCGATTCCACCTCGTGACGCTTCACGAGCGCGGGGTTCTTGAGGAGCATGCGGTGATGCTGCAGCGCCGCCTGCAGGCTGACCGCGCAGCGGCCCGGGGACAAGGGCTTCCGCAGGAAGCGGAAGATCTGGCCGTGATTGATGAGCCACACCATGTCGAGCACGTCGCGGTGCTCGGAGACGGCGATGGTCACGAGCTCCGGAAGGTGCTGCTTGAGCCGCGACGTCATCGCCTGGATCGTGGCCTTGTCGCTCGATACGTCCGTCACGAGCACGCCCGGGCGGTGCTCGGTGAGGATCTTCACGACCTGCACGATGTTGCCGGCGCCGTACACGGGCAAGCGGCCGCGGACGGCCTTCTGCACCGTGTCGAGCACGTCGGGATCGGAGGTGAACACCACCACGCCGAGGCCCGTGGGGATCTTGGGCCTGGGCGCTTCGGGCGCCGCCTGCGGCGGCGCGTCGAATTTCGGCGCCTCGAGGACGGCCGTCTGCGACGTCGAGACGCGCGGGCGCGACGACGAGGTGACGCCGTTGGGTCCGATCTCGACGTAGCCGTCGCTCTCCATCACGATCTCGAGCGTGTCCTCCGGCGACAGCTCCTGCTCCGACGCCGGCGGCGGAGGCGGCGTCTCGCGCGCGAGCTTCGCGGCGAGCTCGATCGTCTCCCGCAGCTGCTTCGGCGCGCACGGCTTCGTCAGGAAGCGGAAGACCTCGCTCTCGTTGATCGAGCCTTCCACGGCGTCGAGGTCCGCGTAGCCGGTCAGCAGGATGCGCACCGTGCGCGGCGACAAGGCCCGCACCTTCGTGAGCACCTCCACGCCGGTCATCTCCGGCATGCGGTGATCGGCCACGATGACGTCGATGTCCTTGTCCTTGACGATGTCGAGCGCCTGGCGGCCGTGCGACGCGAGGAACAGGTCGAACTGCCTGTGGAACATGATCCGCATGGAGTTCAGCACCCGCTGCTCGTCGTCCACGAACAGCAGCCGCGGGCGGGTGGTGTTGGCCGTCTGGAGTCCCGTCGATTGCATCGGCTACACGGCCTCCGCCAGTGGCTCCTCGAAGAACGGATCGTCGCCGAACGGCTGCTCGGGCTGGGCGGCGCGCTCCGCGCCCTGCTGCTGCGGCCGCTTGATCGGCAGGACCACCGTGAACACGGAGCCCTTGCCGACCTCGGATTCGATGAGCAGCTTGCCGCCGTGGCTGCGGATGATCTCGTCCACGATCGACAGCCCGAGCCCCGTGCCGGAGCCGACGGGCTTGGTGGTGAAGAACGGGTCGCGGATCTTCGACAGGTTCTCCGGCGGAATGCCGCAGCCCGTGTCCGCGATCTTGATGGCCACGTGGTCGTCGTCGTAGAGCTCGGTCGTGATGATGATCTCGCCCTTGTCCTCGATCGCCTGCGCCGCGTTGGTGATGATGTTGAGGAACACCTGGTTGATCTGCGACGGCGAGCACTCGATCTCGGGAACGTCGCCGTAGTACTTCCGCACCGTGGCCTTGTGCTTGATGATGTTCTTCGCGATCAGCAGGGTCTTGTCCAGGCCGGTGTTCACGTCGAAGCTCGACACCGGCGCGCGGTCGAGCCGGCTGAAGTCCTTGAGGCTCTGCGCCATCTCCGAGAGCTCGCCCAGGCCCGCGATGCTGTCCTTGGCGAGGTCCTGCGCCTCGAGCAGGTTCGCCTCGATCTCCTCGTCGCGGAGCATCGTCTTCACTTCCTTCAGCGCGGCGACGAAGCGCGACTGGTACTCGGCGCGATCGCGGCATTCCTCGGAGCGGATGGAGAACGCCGCGATGCAGCGCGCGACGAATCGCTGCATGAGCGCGAGCCGCTCCTGGATGAGCTCGGCGTTGTTGGTCAGATAGAGCAGCGGGGTGTTGATCTCGTGGCTGATGCCCGCCACGAGCTGGCCGAGCGACGACATCTTCTCGGCCTGCACGAGCTGCACCTGCGATTCCTTGAGGTCCGCGAGCGCGCCCTCGAGCTCCTCGGTGCGCTCGGCCACGCGCTGCTCCAGCGAGGCGTTGAGCTCCGCGAGCTCGGCGTTCGCCCGGTTGATCTCCCGGTAGCTCGAGGAGAGCCGGAACGCGACGAAGCCCACCGCCACGAACAGCACGATCGCGTAGACGGCGAGCATCATCCGCGCCTGGTCCACGCGCTGCACGGCGCTCGCGTAGAGCGCCTGCGCGGCCGCGGTGAGGTTGGCGGCGGCCGCCACCACCGGCGTCTGGGCGAGCTGGTCGAGCTTGCTCTGGATCGGCGCCTTGCCGTTCAGGATCGCGCCCGCCGCGGCGAGGAGGCGACGGCCTTCGAGCGGCATCGCCTCGTCCACGCGTTGATCGCGGGCGAGCGTCGTGAGCAGCCGGCGCAGCTCGAACTCGCGCACCGTGGCGTCCGGGCGCGCGAAGTCGAGCACGCCGATGACGAGCTGGAACATGTCGGCCGCGGCGCGGTCGAGGCCCGCGTCGCGCATCTGATTGACGATCTCGGCGCCGGAGTTGCGGACGTACGCCACGTTCTCGGCATAGGCCGTCTGCTCCGCGAGGAGCTGCTGGGCGAGGCTGTCGGCCTGCGACACGGCCTGCGTGAACGTCTCGAAGGTCCCCGTGACGCGGTTGCGTTGCGCGGCGCTGCCCGGCACTTGCAGCAGCGCGCGCGGCAGGCGGTCGATGCTGGCGGTCACGCGCTGCGCCAGGGTCCGCGCGCCTTCGCCCGGCGTCTGGGTGGCGAACCAGGCGGACTGGAGGGCGGCGACCAGGGCGCGAAAGTCCTCGCTCGCCCGCTGCAGATCCGACGAGGCGGAGTACTGCGCCACGTGCGTCTCCACCGGCATGGGGCGCGAAGCGAGCGCGAGCGAAACGAGCAGCCCCAAGGCAGCAGTCGCGACGAGGACGGCAGCGGCTGTTCGCTTCATGGCACCGATTGACGTAATCGGAGTGCCGAAACCCTAGGCAAATTGCAGAGACGTTGCAGTGACTGGCTTCACAGACACCGCCCCGAGGTGCGCACCGGGGCTGCCGCGCGGGTGTTATGTCGCAGCCGGGCGCCGCGCCGGCAGGCCGCGGCCGGCCGCGCCGCGCGGGTCATTCGGCCGTCCCCGATCGGCTATGATGGCGCCTCGACCGAGCCATGGACCGCATCGCCGAAATCGAGAACGAGGTCTCGTCCGCGCCGTCGCCGAGCGCGCCGGCCGCGCTCGCCCCTGCGGAACGCGCGCGTCCCTCGGGGCGCTGGCAGAAGCTGCAGGCGCAGCTTCGCGGGCTGGTCGGCAAGGCCATCGGCGACTACCGGATGATCGAGCCCGGCGATCGCGTGATGGTCTGCCTGTCCGGCGGCAAGGATTCGTACACGCTGCTCGACATGCTGTTGTCGCTGCAGCGCCGGGCACCGATCGAGTTCGACCTCGTGGCGGTGAACCTCGATCAGAAGCAGCCGGGCTTCCCGCCGCACGTGCTGCCCGAGTACCTGAGCGGGCTCGGTGTCCCGTTCCGGATCGTGGAGGAGGACACGTACTCGGTGGTCAAGCGGGTCATCGAGCCCGGCAAGACGATGTGCGGCCTGTGCTCGCGGCTGCGCCGCGGGATCCTGTACCGGGTGGCGGACGAGCTCGGCGCCACGAAGATCGCCCTCGGGCACCACCGCGACGACGTGGTCGAGACGCTGTTCCTCAACATGTTCTTCGGCGGGCGCCTGAAGGCCATGCCGCCGAAGCTGCGCAGCGACGACGGGCGCCACGTGGTGATCCGCCCGCTGGTGTACTGCGCGGAGCGCGACATCGCCCGCTACGCCCGCGGCCGGCGGTTCCCGATCATCCCCTGCAACCTGTGCGGGTCGCAGGAGAACATGAAGCGGCGCGAGATCAAGCGCATGCTCGCCGAGTGGGAGGCGCAGGACCCGGGCCGCACCGAACGGCTGTTCCGCGCGCTGCAGAACGTGACGCCGTCACACCTCGCCGACCGCGCCCTCTACGACTTCGAGCACCTGTAGCTGCCTCGAGCCAAGCCCTGTGGGAGCGGCTGGAAAGCCGCTCCCACCTGGGGGGTCGTGCGCCGTGCGGTCGTCAGCCGGCGGCTTCGCGGAGCGGCGTCGGGGGTGCGGCGAGCTGGTCGAGCGCTTCGATGAGCTCGCGGGCGTTCGCGAGGCGCTGGGACTTCTCCTTCGCGAGCAGGCGGTCGATCAGCGGCTGGTAGAACGCGACGTCCGCGGGCAGCCGCGGCGGCGGCGCGTCGATGTGCTGGGCGAGGATGTCCGCCGCCGTGGCGCCCACGTACGGCTTCTCGCCGGTGAGCATCTGGAACAGCACCACGCCGAGCGCATACAGGTCCGTGCGCTCGTCCGTCTCCTCGCCCCGCGCCTGCTCGGGGCTCATGTAGTACGGCGTGCCGGTGATGTGCACCGTGTCGGGGTCGGACGCGGGCTCGGTCCGCCCGGAGAGCGCCGAGGCCGAGATCCCGAAGTCGATCAGCGCGACGGTGCCGTCGTCGCGCAGCATGATGTTGCCGGGCTTCAGGTCGCGGTGGACCACGCCCGCCGCATGGATGATGGCGAGCGCGTGGGCGATCTCGAGCGCGTAGCGCCGCACGTCCTCCAGGCTCAGCCGCTGCTCCAGCCGTCTGCCGAGGTGGCCGAGCGGGAAGAACTCCATCGCGATGTAGCAGTACTGGCTCGTGACGCGGAAGTCGTAGATCTCCGGCACCGCGGGATCGTCGATGTCGTAGAGCACCTTGAACTCGTCCACGAACCGCGCGAAGTTCGCGTCCCGCGACAGCGAGCCGCGGCCGCGATGGAGCACCTTGAGCACCACCTCCTTGGCCCGCTCCGCGCTGTAGGCCACGTGCACCGACACGTTCGAGTGCTGCGCGAGGCAGCGGCGGATGTCGTAGCCGAAGAGCCGCAGCACGCCCGGAAGCTCGCCGTCGGGCCAGCCGAACGTGCCCCGGCGGTGCAGCAGGGCGCGCTGCACGGCGGAGAGCACCTGCTCGCGGCCGAGCAGCGCCTTCGGAATGTAGTCGAACGCTCCCGACTTGATGGCCTGCACGGCCGTGTACTCGCTGCCGCGATGCGTCAGCAGGATGACGGCGGGATTGGCGGGATCGGCCGCGATGGCCCGCAGCGCGCGCAGCGTTGGGTTGTCGGCCGTGCCGTCCTGGGAGAAGTCGCAGCCCACGAGCAGCACGTCGAAGGTCTTGAGCTTCTCGAGATCGCCGAGCGCCTCGGGCAGCGTGGCGCTCTGCGACTGCACGGACGCGCCCTTCCAGCCCTTCACGGCCAGGCGGAGCAGGGCAGCGCGGGTCTTGCCGTCGGCTTCGAGGATCAGGATCCGCGGCGGGGTTGGAGGAGCTGCGTTCACGGCTCCGAAACCGTAGCAGACGCAAGCTTTCGCGTGAGTGATTGCCATCACAGGCGGACCGCGAGCCCGCCGTCGAGAGGCGCGTCCGCGGCCGACTACGGGGCCGCGGGCTCCTCGGCCGCCGCGCGCTCGGCCCTCACGCGCACGGCTTCCACGATGCGCGGCAGGTCGCGCTTCATCGTGGCGCGCACCCAGAACCGCGGCACGGGCATGCCGGGATCGACCTCGAGGTCGTAGACCACGAGCGTCGCCCCGCTCGGCTCCGGCAGCAGCCACCACATGCCCTCGAGATAGGCGATCGGCCCGCTCACGCGGTGCACGCCGATCGTCTCGTAGCGCTCGTAATCGAGCCGGAACACGTGCTCGAAGCGGGGCAGGAAGAACGCGGGCTTCACCACCTGCACGAAGAGCTCCGCCTTGCCCCCGTCGAGCGTCTCGAGCCGCCGGCAGCTCACCACGTTCGGCACGTACTCGGGCGCGATCTCGCAGGCCGTGAGCACGTCGAAGATAGCTTTGGGCGGGGCGTCCATGAGCGCCGCCACCTTCACGCGCACGCGGCTCGAGCCCGGATCGCGATCCGAGTCGACCAGGATCTCGCCGGCCTCGAGCGGCGCGCGCTCGATCCACTCGAGGTCCACGTCGGCGGCGGCAGCGGCGCCGCCGATGAGCGGCAGCAGCAGGACGATCGCGCCGCGCCGCCTAGGCCGCATCCTCGGCGACCACGGTGTTCCGCAGCACGCCGATGCCGGCGATGTCCACCTCCACGACGTCGCCGGGCTTCATCCACACCGGCGGCTGGCGGGCGGCGCCCACCCCGCCCGGCGTGCCGGTGGCGATCACGTCCCCGGGCTCGAGCGCCGTCCACGACGAGCAGTACTCGATGAGCCGCGGCACGTCGAAGCAGAGCTCCGCCACGCTCTCGTCCTGCATCACCTCGCCGTTCAGCAGCGTGCGCAGGCGCAGGCGGCTCGGGTCGGGCTGCTCGTCGCTCGTGACGAGCCACGGTCCGAACGCGCCGCTCGCGAGGAAGTTCTTGCCGGGCGTCCATTGCAGCCCGTGCCGCTGGAAGTCGCGCACGCTGCCGTCGTTGAAGCAGCTGTAGCCCGCGACGTAGGAGAGCGCGTCCTCGCGCGAGACCCGATGCGCGCGCCGCCCGATCACGACGGCGAGCTCGCCCTCGTAGTCGTACTGCTCGGAGAGCGCGGGGCGGACCAGCGGCCGGTTGTGGCCCACGAGGCTGCTCGCGAAACGCACGAAGATCACCGGGTACTCCGGCCGCTCGCGGCCCATCTCGCGGATGTGGGGCAGGTAGTTCACACCCACGCAGAGGAACTTGGCGGCCGCGTCGGGGATCGGCGGCAGCAGGTCCACGTCGGCGAGCGCGTAATCCGCGGGCAGGCCCTGCATGCCGCGCAGCACGTTCACGGCGCCCGCGCGCAGCACCTCGCGCAGCCCCGGAAACTCGCCGCCCAGGCGCTTGCCCACGTCGATCACGCCGCCCGCGACGGCGAGCCCGTAGCTCGCGGTGCCGTTGTGCTCGAAGCTGATCAGGCGCATCGCGTTCCCCCTTCGCCGCGGCCGACGATGCAAGGCATTGTACGAACGGGCCGCCGGCGCTGCACGGTGCGCCGCCGGCGGGCGCCTCGGCTCAGGCCGCCGCTTCCGCCGCCGGCGCGGCGGCGCCCGGGCGCGCTTCCGCCGCGAGCGCGTCGAGCGCCTGCTCGAGCGGCAGCACCTGCTGACCGCGACCGCCGAGACGGCGGATCGACACCGTGCGCTCCTCCACCTCGCGCTTGCCGACGGCGAGGATCACCGGGACCTTCGCCAGGCTGTGCTCGCGCACCTTGTAGTTGATCTTCTCGTTGCGCGTGTCGGCCTCGGCGCGCAAGCCGCGCTCGTTGCAGCGCTGCGCCACCTGCCGCGCGTATTCGTCCGCGTCGGAGGTGATGGTGGCCACCACGATCTGCAGCGGCGCGAGCCAGAGCGGCAGGGCGCCCGCGTAGTGCTCGAGCAGCACGCCGATGAAGCGCTCGAGCGAGCCGAAGATCGCGCGGTGCAGCATCACCGGCGTGTGCTTGTTGCCGTCCTCGCCCACGTAGCTTGCGCCGAGCCGGCCCGGCAGGTTGAAGTCCACCTGCAGCGTGCCGCACTGCCATTCGCGGCCGATGGCGTCCCGCAGCACGAACTCGATCTTCGGCCCGTAGAACGCGCCGTCGCCCTTGTTGTGCTTGTACTCGAGCCCGAGCTCGCGCATGGCGGCGAGCAGCGCGGCTTCGGCGCGGTCCCACACGGCGTCGTCGCCCACGCGCTTCGCGGGCCGGTCCGCGTAGCGGATGATCACGTCGTCGAAGCCGAGGTCGCGGTAGATGCGGAGCAGCAGGTTGCACACCCGGCCCGTCTCCTCGGTGATCTGCGACTCCGTGCAGAAGATGTGCGCGTCGTCCTGCGTGAAGGCGCGCACCCGCATGAGCCCGTGCAGCGCCCCGGACGGCTCGTAGCGGTGCACCTTGCCGAACTCGGCCACGCGGTACGGCAGGTCGCGATAGCTCCTGAGCTCGCTCTTGAAGACCTGCACGTGGCCCGGGCAGTTCATGGGCTTGATGGCCCACACCCGCTCGTCCTCGGTGCGGCTCGTGAACATGTTCTCGCCGTACGCCTCCCAGTGTCCGGAGGCCTCCCACAGCGAGCGGTCCATGATCTCGGGCGTGTTCACCTCGAGGAAGCCCGCCGCGCGCTGCCGCTCGCGCAGGTAATCCACGAGCGTGCGGAACAGCGTCCACCCCTTGTCGTGCCAGAACACGGCGCCGACGGCCTCGTCCTGGAAGTGGAACAGGTCCATCTGCTTGCCGAGGCGGCGGTGGTCGCGCCGCTCGGCCTCCTCGAGCCGCTTGAGGTACGCCTCGAGCTGCTTCTCGTCGGCCCACGCGGTGCCGTAGATGCGCTGCAGCATCTCGTTGCGCGAGTCGCCCCGCCAGTAGGCCCCCGCGAGCTTGAGCAGCTTGAAGGCTTGCCCGAGCCGCCCCGTGGAGGGCAGGTGCGGACCGCGGCAGAGGTCGATGAAGGCGCCCTGGCGGTAGAGGGAGATCTCCTCGCTCTCCGGGATGCCGGCGATGATCTCCGCCTTGTAGAGCTCGCCCTGAGAGCGGAAGAACTCCACGGCCCGGTCGCGATCCCACACCTCGCGGGTGATCTTCTCGTCGCGCGCCACGATCTCGCGCATGCGCTGCTCGATGCGCTCCAGGTCCTCGGGCGTGAAGGGCTCGGCGCGCGCGAAGTCGTAGTAGAAGCCGTTCTCGATGGCCGGCCCGATGGTCACCTGCGTCTCGGGATAGAGCTCCTTCACGGCCTCGGCCATCACGTGCGCGGCGTCGTGCCGCAAGAGCTCGAGGCCCTCCTCCGAGTCGCGGGTGACGATCTCGACCTGCGCGTCGCGGTCGATCACGGCCGTGAGGTCGAGCAGCTTGCCGTTCACCCGCATGGCGACGGCTGCCTTGGCGAGGCGGTTGCCGATGGAAGCCGCGAGGGTGAGCCCGTCCACGGGGCCCTCGAGCTCCCGCTTCGATCCGTCTGGTAAGGTGATGGTCAACATGGGCGGTCGCGCGTCGAGCCGAGCGAGCGATTGTACGCCACGCGCCGCCGGCGTGCCGACCGCGCCCCACACGCGAGGACAGTCAGATGCGCGACGACGACACGCTCGAGATCTTCATGTTCCCCTGCCTGCAGGACAACTACGGCTTCCTGCTGCACGACCGCCCGACGGGTGCGACGGCCGCGGTGGACACGCCGGACGCCGAGGCGATCCTCGCCGCGCTCGAGCAGAAGGGCTGGCGGCTCACGCATATCCTCAACACGCACCATCACGGCGACCACGCGGGCGGGAATCTGCGGCTCAAGGCCGAAACCGGCTGCCGCATCGTGGGCCCGCGGGCCGACGCCGCCCGCATTCCGGGCATCGACGTCGGCGTGGGCGACGGCGACGTGTTCGAGCTCGGCAGCCAGCGCGTGGAGGCGTACGACACGCCGGGCCACACCCGCGGCCATATCGTCTACCGGATCCCGGACCGCAAGGTCGCGTTCGTCGGCGACACGCTGTTCGCGCTCGGCTGCGGACGGCTGTTCGAGGGCACGCCGGCGCAGATGTGGTCGTCGCTCGGCAAGATCATGGCGTGGCCGGACGACACCGCGCTCTACTGTGCCCACGAGTACACGGCGGCGAACGCCCGCTTCGCGCTCACGGTCGAGCCGGACAACGAGGCGCTGCGCGAGCGGGCGCGCGAGGTGGAGCGGCGGCGGGCGCGCGGCGAGCCCACGGTGCCTACCACGGTGGCCGCGGAGAAGGCCACGAACCCGTTCGTGCGGGCGACGAGCCCCGCGCTGCAGCGCGCCGTGGGGCTTCCGGGCGGCGACCCGGTCGAGGTGTTCGCGCGCACGCGCGCGATGAAGGACGCGTTCCGCGGCTGACGGCGGGTCAGGGAGGCGTGCCGCCCGGGGCGCGAGAGCCCTCGCGGCCCCTCGAATCGGCCTCGCACGGGCGCGCCGGGATCGCGGCTGGAAAGCCGCTCCCACAGGCTGCCGGCGGCCAGCGGCTCAGGCGGAGGTTCGCACCTGCGAGCGCGACTGCATCATGCAGCCCGCGCCGCGCTCGGAGACGTGCGCGATCACGGCCTTGCGGCGATGCAGCCGGATCGTGTCCCCCAGATTCACCGCGAAGACCAGGTTCACGACGGTGCCCGGCGGCAGCCCCAGCGACTTGATCTCGAGGAACACGCCCATGGCCGACAGGTTGCGGGCGCGACAGCGGTACAGAGGGCCGCCTGGAACGGACAGGTACACGGTGGTCGAGACTTTGTTTCGTTCCAGCAGACGACGCTCCATCTGCCAGCCCCTCGTTGTTGTGTTGTCGACCAGAAAAGCATGCCGCGCGACGCGGCAAAAGCAAGTCGTAGGCGCCGAATGCGGGTACGCTGCGGTCTGCGATTGCGCTTCGCCCCGATGGCGCACCCGATTATGTCGAGCGGACGCCGAGGCGGGCTCCCGACCGCCGCGCGGCGCCCATGCCGCGGCCGGCGCCGGCGCTCGCCGGGAAGCGGCCCGAAGGCCGCTCCCGGCGGCCTGGATCAGTTCACGGAAGCCTGGCGCAGCTGCATCGAGCGGTTGAACGCGCGCAGCTCCCGGTTGAAGCGATCCGCGAGCTCCTGCGCCTCGGCGACGGCCTTGTCGCGCTGCACGGCCAGCGCCTGCCGACGGCCCGCCGGCTCGTTGTCCACGCACGCGGCGAAGGCCTCCAGCTGCCTCACGTAGCTCGCCACGCGGCGCTGCGCGGCCTCCATTTCCGCCTGCGTCGCCGTCGCGCCGCGCGGGAGGTCGTCCCCGACGGTGTTCTCGGGGTACTCGCAGGCCAGTGCCGGCCCTCCCAGCAGTGCGCACAGGATTAGCGTGCAGGACGTCCTTTTCATCACGTTCTCCTTGAGGGTCACCTTCGGTCGTAACGGTCGTCGGCCCTGGGGCGAGCGACCCGCGCGACTGTTATCGGCAGGCCGGCCAGGAACCTTAGTGGTGCAAAGCAATTTGTCAAAAGAGCTCCACGGTGCCTTTTTCCATGCTCGTCTGGCTCACGCGGCGGCTCGTGGCGGACGCCTGCTGCGCGGCGCTCTCGAGGGCCGCGAGCCGCTCGGCGAGGTGCCTGAGCGCGCCCTGCACGTCCTCGCCGCGGCGCACCGCCGCGTGCACCTCCACCCGCAGGTCCGTGAGGCGGGCCAGGGCCTCGACGGCCGTTCGCAGGGACTGCGAGGAGATGTCCTCGAACTGCAGCGCCCGCACGGCGTCGCCCACCGCGCGCCGCAGCTGCTCGTTGATCGGCGCGAGCTCGGCGAGCAGCTTCTGGCGCACCTCGGTGCGCGCGGCTTCTGCCTGCCGGATCGTCTCGCTGATGCGTTCCTTCTCGCGCCTCGTCTGCTCGAGGTCCACGGCCGCGAGCATGCGGGCGTTCTCCTGCACGCGCGCCACCGCCGCGCGCGTCTCCTCCACCCGCTCGCGAATCTGCTCGTTGAACTCCGCCGAGCGCTGCGAGAGCTTGCGCACCTCGTCCGCCACCACGGCGAAGCCGCGGCCGGCTTCGCCCGCGCGGGCCGCTTCGATGCTCGCGTTCAGGGCGAGCAGGTTGGTCTGCTCCGCGAGGCTGCGCGCCTCCTCGAGCACGCGGAAGATGCCGTGCAGGTGATTGAGCATCTTCTCGGTGTCGCTCGCCATGGCCACGCTCTGGCTGCTCACGTGGACGAGCGCATCCATGAAGCTCTGCAGCGCGTCCGCGGGGGAGCCGTGGCCCGCGCCCTGGGTCGCGGTCGCCGTGCCGTCGGCGGCGAGGCTCGCCTCGAGCAGCTCGGCTTGCGAGCGGGCGATGCCGTGCAGCCGGTTGAAGTTGCTGGAGAGCTGTCCGACGGCCTCGCCGATCAGGTTCTGCACGCGGTGAACCTCGGCCTCGATGCCGTCGGCATTGCGATCCAGGTTCCGGTCGAGCATCGCGAGGACGGTGATGAGGTCCTCGCCGCGCACGGCCCCGGAGGAACGCGGGTCCATCCAGGCCGCGACGCCGCCCGCGGCGAGCGCGAGCGCCACCGCCGTCACCGCGAGCCAGTTGCCGGCGAGCCCGGCGGCGGCCAGCCCGCCCGCGCCGAGCACGAACGCCGTCGCCAGCAGCACGCGGTTGATGAGCTTGTTTCGGTCCATCGATCGAAATCCCTTGCAAGGGTCGTGGGGGGTTATCGGCTCCGCGCGATCAAACCTTAGCTTCTACACATAAGCTGGCCGTGGCCGGCCCCGCGCCGGGGGCCCGGGCGGCTTCGAGCAGCACCTGCGCGAGCTGCTCCAGGGGCACGGTCCGCTCGGCGGCGTTGAGGCGCACGGCCTCGCCGGGCATGCCCCACACCACGCTGGTCGCCTGGTCCTGCGCGAAGGTGCGCGCGCCCGCCTCGCGCAGCGCGAGGAGCCCCCGGGCGCCGTCGGTGCCCATGCCGGTCAGGAGCGCGGCCGTGACGTTGGGGCCCGCGGACTCGGCCAGGGAGTGGAACAGCACGTCCACGCTCGGCCGATGGTGGTTGTGCGGCGGGTCGTCGGTCACGCGGCAGACGTAGCGGCCGCCGCTGCGCCGCACGCGCAGGTGGCGGTCGCCCGGCGCGATGTAGGCGTGGCCCGCGAGCACCACCTCGCCGTCCTCCGCCTCCTTCACGGTGATGGCGGCCAGGGCATCCACGCGGCGCGCGAAGGCGGCGCTGAAGCGCGGCGGAATGTGCTGCGCGATGACCACGCCCGGCGCGTCTGGCGGCAAGCCGCAGAGGAGCTCCTTGATGGCCTCGGTGCCGCCCGTCGATGCGCCGAGCGCGAGCAGCCGATCCGTCGTACGCAGGTGGCGGCTCGGCCGCGGCGGCGCGGGCTGCGCCGGCCGCGAGGCGCCGGTCGGCTGCGCCTGCGGCACGCGCAGGCGCGCGGTGGCCGCGGCCCGCACCTTGGCGCGGATCTCGTCGCCGAGCTGCGTGAGCCCGTCGCGCACGTCGATGCGCGGCTTCGTCACGAAGTCCACGACGCCGAGCGCGAGGGCGTCGAGCGTCACGTCCGCGCCGCGCTCGGTGAGCGACGACACCATCACGACCGGCATCGGATGCAGGCGCATGAGGTTGCGCAGGAACGTGATGCCGTCCATGCGCGGCATCTCGACGTCGAGCGTGAGCACGTCCGGATCGAGCTGCTTGATGCGGTCGCGCGCGGAGTAGGGATCGCCGGCCGTGCCCACCACCTCGATCTGCGGGTCCTCCGACAACATGGCGGTGAGGAGCTGCCGGACGAGCGCGGAATCGTCCACGATGAGCACGCGGATCCGGCGCCCGGCTGCCGCCTCTGCCCGTCCTTCCTGTCGTTCCTGCATCGTCCTTCCGCCCGTCAGAACAGCTCCACCGAGCCGCGCGGCGCATCGATCTGCTCGAGGTAGCGCGCTTCGCGGGCGCCGATCGATTGCGGCGCGAGCGCGGGCAGCTTCTTCACGCGCACGCGGCCGGTCGCGGGCTGCATGAGGATCTTGCGGGGATGCTCGCCGCCCAGGTCCTCAGCGACGATCGACAGTCCTTCCGTCGCGGCGAAGCGGCGCACGAACTCGATGTTGCGGCTCCCGACGTCCGAGAGCTGCGGCAGCACACGCGCGCCGCCGAAGAGCTTCACCTTGAGCCGCGAGCGGCTCGCGCCGCGAGTGAGCAGCGAGTTGATCAGGCTCTCCATGGCGAACACGCCGTAGCGGTTGCTCACCGACGAAGGGGCGGCCGCCTCGTCCCCGGTGCCGGGATCGGGCAACAGGAAGTGGTTCATGCCGCCGACGCCGCGGACGGGGTCGAAGATGCAGGCGGCGACGCAGGAGCCGAGCAGCGTCATGATGAGCTCGTCCGCGACGGCGACGTGGTACTGGCCGGGGAGCACCTTGTGGATGCGCAGACCCTGCTCGGGCGCGGCCGAGGCGTGCTGCCGCAACGGTCGGCTCTCCGCGCTCACGCGTTGGCCGCCAGCCGGTACACGGACTGCCCCACCGGGGCCCACAGGTCGGCGGAATGGGCGAGGCTCTCCGCGTGGCCGGCGAACAGGCGCCCCTCGGGGTGCAGCAGCCGGGCGAAGCGCTCGAGCACGCGCCGCTGCGCCGCGCGATCGAAGTAGATCATCGCGTTGCGGCAGAAGATCGCGTGGAACGGGCCCCTGAGCGCCCACTCGGACGCCATGAGGTTCAGCGGCCGGAAGCGCACCATGGCGCGGATCTCGGGCCGCACGCGCGCATACCCTTCCTTGTCGCCCACGCCCTTCAGGAAGAACTGCTTGCGGCGCTCCTCGTCGATGTGACCGAGCCGCTCGATGGCATAGATGCCGAGGTCGGCCGTGCGCACCGCGCGCGTATCGAGATCGGTGCCGAGGATCTTCACGCGCCGCGCGGCGTCCGCGCCGAGCGTCTCGACCGCGGTGATGGCCATCGAGTACGCCTCCTCGCCCGTGGAGCACGCGGCCGACCAGAGCCACACCTCGCCGCGCCGCGCATGCTCCTCGAGCAGCGCCGCCAGCACGGGGAAGTGATGGCTCTCGCGGAAGAACGCCGTCAGGTTCGTGGTGAGCGAGTTCACGAACTCCTCGAACTCCCCGACGTCGCTCTCGAGCCGCGCGAGGTACTCCTCGAACGACCCGAGCCCGGTCGCGCGCAGCCGCCGTGCCACGCGGCCGTACACCATGTCACGCTTGGTGTCGTTCAGCGCGATGCCGGCATGCGCGTACAGCAGCCGCCTGATGCGTTCGAAGTCCCGGTCCTGGAACTCGAACTCCCGCGAGCCGTTCATGCGTGGCCGATCCGCTCCCGCCCGGTCGCGCCGTCAGAACTCCGTCCACTCGTCGTCGCCGGTGGTGGTGACGGCCGGCACCGCCGCAAGCTTGCGCACGGGGGGAGCCGCCTCCGCGGCCGGCCGGGCCGCGCGGGCCTCTTCGCCGGCCTCGGCGTGAGCGCCATTCGCCGCGGGCCGCTTGCCGCGCTTGCGCGCCGTGCCGTTGCGCGCGGCGGCCGCGCGCTCCTCGGCCTTCGCCCGCAGGCGGAACACGGCCACGGCCTGGGCGAGCACTTTCGCCTGCTCCTCCATGGAGGCGGCGGCCGCCGCGGCCTGCTCCACGAGCGCCGCGTTCTGCTGCGTCATCTCGTCGAGCTGCGTGATCGTGCTGTTGACCTGCTCGATGCCCTGGCTCTGCTCCATCGAGGCCGCCGAGATCTCTCCCATGATGTCCGTCACGCGCTTGATGGCGTTGACGATCTCCTCCATCGTGGCGCCGGCTTCCTCCACGAGGGCGCTGCCGCTCTGCACGTTCTGCACCGAGTCGGTGATGAGCGCCTTGATCTCCTTGGCGGCCTCGGCCGAGCGCTGCGCCAGCGTGCGCACCTCGCCCGCCACGACGGCGAAGCCGCGGCCCTGCTCGCCCGCGCGGGCGGCCTCGACGGCGGCGTTGAGCGCGAGGATGTTGGTCTGGAAGGCGATGCCGTCGATGACCGAGATGATGTTCTCGATCTTGCGGGCGCTCGCCGTGATGGCGTTCATGCTCGACACCACCTCGCGCACCTTCTCGCCGCCGCGGTTCGCCACCTCGCGTGCGCCCTGGGCGAGCTGGTTGGCCTGCCGCGCGTTGTCGGCGTTCTGCTTCACCGTGGTGGTCATCTCCTCCATGCTGGAGGCCGTCTCCTCGAGGCTCGCCGCCTGCTCCTCGGTGCGCTGCGACAAGTTGGTGTTGCCGGCCGAGATCTCGCTCGAGGCGCTCGCGATCGCGTCGCCCGCGGAGCGCACCTGGCCGATGAGCCGCTCGAGCTGATCGATCGAGTCGTTGGTGCTCTGCTGCAGCTGCGCGAAGGCGCCCTTGAAGTTGCCTTCCACGCGCTGCGTCAGGTCGCCCTGCGCGAGGCACTGGAGCACGCGCACGACTTCCTTCAGGTTGGCGGCGGTGACGTCCATGAGCTCGTTCAGCGACTCGCCCAGCGCACGGAAGAAGCCGGTCGCCGACGCGAGGTCCATGCGCCGCTCGAAGTCGCCGGCCGCGGCGGCCTCGACGAGCCCCGCCACCTGCCGCTCCGCGGCCACCTGGTCGGTGTGGTCCGCCCACTCCGCGACGTAGCCGAGCCGCTCGCCCTCGTCGCTGAAGACCGGGCTCGTCACCACGTGGAAGATGCGGCCGCCGAGCTCGAGCGTCTCCGCGTGGCTCTCGGCGAGGTCGGCGAGGCGGGCGCGCAGCTCCTCGGGGCGCGGATGCACGTGGTCGAGCGGCTTGCCCACCATGTCGGCGGCGGCGAACTCCGGCAGCTCGGCTCGCAGCGCCTCCTCGTGCGCCGCGAACAGCCGTTGCGCCGCGGGGTTCGAGTGGATGATGGTGCCCTCGGCGTCCGCGATCAGCACCGCGCCGCTCACGGCCTCCACCGCGTCGCGCACGCGGCGGTTGGCGGCGGCCGCCGCGCGCTCCGCCGCGAGGCGGTCGCGCAGCTGCGTCTGCATGCCGGCGAGGCCGCGCATGATCTGGCCCATCTCGTCGTCCGTTGTCACGGGGATCTCGTTGTCGAGCTCGCCCGCGCCGATGCGCTCGAACACGGCCACGGCCGCCTGGGCCGGCCGCACGATGGCGCGGATGATCAGCCAGCCGATCACGATCGCGAGCAGCACGCCGCCCGCGAGCGTGCCGAGCCCCGTGTTGCGCAGCGACGTGTACTGCGCCTCGGAAGCGTCGAACAGCGTCTTCGCCTCCTCGATCTGCGAGGACAGCAGGTCCTGCGACACGTCGGCCGCGTCCTGGTAGGCCGGCAGCGCCGCGCTGCGCAGCGAGGCGTTGGCCGCGTCGAAATCGCCCGCCTGGAAGAGCTCGATCGTGGGACGCAGGCCCTCCTCGACGTAGCGCTGATGCGCCTGCTCGAAGGAACGGGCGGTGGCGCGCTCGTCCTCGGTGAGGTCGGTCTTCAGGTACGCGTCCCACAGCTGCCGCATGAACTCGAGGTTCGCTTCGATGTCCGCCGCGAGGTCCGCGAGCCGGCCGGGATCGCTCTCGCCGTCGTTGAGCCGCGGGTCCAGCATCGCCATGGCGTACAGCGACTCGATGTCGCTGCGCATGAGGTCGTTGATCGTCCCGAGCTGCTGCGACGGGAGGAGCTGCCCCGAGTAGATGGCCTTGAGCGACCCGTTGATGTCGAGCATGCCTTTGAGCCCGAGCACGCCGATCGCGGTCATCAGCACCGACATCAGGCCGATGACGAGGCCCAGCTTCGCTTTGATCGTGAGTTTGCGGAACATGAACGTCTCTCCGATGCAGATACGGTCGCTCAGCCGGCCGCTTCGTCCACGAGGCCGAGCTCGGGGGTGGTGATGAGGGATTCGATGTTGACGACGATGATCATGCGCTGGTCCACGGTGGCCAGGCCGTCGAGATAGTCGTCGTCCACGTGGCCCGCGAACTGCGGCGCCGGCCGCAGCGACTCGTCGTCGACGGCGATCACGTCGGACACGGCGTCCACCACGATGCCGACCACGCGATCCGCCACGTTCAGGATCACCACCACCGTGAAGTCGTCGTACACGACCTTCTCGAGCTTGAACTTGATGCGCAGGTCCACGATGGGCACGATCGTGCCGCGCATGTTGATCACGCCCTTGATGAACTCCGGCGTGTTGACGATCCGCGTCACCGCTTCGTAGCGGCGGATCTCCTGGACGCTCAGGATGTCGATGCCGTACTCCTCGTCTCCCAGGCGGAAGACGAGCAGCTCACGGTGCCCGACCCGGGCCTGTGCGTCCCGCTGCAATCCGACTGCGCTCATCCCGTGCTACTCCAACGTCGCCCGCTAAGCTTTCGTTCGCGGGTCAGTGAATGCGCGTGAGCATGTCCACGTCGAGGATCAGGGCCACGCGCCCGTCGCCCATGATCGTGGCGCCCGATATTCCCGGAACGCGTCGGTAGTTGCGTTCCAGGCTCTTGATGACCACCTGGTGCTGCGCGATCAGCTCGTCCACGGCGAGTGCCGCGCGGTCCTGCGCCGACTCCACCACCACGATGATTCCGTCCTCGGGCCGCTCGTGACGCGCGGGCAGGTTGAAGACGTCGCTCAGACGCACGAGCGGCAGGTACTCGCCGCGCAGGCGCAGCACCCGGCCGCGCCCCGAGATCGTGTGCAGCTGATCGCGGGTGGGCTGGAGCGACTCGAGGATCGCGGTGAGGGGCAGGATGAAGATCTCGTCGCCCACGCGCACCGACATGCCGTCGAGGATCGCGAGCGTGAGCGGCAGGCGGATCGTCATGCGCGTGCCGGCGCCGGGCGTGGAGTCGATGTCGAGGCGGCCGTTGATCGACTCGATGTTGCGCTTCACCACGTCCATGCCCACGCCGCGCCCGGAGATGTCCGTGATGCGCTCGGCCGTGGAGAAGCCCGGCGTGCAGATGAGCTGCCACACGTCGCGGTCCGACGCGTTCTCGGGCACGGACATGCCGCGCTCGGCCGCCTTCCTGAGGATGCGCTCGCGGTCGAGTCCCGCGCCGTCGTCGCTCACCTCGATGACGATGTTGCCGCCCTGGTGCGCCGCCTTGAGGCGCAGCGTGCCCGCCTCGCGCTTGCCCTTGCCGGCGCGCAGCTCCGGCGGCTCGATGCCGTGGTCCACCGCGTTGCGCACGATATGCGTCAGGGGATCCACGAGCTTCTCGATGACGCCGCGGTCGAGCTCCGTATCCTCGCCCTCCACGACGAGCTCGACCTTCTTGCCGAGCGTGGCCGCGAGGTCGCGCACGAGCCGTGGGAAGCGGCTGAACACGAAGCTGATCGGCATCATGCGCACCGACAGCACCGCCTCCTGCAGCTCGCGCGTGTTGCGCTCGAGCTGCGCGAGACCCTGCCGCAGGCGCTCGACGCGCACGGCGTCGAACTCGTCGGGCTCGGCCTGCGCGATGGTCGAGAGCATGGCCTGGCTGATGACGAGCTCGCCCACCAGGTTGACGAGGTTGTCCACCTTGTCCACGGCCACGCGGATCGAGCTCGCGTCGGCGCGCCGGTCGGCCAGCCCGCGGCGGCGGCGCTCGCCGTGCGCCTCGGCCGGGGCGGCGTCGGCCGCGCGCTGCTCGCCGGCGCTCGCCGGGGCAGCCGCGTCGGCCGGCGGCGCGTCGAGGCACGTGATCTCGAGGTCGCACGTGTCGGCCACCCATTCGAACGCCTCGCGCACGCGCGCTTCGGCGAGCCCCGCGCCGCGCAGCTCGAGCGTCCAGCGCAGGTAGCAGTGCTCGGGGTTGAGCTCCGCGAGCGGCGGCAGCGCGACCGTGTCGCACTGCACCTCGAGCGCGCCGAGATCGCCGAGGTACTGGAAGATGCGCAGCGGATCGTTGCCCGTCGTCACGAGCTCCGCGTGCGGGCGGAAGTCGATGCGCCAGCGGCTCTCGCCGGCAGGCGCCGCGGGTGCCGGCGCCGACGCCGCCGACGGGGCCGGCTCGGCGGCCGCGGCCTCGTCCGCCGGCGCGGCGGCCAGCAGCTCCGCGATCGCGGCCTGCGTCTGCGCCGCGGCGTTCGCGTCGTGCTCGCTGCCGTCGCGGGCCGCCACGAGCATCTCGCGGATGCGGTCCACGGCCTCGAGCAGCAGCGCCCGCACCTCCTCGTTGAGCGGGCGGGAGCCGGCGCGAATCTGGTCGAGGAGCGTCTCGACGCCGTGCGTGAACTCGCCTACGGCGGCGAAGCCGAACGTGCCGGCGCTGCCCTTGATGGAGTGCGCGGCGCGGAAGATCGCGTTGATGCGCTCATGGTCCGCGGAGCCGAGCAGGTCTTCGCTCAGCAGCTCGCGCTCCATGAGGTCCAGGCCTTCGAAGCTCTCCTCCAGGAACGCCTGGACGAACTGCGAGACGTCGATCTGCATCGCCCAACGCGGCTTCAGCCGAGGACGCGTTTGATCGTCGCGAGCAGCGTGTCGGGATCGAAGGGCTTGACCAGCCAGCCGGTGGCGCCCGCGGCTTTCCCGGCCTGCTTCTTGTCCTCGCCGGACTCGGTGGTGAGCAGCAGGATGGGCGTGAACTTGTACTCGGGCAGGCCCCGGAGCTCACGCACGAGCGTGATGCCGTCCATCTTCGGCATGTTCACGTCGGAGATCACGAGGTCCGTCGCCGAGGTCCGCGCGAAGTCGAGCGCCTCCACGCCGTCCGCCGCCTCGAACACCTCGTGTCCGGCCTGCTTGAGGGTGAAGCAGACCATCTGCCGCAATGAAGCGGAGTCGTCGACCGCGAGAATTCTTGCCATTCGCTGTGACCCGTTATTGGCTGTTCAAGAGATGGGCGAGACCGAGCGACGTGAAAGCCGCCTGGACGCAGGCCGCCGGCTCCTCGAGCTTGATCCCCGCGGCGAGCGCCGCCGCGAGCAGCTGGACGCCCGTGGTGTCGATGCGGGTGACGGCCGCCCCATCCAGGCTGCCGCCGCCCGCCGCCGCGAGCGCCGCGACCTGCCGGTGGACGTCCGCCACGTGGCGAATGTCGAGCTGCTCCGGAAGCCGATAGCGCGTCATCGAGGGATTCCGCCTACGTGCATGCGCTACGTATCGGCGGATCGGGGCCGGGCTTTAGCGCGCGGCGCGTGCGCTGCGTCGCGCCGCGGAAAGAAACATCGGGCGCCCGGCGGCGCCCGGGATCAGCAGACCGCGAGGTCGCGGCCGCGCGGCTCGCGGAGGGCCTCGCCGGTCTCCGCGTAGCCGGCCGCCGCGGGAGCCCGCCCGAGCAGGCGCAGCGCCGCGGCCGTGCTGCGCTGCGCGGCGGCGGTTGCGCCGCCCGCCGCCTCGTTCAGCTCGCGGCAACGCGCGAGCAGCTCGAGCACCCGCGGCCACGCGGCCGGCGCCGCGCCGGCCGCGGCCGCCGCGAGCAACGCCTCGCCGTCCGCCGACCCGAGCAGCGTCTCCACGTCGCGGAGCGCGGCGCGCTTCGCCTCCACGGCTTCGAGCAGCGCGGAGGGGTTCGCGAGGGCGAGGGCCTCGGTCTCGCGCCGCAGCGCGCGCTCGAGCTCCTCGAGCGCGGCGGCGAGGCGCAGCGAGGGCAGGTCGGCAGACCGCGGCCGCTCGGCTGGCGCGTCGGGGCGGGAGCGGGGTGCGAGCGGCATACGGGCGCGGCATCAGCGCTCGGTCGGCGGGTTGTCGAACTCGAAGAGCTTCGCCGCGATCTCCGCGCCGCTCGGCCGGTAGGTGCCCGCCGCGATGGCCTCCTTGAGGGCCGCCACCTTCTGCCGGTCCACCGGCGCTCCGGATTCGTTCGCGCCGGCCGCGCCCTTCAGGAGCTCCTGCGCCGTCTTCGTCAGCGTGACGCGCTCGGCGCCGCTCGCGGCGTCGCGGCCGCGTTCCTCGCTCGCGCCCGGCCGGATCCTGGTCTCCACCTGGGCGTCGGCGCGGCGCGTGTCGATCTTATTGTTGGATGTGTCGCGTATTTCCATGGTCGTCGGTCCCCTGTCGATCCGGCCCCCGAACCCGGGTGGCGTGCACCTCTCCGCGGTCGTTATCGGCCGTGCCCGGGAAACCTTTAGCCCCCCGGACCCGCGGCGTAGGCGGCGTCGAAGGCCGGCAGGCGGCCCCCGGTGCGCACGGCGCCGCTCGCATCCACCACGCCCTCCACCACCATGCGCGAGCGCAGGTTGCGGACCCGGACCCGCTCGCCCGCCGCGGCGTCGCCGAGGGCCTCGCCTTCGCTGCGAACCGCCACGGGGCTGTCGCCGGCCACGAGCGTCACGCGCTGGCCGCGCCGCACGAGCTTCGGCCGCTCGAGCAGCGTCGGCGCGAGGGCGGTCCCCGGGCGGGCGGGGCGCCGCAGCGTCATGCCCAAGGCTTCCTCGAGCCGCGTGAGGTACCCGGTCCCGAGGCCGGCGACGTCGCGCGTCTCGAGCCGCACGTCGCTCGCCGTGAGCGGCTCGCCCAGCGCGACCGGCGCGGCCAGGACGACGACGTCCACGAGCGCCTTGACGCGCACCGGCACATACAGGGACCAGCCCGGGGCCACGGGGCAGCGCACGCCGACGGTGACGTGCGCGCCCGGCGCGTGCGCCGGCGGGTCGAACGCTTCGAGCTCCGCGGGGCAAGCCGGCAGCGCGAGCCGCGGGTCGAGGCGCGCCGCCTCGACCTCGACCTCCGCGCCCGCGGGCGCGAACGAACGGGCCGCGGAGAGCGCTCGATCGGCGGCGACGGCGCGGATGCGCTCGTGGCGCTCGAGGCCGGCCGCGCTCGCGCCGAGCGTGGTGATCAGGCACAGCGCGGCGGCGAGCCCGGCCGATAGCACTCGCTTCATCGTGATCGTGACTCCTAAATCTTCCAAGCGACCGTCAGAATTCCGACGCAGAGCGCCGCTCCACTGAGGGGTGGAGCAAGATCCATGCCACGCGCGGAACGTGCCCGCGGCGAGGAGCATCGGGCCGGCGTCGCGCAGGCCGCGCTACAGAAACGGCGCGCGCGGCCGATATGGCTGCCGTGCAGCACGTCCTCGAAAACGTCGATCGGCTGACGCGCCTCATCGGCGAGAACCGGCTGGAGCTCCTGCTGTTCCGGCTCGGCTCGGCGCAGCTGTACGGCATCAACGTCTTCAAGGTTAGGGAGGTCGTTCACAGCCCGCCGCTCGCGCGCTTCCCGCTCGGCCATCCGCTGGTGGCCGGGCTCGCGCGCGTGCGCGGCGTGACCGTGCCCGTGCTCGACGTGGCGCGCGCCATCGGCTTGCCGTCGCTCGCGCCCGAGGACGCGCGCTACGTCGTGCTGACGGAGTTCAGCCGCTCGGTGCAAGGGCTCGCGGTGAGCGGCATCGAGCGGATCATCAACGCGAGCTGGGACAAGATCCAGCCGCCGCCCACCGAGGATCCCGAGCGCACGCACGTCACGGCCATCACCTACTACGGCGACAGGCTCGTGCAGATCATCGACGTGGAGCGCGTGCTCGACCTGGTCATCGGTCCCGCCCCGCGCGTGGCCGCGGAGGTGGCCGCCGCGGCGCGGGGCGCGCTCGCGGGCAAGCCGCGGCGGGCGCTCGTGGCCGACGACTCGGCCGTCGCGCGCAATCAGATCCGCCGGGCGCTCGAGGACATCGGCGTCGAGGCGATTCTCTGCAACGACGGCGCCCAGGCGCTCGAGCGGCTCACGGCGTGGGCGCGGGAAGGCAAGGTGGACGAGCACGTCGCCATGGTGATCTCGGACATCGAGATGCCGCGGATGGACGGCTACACGCTCGTGCGGCAGATCCGCCAGGATCCGCGCCTCGCGCACTTGCACGTGATGATGCACTCCTCGCTCAGCGGGCGATTCAACAGCCAGGCGTGTCGCGCGGCGGGGGCCGACCAGCTGCTCGCCAAGTTCGAGCCGAACGAGCTCGCGCGGGCCGTCGTGACGTATCTCGCGGGGAGGCCGGCGCTGCCCTCGTAGCGCCCGCTCTCGCTCCGCGCCGGCAAACCGAGGCGGCAACATCCTGCCGCCGCGGCGGCAAACCTTTGCCTCTTTCCGCCTCCGGCAACGTTGCGAGGCGGGCGTCATCGCGTGGCACGAAGCTTGCACCCGCCGCCGTCCGGGACGGGACCGCAAGGTGGCTCGCCGATGAACAAGCTGATCGACGCCGCGCTCGGCATCCATCCGCAGGCGCTCGCCGTGGGCGCGCGCCGGCTCGAGGTGCTCGCGGCGAACCTCGCGAACGCCGACACGCCGGGCTTCAAGGCGCGCGACGTGGACTTCCGCGCCGCGCTCGCCACGGCCACCGGCGAGCGCGCCGGCCGGCTCGAGGCCACGCATCCGAAGCACCTGACCGCGCCGCGCGCGAGCGCAGCGCCCGAGCTGCGTTACCGCATTCCGAACGAGCCGTCGCTGGACGGCAATACGGTCGAGGGGCCGCTCGAGCAGGCCGCGTTCGCGGAGGCCGCCGTGCGCTACCAGGCGAGCCTCGATTTCCTCGCGCAGCGCATCGAAGGGCTGCGCAAGGCGCTGCGCGGCGAGTGATCCTGGAGGCTTCGTGAATCTGTTCAAGATCTTCGACATTTCCGGGTCCGCGCTGTCCGCGCAGTCCGTGCGGCTCAACACCGTCGCGAGCAACCTCGCGAACGCCGACGTGCCGAGCGCCACCGCGGACGGCGTGTACAAGGCGCGCCATCCGGTGTTCGCCGCCGTGCTGCGCGCCGTGGGGACGGAAACCGCGGGCGGCGTGCGCGTGACCGGCATCGTGGAGAGCGAGCGTCCGCCGCGCGTGGAGTACCGCCCCGGCCATCCGCTCGCGAACGAGGAAGGTTACGTCTACCTGCCCGCCGTCAACGTCGTGGAGGAGATGGCGGACATGATCTCGGCCTCGCGCAGCTACCAGAGCAACGTCGAGGTGCTCGACACCATCAAGCAGCTCATGCTGCGCACGCTCCAGCTCGGTCAGCGCTGAAGGCCCTGGGGGAATTCATCGCCATGGCAATCGACACCGGCATCGTCAACGGCTTAGGGCTCGGTCCGCGGCAGACGGAAGAGTCGAGCGAGCGGCTCGGCCAGGCCGAGTTCCTCGAGCTCATGATCACGCAGCTGCGCAACCAGGACCCGTTCAAGCCCATGGACAGCGGCGAGTTCCTGGGACAGCTCGCGCAGTTCGGCACGGTTTCCGGCATCGGCGACATGCAGCGGTCGCTCGAGGAGCTCGCGGGCGCCGTGCGCGGCAGCCAGACGCTGCAGGCCGCCGCGCTCGTGGACCGCGACGTGTGGGTGGCCGCGAGCGAGGCGTGGCTGCCGCCCGAGGGCTCGCTGCGCGTGCGCGTCGAGACGCCCGAGGGGGCCACGCGCGCCACCGTGCGCATTCACGACCTGCGCGGCCAGGTGGTCGCGGAGCTGCCGATCGGCGTCGACGGCGACGCCGTGCTCGAGTGGGACGGCACGCTGCCCGGCGGCGGCCGCGCCGAGCCGGGGTTCTACGAGCTCGAGGCGAGCGTCGAGGTGGACGGCAAGACCGAGGCCGCCGCGACGCTGGTGTCGGGCCGCGTGGAGAGCGTGAGCACCCACGGCCCGGCGGGAACGTTGTCGCTGACGGTCACCGGCGTGGGGCAGGTGAGCTTGCGCGACGTGCGCGACATCGGCTGACGCTCGCACGCCGATCGCGTCCGCATCCGATTCATACCGAACGAGGAGTAGCACATGCCGTTTCGCACAGCGCTGAGCGGGCTCAACGCCGCCGCGGCGGACCTCAGGGTCACCGGGCACAACATCGCCAACGCCAGCACCCAGGGGTTCAAGCAGTCGCGCGCCGAGTTCGCCGACGTGTTCGCCGTGGCCTACGCGGGCATCAGCCGCACGGCCATCGGCTCCGGCGTGAAGCTCGCCGCCGTGACGCAGCAGTTCACGCAGGGCAACATCGATTTCACCGGCAACAACCTCGACCTCGCGCTCTCCGGTCGCGGCTTCTTCGTGCTGAGCGACGACGGCGCGCGCGTGTACAGCCGCGACGGGGCCTTCCAGATCGACCGCGAGGGCTACGTGGTGAACGCCGCCGGCAAGCGCCTGCAGGCGTACCCCGTGGCGGACCGGCTCACCGGCACGTTCGACACTGGCAGGCTGGCCGACCTGCGGCTGGTGACGACGGAAGCGCCGCCGCGGGCCACGTCGCGCGTGGAGGCCGCGTTCAATCTCGCCGCAGGGGCGGCCGACCTCTCCGCCACGCCGTTCGATCCGGACGATCCCGCGAGCTACCAGTTCACCACCTCGCTGACCGTCTACGATTCGCTCGGCGAGGCGCACACCGCCGACCTCTACTTCCGCGGCGCGGGCGCGCTGCAGTGGCAGGCCTTCCTCGCTATCGACGGCAACCAGGTGGGCGCCGCGCAGCCCCTCGAGTTCGACTCGTCGGGCAGCATCATCGCGCCGACGACGCCGTTCAGCTTCGGCACTTTCACGCCCGGCAACGGCGCGGCGCCGCTCGACATCGAGTTCGATTTCTCCCAGGCCACGCAGTACGGCAGCACCTACGGCGCGAACGCCCTGCAGCAGGACGGCTTCGCGACCGGCCGGCTCACGGGCGTGGACATCGACTCGAGCGGCGTGGTGTCGGCGCGCTTCACCAACGGCTTCTCGCTGCCGCTCGGTCAGGTGGCCGTGGCGAGCTTCGCGAATCCGCAGGGCCTGCAGCAGCTCGGCGACAACGTCTGGGGCGAGACCTTCGCCGCGGGCGAGCCGCTGTTCGGCGTGGCGGGACGCGGCGATTTCGGCCTGATCCAGTCGGGCGGGCTCGAAGCCTCCAACGTGGACATCGCCGAGCAGCTCGTGAGGCTCATCACCGCGCAGCGCAACTTCCAGGCGAACTCGCAGGTGATCAGCACCGCCGACGCGGTCACGCAGAGCATCATCAACATCAGGCGCTGACGCGGATGGACCGCTTCGTTTACGTGGCGATGACGGGCGCCCGCGAGGCGCAGCTCGCCCAGGCCGTCGCGAGCCACAACCTCGCGAACGCCTCCACCACGGCGTTCCGCGCCACGCTCGCCGCGAGCGAGCACGTGGGCCTCGCGGGCCCGGGGCATGCGGCCGCGCGGGCCTACGCCGTCACCCAGGGCTACGGCGTCGATCTAACGCCCGGGCCGCTGCAGGCCACGGGGCGCGACCTCGACATCGCCATCGACGGCGAGGGCTGGCTCGCGGTGCAGGCGCCGGACGGCGGCGAGGCGTACACGCGGGCCGGCGACCTCGAGGTCGACGCGTTCGGCCTGCTCACCACGCGCGCCGGGCTGCCCGTGCTCGGCGAAGGCGGCCCGATCGCGCTGCCGCCGTTCGAGTCGCTCGAGATCGGCATCGACGGGACGATCAGCATCCGCCCCCCCGGCCAGGACGCGGCGGGGCTCGTCGTCGTGGACCGCATCCGCCTCGTGAACCCGCCGGCCGCGGATCTGCGCCGCGGCCCGGACGGCCTGCTGCGCATGGCGGACGGCTTGCCGCCGCCCGCGCCCGCCGCGGACGTGCGGGTGCGCTCCGGGATGCTCGAGGGGAGCAACGTGAACGTGGTGTCGGCGATGGTCGAGATGATCGAGCACGCCCGCGACTTCGAGCTGCAGGTGAAGCTCATGAGCACGGCCGAGGAGAACGATCGCGCCTCCGCGGCCTTGATGCGGCTGCCGTGAGGCCTTGAGCCGCGAGGGAACGCACGATGAACGAAACGCTTTGGATCGCGAAGACCGGGCTCGATGCGCAGCAGACGCGCATCTCGGTGATCGCCAACAATCTCGCGAACGTCAACACCAGCGGCTTCAAGAAGAGCCGCGCGGTGTTCGAGGACCTGATCTACCAGAACGTGCGCCAGCCGGGCGCGCAGTCCTCGCAGAACACGCAGCTGCCGTCCGGGCTCATGCTCGGCACCGGCGTTCGCACCGTCGCCACGGAGAAGACCTTCACCCAGGGCAATCTCGTGCAGACGGACAACGCGCTCGACGTGGCCATCGAGGGCCGCGGCTTCTTCCAGGTGCTGCTGCCGGACGGCACGGTGGCCTACACGCGCGACGGCTCCTTCCAGGTGAACCGCGACGGCCAGCTCGTGACCGCGAGCGGCTTCGAGGTGCAGCCGGGCATCGTGATCCCGGAGAACGCGCTGACGGTGTCCATCAGCCAGGACGGCATCGTGGCGGCCACGGTGCCCGGCGCCACCGCGCCCGTCGAGGTGGGCACGCTGCAGCTCGCCGATTTCGTGAACCCCGCGGGGCTGCAGCCGATCGGCCGGAACCTCCTGATCGAGACGGCCGCGAGCGGCGCGCCGCAGACCGGCTCGCCCGGCCAGGCCGGGCTCGGCACGGTCGTGCAGGGCGCGCTCGAGGCGTCGAACGTCAACACCGTGGAGGAGCTCGTGAACATGATCGAGGCGCAGCGCGCCTACGAGATCAACTCGAAGGCCATCGCGGCCGCGGACGAGATGCTGCAGTTCGCCAACAACACGCTGGGACGGTAAGGCCATGAGACGCGCGCAAGCCCGTTTCCTCAAAGGGGCCTCGATCCTCCTCGCCGCCGGCCTGCTCGGCGCTTGCGCCTCGGCGCCGCCGCTCGGCCCCGGCGCGGACGCCCGCTTCCAGGCCACGCCGCCGCCCGTGCCCGTGGCGCCCGAGCAGAACGCGGGCGCGATCTTCCAGCCGCAGTTCGCGCAGAGCCTGTTCGAGGACTACAAGGCGCGCCGCGTCGGCGACCTGCTGACGGTGCTGCTCGTGGAGCGTACCGAGGCGCAGAAGTCGACCAACGCCACCATCACGAAGGACACGGAGATCGACCTGCCCGCGCCCTCGATCGCCGGCCGCACGCCCACGCACGAAGGCTTGCCGATCGACATCCGCGCGAGCGGCTCGCGCAGCTTCGAAGGGCAGGGCGATGCCGCGCAGAGCAACATGCTCGAAGGCTCGATCGCCGTGACCGTGGCGGAGGTGCTGCCGAACGGCAACCTCGTCGTGCAGGGCGAGAAGTGGGTGCGCATCAACCAGGGCGAGGAATACCTGCGCCTGCGCGGGATCGTGCGTCCCGTGGACGTGCGCCCCGACAACACCGTGCTGTCCACGCAGATCGCCGATGCCCAGCTCGCTTACGGCGGCACGGGCGCCGTGGCGGCGGGCAGCGCGCCGGGCTGGCTCAGCCGCTTCTTCAACAGCCCGTGGTGGCCGTTCTGATGGCCGCCGTCGCCTTCGCCCGCGTTTACGCGCTTCGCCGGCCCGCGGCGCGGTGGCCCGCGCGCCTGCTCGTCGCGCTCGTCGCGGCGGCGGCCGCGTTCGGCGCGGCCGCCCAGGAGCGCATCAAGGATCTCGCCGTCGTCGCCGGCGTGCGCTCCAACCAGCTCGTCGGCTACGGCCTGGTCGTGGGCCTCGACGGCACCGGCGATCAGACCACGCAGGCGCCGTTCACTGCGCAGAGCCTGCGCAACATGCTCGCGCAGCTCGGCGTGACGATCCCGCCAAACGTCAACCTGCAGCTCAAGAACGTGGCGGCCGTCATGGTGCACGCGGATCTGCCGCCGTTCGCGAAGCCGGGACAGACCATCGACGTGACGGTGTCCTCGATCGGCAACGCCACGAGCCTGCGTGGCGGGAGCCTCCTCATGACGCCGCTCAAGGGCGCGGACGGGCAGGTCTACGCCATCGCGCAAGGCAACCTCGTCGTGGGCGGGTTCGGCGCGGAGGGGCGCGACGGCTCGCGGATCTCGGTGAACGTGCCGAGCGTCGGCCGCATCCCCGGCGGCGCCACGGTGGAGCGCGAGGTGCGCTCGCCGTTCCAGCACGGCGACTCGCTCACGCTGAACCTGCACCGCGCGGACTTCACGAGCGCCATGCGGCTCGTCCAGGCGATCGACGCCGCGTTCGGGCCGGGCACGGCCGAGGCGCTCGACGGCGCGTCGGTGCGCGTGCGCGCGCCGCTCGACCCGAGCGCCCGCGTGTCGTTCGTCTCCATGCTCGAGAACCTCACGATCACGCCGGACGCGCCGCCCGCGCGCGTGATCGTCAACGCCCGCACGGGCACGATCGTGATGGGCGGCAACGTGCGCGTGCTGCCCGCCGCGGTGTCGCACGGCAGCCTCACGGTCACCATCACCGAGAGCTTCGACGTGTCGCAGCCCGCGCCCTTCGGCCGCGGCTCCACCGTGGTCACGCCGCGCAGCGACGTCGAGGTGGATCAGCCGGGCTCGCGGATGTTCCCGTTCGGCCCGGGCACCACGCTCGAGGAGATCGTCGAGGCGGTCAACAGCGTGGGCGCGGCGCCGGGCGACCTCGTCGCGATCCTGGAGGCGCTGCATCGCGCGGGCGCGCTGCGCGCCGAGCTCATCGTGATCTGAAGGCGCGCGGCGTGAGCGCGACGCGATCGACACGGCTCGGGAGCACGACATGACGGCGTCGTTGGCGGGTGCCGCCGGGAGCTTCGTCGATTTCGGGAGCCTCGCCGCGCTGCGGCGCGAAGCGATCCAGGACACGCCCGAGGCGCGCCGGGCCGTCGCGCGTCAGTTCGAGGCGCTGTTCATGAGCCTCGTGCTCGACAACATGCGCGGCGCCGCCGCGGTGCCGGGGGCGCTCTTCGACGGCGCCGGCATGCGGCTCTACCAGGACCTGCACGACCGGCAGCTCGCGCTCGCGCTGGCCGAAGGCCCGGGCCTCGGCCTCGCGGACGCGGTGCTGCGCCAGCTCGGCGAATCGCCCGCGCGCCGTCCGGTGCCAGGCGCGCTCACGGATCGGCTCGCGCTGCCGCGGCTTGCGTCCGCGCCCCCGCTCGCGGTCGGCGGTGCCGATCGCGCGGGCGTCGACGCGTCGTCGCCCGAGGCGTTCGTGGCCGCGCTCTGGCCGCACGCGCGCCGCGCCGCGGCGCAGCTCGGCACGAGCCCCGAGGTGCTCGTGGCCCAGGCCGCGCTCGAGACCGGCTGGGGGCGCCGCGTGCTCGCCGGCCGAAGCGGCGAGCCCACGTTCAACGTGTTCGGCATCAAGGCCGGAGGGAGCTGGACCGGGCCGCGCGTGGCCGTGACCACCGTGGAGTACGTCGACGGCGTCGCGGAGCGGCGCACGGAGCCCTTCCGCGTCTACGCTTCGCTCGCCGAGGCGTTCGACGACTACGTCGCCCTCGTGCGCGGCCTGCCCCGTTACCGCGCGGCGTTGGAGGCGGCGAGCCCGGAGGATTACGTCCGGTCGCTCGCGGCGGGGGGCTACAGCACGGACCCCCGCTATGCCGAGAAGGTATTGGCCGTGCTCGAGCGGCTGCCCGCCGCCCCTCAAGCGGAGGCGCTTGCGGCCGATAGCGATAGCGGCGGCCTCAATGAGCTGCGGCACGAAGCCGGCGGAGGCGAATCATGAGCGGAGGCATCTTCGGGGTCGGCGTGTCGGCGCTGCTCGCGGCGCAGCGGGCGCTGCAGGTCACGGGCCACAACATCGCCAACGTGGCCACCGAAGGCTACAGCCGGCAGCGGCTCGAGCTCGCGTCGCGGGAGCCGGCCACGGCCGGCTTCGGCGCCGTGGGCCGCGGCGTCGAGGTCGTCGGCATACGCCGCGTCGTCAACGACTTCGTCAACCAGAGCCTCAACGTGCACCTCTCGGCCGAGGCCGAGCAGCGCACGCTCGCGGAGTTCGCCGGCCGCGTGAACGACATGCTGGCCGACGCGCAGTCCGGACTCGCCCCGGCGCTGCAGCGGTTCTTCGCCGCCGCCGAGGACGTGGCCAACGATCCCACCTCGACCGCTGCACGCGCCACGCTGATCGCCGAGGCGCAGTCGCTGGTCGACCGCTTCGCCGATCTCGAAGCCACGCTGCAGAGCGAGCGGGCGGCGGCGAGCGCCGAGCTGCGCACGCGCGTCGACGAGATCAATCAGCTCACGGACGGCATCGCGAAGCTGAACCAGGCCATCGTCGACGCGCGCGGGCTCGGCGGCGAGCCGAGCGATCTGCTCGATCAGCGGGACCAGCTCGTGCGCCGGCTCGCCGAGCACGTGGCGGTGCACACAGTGGAGCAGTCGGACGGCAGCCTCAACGTCTACGTGGGCCAGGGCCAGGCGCTCGTCGTGGGCTTCGACGCGGCACCGCTCGCCGTGCGCGTGGTGAACGGCGATCCGAACGATCTCGCGGTGGGCTTCGAGCGTCCGGGCGGCTTCGTCGACATCACCGCGCGCCTGAGCGGCGGCGCGGTCGGCGCGCTGCTCGACGTGCGCGAAACCGTCATCGAGCCCACGAGCCTCAAGCTCGGGCGGCTCGCCGTGGCGCTCGCCAGCGTCGTGAACGACGTGCATCGGCGCGGCATGGACCTCGAGGGCGAGCTCGGCGAGGACTTCTTCGGCTTCACGCTGCCGGCGCCGCTGGCGCACCCGAACAACGCGGCCACGGGAACGCCGGCCGTGACGGTGGCGGACGCGACCGGCCTCGTCGCGAGCGACTACGAGCTGCGCTTCGACGGCACGGCCTGGCAAGTGCGCCGGCTCGCCGACGGCGCGGTCGTGGCCACGGTCGCGAACGGCGGCACGGCCGCGTTCGACGGCTTGTCGCTCGATCTCGCGGGCGTGACGGGCGCGGCCGCGGGCGACCGCTTCCTGCTGCGGCCGCTGCGGGTGGTGCCGAGCCTCGAGGTGCTCGTGACGGAGCCGCGCGCCGTGGCGGCGGCGCTGCCGGTGCGCGCCGAGCCCGCGGCGGCGAACGGCGGCAACGCGGCCGTGACGGAGGTGACGATCGTCGACCCGACGGACGCCGCGCTGCGCGCGCCCGTCGACATCGCGTTCGCCAACGGCGAGTTCGTGGTCGGCACGAACGTCGTGCCGCTCGATCCGTCCGGCGAGACGACCATCGAGGCGAACGGCTGGCGCGTCGTGATCCGCGGCACGCCGGCGGAAGGCGACGTGTTCCAGGTGCGCGACAACGCGGGCGCGGCCGGCGACAACCGCGGCGCGCTCGCGCTCGCGGCGGTGGCGTCGCAACGCGTGCTCGACAACGGCACGGCGCGGCTCGACGACGCCTACGCGGACGTGGTGGCGGGCGTGGGCGTGGCCACGCGGCGCGCCCAGGTGAGCCACGAGGCGGAGGCCCGCATGCTGGCGGACGCGCAGGCCCGGCGCGAGGCGGTGTCGGGCGTCAACCTCGACGAGGAGGCCGCCAACATGCTGCGCTACCAGCAGGCGTACCAGGCGGCGGCGCAGGTCATCGCGACGGCGGGCACCATGATCGAGTCGCTGCTCGCCGCGTTCCGCCGCTGACGCCGGACGCACGAGGCAGCCATCGCGGAGGCAGGACGATGCGCATCTCGACTTCGCAGATCCACACCAACGGCGTCATCGCCATCCAGCGCCGCCAGGCGGAGCTCGCGCGCACGCAGCAGCAGCTCGCGACCGGCAAGCGCATTCTCACGCCCGCCGACGACCCGGCGGGCGCGGTGCAGGGATTGAAGCTGCACCAGCGGGTCGGCTCGGTCGAGCAATACGAGCGCAACGCGGCCTACGCGGTCACGCGGCTCGAGCTCGAGGAGGTGGCGCTCGCGTCGCTCGGCAACGCCTTGCAGCGCGCGCGCGAGCTCGCGCTGCAGGCCGCGAACGAGATGCTGAGCGACGAGAACCGGCAATCGATCGCGCGCGAGCTGCGCGAGATCTCGAACGCGCTGCTCGATGCGGCCAACGCCCGCGACGCGAGCGGCGAGCATCTCTTCGGCGGCTACCGCACGACGGCGCAGCCGTTCGTGCGCGGGCCCGACGGGCAGGTGAAGTACGTGGGCGACGGCGGCCGCCGCGAGGCGGACCTGTCGCCCGACCGGCGCATCGCCGTGGGCGACAACGGCCTGCCGTTCATGACCGTGCCCCGGGGCAACGGCGTGTTCACCGTCACGCCGGACGGCGCCAACACGGGCACCGGGCGGGTGGCCGTCGCCGAGGTCATGGACGCCGCGGCTTACGGCGGCGAGAGCTACACGATCGTGATGACGGCGGCTGACACGTACGAGGTCCTGGACGGCAACGGCGTCGTGGTGACGACGGGCGCCTACGCCGCCGGCTCGGCCATCGACTTCGGCGGCGTGCGCGTGGTCCTCGATGGGGCGCCGGCGGCCGGCGATTCGTTCGCCGTGGGCCCCGCGGGCACGGTGTCCGTGTTCGCCATCGTCGACGAGCTCGCGGCGGCGCTCGAGGCGCCGACCGGCGCGCCGGGCGCGCGTGCGCTCACCAGCCACGCCGTCACCACGGCGGTGCAGAACCTCGACCAGGCGCTCGGCCGCGTGCTGGAGCTGCGCACCGGTGTCGGCGCGCGGCTCAACACGCTCGAGCAATGGCAGAACGCCAACGCGGACGAGCTGCTCGAGCTGCGCTCCTCGCTGTCGGAGATCGAGGACCTCGACTACGCGGAAGCCGTGAGCCGGTTCCGCCTGCAGCAGGTGGCCCTCGAGGCCGCCCAGGCCGCGCAGGTGCAGCTCGCCGGCCTGTCGCTGTTCAACTTCCTCCGCTGAGGTTCTCGGCGCCGGCGGACTGCTCGCCGAGGACCGCGTGCAGCTCGCGGGTCATCGCGGGCAGCGCTGCCGCCAGCGGCTCGAGCGCAGCCTCGGCGAGCCCCAAGGCCGCGGCGGCCGCGGCGCTGCCGGGCCCCGCGGGCGTTCCGGGCATGAAGCCGAGGCTGCCCTGCGCGGCGAGCAGGTCCGCGAGATACACGGCGCTCGCCACCGCGCGGGCGCGGCCCTCGAGCGCGAGCGGATCGTGGTGCGAGCCGATCACCCGCCCGAAGGTCTGCGGCAGGTGCCAGCTCTCGCAGAGTCCCCGCCCGAAATCCTGGTGGTTCGCGCCGAACACGTCGTCCTCGATGTCGAGCCCCGGATGCTCGCCGGCGGCCCGCAGCCGCAGGAGCTCGGCGAAGCCGTCGGGTCGGTGCTGGAGCTGGACGATGAAGCCGATGTCGTGCAGCAGGCCCGCGAGGAACACCTCCTCGGCGTCCTCGAGCGCGGCCGCTTGCGCGATCGCCCTGGCCCCGGCCGCCACCGCGAGCGAGTGCAGCCACAGGTCGCGCGCCGGCGAGGACGAGCCCTGGCCGTGGACGCGGATCAGGCGCCCGAAGCTCGCCGCGAGCGCGATGGTCTTGATGGCCTCGCCGCCGAGCAGCGTGACGGCGCGCTCGACGGAGGTGACGGGCTGACGCAGGCCGTAGAACGCCGAATTGGCGACCTTCAAGATGCGCACGCAGAGCGCCGGATCGGTCGACACGACCTTGTGCAGCTCCTGCGCCGACGACTCGTTGCTGTTCACGAGGTCCACGATGCGCAGCGTGACGTCGGGCAGCATGCTGAAGCGCTTGAGGGCGCCCACGGCCTCCGCCACGACCGCGTCGCGTGTCGCGCCGTCCGGGCCGGCGTGCGCTTCCGGCCCCTCGTCGCTCGCATCCGCCATCGCTCATGCCTCCAGGCTGCGCTCGTCCTCGCGAACGGTCACGCCTGCCGGCGCAAGGCGCCGCCCTCGGCGTCGCGGGCGTCCACGTGCCGGTTGCGCTCCGCCGCGAAGCGGGGAATCTCCTCCGCCGGCAGCGGCCGCGCGAAGTAGTAGCCCTGCCCGAGGTCGCAATTGAGGGCCTGCAGGCCCGCCACCTGCTCCGGCGTCTCGATCCCCTCGGCCACGGTCTTCATCCGCAGATCGTGGGCGAGCTCGATGATCGCGTTCAGCACCGCCATGAGGTCGCGCCCGGCGCCGATCGTCACCACGAACGAGCGGTCGATCTTCAGAACGTCGAGCGGGAAGTCGCGCAGGCAGGCGAGCGACGAGTGGCCGGTGCCGAAGTCGTCCATCTGGATGCGCACGCCCAGGTCCTTGAGGGCGGCCAGCGCCTGCGTCGTGGCGGCGACATCGCGCATCATTTCGCTCTCCGTCACCTCGAGGTACAGGCTCGAGCGCGAGATGCCGGTGCGCAGCACCACCTGATCCACGCGCCGCGCGAAATCGTCCACGAGGAGCTGCTGCCGGGCGAGGTTCACGCTGATGCTGCGGGGCGCGAGCGCCTCGCTCTCGGCGCGCCAGCTCGCGAACTGGCGGCAGGCCTCTTCCAGCACCCACTCGCCAATCGGCACGATGAGGCCCGTCTCCTCGGCCACGGGGATGAACTGGTCCGGCGCGATCACGCCCCGCTCGGGATGCCGCCAGCGGATCAGCGCCTCCACGCTTTCCATCCGCCCCGTGGTGAGCGAGACGATCGGCTGATAGAGCAGGAAGAACTGCCGCTCCTCGACGGCCTGATGCAGCGCGTTCTCGATCGCGAGCCGGCGCTGCACGCGCGTGCGCATGGAGCGGTCGAACACCGCGAAGCGCGCCTTGCCCGCGTCTTTCGCCGCGTACAGCGCGGTGTCGGCGTCGCGCAGCACCTCGTCCACCGTCTCGTGGCCCAGCTCGCTCGTGACGATGCCGACGCTCGCTGTGGAGAACACCTGGTGCTCGCCGAGCCGGTAGCTCTGCGACAGCGCCTTGAGGAGCTCCTCGGCGAGCTTGACCGCGTCCTGCGGCTGGCGGAGCCCGTCGAGCAGCACCACGAACTCGTCGCCGCCGAGCCGCGCCACGGTGCTCGACACCCCACCGAGCGCCGCGCAAACGGACGGCACGCAGCGTTGGAAGCGGACGGCCACCTCCTTGAGCAGCATGTCGCCCACGTCGTGGCCCAGGCTGTCGTTGATGTTCTTGAAGCGGTCGAAATCGAAGAACAGAACGGCGAACCGGTGCTGCGGCTCGCGCCGGCGACGCTCGATGGCCCGCTGCACGTGGCTCGCGAGCAGCGCGCGGTTCGGCAGGCCCGTGAGGCTGTCGTGGTACGCCCGCCGCGTGAGCTCGCGCATGAGCTGCTGCGTGTGCAGCTCGCGGCTGACGCGCGCTTTCACCTCCGCCGCGCAGACGGGCTTGCGGACGTAGTCGGCGGCGCCGAGGGCGAAGGCGCGGCTGATCGTCTCCTGGTCCTCGGTGCCCGTCACGAGCATGACCGGAATCGCGGCGAGCGCCGGATCGTCCTTCAGCCTCGCGAGCACGGCCATGCCGTCCATGTCGGGCATGTGGTAGTCGAGCAGGATCAGCGCCGGCGGGTCGCGCTCCGCGAGCTCGAGCCCCTCGCGGCCCGAGTAGGCGTGCAGCAGCTCGAGCGGCAGCCCCTTCAAGTGCACGCGGAACAGCGCGTGTATCTCGCGCGCGTCGTCGATCAGCAGGACCTTGCTGGGCGCTCCCGACACGTCTGCTAGCATGCTGCCCCCTCTCGGCCGCGATGCTCCACGCCGCGTGCTGGCGATCAGGTAACCCGTGCCGCGCGGCAGAGCGCGATCAGCCGCTCGAGCGCCTCGCCGAGGGCGCCGCGGTCGGCGCCCGCCTTCGCTCGGGCTTCCACCTCGCGGGCGGCATCGGTGATCGAGGGGAACCCGAAGCTCGCGCCCACCCCTTTGAGCTGGTGCGCCCGGCTCGCGAGCGCGTCGAGCCGGCCCGCCTCGAAGGATGCCTGCAACGCCTGCACGTGCTCCGGGAGCCCGGCCACGAACTCGCGCACGAGCTCGCGCATCTCGGGGTCGTCGGCGAGCTCGCTGCGCAGAGCGCCGGCGTCGTCGGCCGGAGCGCCGCCGTCCGGCGCATCGCGCCGGCCCTGGCCGCGGACGAGCTGCGCGCAGAGCGCGATCAATCGTTCCGGGTCCACGGGCTTGGCGCCGTGGGCGTCGCACCCCGCCTCGAGGCAGCGCTCGGTCTCGCCGGGATCCGTCCGCGCCGTCAGCGCCACGATGGGCAGCGCGCAGCCCAAGCCGCGCAGCAGGCGCGTGGCCGCGTAGCCGTCCATGCCGGGCATCTCCACGTCCGTGAGCACGAGGTCCGCGGGCGGCGGGTCCGCCAGCACCTCGCGGGCGGGCCAGTCCACGGTGAGCGCCTGCACGAGCCGCAGCCCGTCCTCCACGGCCGTGACGGAGGCGCCCGCGCGCTCGAGGCAGAAGGCGATGAAGCGGCGGTTCGCCCCGCTGTCCTCCGCGAGGAGCACGCGCACGCCGGCGAGCGGCCGCTCCGCGGCGGCGGCCCCGCTATCGGGGGACGACGGCGTCCCCGCCATTGGCAGCCCCGCGGCGCTCACGCGCGGTCACCAGGTGGGAAGCTCGGCGCGCCGCGGCGAGGCCGTCGCGCGCTCATCACCGCACCGTCCTCGCCATGCTCTGCAGCTGCTGGGCCAGGTAGCTCGACGTCGCCTGCATCTGCATGAGCAGCGCGTCGAGCGCCGTGAACTGCGCGCGGTAGCGCGCTTCGATCTGCTCGAGGCGCCGGTCCACGGTCTCCTTCTGGCGCTCGATGCCCTTCATCGCGTCGTCGAGCCGCTGGCGGCGGCTGTCGAGATCGTTGCCGGTGGCGAGACGCTGCTCGAGCCGCTCGTAGAGTCGCTTCGCGACGCCGTCCTCGCCGCCGAAGAGCTTCGCCACCGCGTCCGGATCGTCTGCGAGCGCCGCCTCGAGCGCGGCCGAATCGATCACGAGCGCGCCGGTGGCGTCCGTCTTGATGCCGATGCTCGCGAGCGTCGTGTAGGCGCCTTCGAGCCCCTCGACCGGATCGACGGCGAGCCGCCGCATCTCCGTTTCGATGGCGCGCAGCAGCGGGTCGCCGAGCATCGGGCCCGCCGTCTCGGTCGCCGCGTCGTAGCCGCCGAGCCGCTTGAGCTGCGTCTGCAGCGCGTTGTACGCGTCCACGACCTTGCGGACCGCGTCTTGGACCGCGGCCGAGTCGAACGTCACGTCCAGCGTGGCCGGCCCGTCCTCGGAGGGCGCGAGCGCGGTGATGGTGACGCCCTCGATGACGTCCTCGAAGACGTTGGTGCTGCTCTCCGCGTCGAAGCCAGAGACGCGCAGCAGGGCGTTCTGCGGCGCCTGGAGCTCCTGCAGGCTCATGACGCCGTTCGGATCGTAGGCGAGCAGGTCGAGGCCGCCGTCGCCGCCGCTCGCCGTGACGGTGATGGCCTGGTCCGCGCCCGTCTTCTCCGACGTGAGCACGAGGCGCGTGCCGTCGACGCCGGTCAGGAGCGTCGCCCGCACGCCGGCGTTGTCCGCCGCATCGTTGATCGCGTCGCGGATGTCCGCGAGAGTGGCGGCCTCGGGCGCGATGGTGACGCTGAAGCTCTTCTCGCCCACCGTGATCGTGAGCGTGCCGTCGCCCACGCGCGTGGCCGCGCCCTCCGCGAAGGCGCTCGATGCGAGCTGATGGCCGCGCGCGAGCTGGATCACCTCCACGTCGAAGCGTCCCGGCGTGGCGCCGGCACGCGCGGTGACCGTGAACGCGTCGGTGTCGCCGGACACCGCTTTGTGGGCGCGGAACGCGGTGCCGTCGCGGAGCGGCTCGAGCGCCGTCTTGAACGCGGACAGCGCCCCTTTCAGCGTGCCGAGCGCGGAGATCCTCGTGGTGACGGAGGCCTCCTCGCGCAGGATGCGCTGCCTGAGCGGCGCGCCTTCCGCCGCCACGAGCTGCGTGACGAGCGACTCGATGTCCAGCCCGGAGCCGAGACCGGTCGCCTGGATGCCTGCCATGCCTGCTGTTCCTCCTCGGCTCGAGGCGGTCGAGTGGTTCCTGTTAGGCCGCCGCGGCGAGCGGCGACGGTCTCGCGACCGCCGCCGCCCGCCGCACGTGGCGCGTCCTTTGCGCTACGCTATTAGCGCAGCAGCGAGAGGACGTTCTGCGGCAGCACGTTGGCCTGCGCCACCATCGCCACGCCCGCCTGCTGCAGGATCTGAGCGCGGGTGAGCGCCGCCGTCTCCGCCGCGAAGTCCGCATCCTGAATGCGGCTGCGCGAGGCCGAGAGGTTCTCCACCACCGCTTGCAGGCTGTTGATCGTCGACTGGAAGCGGTTCTGGATGGCGCCGAGGCGGCTGCGCAGGTTGCTCACCGACGTGAGGGCCGCGTCGACGCGCTGGATCGTGTCGTTCGCGCTCTCGGCGGTCTTGACGTTGACGCCCGACAGGCTGCCGGCGACCGCCACGTCGCCGGCCGACAGGCCGAGAGTGGTCGTGCCGGCGCCGGCACCAATCTCGAGCGCCTCGTTCGACGACAGCTTCAGGCGGCCGTTCTCGACCCTGGCGTAGACGCCGGAGACGTTGCTGTTGATCGCGTCGACCAGGTCCTGAGCCGTCTCGTAGGTCCCGGCGAGATCGACCGCATCTCCGTCGCCCACCGTGATGGTGAACGTGCCGAGGTTAACGAGGTTCGGAGCGCCTGCCGTGCCGGTCGCGTTCCCGAAACCGAGGGCCTGCGCCGCGGCGTTGGCGTTGGTGATCTCGACGGGCGCGGCGCCGCTGGTCTTCGTGATGGTGATGACGCCGGCGTTGTGCGTGACGGTGTGGTCCGCGAGCGCTGTGTCGAGCGCGGTGGCCAACGCGTCGCCGTCCGCGTAGTTACCGTTCAGGTTGACGTTGGTGCCGTCGACCGTGAACTGGGCGGGGTTGCTCGTCAAATCGAACGGGCCCGCGCCGCTCAAGGTGACCTGGATGGAGCCGTTCGACGTCGTGAACACCGTGCTCAAGTCGACGGTGCCGGTCGTGCTCGAGATGGCGCCGATCGAGCTCGTGCGCATGCTCGTGTCCAGGCCGACCGAGATCGTCTCGCCGACGTTCGCGCCCACCTGGAAGGTGGCGTTGCCGAACGTGCCGTCGAGCACCTTGCGGCCGTTGAACGAGGTCTGGCTGGCGATGCGGTCGATCTCGGCGAGCCGCTGCTGCACCTCCTGGTCCAGGGCGTCCAGATCCGACGCCGAGTTCGTGGCGTTGGCCGCCTGCACGGCCAGCTCGCGGATGCGTTGCAGGTTGTTGGTGACCTCCTGCAGCGCGCCTTCCGTCGTCTGCGCGAGCGAGATGCCGTCGTTCGCGTTGCGCACCGCCTGGTTCAAGCCGTTGATCTGCGTGGTCATGCGCTCGGAGATCGCGAGACCCGCCGCGTCGTCCTTGGCGCTGTTGATACGCAGGCCCGACGACAGGCGCTGCAGCGACACGGCCAGCAGATTGCCGGATGTCGTCAGATTGCGCTGCGCATTCAGCGACATCACGTTCGTGTTGATGACGAGTGCCATAAATCACTTGCTCCTTGCTATGTCGACCGCCGCGAACGCCCGTCCGCGGCTCCCATTCCCAGCTCGTACGGCGTGATGCGCCGATTCGCTGCTGCACGGGTGTATCGGCGCCCTCGGGGAGAACTTGAGCCGATCTCAGGGGAGGAGAGGAAAGTGTGCGGCCGGTCACACGGCCGCCGCGGCTGTCTCGGTGCCGGCCCGCGGCGCTCCGCGCAGGGTTCGCCGCGGCTCCCTAAAGATTTTTCGGCCGAATGCCGATATTCCCGCCAGCGGGACCTGTTGCGCGGCGGCCGGCCTTCGGGAACGGCCGCCGCGGCGACGGGCCGCTCATCCGTAGACACGAAGCCGCTGGGGGTGCCGCGCTGGCCGGGCCGCCCGGGGGCGGACGGCGGCGATAGGAGAACGTATATGAAGGAATCGTGCTATGACGGCAGTCACGGCGCCCTGCGGCACTACCGCGACGTCAGCGTGGGCGCCCGGGCGGCGGAGGCGGCGCCGCACGAGCTCATCCAGATGATGCTGGACGGCGCGCTCGCGCGCATCGCGGCCGCCAAGGGCGCGATGCTGGCCGGCGAGATCGCCCGCAAGGGCGAGCTCATCGGCAAGGTGATCGCCATCGTGATGGACGGCCTGCTCGCGAGCCTCGACCGGCGGGGAGGGGAGCTCGCCGAGAACCTCGCGGCGCTCTACGAGTACATCGGGCGGCGGCTCCTTCACGCCAACCTGCACAACGACCCGGACGCGTTGGACGAGGTGGCGAGCCTGCTGCGCGAGCTGCAGTCCGCGTGGCGGGCGATCGGCGGCGTGCTGGCCGACGAGGGCGCGCTCGCGGGAGCCGGCGATGGACGGTCTTAGCCCCGCGGCCCGCGTGGCCGAGACCGCCGAGCGGCTGGCGTCGGCCGCCGCGGCCGGCGACTGGGACCGCGTCGCGGAGCTCGACGCCGCCCTCGCCGCGGCGCTCGCGAGCCTGGCCGGCGACCCGGCCGCCCGCGGCGGCGACGCCGCGGCGGCGCTGCGCGGGGCGCTCGCGGCCCACGGCCGCGCCTTGGACGCGCTGCGCCGCGCGCGCGATGCGGCCCGCGCGGATCTCGAGCGCTCGATGGCGGGCCGGCGCGGCGTCGGCCGCTACCTCGAGGTCGCGGCCCGATGACCGAGGTCCTCCCGAGCCTGCTGCCGGCCGCCGAGCTCGCCGTGCTCGGCCATCAAGTGTTCTGCGACGACGAGATGCCGGTGGGGTGGAGCGTCGTGCGCGCGCTGCCCGACGACCACGAGCTCGCCCGCATGAACGCCCGCAACGAGGTGGTGCTCAGGACGCTCGCGCTGGTCGAGGAGCACGACGAGACCCGCACGGAAGACGCCGAGCGGGCGGAGATGCACCGGGTCGAGGCGAAGATCAATCTCGTGCTCGAGCTGCTCGCCGAGCTCGTCGCGGCGCAGCAGGGCGCATTGCCCGCACGCCGGGTCCGCTTCAACAGCCGCGGCATCTGCTGGGAGGCGGACGAGCAGCTCGCGCCCGACACGCTGCTCGCCGTCGTCTGCTATGCCGCAACCGCGTGGCCGGTGCCGCTCAAGCTGCACGTGCGCGTCGCGAGCAGCGAGCCCGGCGACGCCGGTTTCCGCACCTGCGCGCGCATCGAAGGGTTGAGCGCCGGCGCCGCGAACTGGTTGGAGAAGCTCGTGTTCCGACGCCACCGTCGCGCCATCGCGCAGAGCCGCGCGGCGCGATGAGCGCTCGAGGTTGAGGAACAGTTCTCAAATCGAATTCAATCCTCTTCCCCTGCAAACCACTTTAGGCGTTACCCTCAACACTGCTCGGGCATGCTTCGCGTATAGTCCCCCCGCAACGCAGCAGCAGCTCCGGCACGACGCAGGATGCGCCGCGCGGAGCCAAGACGGTCCAGTCTGTGTTGCCGGCAAGCCATGGACGCATGGACGGCAATCGGCGCTCCCGGGCTGGACAGCAACGACAACGCGCTTCGGAGTGGGATGAACGACATCTTTGACCTTCTCGGTCGAGCGTCGGAGCTCGGCTCGACCTTGCTGGTGGTCGCGACTCAGGACGACGCGGCGCAGCGCCTGGCCGAGCAGCTCGAGTTCCTCGAGCTCACGGTCATCCTGGTAACGCCGGAGGGCGTGGAGAGCGCGGTGCGCTCGACCGAGTCCGCGCTCGGCCTGGTCGTGCCGCGCAGCCTCGGGGACGCGCTGCTGGCCGAGGTGGTGCTGCGGGCCACCGAAGCGAGGACGGATCTCCCGCTCGTGCTCTTCGACGACGCCGACGACGGCGAGAAACCGAGCGAGGTCGCCAAGCGCTTCCTCGCGGTGCTGCGGCCGCCGGTCCGCTATTCGCGCCTCGCCGAGCTCGTGCGCGAGCTCAGGGTGCTCCAGGCCCAGGCGGGCCTGCCGAGCGCCGAGCGGCCCGAGATCTTCCGCTCGCTGGTCGGTCGCAGCCCCGCCATCCAGGCGGTGCGGCGCATGGTCATGCGGGTGGCGCCGTGGGAGGTCACGGTGCAGCTGCGCGGGGAGACCGGCACCGGCAAAGAGGTCGTCGCCCGCAACATCCACTACTACTCCACGCGGCGGCACGGCCCGTTCGTGGCCGTCAATTGCGGCGCCATACCGCCGGACCTGCTCGAGAGCGAGCTCTTCGGCCACGAGAAGGGCGCGTTCACGGGCGCGCTGACGGCCCGCAAGGGTCGCTTCGAGCTCGCGTCCGGCGGGACGCTGTTCCTCGACGAGATCGGCGACATGCCGCTCGAGATGCAGGTCAAGCTGCTGCGCGTGCTGCAGGAGCGCCGCTTCGAGCCGCTCGGCAGCACGCGCACCGTGACGGCGGACGTGCGCATCATCGCGGCGACGCACCGCAACCTCGAGGAGATGATCGGCGCCGGCCGGTTCCGCGAGGACCTGTACTACCGCCTCAACGTGGTGCCCATCGAGGTGCCGCCGCTGCGCGAGCGGCGCGAGGATCTGCCGCTCCTGATCTCCGAGCTCAACGCGCGCCTGCAGGCGCGCGGCATGCCGACGGCCCGCTTCGACGCGCAGGCGCTCGCCGCCATGTTCCGTTACGACTGGCCGGGCAACGTGCGCGAGCTCGCGAACCTCGTCGAGCGCTGCGCCATCCTCGCGCCCGATCGGGAGGTGCGGCTCGGCGATCTGCCGGAGAAGCTGCGCGCGCTCATGCCGCAGGAAGAGCAGCAGAGCCCGGACGCCGCGGCCGAAGCGCTGCTCGAGGGGCTCGGCTCGGTGGGGCTGCCCGTCGAGCAGGGCATGAACCTCAAGAACGTGCTCGACAACATCGAGGTCCGGCTGATCCGCCAGGCGCTCGAGAGCTCCGAGGGCGTCGTGGCGCGCGCGGCGAAGCTGCTCGGCCTGCGCCGCACCACGCTCGTGGAGAAGATGCGCAAGTTCCAGATCGGCCGGCTGGACGAGGTGACGGAATTCTGACGCTTCCTGCCGCGCCGTGCGGGCGCGACCGGTCGTTAGCCCTCTAAGTATTTGAGCGATCGAGACAATTCCTGGCTGGCACGGCGGTTGCACTCGGCCCAGCGTCCAGTGCAAGGAACGCTCGAATGCCGCCAACGGGTCTCGACCCAAGCTCGCAGCTGATCGCCGCCGATCGTCTCACCCGCGAAGTGCTGGCCGTCGCGCAGCGCGTGGCGGAATGCGACGTGTCCGTGATGCTGACGGGCGAGTCGGGCGCCGGCAAGGAAGTCTTCGCGCGCTTCATCCACGGCGCCTCCGCGCGGCGCGAGCGGCCGTTCGTGGCCGTGAACTGTGCCGCAATTCCGGAAACGTTGCTCGAAGCGACATTGTTCGGCCACGAGAAGGGCGCCTTCACCGGCGCGGGCGACGCGCGCGCCGGCAAGTTCGAGCAGGCCGACGGCGGCACGCTGCTGCTCGACGAGGTGACCGAGATGCCCTTGGGGCTTCAGGCCAAGCTGCTGCGCGTGCTCCAGGAACGGGAGGTCGAGCGGCTCGGCGGCGTGGCCGCGCGACGCGTGGACGTGCGCGTGATCGCCACGTCCAACCGCGACCTGCGCCAGGCGGTGGCGGACGGCGTGCTGCGCGAGGACCTCTACTACCGGCTCAACGTGTTTCCGCTGCGCATACCGGCGCTGCGGGAGCGGCCCGACGACATCGTGCCGCTCGCGGAATTTCTCCTGCGCCGGCACGTCGCCGCCGGCGAGCCCGTGCCCGAGCTCGCCCCGGGCGCGGTGGAGCGGCTGCGCGCCCACCGCTGGCCGGGCAACGTGCGCGAGCTCGACAACGTGATGCAGCGCGCGCTCGTGCTGCAGCGCGGCGGGCGGATCGAGGCGGAGGACATCCGGCTCGAAGGCGCGCCCGGTCCCGCGCTCCCGCCGGACGCCGCGGGCGGCAGCGGGCTCGACCGCGCGCTCAAGGCTTCGGAAGGGGCGCTGATCCTCGAGGCGCTCGAGGCCGAGCACGGCCGCAAGAAGGCGGCCGCCGCGCGGCTCGGCATCAGCCCGCGCACGCTGCGCTACAAGCTCGCGCGTCTGCGGCAGATGGGCTTCGCGGTGCCGTAGCGGCGGGAGCCGCGCAGGGAGTGACGACCGGCCGCCGCATGGCGGCGCCAGGGAGGAGCGATCGTGAGCGATCTTCAGATTCAACAAGTGCTCGCCGAGATGCGGGCGCTCGCCGCGCGCGCCGCGGACCTGCCGCGGCCCGAGGGCAACGCGCCTGCGCAGTTCTCCAAGCTGCTCGCGCAGTCCCTCGCCGAGGTCAACGCGGCGCAGCAGGAGGCCGCACGGCTCGCCACGCGATTCGAGCAGGGCGCGCCGGACGTGAGCCTCGCGGAGGTGATGGTCTCGATGCAGAAGGCGAGCCTCCAGTTCGAGGCGGTGACTCAGGTGCGAAACCGCCTGGTCGCCGCCTACCAGGAAATCATGAACATGCAGGTCTGACGCCGGGCCTCACGCCTCCGAGCGCGACTCGCGAGGCCGGCCGGCACTGAACGAGCGAACCGATGGCAGACGCAGCACTACCTCAATCCGTGGCGCGCCCGCTCGCCGCGCTCGGCGCGCTGCCCGTTCAACGCCAGCTCGGGCTGGTGCTCGGGCTCGCCATGGCCGTTGCCGCGGCCGTGAGCCTGGCGCTGTGGGGCCTGCGCCCCTCGTATCAGCCGCTGCTCCCGGGCCTCGCGGAGCGCGACATCGTCCAGGCCATGAACGTGCTCACGCGCGAGGGCATCGAGCATCGCATCGATCCCGACACCGGCGTGCTCATGGTGCCCGCCACGAAGATGCACGAGGCGCGGATCCAGCTCGCCACCGAGGGCCTGCCGAGGGCCGCCGGCGTGGGCTTCGAGCTGCTCGATCAGCAGCCCGCGATCGGCTCGAGCCGCATGGCGGAGGCCGCCCGGTATCAACGGGCGCTCGAAGGCGAGCTCGCGCGCTCGGTGATGGCGCTCGACAGCGTGGAGTCGGCGCGGGTGCATCTCGCCTTGCCGCGGGACTCCGTGTTCGTGCGCGACCGGGCGAAGCCCGCGGCGTCCGTGCTCGTGAACCTGCATCCGGGCCGCACGCTGGACGATCGGCAGGTCGCCGGCATCGTGCACCTGCTCGCTTCGAGCGTGCCGGAGCTCACGCCCGAGCGCGTCACGGTGGTCGATCAGCGCGGCCGGCTGCTGAGCTCGCCCGAGGACGGGCAAGGCATCGCGCCCGCGCGGCAGCTCGCCTACACGCGCGAGCTCGAGGAGGCGCTGCGGCGCCGCGTTCAGGACATCCTGAGCCCGCTCGTCGGTCCCGAGAGCCTGCGCGTGCAGGTCACGGCGGAGGTCGACTTCACCCACGTGGAGAGCACGCGGGAGGCGTACGGCCCCGACAGCGCGGTCGTGCGCAGCGAGCAGTCGACCGAGGAGCAGACCACCGGCGCCGCGACGGGCGGCGTTCCGGGGGCGCTGAGCAATCAGCCGCCCGACGGCGCGACGATCGTGCCGGGCGTGCGCCTGGCCGAGGCCACCGAGGCGGAGTCGGAGGGCGGCGCCGAGCCGCTGCCCGTCACGCGCTCGCGCAGCAGCACGCGCAACTACGAGATCGATCGCACCATCAGCCACGTGCGGGAGTCGCCGGCCACGCTCAAGCGTCTGTCCGTCGCCGTGGTGGTCGACGACGAGGAAGTCGTGGACGAGGCGGGGAACAGGGTGCGCAGGCCGCGCAGCGCGGAGCAGATGGCGCACTTCACGAGCCTCGTGCGCGAAGCGGTGGGCTTCAACGAAGCGCGCGGCGACAGCGTGAACGTGGTCAACGCATCTTTCCGCGAGATGGAGCAGCCTGAAGAGGCCGCCGACCCGTACGAGTGGTGGCAGACGCCGTTCGTGCGCGACCTGATCCGCCAGGGCCTCGCGGGGCTCGGCGTGCTGATCGTGCTGCTCTGCGTGCTGCGGCCGGCGCTCAAGGCGCTCGCGCGCCCGCCGGTGGAGCTCGCGCCGCCGCCCGCGCTCGTGCCGCCGGACGGGGCGCAGCAGCCCGGCGAGCTGCCGGGCGCGGCGAGCGCGCCGGCGCCGCGCACGCTCGAGGGCAGCCTCGAGCAGGCACGCAGGCTGACGCAGGAGGATCCGCGGCGCGTGGCGCAGGTCGTGCGGCAGTGGATGCAGGCCGATGAGAAGTGAAGCGACCCCGTTGACCGGCACGGCGCGCGCCGCCGTGCTGCTCATGACCCTGGGTGAGGAAGCGGCCTCGCAGGTGCTCAAGCACCTGGGCCCCAAGGAGGTGCAGAGCCTCGGGCGCGCGATGGCGTCGCTGCCGGGCGTGAGCCGCGCGGAGCTCGCGGCCGTCATCCAGGAATTCGAGACCACCGTGGAGGAGCAGACGCCCATCGGGCTCGGCAACGAGGAGTACATCCGCAAGGTGCTGGTCCAGGCGCTCGGCGAGGAGCGGGCCCGCAGCCTCATCGACCGCATCCTCGTGGGCGGCAACTCGAAGGGGCTCGAGGCGCTCAAGTGGATGGACGGCCGCACCGTGGCCGATCTCATTCGCAACGAGCACCCGCAGATCGTCGCCATCGTGCTGTCCTATCTCGACAGCGATCACGCGGCCGAGGTGCTCGCACACTTTCCGCAGCGCGTGCGCAGCGACGTGCTGATGCGCATCGCGCTGCTCGACACGATCCATCCGAACGCCCTGCAGGAGCTCGACGAGATCCTCGAGCGGCAGCTCGCCGGCAACAACACGACCAAGGCCTCGGTCGTGGGCGGGCTCAAGCGCGCCGCGGACATTCTCAACTTCATGGACTCGAGCTCGGAGACGGCGATCCTCGAGGAGATCGGCAAGCACGACCAGAACCTGAGCACGCGCATCCAGGAGCTCATGTTCACGTTCGAGAACCTGCTCGAGCTCGACGACCGCAGCATCCAGCGACTGCTGCGGGAGGTGTCGCGCGAGCAGCTCGTCGTGGCGCTCAAGGGCGCGACGCCGGAGATCAAGCAGCTCTTCCTGCGCAACATGTCGGAAGGCGCCGGCCAGGCGCTCATCGAGGACCTCGAGGTGCGCGGGCCGGTGCGCGTCTCGGAGATGGAGGCGACGCAGCGCGAGATCCTGAGCACGGTGCGCCGGCTCGCGGAGGAAGGCGAGATCGTGCTCGGCCGGGGCGAGGAGTATGTGTAGCCGCGCCGCCGCCGCGGGCGCGCGCGGAGGGCACGGCCGATGACGGCGCAAGCCGAAGCCGCGGAGACCATCCGGCGCTGGCAGGCGCCGGCCGTGGAGTCGCTCGCACCCCGGCCGGCCGCGAGCACGGAGCCCGAAGGGTTCCTCACGGCGGAGCGGCTCGCGGCCATCGAGGAGCAGGTGCGCACCGAGGCGTACCGCGCCGGCTTCGAGCAGGGCCGCCTGGAAGGCTTCGAGGCGGGCCGCGAGGAAGCGGCGCGTCAGGCCGCGCGCCTGGCCTCGCTCTTCGAGAGCCTCGCCCCGCAGCTCAAGGTGCTGGACGACGCCCTGCTCGATCAGCTCGCGCGGCTCGTGCTGGCCGTGGCACGGCAGTTCGTGCGGCGCGAGCTGCGCAGCCAGCCCGGCGAGGTCGTGCGCGTGGTGCGCGAGGCGCTGGCCGCGCTGCCGGCTTCCGACGCGCGCGTGCGCGTGTATCTGAACCCGGAGGACGCGGCGCTCGTGCGCGACACGCTGCTGCCCGAGACGCTCGAGCGGCCGCTGCAGCTCATCGAGGACGTGACGCTCGCGCGGGGCGGTGCGCGTCTCGAGACCGACTCGTCCGTCGTGGACGCGAGCACCGAGACGCGCCTGGGCTTGATCGCCGCGCGCCTGCTCGGCGACGAGCGCGCGTCGATGGCGCTCGGCGACTCCGTCGAGCCCTGAGCATGCCGTCGCGGGCCGGGCACCCGATCGCGGAGCGCCGCCTGCGCGTGGCCGACCGGCTCGCGCGCTGGCAATGGCTGCTCGAGCAGCCGCTCGTGCCGGTGGCCGAAGGGCGGCTCGTGCGCATGGTGGGGATGACGCTCGAAGCCGTCGGCTGCCGCGTGCCGGTGGGCGGGCGTTGCCGCATCATCGGCCACGGTCACGATCCCGTCGAGGCGGAAGCGGTGGGCTTCGCGGGCGAGCGGACCTACCTCATGCCCGTGGGCCCGATCGAGGGCCTGACGCCGAACGCGCGGGTGATGCCCGTCGATCACGCGCAGTTCATCCCGGTCGGCGAGGAGCTGCTCGGCCGCGTGATCAATCCGCTGGGCCAGCCGCTGGACGACCTGCCGGCGCTGCGCTGCCGGCACCGCGCGCCGCTCGCGGGCCGGCTGCGCAACCCGCTCGGCCGCGATCCCGTGCGCCGGCCGCTCGACGTGGGCGTGCGCGCCATCAACGCGCTGCTCACGATCGGACGCGGTCAGCGAATCGGCCTGTTCGCGGGCAGCGGCGTCGGCAAGAGCGTGCTGCTCGGCATGATGGCCCGCTATACGCGCGCCGACGTCATCGTCGTGGGGCTGATCGGCGAGCGCGGCCGCGAGGTGAACGACTTCATCCAGGAGATCCTCGGGCCCGAGGGGCTCGCGCGCGCCGTCGTGGTCGTGGCGCCCGCCGACGATCCGCCGCTCATGCGGCTGCAAGGCGCGCGCGCCGCCACGTCCATCGCGGAGTACTTCCGCGACGACGGCCGCCACGTGCTGCTGCTCATGGATTCGCTTACGCGCTTCGCGCAGGCGCAGCGCGAGATCGGGCTCGCGATCGGCGAGCCGCCCGTCACGCGCGGCTACACGCCGTCCGTGTTCGCGGCGCTGCCGCAACTCCTCGAGCGCGCCGGCAACGCCGGGCCGAACGGCGGCTCGATCACGGGCATCTACACGGTGCTCACCGAAGGCGACGACGTGCAGGATCCGGTGGCCGACGCCGCGCGGGCCGTGCTCGACGGCCACATCGTGCTCTCGCGGCGCGTGGCCGAGCGCGGTCGCTATCCCGCCGTCGACATCGAGGCGTCCACGAGCCGCGTGATGCGGGCCGTCGTCGAAAACGAGCACTACGTCCTCGCGCAGCGCTTCCGCCAGACGTACGCTCGTTACGAACAGAATCGCGATCTCATCACGGTGGGCGCCTACCGCAAGGGAAGCGACCCCGCGCTGGACGAAGCGATCGCGCTGTTCCCTGGCATGGAGGCTTTTCTCGCGCAGGCGCCGACGGAAGCCGTGAGCTTCGAGCGCAGCCTCGCGGAGCTCGCGCGCGCCGTGGCCGAGCCGGGCGCCGGCGCGCGCGAAGGGAGTGAAGGGGCATGAGCGGCAGCGACGATCAAGGCGGGCTCGAGGCGGTCGCGCGCCTCAAGGCGGAGGCGGAGCGCAGCGCGGCCCTCGCGCTGGCCGCGGCCGAGCGGAAGCTCGCCGAGGAAGAAGCGCGCCTCACGTCGCTGCGCGAGATGGCCGAGCAATACGCGAGCCGCTGGAGCTTCACCGGCGGCGACCTGCAGCGGCTGCGCGACACGCGCAGCTTCATCGCGCAGCTGCAGGCGGGCGTGCAGGCGCAGACGGCGGCAGTCGAGCAGCAGCGCAGGATCACCGAGGCCGCCCGCGCCCACTGGGTGGCCGCGCGGCTGCAGCGCGAAGCGCTCGACAAGGTGCTCGAAGAGCGCGCCGCCGCGGAGAGCCGCCTCGCCGAGCGCCGCGAGCAGCGCCTCGTCGACGACCGCTCCGCGCAGGCGAGCCGCTTCGTCCCCGCGCACGATTGACGCTTTCGCACCCGCTGGCACGAAGGTTGCTTCGGGGGTGCACATGATGCGTCTATTCAACCTTTCACGCGCCGCCCTCGGCGGCGTTTCGCACGGCACACCGCGAGCATGCTGACGCCGAGCAGCGCACCGGCCGCCGCCGCGGCCGGGCAAGCCCACGGGCCGCAGGGCGCCGAGCAACGCCCGGATGCCGCGGCCGATGCGTTCGCTGTGCTGATCGCGCTGCTCGCGTCCTTGCCCGCGTCGCCTGCGGCCGGCTCCGGCGCCGCGACCGGCGTCGACTCCGTCGAAGCCGACGGCGCGCCGCGCGGCGGGACCTTGCCGCCGGGCGGCAAGCATTTGCCGCTCGAGGGCACCGTGCCCGCGACGGCGACGGCCGGCGGCGAGACGACCGCGCCCCGCGCCGCGCGCGACGGCCGCGACCTGAAGCTGCTCGCGAAGGCGGCGGCGTTGGAGCGCGTCATGGGCGAGGAGGCGGCCGAGCCCGTCGCGTCGCCCGCGACCGCGCGGCCGCGCGACGCGGCGCCGGCCGCGCGCGAGATCCTGCCGACGGCGCTCGCGCTCGCCGCCGATCCGACGGCAACCCGCGCCGATCTGCGCGCGGCGGCAGCCGAGGCGCCGCCGACCCAGACGCCGCCCGCCGCGCTCGCGCTCGAGTTCGAGGACGCGGTCGCCCGGCGCGTGGTGTGGATGCTCGAGCAGGGCGTGCACGACGCGCGCCTGCACGTGCACCCCGACGACCTCGGACCCATCGACATCCACGTCGTGGCGCGCGACGACTCGGCCGACGTCACGTTCCACGCCGGGCACGCGCTCGCGCGCGATGCGATCGCCGAAGCGCTGCCGCGCCTGCGCGAGCTGCTCGGCGCGGCGGGGCTCGACCTCGGCACCGTGAGCGTCGACGTCCGCGGCGACGCGCAGCCCGAGCGGGGGCCGGAGCGCGACGGCGGCGAGCCCGCAGCCGCGAGACGCGACGAGCCGCGCGCGGCTGCGCCGCGGCCGCGCCTCGTTCTGCCGCGAGGCCTGGTCGACACGTTCGCGTAGCGGCTCGCGGGCCGCACCGTCAAATCTCCGACGCTCGCCGTCGCGGCGCATCCGGCGGCGCAACGATTCACCAACCGGGTCAATAGCTTAGGAAATATTTCCGGGGCTGGCATGGCTCTTGCTATCGCTTCCCGGGCCGCTACTTCGTGAGGGAACCGGGAAAGTGAGTGCCGAGGGAACTGGCAGCACCACCGCCGCGCCGCGCCGCGGCTGGCTCATCCTGTTGCCGATCGTGCTGATCGGGCTCTTCGGCGGAGCCGCGGCGGGCTACGTGCTGCTCACGCAGAAGCTGCAGGCCGCCGGGCCGCTGGCCCAGCGGCCGCCGATCTATTTCGCGCTCGAGCCGGGGCTCATCGTCAACTTCGACGGCGGCGGACGCGTGCGCTACCTGCAGATCGGCATCGAGTTCCAGACGCGCGATCCCAAGGCCGCGGAGGCGTTCGCGCAGCACGCGGCGGTCGTGCGCAACAACCTCATCATGCTGCTCAGCGAGCAGTCCTACGAGCAGCTCATCACGCGCGAGGGCAAGGAGGCGCTGCGCGAGGCGGCGCTCGCGGAGGTGCAGAGCGTCATGAGCGAGCTCTACGGTGACCCCGCGGTGGAAACGCTCTACTTCACCAACTTCGTGATGCAGTGAGCCGGGCCGTGGCCGCCGACAACGACATCCTTTCGCAAGAGGAAATCGACGAGCTCCTGCACGGCGTCGCGAGCGGCGCCGTCGAGACGCAGGACGAGTATCGCCTGCACGACGGCGTGGCGCGGGTCGTGGACCTCACCGCGCACGAGCGCATCGTGCGCGGGCGCATGCCCACGCTCGAGATGATCGGCAACCGCTTCTGCCGGCACCTGCGCGCGAGCCTGTTCAACCTGTTGCAGCGCGCCGTGGAGGTGTCCTTCCACGGCGTGAAGCTCAGCAAGTTCTCGGAGTACATGCACACGCTGCATGTGCCGACCAGCCTCAACATGGTGCGCGTGCCGCCGCTGCGCGGCACCGCGCTGGTCGTGATCGACGCGAAGCTCGTGTTCGCGCTGGTCGACAACTACTTCGGCGGCGACGGGCGTTTCCATCCCCGCATCGAGGGCCGCGAGTTCACGCTCATGGAGAGCCGCGTGATCCAGCTCACGCTCGAGCGCGTGTTCGCCGACATGCAGGAGGCCTGGTCGCCCGTGCTGGCGGTGCAGTTCGAGTACGTGAGCTCCGAGGTCAACCCGCAGTTCGCGAACATCGTGAGCCCCACCGAGGTGGTCGTGGTGTGCACGTTCCGCCTCGACCTCGACGGCGTGGGCGGCGAGCTCCACGTGGCGTTCCCGTACGCGATGCTCGAGCCGATCCGCGATCTGCTCGATGCGGGCGTGCAGAGCGATCGGACCGGGAAGGACGAGCGGTGGGCGGCCTCGATACGGGAAGAGATGGGGTTCGCGGAGGTAGAGGTGCACGCGACGCTCGCGGAGGTGCAGATGCGGCTCGGCGACCTGCTGCGGCTCAAGGCCGGCGACATCGTCCCGGTGGAGCTGCCCACGCTCGTGACGCTCTGCGCGGAGAACGTGCCGCTGTTTCGCGGCCTCGTGGGCGTGTCGAACGGCGTCAACGCCGTCCAGATCGTGGAGCCGGTCAAGAGCGAGACGGGCGCACGGATCGGTGAGAAGACGCGAGGGCCGGCGCTGAACGGCGCCGCTGGGAGTGACAAGCGATGAGTGACCAGGCTTCGACCAAGAGACAAACGAACGGCGGCGCGGCCGCGGCACAGGCCGACGGCGCGCAGGCGCGCGCCGTCTCCATGCCGCCCATCAGCGGCGACCGCGGCCCGGATGCGAGCGCGGAGGCGCGCAACCTCGACGTGATCCTCGACATCCCGGTCACGATCTCCATGGAGATCGGCCGGGCGCGCGTGCCGATCCGCAATCTGCTGCAGCTCAACCAGGGCTCCGTCGTGGAGCTCGACCGGCTCGCCGGCGAGCCGCTCGACGTGCTCGTGAACGGCACGCTGATTGCGCACGGCGAGGTGGTGGTGGTCAACGAGCGCTACGGCATCCGGTTCACCGACGTGGTGAGCCCGGCGGAGCGGGTCCAGAAGCTGCGATGAGCGCGCGCCGTTGGTTCCGCGCCGCGGCGCCGCTCGCCGTGCTCGTCGCCGCCCCGGCGCTCGCGGCCGAAGGCGGCGGGCCCGTGGTCGCGTCCGCCGCGTCGCTCGTGCAGCTCGTGCTGGGGCTGCTCGCCGTCGTCGCGGCGCTGCTGCTCTTCGCGCGCTTCCTGCCGCGGCTCGGCGGGTTCGGCCCGGCGGCGCACCCGCGGTTCAGGATCCTCGCGTCGCTGCCCATCGGTCACCGCGAGCGCATCGTGCTCATGCAGGCGGGCAAGCGGCAGATCGTGGTCGGCGTGGCGCCGGGACGCATCAACGCGCTGCACGTGCTGGAGGAGCCGCTCGAGATGGAGACGGGCGCGCTGCCCGGCCGGCTCGGCGAGCCGTCCGCCTGGCTCGCCCGGGCGCTCGGAGGGCGTCGGTCATGAGCCGCGCGTCGCGTTGCGCCGCGCTCGTCGCGTTGCTGCTCGCGCTGCTGCCCGCCGCGGGCGCGCTCGCGCAGCCCGCCGTGGAGCTCTTCAGCGTGTCGGGGGGCGAAGGCGCACCGCAGACTTACTCCGTGAGCCTGCAGGTGCTCGCGTTCATGACCGCGCTGACGGTCCTGCCCGCGCTGCTGATCACTACCACGTCGTTCACGCGCATCCTGGTGGTCCTCGCGATCCTGCGGCAGGGGCTCGGCACGCAGCAGACGCCCTCCAACCAGGTGCTCGTCGGCATCGCGCTGTTCCTGAGCTTCTTCGTCATGGCGCCCGTGGGCCAGCGCGTCTACGAGGAAGGCATCGTGCCGTACATGAACGCGTCGCTGTCCGCGGGCGAGGCGCTGCAGGCCGCGGCGCGGCCGGTGCGCGAGTTCATGCTGGCGCAGACGCGGGAATCCGACCTCGCGCTCTTCGCCCGCATCGCCGCGCGCGAGCCGGTGCAGAGCGCGGAAGAGGTGCCGTTCTCGCTGCTCCTGCCGGCGTTCGTCACGAGCGAGCTCAAGACCGCGTTCCAGATCGGCTTCCTGCTGCTGATCCCGTTCCTCGTCATCGACCTCGTGGTGGCGAGCGTCCTCATGTCGATGGGCATGGTGATGCTCTCGCCGCTGATCATCTCGCTGCCGTTCAAGATCATGCTGTTCGTGCTCGTGGACGGCTGGTCGCTCGTCATGAGCACGCTCGCCGGCAGCTTCTACGTGGCGTGAGGCGAGGCCGCGATGACTCCCGAAACCGTGCTCGAGGTCGGCCGCCAGGCCCTGTGGGTGGCCGTGCTGCTGTCCGCGCCCGTGCTGCTCGCCGCGCTCGTGGTCGGCGTGCTGATCGGCATGGTGCAGGCCGCCACCCAGATCCAGGAGATGACGCTGTCGTTCATCCCGAAGCTGCTCGGCGTGGTTGCCGTGCTGGTGATCGCAGGACCCTGGATGCTCACCCTCGTGGTGGACTGGGTGCAGACGTTGATCCTCGACATCCCGGAGCTGCTCGGTTAGCGCATGGCGTTGCTCGCGATCGATTACGGTGAGCTGGTGCGGCTGCTCGGCAGCGTGCTGTGGCCGTTCGTGCGCGCGGGCGCGCTGCTCGTCGCGGCGCCGCTCTTCGGCGCGCGCACCGTCCCCGTGCGCGTGCGGCTCGCGTTCGCGCTCGTGCTCGCCTTTCTGGTGGCGCCGTCGGTGACCGTGCCCGCGGACGCGGAGCCGCTGGCGCTCTCCGGCGCGTGGGTCACCGCGCGCGAGGCCCTGATCGGCGCGGCGCTCGGCTTCCTCGTGCAGATGCTGTTCGCCGCGCTCGCCATGGGCGGCGAGATCGTGGCGCTCGCCATGGGGCTCGCGTTCGCGAGCGTGGCCGATCCCGACCACGGCGCGAGCGTGCCGCTCGTCGGCCAGTACTTCGTCGTCTTCGCGACCCTGCTGTTCCTCGCGTTCGACGGGCATCTCGCCCTCGTGGCGCTGCTGTTCGAGAGCTTCACGCTGCTGCCGCCGGCCACGGCGCCGTTCGGCGCCGGCGGGCTCTGGCAGCTCGTGACGTTCGGCAGCGCGATGTTCGAGGCGGCCGTGCTCGTCGCCCTGCCGGCTGCCGCCGCGTTGCTGCTCGCCGGCGTCTGCATGGGCGTCGTGGCCCGCAGCGCGCCGCAGCTCAACGTGTTCGCGGTGGGCTTTCCCGTGACCCTGCTGCTCGGCCTGCTGCTGCTCGGCGTCGGGCTGCCGGCGCTCGCGCCGCAGGTCGAAACCGCGCTCGCGGACGTGCTCGAGCAGGCGCGCTCGACGCTGGTGGCCGCGCGATGAACGACACGGCGCAGACGCACGAGCGCACCGAAGCGCCGACCCCTAGACGGCGCGAGCGCGCGCGCAAGCAGGGACAGGTTCCGCGCTCCCGCGAGCTGGCCACGCTCGCCGTGGTGCTCGCGGGCGCGCTCGGCATGCTGACGCTCGGGCCGTGGATGGCCGAGCGGCTCGGCGCTCTGCTCGCGCGTGGGCTCGAGGCTCCGGGAACGCGCTCGTTCGTCGACATCGATCCGAGCGCCGCGCTCGGGGCGGCCGTGCTCGACGCCGTGTGGACGGTGGCCCCCTTGGGCGCGCTGCTCGTGGTCGCGGCGCTGGCCGCGCCGCTCGCGCTCGGCGGCGCCGTGCTGAGCCTCGAGGCGGCGCGGCCGAAGCTCGAGCGGCTCGATCCCGTGGCCGGGCTCAAGCGGCTGTTCTCCCTCAACGCGCTCGCGGAGCTCGGCAAGACGCTGCTCAAGTTCCTGGTGCTGACCGGCGTGTCGGCCGTGCTGCTCGTGAGCTTGGGCGACGAGCTCCTGCACCTCGGCCGCGTGCCCGCCCGGCAAGGCGTGGTCGCGACGGGCGAGCTCGCGCTGCTCGCCTTCCTCGTGCTGAGCGGCGGGCTCGCGGTGGTGGCCGCCGCGGACGTGCCCTACCAGATCTGGAACCACTGGCGCTCGCTCAAGATGACGCGCCAGGAAGTGCGCGAGGAGCTCAAGGAGACGGAGGGCAACCCGGAGATCAGGGGGCGCATCCGCCGCCTGCAGCAGGAGGCGGCGCGGCGCCGCATGATGAGCGAGGTGCCGCACGCCGACGTCGTGCTCACCAACCCCACGCACTACGCCGTGGCGCTGCGCTACACGGATCGTCCCGAGCGCGCGCCGCGGGTGGTGGCCAAGGGTCGCGGCCTCATCGCCGCGCGCATCCGCGAGGTCGCGCTCGAGCATCGCGTGCCCGTGTGCGCGGCGCCGGCGCTCGCCCGCGCCATCTACTTCAGCACGCGGCTCGGCGGCGAGATCCCGACCGGGCTCTATCTCGCCGTGGCCCGCGTGCTCGCCTACGTGTTCGAGCTCGAGGCGGCGGGGGCGCGCGGCGACCGGCCGCCGGAGTTCCCCACCGATCTGCCCGTGCCTGACGAGCTCGCCGCCAGAGGGAGAGCGAATTGAGCGCCCAGTCCCTGCTCGCCCGCGTTCCGCTGAACGGCCTCGGCACGCCGCTGCTGCTCTTCGGGCTGCTCGCGATGATCGTGCTGCCGCTGCCGCCGCTCGCGCTCGACCTGCTCTTCACGTTCAACATCGCGCTGTCGCTGATCGTGATGCTGATGGCGGTGTACACGCAGCGGCCGCTCGACTTCAGCGTGTTCCCCACGGTGCTGCTCGTGACCACGCTGCTCAGGCTCGCGCTCAACATCGCCTCCACGCGCGTGGTGCTGCTCCGCGGCCACACCGGCACCGACGCCGCGGGGCACGTGATCGAGTCGTTCGGCGAGTTCGTGATCGGCGGCAACTACGCCGTCGGCATGGTGGTGTTCGCGATCCTCGTGATCATCAACTTCGTGGTGGTGACCAAGGGCGCGAACCGCGTGTCGGAGGTGAGCGCGCGGTTCACCCTGGACTCGATGCCCGGCAAGCAGATGGCGATCGACGCCGATCTGAACGCCGGTTTGTTGACGCACGAGGAGGCGCGGCGCCGGCGCGAGGAGATCGCCCGCGAGGCCGACTTCTACGGCTCGATGGACGGCGCGAGCAAGTTCGTGCGGGGCGACGCCGTTGCCGGCATTTTGATCCTGTTCATCAACCTCATCGGCGGCCTCGCGATCGGCACGCTCACCCACGACATGCCGCTCGCCGACGCCGCGAGCACGTATGCGCTCCTCACGATCGGCGACGGCCTGGTCGCGCAGCTGCCCGCGCTGATCCTCTCCTCGGCCACCGCCGTGATCGTCACGCGCGTGTCGGCGGCGCAGGACATGGGCGAGCAGGTCGTGCGGCAGGTGCTCGGCAGCCCGCGTGCGCTCTACACGGCCGCAGGCATCGTGGGCAGCTTGGGCGTAGTCCCCGGCATGCCGAGCCTGGTGTTCCTCGCGCTCGCGGCGCTGCTCGGCGGCCTGGGCTACGCCGTGCACCGGCACGCGCAACGCCCGCAGGCGCCGGCCGAGCAGCCCGCGCCCGCGGCGGGCGGCGGGGAGCGCGAGCTCTCCTGGGAAGACGTGCCCGCCGTCGATCTCGTGGGGCTCGAGCTCGGCTTCAGGCTGATCCCGCTGGTCGACCAGCGGCAGGGCGGGGGGCTCCTCGCCCGCATCAAGGGCGTGCGCCGCAAGCTCTCGCAGGAGCTCGGCTTCCTGCTGCATCCCGTGCACATCCGCGACGACCTCGATCTGCCGCCCACCGCGTATCGATTCAGCCTGCTCGGCGTGCCCGTCGCGGAGGCCGAGGTCATGCCCGACCACGAGCTCGCCATCAACCCCGGCAACGTGTACGGCCCGATCGAAGGGCACCCGACGAAGGATCCCGCGTTCGGGCTCGAGGCGGTGTGGATCGAGCCCGCGCTGCGCGAGCAGGCCCAGACGCTCGGCTACACGGTGGTGGACGTGCCGACGGTCATCGCGACGCACCTCTCGAGCGTGCTCAAGGCGCACGCGCACGAGCTGCTCGGGCACGACGAGGTGCAGCAGCTGCTCGACCTGCTCGGCCGCTCGCACCCGAAGCTCGCCGAGAGCCTCGTGAAGTCGCTCGAGCTCAACGTCGTGCTCAAGGTGCTGCAGAACCTGCTGCTCGAGGAGGTGCCGGTGCGCGACATGCGCACCATCGCCGAGACGCTGGTCCAGCACGCCGCGCACACCAAGGATCCGGCCGCGCTGACGGCGGCCGTGCGCGTGGCCTTGGGGCGCGCCATCGTGCAAGGCATCGCCGGCGGGCGCACGGAGCTGCCGCTCATGGCGCTCGATCCCGCGCTCGAGCAGCTGCTGCAGAAGGCCGCCGCGAGCTCGCCGGGGGCGCCGGCGCTCGAGCCGAGCCTCGCCGAGCGGCTCCAGCACGCGGTGCGCGAGGCCTGCGCGCGCCTCGAGGCGAACGGCGATCCCGCGATTCTCGTGGTGGGGCCCGAGCTGCGCCCGTGGCTCGCGCGGTGGCTGCGGCCCGGCAGCCGCGGCCTGCACGTGCTGGCCTACACCGAGATACCCGACAACCGGGCCGTGCGCGTGGTGGCGACGCTCGGCCGGGCCGATTCGCTGGGCTATGCGCCGGCCGCGTGATCGAGGCGCGACGACGACGACATGGATGAACGAAGGCTACTACTCATGAGGAAGGGGTCATGAAGATCAGACGGTTCTTCGCGCCCGACATGCGGCGCGCGATCCAGCTGGTGCGCAACGAGCAAGGCGCCGACGCGGTGATCCTCTCGAGCCGCTCCGTGGATGGGGGCGTGGAGATCGTCTCCGCGGTGGACTACGACGAGGCCCTGGTCGCGGAGATGCTCGCCGTCGGCGGCCGGCGCGAGACCCCGGCGCCGGCGCCCGCGGAGCCGGAGACGGCCTCCGGCGCGGCGGCCGAGCGCCCGGCGCCGCCGCCGGCCGAGCCCCGTCCCGCGAAGGCGGCTCCGGCGGCCCGCGGCCGCCCGGCCGACGACGGGCCCGCGCGCAGCCGCCCGGCGAACGACGCGCCCGCGCGCGACCGCTCGGACGACGACAGACCCGCGCGCGACCGCGCGACCGAGGACCCGGCGCTCACGGCGATCCGCGCCGATCTGCAGGCGATGAAGTGCCTGCTGCGCGAGCAGTTCGCGCAGCTCGCCTCCGCCGACCGCGAGATGCTCGACCCCGATCGGGCCCTGCTCGCCTGGAAGGTGTCGCGCCTCAAGCTCGAGCCCGAGCTCGCGGACGTGCTCGTCGACGAGATCGAGGAGCCCGGCGCGCCCACGGCCTGGCGGCTCGTCATGATGGGGCTCGCCACGCGGCTCAAGATCCCGGTCGACGACCCGCTCGACGAGGGCGGCGTGTTCGCCTTCGTGGGGCCGACGGGCGTCGGCAAGACCACGACCATCGCCAAGCTCGCGGCCCGTCACTGCCTGCGCTACGGCCGCGACTCGGTGGCGCTCGTCTCCACCGACGGCTTCCGCGTGGGCGCGCATCGCCAGCTCGAGGCGTTCGGCGCGATCCTCGGCGTGCCCGTGCGCACCGCCGCCACGCGCGAGGAGCTCGAGGACACGCTGCAGCTCCTGCGGGACCGCCGCCTGGTCCTGATCGACACGGCCGGCATCGCGTCCCGCGACCGGCGGCTCGGGGACATCCTCGACCAGCTCGAGACGGGGCGGGAAACGCGCCGCTTCCTGGTGCTCGCCGCGAACATGCAGCTCGACGTCATGTACGACGCCGTGCTCGCGTTCGGCGCCCGCGGCCTCGCGGGCACCGTGCTCACCAAGCTCGACGAGGCCAACGGCCTCGGCGCCGCGTTGTCGGTGCTGATCCAGCGCCGCCTCCCGGCCGTGTGGCTCAGCGACGGGCAGCGCGTGCCGGAGGACTTGAAGGTCGCCCGCATCGTGCACTTGCTGCGCTGGGCGCTCAAGGAGCCGACGCTCGAGCCCGCCGTGCTGCCGTCGCCCGCCGTGCGCGGGCGCCGCGCCGCGGCGCGGGAGGTCATGCATGCAGCCTGAGCTCGATCAAGCGGCGGGCTTGAGGCGCTTCGCGGAGCCGCGGCCGGTGAAGGTGATCGCGGTGACCAGCGGCAAGGGCGGGGTCGGCAAGACCAACGTGGCCGTGAACCTCGCCGTGGGCCTCGCCCGGCGCGGCCGGCGCACGCTGCTGCTCGACGCGGACCTGGGGCTCGCCAACGTCGACGTGCTGCTCGGCCTGCATCCGGTCGCCCACATCGGCGAGGTGATCAAGGGGCGCCTCGATCTCGAGGACATCCTGATCGAGGGCCCGGCGGGACTGCTGATCGTGCCCGCCGCGTCCGGCGTGAGCGAGCTCGCGGAGCTCGAGCCGCTCCAGTACGCGGGCCTGATCAATGCGTTCGCCACGTTGCCGGTCGACGTGGAGGTCATGGTCATCGACACGGCCCCCGGCATCGGCCCCGGCGTGACCGGCTTCTGCCAGGCGGCCCACGAGGTCGTGGTCGTGGTCTGCGACGAGCCGAGCTCCATCACCGACGCCTATGCGCTGATCAAGGTGCTGTCGCGGGAGCGGGGCGTGGACCGGTTCCACGTGCTCTGCAACAACGTGCGCAACGCCGCGCATGCCGAGACGCTGTTCGGGACGCTGCTGCGCGCATGTGACCGATTTCTCGAAATCGGCCTCTCGTACTGCGGCATGGTGCCCGAGGACGACGCGCTGCGGCGCGCCGTGAGGCGGCAGCAGCCGGTGGTCGAGTGCTTCCCGGGCAGCCCGGCCGGCCGGGCATTCAAGGAATTGGCCGCCCGAGCCGATAACTGGCCGGAGCCCGACCGGATCAGCGGCCGGCCGGCCTTCTTCCTCGAGCGGCAGGCCGCGTGCGCGCGCGGCGCGGCCCCGAAGGCGGACGCCCAGCATGTACGCCGATAAAGCGGCCTGCTCGGGCGAGGCGCTGGTCGCCCGGTACATGGACCTGGTGCGGCGGATCGCGTTCCACGTGGCGGGCCGCCTGCCGGCGTCCGTGCAGGTGGAGGACCTGATCCAGGCGGGCGTGGTGGGCCTGCTCGAGGCGGGACGGTATTACGACAGGAGGCACGGTGCGAGCTTCGAGACCTATGCCGGCATACGCATCCGCGGCGCGATGCTCGACGAGGTGCGTCGCCAGAACTGGGCGCCGCGCTCCGCGCACCGCGCGACGCGGCAGATCGCCGACGCGATCCGGGCGGTGGAGAGCCGCACGGGCCGAGAGGCGCAGTCGGAGGAGGTGGCCCGCGAGCTCGGCGTATCGCTCGACGTCTATCACGACATGGTGCGCAAGGTCACCGAGGCGCGCGTGCTCAGCCTCGATGCTCTGTTCGAGCCGGACGGCGACTACACGGAGGTCCTGCCGGACGACGCGGACGATCCATCGCAGCAATGCGTCAAGGACCGGCTGCTCGACGCCGCGGCCGAGGCCATCGACGGGCTGCCGGAGCGGGAGCGCCTCGTGCTGTCGCTCTATTACGTGGAGGAGCTGAACCTGAAGGAGATCGGCCAGGTGCTCGGAGTCACCGAATCGCGCGTGTGCCAGATCCACGGCCAGGCCCTGGCGCGGCTGCGCGCGCGTCTCACGGACTGGCGCGACGAGGAACGGGCGAAATGAGCGTCAACAAGGCGATGAAGGTGCTCGTGGTGGACGACTTCTCCACGATGCGCCGCATCATCAAGAACCTGCTGCGGGAGCTCGGCTTCACGAACACGGTGGAGGCGGACGACGGCGCGTCGGCGCTGCCGATCCTGAAGAGCGGCGGCATCGATTTGCTGATCACCGACTGGAACATGCCCGGCATGCCGGGCATCGAGCTGCTGAACGCCGTGCGGCGCGACGAGAAGCTCAAGGACCTCCCCGTCCTCATGGTCACGGCCGAGGCCAAGCGCGAGCAGATCGTGCAGGCCGCCCAGGCGGGGATCAACGGCTACATCGTCAAGCCTTTCACCGCGCAGACGCTGCAGGCGAAGATCGAGAAGATTTTCGAGCGCGTCGCGGCGGGGCAGCGCTAGCCGGGCCGGTCGACCCATGGACTCGCACGAGGAGCGGCTCGAACGCGCACGCCGGCTGGTGCGTGCGATCGAAGCGCGCGATGAGCGGGCGGAGCGGGAAGCCGCCGACGCCATCGCGAGGCAGCAGGCCGCGTTCGTGCACGACGACTTGCGCCGCATCGCGGCCGAGCTGCGCGATGCGCTCTGCAACGTCTACGTCATAGGCGAGCTCGCGCGGCTCGCGCGCCGCGAGCTGCCGGATGCGCAGCTCAGGCTCCATCAGGTCATCGGCCTGACCGAGGAAGCCGCGCACCGCACGCTCGCCGCGGTGGAAGCGTCGCTGCCGCTCGCCGACGGCATGGTGAGCGCCGTGAAGGGGTTCCTCGAGACGCAGCTCCGCGCCGCCAGCGACGAGGAGCGGCGCGGGCTCTCCGAGCTGCTCGAGCGCATCGGCAGCGACGCCGCGGCGCTCAAGGCGCGCCTCTCGGAGGTGATGCTCGCGCAGAGCTTCCAGGACCTGACGGGGCAGATCATCCGTCGGGTCGCCGATCTCGTGGCGGAGCTCGACGGCATTCTCGGCCGCGCAGGGATGGCGGGGCCCGCGTCCGCGCGCTGCGGGACCGAGGCGCGGCGCGCGCACCCTTCCGCCGGTGACGGCCCGCCGTTGCCGGGCGGCGCGGACGTGGTGGCCGGCCAGCAGGACGTGGACGCGCTGCTGGCCGAGCTCGGCGTCTGAGGTGCGCGGGGCCCGCATCCGGGTCGGACGGCAAGGGAGCTTGAGGTCCATGGACGAGGAGCTGCTCAGAGACTTCCTGATCGAGGCCGGGGAGCTCATCGACGGCATCGACTCGCAGGTGGTCCGGCTCGAGCAGGCGCCGGACGATCGGGCCGTGCTCGACGGCATCTTCCGCGCGTTCCACACGATCAAGGGCGGCGCGGGCTTCCTGGGGCTCAAGCCGCTGGTCGAGCTCTGTCACCGCGTCGAGGACCTGCTGAACCTGTCCCGCTCGGGCGGGCGCACGCTCGACGCGGCCCGGATCGACCTGATCCTCGAGGCCGTGGACGAGGTGAAACGCATGTTCGCCGAGGTCGACGCGGGCGGGCAGCCGCAGCCCGTGGGCGCCGCGCTGCTCGACGCGCTCGCGGCTGCGGCGCAACCCGATGCGACCGCCGCCGTGCCACCGGCCGCGGCGGCGTCCTCGGCGCAAGGAGCTGCCGAGCGGCCGCACGACGCGCCCGCGGCCGGCGACGAGTCGGCGCCCGCGCGCGTCGAGGAGATGCTGCGCGCGTCGGCGCCCGAGGCGCCGCCGCCCGCCTCGCCCGCGTCGGACGAGATCACAGAGGAGGAGTTCGACGCGCTGCTCGACGCGATCCAGCGCGGCGAGGCGGTGTCGACGGCGCCCGCTGCGCCGGCGGCACCCGCCGCGGCCGCGACCGAGGCGAGCGCGGCGCCGACGGACCCCGCCGCCGCGCCCGCCCCGGAGACGCGCGCCGTCGCGGACGCGGCCGACGAGCGTCGTGCTCCGGCGGCCGCCGTGCCGCTCGAGCATTCGCTGCGCGTCGACGCGGCGCGCGTCGACGGCGTCATGAACCTGGTCGGCGAGCTGGTGCTGGTGCGCAACCGCCTGGCGTCGCTGCGGATGCGCGTGCAGGACGACGACCTGAACCGCACGTTGTCGCGGCTCGATCTCGTGACCTCCGACCTGCAGTCCTCGGTCATGCGGCTGCGCATGCAGCCCGTGAGCAAGGTGTTCGGCCGCTTCCACCGCGTCGTCCGCGATCTCGCGGCGCAGCTCGGCAAGGAGGTCACGCTCGAGATGCGGGGCGAGTCCACCGAGCTCGACAAGGGCATGGTGGAGGCGCTGGCCGACCCCCTCGTGCACCTCGTGCGCAACGCGATCGACCACGGCATCGAGCCGCCGGAGGAGCGCGAGCGCGCGGGCAAGCCGCGCGCGGGACGCCTCGTGCTGTCCGCCCACCAGGAGGGCAGCCACATCTATATCACCGTGAGCGACGACGGCGCGGGGCTCGACGCGGCGCTGATCCGGCGCAAGGCCGTGGACAAGGGCCTCGTGGACCCGCGGGCGGCGCTGCAGCTCGCCGACGACGAGGCGTTCAAGCTGCTGTTCCTGCCCGGCTTCTCCACGCGCTCGGCGGTCAGCGACATCTCCGGCCGCGGCGTCGGCATGGACGTCGTCAAGAGCCAGATCGCGCGCGTGAACGGCAGCGTGGAGCTCTACTCGGAGAAGGGTCGGGGCACGCGCGTGGTGATGCGCCTGCCGCTCACGCTCGCGATCCTGCCCGCGCTCATGGTGATTGCCGCCGACCGCTGCCTGGCGCTGCCGCTGCCCGTGGTCGAGGAGATCGTCGACTTCGCGGCCGACGACTGCGCGGTCATGGACGGCAAGGAGGTGCTGTCGCTGCGCGGCGAGGTGCTGCCGCTGATCGACCTCGCCCGGTGGGTGCGAGGGCCGGCCGAGGCGGCGCGCGGGCGCATGTTCGTGGTCGTCGCCAACACGGGCGCCAGGCGCGTGGCGCTGCTCGTGCACAAGCTGCTCGGGCAGGAGGACGTCGTCATCAAGTCGCTCGGGGCGCGGCTGCGCGGGCTGCCCGGGCTCGCGGGCGCCACCATCACCGGCGACGGCGGCATCGCGCTCATCGTCGACGTCGGCACGCTCTTCACGTCGTGGCAGGGCGCGGCGCCGTTCGTGCCGGCGCGGTCGGCGGCATGACGCCCGGGGCGGATCGTGGACGGTCTGGGTGAGCAGCCATGGACATCCTGAGCGTCGTCGGCGTCCTGCTCGGGCTCATCGCCATCGTGGGCGGCAGCGTCCTCAAGGGCAGCGGTCTCGCGGCCCTGTGGAACCCCGCCGCATTCGTCATCGTCATCCTGGGCACGTTCGGCGCGGTGCTCGTGCAGGTGCGCCTCCACGTCTTCCTGCACGGCCTGCGGCTGCTGCGCTGGGTGTTCATGCCGCCGGCCGGCAACGGCGAGCAGATGCTCGCCAAGGTGATCCAATGGAGCCACGTCGCGCGCCGCGACGGCCTGCTCGCCCTCGAGCCGATCGCCAAGAAGGAGCCGGACGACTTCGTGCGCAAGGGAATGCAGCTGCTCGTGGACGGCGCGGAGCCCGAGACCATCCGCCACGTGCTCGAGGTGGAGCTCGAGAGCCGCGAGGAGTTCGACCGGCAGGGCGCCAAGGTCTTCGAAAGCTTCGGCGTGTATGCGCCGACGCTGGGGATCGTGGGCGCGGTCATGGGCCTCATCGCGGTGATGCACAACCTGGCGGATCCGTCCAAGCTCGGCGCCGGCATCGCCGCGGCCTTCGTGGCCACGATCTACGGCGTGGCGTCCGCGAACCTGCTGTTCCTCCCGGTGGCGAACAAGCTGCGCGGCGCGATCGAGCGCAACAGCGTGCAGCGGGCGCTGATCATCGACGGCCTGCTCAGCATCGCGCGGGGTGAGAACCCGCGCAGCATCGAGACGCGGCTGCGCAGCTACCTGCGGTGAGAGGAGCGGGCATGGCGAGACGGCGACGTCACGAGGAGGCAGAGCGCCACGAGTCGTGGGCCATCCCTTACGGCGACCTCGTCACGCTGCTGCTCGCCTTCTTCGTCGTCATGTACTCGATCTCCTCGATCAACGAGGGCAAGTACCGAATCCTGTCCGACTCGCTGGTCGCGGCGTTCCGCGGGGCGCCGAAATCGCTCGAGCCGATTCAGATCGGCGAGGTGTCCCGCTCGAACCACGAGCTGCAGACGCGCCCGCCGCGCACGCTCGTGCCGCTCGAGATCGAGCAGCATCCCCTCGACCTGCTCGAGCAGCTTCCCGATGCCGAGCGGCTCCAGGCGGCCGGGTTCTCCGCGAGCGAGCTCGAGGCGGCGGCCCTGCTGATCGATCAGCTCAACGAGGAGATCAGCACGGCGCTCGGCGAGCTCGTCGCCGAGGACCTCGTGCGCCTGCGCAAGGACCGGTTCTGGCTCGAGATCGAGATCAACATGAACCTGCTGTTCCCCTCGGCCAGCGCGGAGCTCACCGGCCAGGCACTGCCCGTCGCCCGGCGCATCGCCGAGATCCTGGCCGGGACGCCGGTGCGCATCCACGTCGAGGGGCACACGGACGAGCGGCCGATCAGCACGCACGTCTACCCGTCGAACTGGGAGCTGTCGGCCGCGCGCGCCGCGAGAGTGGTGCGGCTGTTCGCCGATGCGGGCGTCGAAGGCCGGCGCATGGTCGCCGTCGGCTTCGGGGAGTTTCAGCCCGTGGCGGACAACTCCACCCCCGAGGGCCGCCAGGCCAACCGCCGCGTGGTGATCGTCGTCATGGCCGACCGTGCCCGGCTCAAGGCCGCGGACGCCATGGAGGCGCTGGTGACCGCTCGTCTGGCCGAGCCGGCCGAGCCCGAGCCGGTGGAGGGGCCGAGCCCGTGACGGTCTGGAGCGTCTGCAACCAGAAGGGCGGCGTGGGCAAGACCACGACGGCGGTCACGCTCGCGAGCCTGCTCGCCGAGCGCGGGCGCAAGACGCTGCTGATCGATCTGGATCCGCACGCGTCCGCGACGACTTACCTCCTGGGCCCGGACGCCGAGGGCCCCGGCATCCTCGAGATCTTTCTCGCGGCGCTCGAGCCCGGCACCGCGCGACCCGCCGTCACGAGCCTGTGGACGCCCACGGCCCAGCCGGACCTGCTGCTGCTCCGGGCCGCCCCTGGCCTCGCCGCGCTCGAGCGCCGCTGCGGGAGCCGGGAGGGGTTCGGCCGCACGCTCGGCGACGCGCTGGCGGAGCTCCGCGGCGCCGTCTCGCACGTAATCGTGGACTGCCCGCCGACGCTCGGCCTGCTCATGATCAACGCGATCGCCGCATCGGACCGCGTGCTGATCCCGGTGCAGACCGAGCATCTCGCGCTCGCAGGCCTCAGGCGGATGACGCAGACGCTCGACATGGTGGAGCGCTCGCGCGGCCGCCCCATCGAGCGCACCGTCATCGCCACGCTGTACGACCAACGCACGCGGGCGGGCAACCTCGCGCTTGCGGAGCTGCGCCGGGACTACGCGCCGGTGCTGTGGCGCGAGGTCGTGCCCATCGACACGCGGCTGCGCGATGCCGCGCGGGCCGGGCAACCCGCCCCGCTCTACAGCCCCGAGAGCCGCGCCGTGGCGGTGTACCGGCGTCTGCTGGACGCGCTCCTCGGTTCGCCCGAGGCGGCGCTGGCCGCGGCCTGCGGGTGAGCCGGCCATGACCGCGTCGTCGTCCCTGCAGGAGTATCTCGACACGCTGCTGGCGCCCGCCGAAGGCCCGCCGCCGCAGGCGCCCGCGGCCGAGCCGGCGCGGACGCCTGCGGCCGAGCCGCCGCGAGTCGAGGCGGCGCCCCGCCTGTCGGAGGGCCACGGCATGGACGCTCACGCCCTCTACAAGACGATGCTCGAAGCGCGGGCGCTGCTCGATTCGAGCGGCGACGCGCGGCGCGGATCCGCGTCCGCCTGCCGCTGCATCGCGTTCCGCGCCGGGGAGGAGGTGTACGCCGTGGATCTCGGCGCCGTCCGCGAGGTGATCGTGCCGCCCGAGATCGTGCCGGTGCCGGGCGCCGGACGCGAGGTGCTCGGCGTCATCAATCTGCGCGGCAACGTCCTCACGGTGATCAACAGCCGCGTGACGCTCGGCTTGACCGGTCGGCCGGACTCCCCCTCCGCCCGCATCCTCGTGCTCGACGAGGGCGACGGTTGCGTGGGGGCGATGGTGGACGCCGTCGAGGACATCCTGCTCGTCGACCCCGAGCAGCTCGAGCCCGTGCTCGCCGCCGGGCCACGGGAGACCCAGCGGCAGGTGCGGGGCACCGTGACGGTCGGCGACCGCATCGTGTTCGTGATCGCAGGCGCCACCCTCGTCGGCGGGGCACCGACCGCGAGCTGACCGCGATGGCGGCCGACGGCGAAGCGGGCGGCCTCGGGCCAGTACCCACCGTCGGCCGCGTGAGGCATACTCCCCCGTCCGGCCGCAACGGCCCGAATCACGGCCGCCGGCCGCCGGCGAAACGCGACGAGCAGCCGCCGCGCGACGGCGAGGGCCGCCGCCCGGGCGCCGGCCGCCATATCGACGAGTACGCATGATGGGCGCAACGACCGCGTGGGTGGCCTGGCTGTCCGCCGCCGCCGCGCTGGGTGTGGCGTTGCTCGGCGCCGCAGCCCTGCGTCTGCGCGGCCGTGCACGCGAGCAGGCCCGGCGCCTCGAGGCCCAGCAGGCCGAGATCGCCGCGCTGCGCAGCCGCGTGCAGGCCCTCGACGAGGAACGGCTGCGCCGGCGCGAGGAGCTGCGCCGGCTCTCCGAGCAGGTCGCCGGTCTCGTGCGCGAGCACGAGCAGCTGCTGGCGCGGGACGCCGTGGCGGGGCCGTACGTGCAGGCGGTGCGGGCGGCGCGTTCCGGCGTCACGGCCGAGGTGCTGATGGCGAGCTACGGGTTGAGCCGGGGCGAGGCGGAGCTCGTGGTAGCGCTGCACCAGCGCGCTCCGCAAGGCGGCGACTGAGCCTCGCGCACGGCGCGGGCGCCGGTTGACACCCCGCACGCGCCACCAGACAATACCGCGCTTATGTCCGCGGAGGGGTACCCAAGCGGTCAACGGGGGCAGACTGTAAATCTGCTGGCTTTGCCTTCGTAGGTTCGAATCCTACCCCCTCCACCAGTTTGTCCTGGGCGGGGGTAGAGCACCGGCGGCAAGAAGGCGGGTGTAGTTCAACGGCAGAACCTCAGCCTTCCAAGCTGATGATGGCGGTTCGACTCCGCTCACCCGCTCCAAATGGACGAAGCGTAAGTGCGCGACGTGACTCGGGATTATCGGCACTGGCCGGAGGCGACGACCGGTCGGGCCGTGCCGCGGTGGTTTCCCGCCCACATAGCTCAGGCGGTAGAGCACTTCCTTGGTAAGGAAGAGGTCACCGGTTCGAGTCCGGTTGTGGGCACCAGTTCGAAGGTCGCACATTTATAAGAGGCAATACACCGGTCCGTCGGCGGCCGGCGGCGTCACCATCGAGGATCGAGCAGGAGTGGTCTGATGTCCAAACAAAAATTCGAGCGGAAGAAGCCGCATGTGAACGTAGGGACGATCGGTCACGTGGACCACGGGAAGACGACGCTGACGGCTGCGCTGACGAAGGTGATGGCGGAGAAGTTCGGCGGGGAGTTCAAGGCGTACGACCAGATCGA
>DATCLY010000045.1:0-111002 GCA_036563665.1 Gammaproteobacteria bacterium
GTCTACCGCTGGAACCGCGCCGTGTACGGCGTGAGCGGCGGCGTGGCGCACCTGCGCATCGAGAACCGCGCGCTTCCCTCGGGGCCGACGGTGCTCGACGAGATCGCCAACGCGGCGTTCTTCTTCGGGCTGGTGAGCGGCCTCCTCGAGGAGATCGGCGATCCGCGCGAGCTCCTCGACTTTCGGGTGGTCGAGGAAAGCTTCTTCGCCGCCGCGCGGCACGGCCTCGAGGCGAAGCTTTACTGGGTGGACGGGGCGCGGCATCCGGCGGCCGAGCTGATCACCCAGCGCTTGCTTCCCCTCGCGCGCGAAGGGCTCGCCGAAGCGGGCATCGACCGCGCCGACGTCGAGCGCTACCTCGGCGTCGTCGAGGCGCGCGTCGCCGCGCGCCGCACCGGCGCGCGGTGGACGCTGGACTCGTTCGCCGCGCTGCGAGGGCAGGGGGAGGACCGGCGCGATCGGGCCCTCGTCGCCGCCATGATCGAGGGGGAGCGGAGCGGCGCGCCGGTGCACGAGTGGCCTCTCGCCGCGGTGCCGTGCGCGCAGGACGGCGACGGCGCGGGGCTCGAGCGCGTCGGGCAGTTCATGACGACCGACCTCTTCACCGTGCGTGAGGACGACCTCGTCGATCTCGCGGTGAGCGTGATGGAGTGGAGGCACGTCAAGAACGTGCCGGTCGAGGACGGGCAGGGGCGGCTCGTCGGGCTCGTCACGCACCGCGACCTGCTGACGCTCCTGGCCCGCCGCCAATCCCGGGACGACGCGGCGGTGGCGGTGCGCGAGATCATGAGGCGCGATCCCGTCACGGTGAGCGCGGAGACGCCGGTGCGTGAGGCCATGCGGCTCGTATGCGAGAGCGGCGTCGGATGCCTTCCGGTCGTCGAGGCCGGGCGCCTCGTCGGGCTCGTCACGGAGTGCGATCTCTTGCGCGTCGCCGAGCGGCTGCTCGCGCGCGCCGCGCGCGGCGCCGATGCGGAGAGCGCCGTCACGACGTGCCCACCGCTTCGACGCGGTCGCTGATCAGGAGCAGCCCGTCCTCGGGGCGGTCGAGAACCAGGCGGCGCGGCTGGATCACGTCGCGATAACCGCCCGCGGTCGGCTCCTCGTCGGGGTCGCGCTCCCAGCGCCCGACGCCCACGGCGGCCACCGTCTCGCCGGGCTCCACGATCCCCTCTCGGTACTGCATGTTCTTGTTGAAGAACCAGCCCTTGCTCGAGTGCCCGCGCTGGGCGAGGAACACCTCGAGCTCCGGCGGCGCGTCGCGCATGAAGCCGGAAACGTACCTGCCGTCCTGGTCGAGCACCGCCTGCGCGTGAGCCGTCTTGATCAGCGCCTTGGCCTTTCCGTCGCGCAGGAAGAAGTCGACGCCTTCCTGCTCGTCGATGATCGTGACCCAGCGACGGCTCTTGCCGCTGCCCCGCTGCTCGCGCACCGTCACTCGCCAGTACGCGCACGCCCGGCCGCTGAGAGGAGCGCGCAGCGTCCGGGGTGCCTCCACCTCGCCCACGATGCGCACCTTCTCGCCGCCTTTGACGTCGGCGATCCGACGGAGGGGCACCGCGCGCATGGCCCGCAGCGCCCGCTGATCGGCCGAGAAGTACCACGCGCACAACGCGACGATCGCGAAGCAGACCAGAGCGACCGAGAGGACCAGGACGTGCCCGTCGTCCATGCCGCGAGGATAGCGCGGGCCGTGGCGCTCAGGGTACGCGGGGCGGCACCCTGCGCATGAGATTTTCCTGCGCGACCGTGGCCACCAGCACGCCGCTCTGCGTGTAGATGCGGCCGAAGTTCAGCCCGCGTGCTCCGGCCGCCGTCGGGCTCTCGGTCACGTAGGCGAGCCACTCGTCCGCGCGGAACGGACGGTGGAACCAGATCGCGTGATCGAGGCTCGCGACTTGGAGCGAAGGATCGAACCACGTCAGCCCGTGCTGGCGCAGCGACGCGTCGAGCAGCGTCAGGTCCGACGCGTAGGTGAGCACGCACTGGTGGAGGAGCGGGTCGTCGGGCAGCGCGCCGCGCGCACGGAACCACACGGCGTGCGGGCCGGTGCGCTTCTCGGGCTTGCGCGGGTCGATCGGGTCGAGGTCGTGGACGACGATGGGGCGCTCGAGCCGCTCGAGGAAGCGGAAGATCGGGTGGCCGGTCTCTTCGGCTGCGATGCGCACCAGCTCGTCGGTCGAAGGCACGCTCTCCGGCGGCGCGAGCTCGGGCATGGGCACTTGGTGCTCGTAGCCTTGCTCGTCGCGTTGAAACGACGCCGCCATGCTGAAGATGGCTTCGCCTTCCTGGATGGCGACGACACGCCGCGTGCTGAAGGACGATCCGTCGCGGATGCGGTCGACCTCGTAGAGGATGGGGAGCTTCGGATCGCCCGGCCGCATGAAGTAGGCGTGCAGCGAATGTACCTTGCGATCGGCGACGGTGCGCACGGCCGCCACCAGCGCCTGCGCGGCGACCTGTCCGCCGAACACGCGCGGCCGCCCGTCGTCGGGGCTGTAACCGCGGAAGAGATCCCGATCGATCCGCTCGAGGTCGAGGCGCTCGAGCAGCGGCTTGATCTCGCTCGACATGCGGCGCTTGTAGCAGGCCGCACGCGCGCGCTCACGCCGCCTCGAGCACCACCTTCACCCAGCCGTCCTCGTGGGCGTCGAACTTGTGGTAGGCCTCGATCGCGTTCGCCAGCGGGCGGCGCTGCGTGATGATCCTGGTCGGCTCGACCTGCCCGGAGACCACGAGGTCGATCAGCTTCGGGATGTACTTGCGGTGGTTGCAGTTGCCGGCCCGCACGGTGAGGTTCTTGTTCGTCATCTTGCCGAGCGGGAAGAAGCGGTCGTTCTCCGGGTAGACGCCGATGATCGAAAGCGTGCCGGCTTTGGCGAGCCCTTCGACCGCCCAGCGGAGCGCTTGCGAAGGCGCGTCGCCGGGGTGCCACTCCTCGACGGGCCGTTCGGCGATCTCCTCCGCTTCTTCGCGCATCGCTTCGGCCGTGGCGTCGTCGGGCTTGGCGGGACCGGCCTGCGGGAGCTCCGCGTCCACGCCGACCGCGTCGATCGCACGGTCGACGCCGATGTCGCTCGTGAGCTCGAGGAGCACCTCGATGGGGTCCTCGGCGTCGAAGTCGATCACCTCGGCGCCTTGCGAGCGCGCCATCTCGAGGCGGCTCTTCACGTGGTCGATGGCGAAGATGCGACCCGCGCCCATCAGCTTCGCGCTCGCGATGGCGAACTGCCCGACCGGGCCGCAGCCGAAGACGGCGACGGTCGAGCCGTCGTGGATGTGCGCGAGCTCGGCGCCGAAGTAGCCCGTGGGAAAGATGTCGGAGAGGAGGATCGCCTCCTCGTCGTCGATGGCGTCCGGGAGCTTCACGAGGTTCACGTGCGCGAAGGGGATGCGCGCCTTCTCGGCCTGCAGGCCGTGGATCGCGCCTGCGCTCTCGGGCCCACCGTAGAACGCGGTCCCGGCGCGGTGGCCCTTCGGGTTCGCGTTGTCGCACTGCGCGAAATAGCCCGCGCGGCAGTAGGAGCACACGCCGCAACAGATGGTGGACGGCACGACCACGCGGTCGCCCTCGCGCAGGTTGCGCACGCCCGGCCCGATCGCCTCGACGACGCCGACGCCCTCGTGACCGATGATCGTGCCCGGCTTCAGGCCCGGCACGGTGCCGCGGACGAAGTGGAGGTCGGTGCCACAGATGGCCGTGGTCGTGAGGCGCACGATCGCGTCGGTGGGGGCCTCGATCTTCGGCTCCGGCACGTCCTCGAGGCGAATGTCGCCGGCTCCGTGGAATACGACTGCTCGCATCTCGAAACGTCCTCCTCTCTCGGAGAGAGCGGTGCATCGTGCGTTCCACGCGGCGGCGGAAGCTGCGGGCGGCCGCGCGAACGGTTACCATCGCCCCGCATGACGACCGAGGCGCGAGTGCGGGTCCGGGACGAGGGCGCGATCCGCATCCTGACGTGGAGCCGGCCCGAGAAGAAGAACGCCTTCGACGTGGCCATGGCGGCGCAGTTGTGGAGCGCGCTCCAGGAGGCCGAGGCCGAGACGTCGGTGCGGGTGATCGTCGTCACCGCCGAAGGCGATTACTGGAGCGGCGGGGCCGACGTGAACATCTTCTTGAACATGGGGAGCTACGCGCCGGCCGACCTGGCGAAGGTCGCTCGCCTCTACGAGCCGCTGCGCGCCTGTACGAAGACGACGATCGCGATGGTGCAGGGCCACGCCGTCGGTATGGGCGTGACGATGCTGCCGCACTTCGACCTCGTCTACGCGTCCGACCACGTCACCTTCACGACGCCCTTCGTGAAGCTCGGGCTCGTGCTCGAGTACGGAAGCGCGTACACGCTCTCGCGGCTGATCGGGATCCAGCGCGCGAAGGAGCTCATCCTGAGGGCGGCGCCGCTCGACGCGCGCATCGCGTGCGAGTGGGGCCTCGTGACGCGGATCTTCCCCGCCGAGAAGCTGCGCGACGAGACGCTCGCCATCGCGCGCGAGATCGCCGCGAACCCGCCGGGCGCGGTCGCGGAGGCGAAGCGCCTGCTCGATCGCGGCATGGAGCTCGGGTTCGCCGAGGCGACGGCGGCGGAGGATGCGGCCCTCGCCGCGCGCTACGGCTCGAAGGAGAACGTCGAGGCCGTGATGGCGCTGATGGAGCGCAAGCGCCGCCCTTGAGCGTGCGCGTCAGCGCTCGCGCGTGCGGGGGAGCGGCTCGGTGCCGCGCGACCAGAAGAGCGACGCGCGCACGGTGCTCTCGCCGGCGGCGGGAAAGCGCAGGCGCCTGAGCGCCGCCGCGGCGCAACGCCGCCAGCGTACGAGCGACGGCACGCGGCGATCCTCCGGGTCGAGCTCGAGCAGGTCGAGCCGCGTCACGCGGCCGCTCCGGACCACGAACTCGAAGTCGACGCGCTCGGCCACCATCGTCTCGGGACCGCGAGCGCGCGCTCGCGCGCAGCGCGCCAAAAGCGCGCGGCTTTCGGCCGCCGCGGCGCGCGCCTGCTCGAGGGAGAGCGGCCCCTCGACCGCGCGGACCTCGATCCATCCCGCGATCGGCTCCTCGGGGCCCTCGTCCCACACGTCGTCCTGCGCGAGGGCCGGCGCCGCCGAAAGGAGCAGCACGAGCGAGAGCGCACGAGGGACCACGCCCCGAGCCTACGTCGGGGCGCCGGGCGCGCACAACGCCGCGGGCGGCGATCGCTCAGCGATACTCTTCCTGCAGCGCCTCGAGGGCGGCGCTGCCGGGGCAGAGCTGCTCGAACGGTAGCTGCGCGAGCGGGGTCTCCACGGTGCGCGCGCTCGCGTGCATGTCGGGCGTGGACTCGTCGACGTAGAGCAGCCCGGTCGGGATCTCGCCGGCGGCGCGGCGCTCTTCGAGGTAGCGCTGGACGACGTCGCGCTTGGTTGGATCGTAGTCCGGCGGGACCTTGCGGAAGAGCACGCTGCTTCCGTCGTGCATTCGCACGTGGGCGGCCGCGCCCTCCGGATAGTCGGCCGTGATCTCCTCGGCGGGCGGGACGAAGTCGGCCTCGACGAGGCGCACCTGGTGCTGGCGCGTGTAGAGGTAGCTCTTGGTCGAGCCCTCGTGATCGTTGAAGGTCACGCACGGCGAGATCACGTCCACCAGCGCGAAGCCCCGGTGCTTGAGGGCGGCCTTCAGGATGGGCACGAGCTGCGCCTTGTCGCCGGAGAAGCTGCGCGCCACGAAGGTCGCGCCGATGCTCAGCGCGAGCATCACCGGATCGATCGGAGCCTGCGTGTTCGGCTCGCCGCGCTTGGACTTGCTCCCGATGTCCGCCGAGGCCGAGAACTGGCCCTTCGTCAGGCCGTACACCCCGTTGTTCTCGAGGACGTACACCATGTTCACGTTCCGGCGGATGGCGTGGCACATCTGGCCGAGGCCGATGGAGAGCGAGTCGCCGTCGCCGCTCACGCCGATGTACACGAGCGACTTGTTCGCGGCGATGGCTCCCGTCGCGATCGCCGGCATCCGGCCGTGCACGGAGTTGAAGCCGTGCGCGCCCGACAGGAAGTACGTCGGCGTCTTGGACGAGCACCCGATCCCCGAGAGCTTCGCCACCCGGTGCGGCGGCACGTCGAGCTCGAAGAAGGCGCGCACGATCGCGGCGGTGATGGAGTCGTGGCCGCAGCCGGCGCACAGCGTCGACATGGCGCCCTCGTAGTCGCGGACCGTGAGGCCGAGCTTGTTCGGCTTCTGCGACGGATGGCGCGCGACGGGCTTCTTGATGTAGGTCACGACTTCTTCTCTCCCTCGAGCGCGCGGATGCCCTCGACCACCTGCCGCGCCTGCAGCGGGAAGCCGCCATAGGCCAGAACGGAGCGGAGCTTTTCCTTCGGGAGGGGCGTTTCCAAGGTGAGCAGCGACTTGAGCTGCGCGTCGCGGTTCTGCTCCACGACGTAGATGCGGTCGTGCGCTTCGAGGAAGCGGACGACCTCGGCCCCGAACGGGAAGCCGCGCACGCGCAAATAGTCGCCGCGGTGCCCCTCGGCCCACAGGATCTCGAGCGCCTCGCGGACCGCGAGATCGCAGCCGCCGATCGTGACTACGCCGAAGGTGGCGTCGGGATGGCGCTCGACGATCGCTTCGGGCACGTGGGCCGCCGCCGCGGCGTGCTTGCGCGCGAGGCGATCGACGACTTCCTGGTACTCCTCGGGAATCTCCGTGTAGCCGCCGAACTTGTTGTGGCCCGAGCCGCGCGTGAAGAACGCGCCCTTCGGGCTCACGCCGGGAAGGGTGCGGGCCGCCACGCCGAGCTCGTCCTCGGGCCAGTAGCGGTAGTACTTCGGCAGCGCCTCGACCTCTTCCTTCGTGAGCACACGGCCGCGGTCCGGGCGGTAGGCGTCGTCCCACTTGAGGCGCGGGACGACCCAGTCGTTCATGCCGATGTCGAGGTCGGTCAGCATGAACACCGGCGTCTGGAAGCGCTCGGCCAGGTCGAAGGCCTTCACGGCGAAGTAGAAGCACTCCTCGGGGTTCGCGGGATAGAGGCAGATGTGCTTCGTGTCGCCGTGCGACGCGTAGGCGCAGAGCAGGATGTCGCCCTGCTGCGTGCGCGTCGGCATCCCGGTCGACGGTCCGACGCGCTGCACGTCGATGATGACGGCCGGAATCTCCGCGTAGTACGCGAGGCCGACGAGCTCGTTCATGAGCGAGATGCCCGGGCCCGACGTGGCCGTGAAGGCGCGGGCGCCGTTCCAGCTCGCGCCGACCACCATGCCGAGCGCGGCGAGCTCGTCCTCCGCCTGGAGGATGCAGTAGCGGCGCTCCTTCGTCTCCGGGTCGGTGCGGTAGCGCGCGCACAGCGACGTGAAGGCGTCCATCACGCTCGTCGAGGGCGTGATCGGGTACCATGCCGCCACCGTGGCGCCGGCGTAGAGGCAGCCCAGAGCCGTGGCCGTGTTTCCGTCGATGAGGATGCAGTCCTTCGTGGCATCCATCTTCTCGAGGCGGAACGGCAGCGGCTCGAAGTGCTCCCGCGCGTAGTCGTAGCCGAGCTTGATGGCGAGCTTGTTCGAGTCCATCAGCGCCGGCTTGCGTGAGAACTTCTCGACGAGCATCTGCTCGACGACGTCCATGTCGATCTCGAGCAGCGCCGCGAGCGTGCCCGCGTACGCGATGTTCTTCATCAAGATGCGCTCGCGCGACGAGCGGAACGCTTCGTTGCACATCTGCGCGTACGGCACGCCGAGGAACGTCACGTCCTCGCGAACGAGCTCGGGCTTGAGCGGCCACGTCGAGTCGTAGAGCACGTAACCGCCCGAGCGGACCTCCTTGACGTCCCTCGCGTACGTCTCCGCGTTCATCGCGACGACGAGGTCGTAGTCGGCGGTGCGCGCCGTGTGCCCCTTCGCGTTGACGCGGATCTCGTACCAGGTCGGCAGCCCCTGGATGTTCGAGGGGAAGAGGTTCTTGCCGGAGACCGGGATGCCCATGCGGAAGATGGCCTGCATGAGCAAGCCGTTCGCGCTGGCGGACCCGGTCCCGTTCACGTTCGCGAGCTTGATCGCGAAGTCGTTGATGCGGGTGGTCATTTGGATGTCGCGCAGGGCCTGCCTGCGTAAGGGATCTTCAGCTCGAACTTCTGCATGTCCCACGCGGCCGTCGGGCAGCGCTCCGCGCAGAGCCCGCAGTGCACGCAGACGTCCTCGTCCTTGACCATCACGCGCTTGGTGTGGGGGAGCGGCCCCGACACGAAGAGAGCCTGTTCGAGGTTGGTCGCCGGCGCGCTGAGGCGGCCGCGCAGCTCGGGCTCCTCGCCGTTCTCGGTGATGGTCAGGCACGACACCGGGCAGATGTCGACGCACGCGTCGCACTCGATGCACAGGCGGTCGGTGAACACCGTCTGTACGTCGCAGTTGAGGCAGCGTTCGACCTCGCGCGCCGTCTGCGCCGCGTCGAAGCCCATCTCGACCTCGATGTTCAGCTTCTTGAAGCGCTCCTCGAGGTCGACGTGCCGCATCTTCTGGCGGCCGACGGGGTTGTAGTCGTTCTTGTAGCTCCACTCGTGCAGGCCCATCTTCGCGCTGACGAGGTTCATGCCCGGCGCGGGCCGCTCGGTCAGCGGGATGCCCTGGCACCAGTTGTGGATGGAGATGGCCGCCTGGTGGCCGTGCTCGACCGCCCAGATGATGTTGAGCGGGCCCCACGCCGCGTCGCCTCCGAAGAAGACGCCTGGCACGGTCGACTGGAACGTGACCTTGTCGACCTTGGGTTGACCCCACTCGTCGAACTCGAAGCCGAGATCCCTCTCGATCCAGGGGAACGCCGTCTCCTGGCCGATGGCGAGGATCACGTCGTCGGCCGGGAAGAACACCGTCTCCAGCACCTTCGATTTCGTGGGCACGCCGCGCTCGTCGAACTGCCACTCGAGCTTGTCGAACATCATGCCCTGGAGCTTCCCGCCCTCGACGACGAACGCGCGCGGCGCGTGGTTGACGACGATCTGGACGCGCTCCTCCTCGGCGTCCTCGAGCTCCCACGGCGAGGCCTTGAAGAAGCCGCGGGGCCGGCGGGCCATCACCTTGATGTCCTTGCCGCCGAGGCGCGCCGCCGTGCGGCAGCAGTCCATCGCGGTGTTGCCGACGCCGATGATGAGCACGCGCTCGCCGACGCTCGTGGTGTGGCCGAACGCGATCGAGGCGAGCCACTCGATGCCGATGTGGATGCGGTCGGTCTGGTCGCGCCCCGGAAGCTCCAGGTCCTTGCCCTTCGGCGCGCCCGTGCCCACGAACACGGCGTCGTACCCCTCCGCGAGCAGCGCCCGGAGGCTCTGCACGGGCGTGCCGAGCCTGAGATCGACGCCCATGTCGACGATATAGGCGATTTCCTCGTCCAGCACCCGCGCGGGCAGGCGGAAGGCGGGGATGTTGGTGCGCATGAGGCCGCCGGGCTTGTCGAGCGCCTCGAACATCACGCACTCGTAGCCGAGCGGCATGAGGTCGTTCGCCACCGTGAGCGACGCGCACCCCGCGCCGATCAGCGCGACGCGCTTACCGTTGCGGGTAGCCGGCGCCTTCGGCAGCCGCGCGCGGATGTCGTCGCGATGATCGGCCGCCACGCGTTTCAGCCGGCAGATCGCCACCGGCTGGCTCTCCACGCGCCCCCGGCGGCACGCGGGCTCGCACGGGCGGTCGCACACGCGGCCGAGGATGCCGGGGAACACGTTCGACTGCCGGTTCAGCAGATACGCGTCCGAGAACCGACCCTGGGCGATGAGCCTGATGTACTGCGGGACGTCGGTGTGCGCGGGGCACGCCCATTGACAGTCCACCACCCGATGAAAGTACTCGCCTTCGACTGTTTGGGTGGGATCCATCGATGGGGGCCTTGGCCCTAGCTTCGTCTCTACCGTTCTCGATTGACCAGGCGCCGCCGCCGGCGTTCACGCGCGCGAGGGATCACGTGCCTTCGGGGTGGAAGCAGGCGGAGATTCTGTTGAACCTTATCCCTGGCGGGCCGGACACATGCACAGATCGTGGCGCGCCATTATAGGCACAAGCGTACCCGCGACAAGCGGCGTCCTGCCCATTCCGCCGCCGCGCGCGCCGGGAGGAACCGTGCCCTCCGGGACCGGGTCGAAAGCAGCGTGCCCGTCGAGCCGCGGCATCGTCGTTTTTCGCTAGAATGCGGTGCAATTGACCTTGCGATGGCCATGCGGAGACCGAGCTCCTTGCGGCGCTGCACCGTGCCCCTTCCAAGCCTCGGAGCGTCGCTGCTGATGCTGGCGCCGGCCTTCGCGCAGCTCCCGGAACCGTCCGCGAGCGACACGGCCGTCGATGTCTCCGTGGGTCCGCCGCGCAGCGCGGGCGACGAGGCCGAGCCGGCCGCGACGAAGGAGGACGCCTCCCAGCCGGCCGACACGGGCGACGTCCCCGCCGATCCGCTGCTGGTCGCCCCGCCCGATGTCGACGGCCCGCCCGTCGCCGACCCGCTGGTCACGCGCCTCGAGACCAAGATCGAGCTCGATCGGCTCGTCGAGGAGGAGAAGTACCAGGAGGCCGTGCCCGTGGGGCAGCGGCTCGTCGAGCTCACGGACCAGGAGTTCGGCGCGCAGAGCCGCGAGGCCGCCGAGGCGCGGATGGCGCTCGCCCGCGTGCAGTCCGAGGCCGGCGAGCACGAGGCGGCCGAGGAGACCTATCTTGCGGCGATCGACATCTTCCGCGCCGTCGACGGCGTGTTCTCGCCGCTCGCGATCGAGCCGCTCACGGGGCTCGGCGACAACTATCAGCGGGCGGGACAGTATCTGAACGCGGTGTCCGCCTACGGCGAGGCGCGCACGCTGAACCGACGCGTGTACGGGCTGCTGAACGAAGGGCAGATCCCCATCATCGACCGGATGACGGCGGCGCTCCAGAGCCTCGAGCAGACCGCCGAGGCCGATCGCCTGCAGCTCGAGGCCCTGCGCCTCGTCGAGCGCACGCACGAGCCGCACTCGCCGGAGACGTTGGCCGCCATCTACAAGTACGCGCGGTGGCTGCGGGACAACGGCCGCTACCAGGAGGAACGCGACCAGTACAACCGCGCCATTCGCATCATCCGCGACCACTACGGCGACGACAGCCTGTACCTCGTGCGGCCGCTGTCCGCCATCGGCAACAGCTTCCGCCATCAGCGGCTGCCCGAGGGCCAGGGCGCGAAGTCGCTGCAGGAAGCGCTCGAGCTGCTGGAGACGTCGGAGCCCATCGACCGGCTCGCGCTCGCGGAGGTACTGCGCGACATCGGCGACTGGTCCGTAGCGTTCAGCAAGGTTCCCTACGACGGCGCGGAGTACAAGCGCGCATGGCAGCTGCTGGGCCAGGTGGAGGGCGGCGACGAGATCCGGCGGCGCTGGTTCACAGGTCCCGAGTACGTGCTGCGGGAGCCCATCAGCCTGCAGGGGCTCTCGAACGACCCCGACGCGCGCGCGGGGCACGTGCTGGTGCGCTTCGATCTGGACGAGACGGGACAGACCTCCAACGTGGCCGTGGTCGAGGCGGACCCTCCCGGCTTCAAGGACGAGTCGGTGCTGCGCGCCGTGCGCCGCTCGCGCTTCCGCCCGCAGATGGTGAACGGCGAGATCGTGCCGGGCCGCGGCCTCGCGCTGCGCTTTACTTATCGGTACAAGCTCGATGAGGAAGACGACGAGTAGGCTCGCGCTCGCGCTGCTCGCCGCGGGCTCGCTCGGGGCGGCCCACGCGCAAGTCGTTCAGGGACCGCCGGTGGGCGGCCAACCCGCCCCCGAGGAGAACGCGGACGCGGTCGAGCCGCAAGCCTCCGACGCCCTCGACGGCCTGCGCAACGTGCGGGACGCGCTGATCGCCGCCGCGGACTTCACGGCCGCCAAGAGCCCGGCGCTCGAGATCGTCGAGAGCCAGGACCAGGGCGCCGTCCTGCCCGAGGACCTCGCCCGCCTCGGCCGCATCCACGCCGAGCTCGGGGAGTTCGAGGACGCCGAGCTCCGGTACGTCCAGGCCATCGAGTCCGTGGCGCGAACGGAGGGCGAGTTCTCCATCAGGCTGGTCGATCTCTACCGCGCGCTCGGGCGCTCCTACATCCGCAACGCCCAGTACCCCGAGGCCATCGCAGCCCTCGAGCAGGCGCAGCACATCACGCAGCGCAACCTCGGCCTCTTCAACGTCGAGCAGAGCGAGCTGATCGACGACATGACCACGGCCTATCTCGGCGCCGGCAACACGGTGGACGCGCGGCGCCTGCAGATCGAGCGGCTGGACAATGCCATCCGCCGCTTCGGCGAGAACGACCTGCGCGTGGTGCCTTACCGCGTCGAGCTCGCGAACTACTTCCAGCGCTCGAGGCTCCCCGTCAGCGCCCGCGAGCAATACGAAGAGGTGGTGCGGCTCCAGAGCAGCCTGCTCGGCGAGCAGCACCCCGATCTCATGAGCCCGCTGCGCGAGCTCGTGCGCATCGACCTCACCACCACGCAAGGCGAGAACGAGCCGCTGCGCGAGCGGCTCGCCACGCTGCTTGCGAGCACGTCGGGCGGCGACCCGCTCGAGCGGGCGCTGTCGTACGCGGTCCTCGGCGACTGGGCCATCGTGAAGAAGGACCCGGCCGCGGCCGCGGGCTTCTATGCCCGGGCCTGGGAAGCCGCCGCGGCCGACGGCCAGGTGGATCCGGCCGACGTGTTCGGCGCGCCCGTCATGATCGACTTCGTGGCGCCGCTGTCCGCGGTGGACCGCGCCACGCGCTCCGATCCGTACGCGTGGGGCGAGATCGTGCTCACGTTCGACGTGACGGCCGACGGGCGGCCCGCGAACGTGCGCACGGCCGATGACGCGGCCGCGGCGCCGGGCACGCTGGCGGACCGCTACGTGCGGCGCGTGCGAGAAACCCATTTCCGCCCGCGCCTCGTCGATGGCGTTCCGGTCGCCACCGAGAACGTCGAGTTCACGCACTACTTCCGCTACTACGTGGACACGGACGATTAGCCCCACGCCCTCTACCATGCGCGTCATGGCGCAGCTCGCCCCCGGCGAGCCGCTGGTCCCCGTCGAGCTGCCCATCCCGGCCCCCGCGCCCGGCCAGCTGCTGATCCGGGTGGAGGCGTGCGCCGTGTGCCGCACGGACCTGCACGTCGTGGACGGGGAGCTGCCGGACCCGCGCCGCCCGCTGGTCCCCGGCCATCAGGTGGTCGGGCGCGTGGTGGAAGGCGGCGGCGAGCTCGCGCCCGGCACACGCGTGGGCGTGCCCTGGCTCGGCTGGACGTGCGGCACGTGCCGCTACTGCGCGTCGGGGCGGGAGAACCTGTGCGACGAGGCGCTCTTCACCGGCTACACGCTGCCCGGCGGATACGGCGAGTACCTCGCGGCCGACGCCCGCTACTGCGTGCCGCTCGACCCCGACGCGCCGGCAACGGCGCTCGCGCCGCTGCTCTGCGCGGGGCTCATCGGCTACCGGGCGCTCCGGATGTGCGGCGACGCGGAGCGCGTGGGCCTGTACGGCTTCGGCGCGGCCGCGCACGTGCTCGCCCAGGTGCTGCGGCATCAGGGCCGCGCCTGCTACGCGTTCACGCGGCCGGGCGACGCGGCCGCGCAATCCGCCGCGCTCGCGCTCGGGGCACGGTGGGCGGGCGGCTCGGACCAGCGGCCGCCGGAGGCGCTCGACGCCGCGATCATCTTCGCGCCGGTGGGCGCGCTCGTGCCCGCGGCGCTCGCGGCCGTGCGCAAGGGCGGCATCGTCGTCTGCGGCGGCATCCACATGTCGCCGCTGCCCGAGATGCCGTACGAGCTGCTGTGGGGCGAACGGGAGCTCAAGTCCGTGGCGAACCTCACGCGCGCCGACGCGATGGAGTTCCTGCCGCTCGCAGCAGCGATTCCGATCCGCCCGGAGGTGAACCTCTATCCCCTCGCGAAGGCGAACGAGGCGCTCGCCGACCTGCGCGCGGGCGCGTTCACGGGCAGCGCCGTGCTGCAGGTGGCCTGAGCGCGGCGCCCGATCACAGCCAGTCGAGCTGCGGCGAAGGCGGCCGGGGCGGCCGGAACCGCGTGGTATCGAGCGCCACCTCGCCCCGGCGCGCGAATCCCAGCCTGCGGCACGCCGCGCGAAACCGCTGGCGCAGCAGCTCCGCGAACGGCCCCTCGCCGCGCATGCGCGTGCCGAAGCGCGGATCGTTGTCGCGCCCGCCGCGCAGCGACCGCACGAGCGACATCACGTGTCGCGCGCGATCCGGGTGATGGGCGTCGAGCCACTCCCTGAACAGCGCCTTCACCTCGTAAGGCAGACGCAGCACCACATAGCCCGCGCTGCGCGCGCCCGCTTCGGCTGCGGCCTCGAGGATGCGCTCGAGCTCGTGATCGGTCACCGCCGGGATCACCGGCGCGACCATCACGCCCACCGGCACGCCTGCGGCGGCGAGCTCGCGCATGACCCTGAGGCGCGCCTGCGGCGAGGCCGCGCGCGGCTCGAGCGTGCGCTTGGTGTCGGGATCGAGCGTGGTGAGGCTGATCATGACGGCCGTGAGGTCGTCGCGGGCGAGGTCCGCGAGCAGATCGACGTCGCGCGCGATCAGCGCGCTCTTGGTGATCACGGCCACCGGATGCCGATGGCGCGCAAGCACCTCGAGGATGCCGCGCGTGACGCCGAGCCGCCGCTCCACCGGCTGATAGGGATCGGTGTTCGCGCCCAGCATGATGGGCTTGCACACGTAGCCCGGCTTCGCGAGCTCGGCTTCGAGGAGACGGGCCGCGTCGGCCTTGTAGAAGAGCTTTGTCTCGAAATCGATGCCGGGCGACAGGCCCACGTAGGCGTGGCTCGGACGCGCGTAGCAGTAGATGCAGCCGTGCTCGCAGCCTCGGTAAGGGTTGATCGAGTATTCGAACGGGATGTCGGGCGAATCGTTGCGCGTGATGACCCTGCGGGCCGAGTCGGGCTGCACCGACGTGGCAACGCTGTCCGGCGCCTCCTCCCGGTACCAGCCGTCGTCGTAGCTCTCGCGGGTGCTGCGCTCGAAGCGCCCGGGCGGGTTCGAGAGCGCGCCGCGCCCCTTGAGCGGGTGTGGATCGACCGCCATGGCATGACTGTACGCTCGTACAGCCTCGCGGTAAAGCGGCCGGGCCGGCGCGCCGGCGGCGCGGCCGAGCGATCTGAATATTTGTAAAGGATCGGCCGCGCGCTATGGGTTTACGCGAGGATGTGGCAATTTCCCTCGCCGGGGGGCAGCTATCCATTCCATGGCGGGCAACCGGATCCTGATCATCGACGATGACCTCAGGCTGTCGGAGATGCTGGCCGAGTACCTGGCGCCCGAGGGCATGTCGCTCCACGCGGTGGCGTCCGGCGTGCAGGGCCTGCGCGAGGCGCAGCGCGAGCAGTACGATCTCATCGTGCTCGACGTCATGCTGCCGGGCCTGTCGGGATTCGACGTGCTGCGGCAGCTGCGTGACAGCGGCTCGAAGACGCCGATCCTCATGCTCACGGCGCGGGGCGACGACGTGGATCGCATCGTCGGCCTGGAGATGGGCGCCGACGATTATCTGCCGAAGCCGTTCAATCCCCGGGAGCTGCTGGCGCGCATCAAGGCGATCCTGCGGCGCACCCAGGAGACGGACGAGGAAGAGCCGTCGGAGCTCGAAGTCGGCGACCTGCGGGCCAACCTGCTGCGGCGCGAAGCGACGCTCGGCGGCGTGCCGCTCAAGCTCACGAACGCGGAGTTCGTGATCCTGGTCGCGCTGATGCGCTCGCCGGGCGAAGTGGTGTCACGCGAGGCGCTCACGCGCATCGCGCTCGGCCGCCAGCTCCTGCCGGAGGACCGCAGCCTCGATACGCACATCAGCAACCTGCGCCGCAAGATCGCCGAGGTGCAACGCGGACCGGATCAGCGGCAGCTCTCGATCCGCAGCGTGCGCGGCACCGGCTACCTGCTGGTGCCGCCGGAGAAATGAGCCATGGGCTTGTTCTGGAAGATTTTCGTCTCGTTCGGCATCGCGATGGCGGTGACGATCTACGGCACGGTGCACGTGAGCTTCCTGCTCGCGCGGCAGGAGTTCGATCAGCTCAACGTCGAGGGACGCGATCGCATCCTGCAGGAGGTGTCGGAGGCGCTGCGCACCGGCGGCGAGCGCGGGCTGAAGCGCTGGCTGCTCGAGAATCCGCGGCCGGCGCCCGGCACGGTGCTGCTCGTGCTCGACGAGAACGGCCGAGACCTCGTGGGCCGCGCCACGCCGCGCGAGCTCATGCGGCTGCTCATCACCCGCCCGTTCCGGCCGAGCGGCACGCCGCCGCCGAACATCCGCCCCATCCAGCTCGCGCCGCATCTGATCGGCGCCGACGGCAAGGAGTACCGGCTGTTCTTCACGCGCGCGCCGCTCACGTTCCTGGGCATCCTCACGTGGCCCGGCACGCGCATCGCCGTGCTCACCATCGCGCTCCTCACGGCCACGCTGACGTCGCTGCTGCTCGCCCGCTACCTGTCCTCGCCGATCGTTCGCCTGCAGAGGGCGAGCCGCGCCCTCGCCGCCGGCGCGCTCGACACGCGCGTCGGCGCGCCCGTCACGCGCCGTAAGGACGAGGTGGGGAAGCTCGCCCGCGATTTCGACGCGATGGCCGAGCGCATCCAGGCGCTCGTCACGGACAAGGAGGCGCTGCTGCGCGACGTCTCACACGAGCTGCGCTCGCCGCTCGCGCGCATCCGCGTGGCGCTCGCGCTCGCCCAGCGACGGGCCAACGACGCGGCGCAGCCGGACCTCGAGCGCATCGAGCGCGAGACGGAGCGGCTCGACGAGCTGGTAGGGCGGGTGATGACGCTCACGCGGCTGCGCACCGCCACGGCGCCGCAGCGCTCGCCGCTCGACTTCTACGACCTCGTGGCCGGCGTCGTCGCCGACGCGCGCTTCGAGCATCCCAACGCGCGCATCGAGTTCGACGGCAGGAACGTGCCCGAGATCCTGGGCAGCGCGGCGGACTTGAAGAGCGCCGTCGAGAACGTGCTTCGCAACGCGCTGATCCACGCCGAATCGGCCGAGCCGATCCGCGTGGAGCTCGACGCCACGCGAGACGCCATCGTGCTGCGCGTGCTCGACCGCGGGCCGGGCGTGCCGAATCAGGACCTCAAGCGCATCTTCGAGCCCTTCTACCGCGCGGACACGAGCCGCGACCACCGCAAGACGGGGCAGGGCATCGGTCTCGCCATCACCTCCCGCGTGGTGGAGCTGCACGGCGGCACCGTCACGGCGGCGAACCGCCCGGGCGGCGGCCTCGCGGTCACGTTGCGTCTGCCGCTGCAGCCGGCGCCCGCCGTCGGCTCAGAGACTGTAGCCCCGCTCCTCGTGCAGCACTAGGTCGAGCCCTTCGTTCTCCTGCTCGGGGCCCACGCGCAGCGGCAGGGCGAGGTTCACGAGCTTCAGGATCACGAACGTGGCCACGCCGCACCACACGATGGTGGCCACCGCGCCCACGAGCTGCACGCCGAGCTGACGGGTCAGCGTCACGCCCTCCGCGAGCCCGAGCCCGTCGAGCGCGGGCACGGAGAACACCGCCGTGAGCACGAGGCCGATGAAGCCGCCCACGCCGTGCACGGGGAACACGTCGAGCGAATCGTCGATCTTGAGCTTGCGCTTGATGAGCTGCGTGGCGAGGAAGCACACGACGCCCGCCACGAGGCCGATCACGAAGCCCCCGAAGGGCCCCACGAATCCGGACGCCGGCGTGATCGTGCCCAAGCCCGCCACCATGCCGGTGACGATGCCGAGCACGCTCGGCTTGCCGAACCTGACCCATTCCATCGTCATCCACGCGAGCGAGCCCGCCGCGGCGGACAGGTGCGTCACCAGCATCGCCATGCCCGCGGCCCCGTTCGCCGCGAGCGCGCTGCCGGCGTTGAAGCCGAACCAGCCCACCCACAGCATCGACGCGCCGGTCACGGTCATCGTGAGGTTGTGGGGCAGCATCGGCGTCGCCGGGAAGCCCGTGCGGTTGCCGATCACGAGCGCGGCCACGAGGGCCGCCACGCCCGCGTTCACGTGCACGACGGCACCGCCGGCGAAATCGCGGAAACCGAGATCCGCGAGCCAGCCGCCGCCCCACACCCAGTGGGTGACGGGCAGGTAGACCGCCACGAGCCACAGCAGGGAGAAGGCGAGCATCGCGGAGAACCGCATGCGCTCGGCGAACCCGCCCACGATGAGCGCAGGCGTGATGATCGCGAACGTGAGCTGGAACATCACGAACACGCTCTCCGGTATCGCCCCGCTCGCGCTGTCGAGCTCCACGCCGGCGAGCCACGACTTCGACAGCCCGCCGACGAGCCCGCCGATGCCGCCTTCGCCGAAGGCGAGCGAGTAGCCGAACGCGAACCAGGCCACCGACACGCTGCAGCAGATGGCGAAGCACTGCATGAGCACCGACAGCACGTTGCGGCTGCGCACGAGCCCGCCGTAGAAGAGCGCGAGGCCGGGCAGCGTCATGAACAGCACCAACGCCGTCGAGGTGAGCAGCCACGCCGTGGTGCCGTCTTCCACGTGCTGCGCGAACACCGGCCAAGGCCAAAGCGCGACGGCAGCCGCGACAGGCGCCGCGCGCAGCGCATGCTTCTTCATGTTGAATCCCCCCAGGAAGAAGTTGTTGTCGTAGATGGAAAGAGTGGAGCGCTGGCAGGAGTCCGTCCGCTCACGGCGTCGCCGCGGCCGACGCCGTCCCCCGGACGGGCTCCTAGATCGCCTGGTCGCCGGTTTCGCCGGTTCTGATTCTGTAAACTTGCACCAGGTCCGTGACGAATATCTTGCCGTCGCCCACCTTGCCGGTCTTCGCGGCCTCGATGATTGCCTCGATCGCACGCTCCGCGAGCTCGTCCGTGACCGCGACCTCGATCTTCACCTTGGGCAGGAAATCGACGACGTACTCGGCCCCGCGGTAGAGTTCGGTGTGCCCGCGCTGGCGGCCGAAACCTTTGACTTCGGTGACGGTCATACCTTGCACGCCCACCTCGGCCAACGCGTTGCGGACGTCGTCGAGGCGGAAGGGTTTGATCACTGCCGTAATCAGCTTCATTAGCGCCCCCGGACTTGTCGATGAAGGAGTGTGGGCTCGTCGGACAAGGGATGTATTCTAGACGGAGTCGGCGTGGCGAAGTCGAGCCTGACTCTGCACAATAACGGTGCAGCCCAATGACGGTGAGCATGCGGGGATGAGCCTATGAAGAAGAGCAAGCAGCCGGACATCAAGCCTTCCGAGATCACTCCCGAGAGCGTCTACTTCAATCGCCGCGAGCTGCTCAAAGCCGCCGTCGCTGCAGGGCTCCTGCCCTCCATCGCGGGCGACGCCGCCGCTGCCACGGTGCCGCCCAGCGGCGAGCTCGCCAACGTCAGCAAGTGGCCGGATTCGCTCGACGAGCCGTCGAACGCCTGGGAAGACATCACCACCTACAACAACTTCTACGAGTTCGGCACGGGCAAGGGCGACCCCGCCCGCAACGCCCACATGATGAAGACCCGGCCCTGGTCGGTGGAGGTGGCGGGCGAGGCGGAGCGCACGGGCACATACACGCTGGAGGACATCCTGAAGCCGCACGCGCTCGAGGAGCGGGTGTATCGGTTCCGCTGCGTGGAAGCGTGGTCGATGGTCGTGCCCTGGGTCGGCTTTCCGCTCGCCGACCTGCTGAAGCGCTTCGAGCCCACGTCGCGCGCGAAGTACGTCCAGTTCTTCACGCTGTACGACCCCAAGCAGATGCCGGGCGTGCGCTACCCGGTGCTCGACTGGCCGTACCGCGAAGGCCTCACGATCGAGGAGGCGATGCACCCGCTCACGTTCGTGGCGGTGGGGCTCTACGGCCGCGTGCTGCCGAACCAGAACGGGGCCCCGTTGCGCCTCGTGGTGCCGTGGAAGTACGGCTTCAAGAGCATCAAGTCGATCGTCCGCATCGTGTTCACCGAGCGGCAACCGCAGACGAGCTGGAACATGGCGGCGCCGCACGAGTACGGGTTCTATTCCAACGTGAACCCGAACGTGGACCATCCGCGCTGGAGCCAGGCCACGGAGCGCAAGCTCGGCGCGGGGCTGTTCTCGTCCAGGGTGCCCACGCTCATGTTCAACGGTTACGCCGAGCAGGTGGCGCACCTCTACGCGGGGCTCGACCTCGTCAAGAACTACTAGGGCCGATCGGGGCGGTGGCACGAGAGCTCGGGCTGCGCTCGTCGAAGCCAGCGCTCGGGCACGCGGGGTCGGCAGGGTGATGCCGCGCCGCGCGGTCACGCTGCTCAAGATCGCCACGGCGTGCGCCTGCACGGCGCCGGCGGTGTGGACGGTGCTCCGGATCTTCGAGGTCGGCGGGCTCTCGCTGGGGCCGAACCCGGTCGAGGAGCTGTTGCACACCGTCGGCAAGACGTCGCTCAACCTGCTGCTCGTAACGCTCGCCGTCACGCCCGTCCGCAGGCTCACCGGCTGGAACCGGCTCGTGACCGTGCGCCGCATGCTGGGGCTCTTCGCCTTCGCCTATGCGCTGCTGCACGTGGTCGTCTACCTCACGCTCGACCGGCAGCTCGACATGCCGACGATCGTCGAGGACGTGGTCGAGCGGCCGTACATCACGCTCGGCATGCTCGCGGTGGTGCTGCTGGTGCCGCTCGCGGTCACCTCCACCAACCGCATGCAGCGCCGGCTCGGCCGCCGCTGGGTGACGCTGCACCGGCTCGTCTATCCGATCGCGATCCTCGCGGTGGTGCACTTCTGGTGGCAGACGAAGGCGAAGCTCGATCCCGAGCCGCTGGTCTACAGCGCCATTCTCGCCTTGCTGCTCGGCGCGCGGGTGAAGTGGTTCTGGCAGCGGCGCCGCGTGGCGCTGCGGGCGGCGGCCGCCGCCGAGGCGAATCGCTAGCGGCTCTTAGTAGACGCGGAACCCGCCGTGGCGGCGCCGGATGGAGGCGTCGAGCCACCACCAGCCGCCGACGAATCCGCCCGCGAGCGTCACGAGCAGCGCGGCGGCCGCCCACGACAGCGGCACGGCGCCGCGGTACGTCTCGAGGCGCTCCTCGAACGCGCGGTTGTCGCGCTCGAGCCGCTCCACGGTGGCGCGCAGCGCCTCCACCGAGTCGGTGCCGCTGGCCGCCTCCTTCGCGAGCCGCGCGGCCTCCCGCTCGGCCGCCGTGCGCGCCGCCTCCGCTTTCGCGACGGCGTCCTCGAGCTTCGCGACCTCCGCCTCGAGCTCGGCCACGCGCGCCTGCGCGGGCTTCTCCGTCACCAGGAACATGGACTTGACCCAGCCTTCGCGCCCGTCCGGCGTGCGCACGCGCGCATAGCTCGGCACGCGCTCGAGCACCTCGAGCGGGGTGCCGCTCACGAGGCTCTCGAACGGGGCGTCGGAGGTGTCCTGGGCGCGGTGCAGCCCCAGGCGCAGGATGTCGGTCACGTACACGGTCTCGGCCCCCGCGGCGGCCGCGAGCCCGAGCAGCAGCAAGAGCGACAGCGTGTGCCGAGCCATGAATCCGTCCCGATGGAGCCGGGGCGATTATAGGGACCGGGGCGGCGCGGAAAACGTGAACTGCCGCAGAATCCGCGGCTTACGCTGCGCTCGGGGCGAGCTCCCCCAGGGCCTGCACGAGCGGGCGGGGCCGCCCGAAGTGGTAGCCCTGCCCGTAGCCCACCTCGAAACGGCGCAGCGCGCCCGCGAGCGCCTCCGTCTCCACGTGCTGCGCGATGGTCTCGACGCCGAGCGTGCGCGCGGCCATGGCGATGCCCGAGACGATCGACTCCGCCACGCGGTCGGAGGCCATCCTGCGCACGAACTCGCCGTCGATCTTGAGGTAATGGACCGGGAGCCGGTCGAGATAGGCGAGCGAGGAGAAGCCGCGCCCGAAGTTGTCGAGCGCGACGCGAGCACCGGCGTCGCGCATCTTCTTCACGAACGCCTCCGTCTCCGCGAGGTGTGCCGCCGCCACCGACTCCCGCACCTCGAAGCACAGCAGGCCGGGCGGAACGCCGGCCTGTGCGGCCCGCTCCAGCGCGAACTCCGCGTAGCCGCTCGCGGCGAGCGACGCGGCGGAGACGTTCACCATCAAGCGGGGCGCGCCGTCCTCGAAGCGCGCCGCGTGCGGCTTCAAAGCTTCGAGCAGCGACACGAGCACCCAGCGGTCGAGGGCGGCCGTGAGCTCGTAGCGTTCCGCGGCGGCGAAGAACTTGTCCGGCGCGAGCACTTCGCCGTCCGGCGCTTGCAGGCGCACGAGCACCTCGAAGCCGAGAAGCGCTTCCTTCCCGGACAGGCCGCGCACGGGTTGCGCGTCCAGCCGGAAGCGGTTGCTGCGCAGCGACTCGCGCAGGCTCGCCGCGGCGAGCGTGCGGCTGCCGCCGGCGACCTCGGGATCGTCGCCGACCGTCTCCAGGCGGCCGCGGCCGGCCTGCTTCGCGTGCTTGCAGGCGAGCTCCGCCGCGGCCAGCAGGTGCGCGATGCGGGCCCCAGCGCCGGCGCTGATCGCGAGCCCCGCGCAGGCCGACACCGGCACCGACTCCGTGCCCTGCACGTACGACGTCTCCGCGAGCGCGGCCAGGATCCGCTCGCCGGCCGCCGCCGCCTCCTGCGGCGTGCGTCTCGAGAGAAAGACGGCGAGCCGATCGCCGCCCAGGCGCGTCGCCTCGTCGCCGGGACGAAGCTCGCGCCGCACGGCGTCGGCGAGCCGGCGAATGACCTCGTCGCCGGCCTGATAGCCGAACGCGTCGTTGACCTGCTGCAGGCGGTCCACGTCGACGTGCAGCACCGCGGTCGGCGCGCCGCCGGCGGCGTCGAGGGCGCGCTGCACGCGCCGCTCGAAGATCAAGGGGTTCACGAGACCCGTGAGGCGATCGTGGTGGCTCTCGAGCACGGCCGTGATCCTGCGGCCCACGAGCTCGAGCACGCGTGCATCCTCGGTGACGAAGTCCGGCGCGGTGGCGGCCCGGAACAGGCCGAGCGAGCCGATCACGCGTCCCTGGGGGTCGCGCACGGGGCAGGAGAGGATCTTGCAGGGCGCGCCCACGCCCTTGGGCCCCACGCGATTGACGAGTATGGGGCGGTTCTGCAGCTGCGCCCACGCGAGCAGGTGCTTCTGGGTGCGCTCGAGCAGCTCCGCCTCCTCGGCGGCCGTGGGCTGCGCCCGCCGCGTGAGCGCGATGCCGCGATCCGGCAGCACCAGGGCCCCGGCGCGCCCGCGCAGGTGGCGCACGCACTGATCGAGCAGGTGCTCGAGCGGCGCCGTGTCGCCGGGCTCGTCGTCGAGGGCGAGCAGCAGGTCGAGCGACGCGCGGCCCTCGCGGTCCCCGAGCACGAGCGTGCGCTCGAGGCTCATGCGCTTGAGCAGGCAGTCGACCACGGGCTTGAGCAGGCTCGCCACGAGCGTGCCGGACTGCACGGTTTTCAGCTCCAGCACGAGGAAGCCGAGCGGGGGATCGGGCGGCGACACGAGCGGCGCGATGAAAGCGGGCGAGCCGCCGGGCGTGCGGCAGACGCCGGCCGCGATGGCCGGCGTTTCCTCGAGCAGCGCGCGCAGCTCGGGCGGCTCGTAGCCGTCCGAGCACCACAGGAGCTCCCGATCGGCGTCGTAGAGCGCGATCGCCCCCGCGCTCGGGAGCAGCATCTTCACGAGCTGGCCATAGGGCGCGTAGTCCGCGTCGTGCGGTGCCTGAGCGTCGGCGAGTCGAGCAGAAGGTTTGGCCATGAGGCACACGTCGGGAGCAAGGCCCGATCATGCCTCAAAGCGCCCGGGATTTCTTTGAACGCAGTCGCAGCGGCCGCCGCGGCCGCGCGCCGTCAGGAGCGCCCGCCCAGGTACCTCGGGGGCTTCTGCGCGCCGCTCGCGCCGGTCACGACCTTGAGCGGCTCGGCCCGCTCGGCGGGGCGCTCGAGCTCCACGAGGAGCTGCACGATGACGCGGGCGTGGCGCACGGCCTCGGCCGCGGACATCTTCTGCACGCTCGCGCGCACCCAGCCTTCCTTGCCGAACGGCGCCACTCGGTGCAGGGCATCCGAGAGCTCCAGGAACAGCGGCCGCGCCGCCGGCGGCAAGTCGGCGGGATCGATGGCCTCGAGATGCTCGCTGTAGGCCCTGCCGAGACGCTCCTTGATGGTGCCGTCGCCCACCAAAACGTGCACGGCCGCGGCAAAGCGCTCGGCGAGATCGGTCATCGGGACGATCGGTTCCTGGGTGGTGGTTATCGGGAAGGCGCGCGCGGCGCACCGCCGGCCTTCGATTCGCGCGACGTATACCAGACGCGCTCGGCCGCGCGCAAGCGCGGCGTGCACATCAGGCGCGCACGGCGCTCCTCGGCCGCACGATGTTGAACTTGCGCATGCGGTCGGCGAAGGTCGTGGGCTTCACGCCCAGCAACGCGGCCGCGCCGTCGGGTCCCGACACTCGCCAGTTCGCGAGCTCCAGCGCCGCGATCATGTTGTTGCGCTCGAGCTCGCGCAGCTCCCGCTCCGTGAGCACGCGCTTGTCCGCCGGCGCCTCCGGCCGCTCGTCGCGCGGGGCGTTCAAGATGTCGGCCATCGCGAGGTCGAGCCGCAGCACCTTGCCGCGCGACAGGATCACGGCTCTCTCGATGACGTTCTTGAGCTCGCGGACGTTGCCGGGCCAGTCGTAGCGCTTGAGCAGCGCGGCCTGCTGCTTCGAGAGCGTGAGCGGCGGGTGGCCGAACTCCTGGCAGGTGCGCTCGAGGAAGTGGCTCGCGAGCTGGATCACGTCGTCGCCCCGCTCGCGCAGCGGAGGCACCTCGATGGGGAAGACGCTGAGCCGGTAGTAGAGGTCTTCCCGGAACTTGCCTTCCTCCACGGCGCGCTCGAGGTCGCGGTTGGTGGCGGCGATGACCCGGACGTCCACCGTGTGCGTCTGGTCGTCGCCGACCCGCTCGTACTCGCTCTCCTGCAGCACCCGCAGCAGCTTGCCCTGCAGCTCCAGGGGGATCTCGCCCACCTCGTCGAGGAAGATGGTGCCGCCGTCCGCCAGCTTGAAGCGCCCCACGCGATCGCGGTGCGCGCCCGTGAAGGCGCCCTTCACGTGGCCGAAGAACTCGCTCTCGAAGAGCTCGCGGGGGATCGACGCGCAGTTAACCTTGACGAGCGGCCCGTTGGCGCGTGGGCTGCGGGCGTGAATGACGTGCGCCACGAGCTCCTTGCCCGTGCCGGACTCGCCTTCGACGAGCACGCTGGCCGAGGTCTGCGCCACGGCCTCGATGCGCGCGAGCATTTTCTTGAGCGCGGGGCTCTCGCCGATGATCCGCCCGAAGTTCATCGACACCTGCACCTCCTCGCGGAGGTAGTCGCGCTCGCGCTCGAGCTCCTCGCGCAGGCGCGCGTTCTCCTCGAAGGCGGCCCGCAGCTGCCGCTCGGCCCGGTTGCGCTCGGTGACATCTTTCGACGCCACGAGCAGCGCCCGCACGTTGCCGTTCTCGTCGCGGTCGGCGTACGCCGAGACGAGCGCCTCGATGACCTCGCCGCTCTTGGTGAGGTACCGGCGGGGGGCGTTCTCGAGCTCGCCCTGGGCGATGGTGTCGAGCAGCTTGTCGCCGTACTGGGCGAGCGAGTCCTCGGCCCAGAAGTCCACGATCAGCCGCCCGATCACCTCCTCGCGCCGGTAGCCGAGCTTCCTGAGCCAGTGGTCGCTCACGTGGGTAATGCGGCCCTTCGCGTCCACCGTGTGCAGCATGGCGGGCGTGGAGCGATAGAGGTCGCGGTAGTGGCGCTCGAGCCGGGCCTGCTCGCCGAGCTCGGTGTAGACGACGATCGTGCGCAGGTAGTCGCCTTCCTCGTTGCGCTCGACGACCGCGCTCGCGAGGCAATCCACCCGCTCGCCGCTCTTGGTCTTGAGGTCCACCGGCACCCCGTCCACGCGCCCGACCCGGCGGAGCATGGGCAGGTACTCCTCCGTGGTGCGGCGGGCCGATTCCTCCGTGCCCAAGTCCTGAGGCCGCTTGTCGCGGATCTCCTCCCGGGTATAGCCGAAGCGCTTGAGCCAGGCGTCGCTCGCGTCGAGGAAGTACCCCTCCTCGTCCAAGGAGACGATGTAGGCCGGGATCTTACGGAAAAGCCACTGGTAACGTTCTTCGGACGACATGACGCGATCTTACGAAAATCCGTACATCTAGGCAACGAAAAATCGTAAGTTACGGAATTCCGTTACCTAGAACCACCTCGAAACCCTTGATTCTCGGGGCTCTTGAAGTTGGCACGGCGGATGCATATATAGCGCGCGTCCGGGAGGACGGGTTTAGAAGGTTATCGGAGTTTCGTAACACACTCGTAAGAGTAAAGGACACCGCCATGTTCACCAAGAAACTGATCAGTCCCGGAATCGGCCTGGTGAGCGGGCTCGTGACGGGTCTGCTCAGTGGGCAGGTGTCGGCTACGGAAGAAATCGTGGTCCATGGTTCTTCGCCGGTCTTGGCCATGGTGGCCGAGCCGGAAGCGCTGCGCGACGAGCTCATCGAGTCCGTGCGCGCCTTCAGCGAGGAGCTGAAGGTGACGCTGGAGAACGATCTGAAGCGCTTCGACGCGGCGCCGGTACAGCTCGCCAGTGGCGAGACTGCGACCCGCAGCTGACTCTCCCCCAGTCCCTGCGGGTCGTGCGGACGACGGGTTCTCCCCCACCCTAGTCCGCGAGGCCGGCCGGTCGGCCGTATAGTGGAGGGGCCGGGTAACACCGGCATGCGAACACGGACATGTCTTCGCAAGGAAGAACATGGATGTTCGCCTCGGCCCCTTTCTTTTTTTCCCCTCTGACTGCGCTTTCCTGACCGGGCCGCTCAAGGCGCCCGAAACTCGAGCGCGCGCCCGTGTGGCTCGCCCTCGGGCACGCCGTTGCGTGCGGCGACGCGGCCGTTGACGAGCGTGAGCGTGACGGCGGCCCGAAGCACGGCGGATTCGAGCGGCGACCAGCCGCAGCGGTACAGGATCTGCTTCCGCGTGACCGTCGTGGTCCGCTCGAGGTCCACCACCGCCACGTCGGCGAAGTAGCCCTCCCGCAGGAACCCCCGGTCCACGATGCCGAAGAGCCGGGCCGGGTTGTGCGCGGCCTTCTCCACGATCTGCGGCAGCGTCAGGAAGCCCTGGCGGTGCAGATCGAGCAGCATGAGCAGCGAGTGCTGGACCAGCGGCAGCCCGGAGGGCGCGTCGAAATAGCCTCGACCCTTCTCCTCCAGCGTATGGGGGGCGTGGTCGGTGGCGATCACGTCGATGCGCCCCGTGGCCACGGCCTCGAGCAGCGCCGCCCGATCCGCCGCGGTCTTGATGGCCGGATTGCACTTGATGCGGGCGCCGAGGTCCGCGTAGCGGCCGTCGTGGAACCACAGGTGGTGCACGCACACCTCGGCCGTGATGCGCTTGCCGTCGATCGGCCCCGGCGCGAAGAGCTCGAGCTCCCGGGCCGTGGAGAGGTGCAGCACGTGGAGCCGCGTGCCGTGCCGCCGGGCCAGCTCCACGGCGAGCGACGACGAGCGGTAGCAGGCCTCGGCCGAGCGGATCAGCGGGTGCGCGGACATCGGCACGTCGTCGCCGTAGCGCTCGCGGAAGCGTTGCTCCGCGGCGCGGATCATCGGCGTGTCCTCGCAATGCGCCGCCACGGGCAGCGCCGTGCCGGAGAAGATGCCCTCGAGCGTGGCCGGGTCGTCCACGAGCATGTTGCCCGTGGAGGCGCCCATGAAGACCTTGATGCCGCAGGCGAGGTCGGGGCCTACCCGCTTGATCTCCTCGAGATTGTCGTTGGTGGCGCCCAGGTAGAAGCCGTAGTTCGCGTGGCTCGACGCCGCGGCGATCCGCCGCTTCTCCTCGAGCCGTGCGCGGTCGGTGGTGGGCGGCAGCGTGTTCGGCATGTCGAGGAAGCTCGTGACGCCGCCCGCCACCGCCGCCCGCGACTCCGAGCCGATCGTGGCCTTGTGGGTGAGCCCGGGCTCGCGGCAGTGGACCTGGTCGTCGATGAGCCCGGGCAGCACGTAGCGCCCGGCCAGGTCGATCACCTCCGCTCCTGCGGGCACGCCGCCCGCCCCGACGCGCGCGATGCGATCGCCCTCGATCAGGAGGTCGGCCTCGACGATGCGCCCCTCGTTGACGAGGCGGCCGTTGGCGAGAAGAAGGGTGCTCATGGCGGCATTGTCGCACGCGCGTCGCCGCCCCCGCGGCCGCTACGCGCGCCCGCGGCCGATCCCCTATCATGGCCGGTGCCGCGGCCGCTCCGTCGGAACTCGAGCCCGTCGGCGGCAGTCTGTTACGCGTGTTACGCGGCGCCCACCGCGCTCCAACCTGTCTTGGGGGACTTATGCGACGACTCGCCACAGCCCTGGCCATCACGCTCCTAGGCGCCGGCTCCGCCGCCGCGCAGCTGCCGGACATCCCCTTCGAGGAGTTCTATCTGGACAACGGGCTGCGGGTGATCGTCCACGAGGATCACAAGGCGCCGATCGTCGCCGTCACCGTCTGGTACCACGTGGGCTCGAAGAACGAGCGCCCCGGCAAGACCGGCTTCGCCCATCTCTTCGAGCACCTGATGTTCAACGGCACGGAGCACTACAACGACGAGTACTTCAAGCCGTTCCAGGAGGTGGGCGCCACCGGGATGAACGGCACCACCGACTTCGACCGCACCAACTATTTCCAGACCGTGCCCACCACGGCGCTCGACCTCGCGCTCTGGATGGAATCCGACCGCATGGGGCACCTGCTCGGCGCCGTGGACCAGGCCAAGCTCGACGAGCAGCGGGGCGTCGTGCAGAACGAGAAGCGGCAGGGCGAGAACCAGCCCTACGGGAAGGTCTTCGAGCAGATCCTGATCAACGTCTTCCCCGAGGGCCATCCCTACTCGTGGGAAGTCATCGGCTCCATGGAGGACTTGAACGCGGCCACGCTCGACGACGTGCGCACCTGGTTCGAGACCTACTACGGCCCCAACAACGCCACCCTCGTGCTCGCGGGCGACATCGACGTCGAGACGGCGCGCCGCAAGGTGGAGCAGTACTTCGGCGACATCCCGCCGGGCCCGCCCATCACGCGCATGGAGCGCTGGATCCCCGAGAAGCTCGAGCCGAAGCGCATCGTCATGCAGGACCGCGTGCCCGAGGCGCGCGTCTACAAGACCTGGCTCGCGCCCGAGTGGAAGAGCGACGAGTCCACGCTGCTGCAGCTCGCCGACGGCGTGCTCACGCTCGGCAAGACCTCGCGCCTGTACCAGCGGCTCGTCTACGAGGATCAGATCGCGACGACCGTGGGCGGCTTCTACCTGGACAACGAGATCGCGGGCGCCTACGTCCTCTACGCGAGCGCCGCGCGTGACCAGGACCTGGCCGAGGTAGAGCGTGTGCTCGACGAGGAGCTCGCGCGCTTCCTGCGCGAAGGGCCCACGGCGGCCGAGCTCGAGCGCGTGAAGACCGAGATCAAGGCGTCCTTCATCCGCGGCGTGGAGCAAGTGGGCGGCTTCGGCGGCAAGTCGCAGATCCTTGCGGAGAACGCGGTCTACGGCGGCCGGCCGGACTTCTGGAAGCACTCGCTCGAGGTGCTCGAGGCGGCCACGCCCGAGACCGTGCGCGCCGCGGCCGCGAAATGGATCTCCGGCGCCGCCGTGGCGGTGGAGGTGCAACCCTTCCCCGAGACGCTCGAGGCCTCCGGGGAGGGCGTGGACCGCTCGGGGGGACCGCCCATGCCGAGCCACTTCCCCGACGCCCCGTTCCCCGAGATCAAGCGGGCCAAGCTCTCGAACGGTATCGATCTGATCGTCGCCGAGCGGCACGCCGTGCCCGTGGTGTGGTTCAGCCTGCAGATGAACGCGGGCTACGCGGCGGACCAGTTCGCGAAGCCCGGCACCGCGAGCCTCGCGATGGAGATGCTGGACGAGGGCACGCGGTCGCGGAACGCGCTCGAGATCAGCGACGAGCTCGCGCGGCTCGGCGCCACGCTCAGCACGGGCTCCAACCTCGACTACTCCGCCGTGAGCCTGTCCGCGCTCACCGAGAACCTCGACGAGTCGCTCGAGATCTACGCCGACGTGATCCTGAACCCGGTCTTCGACGAGCGCGAGCTCGAGCGGCTCAGGCGCCTGCAGCTCGCGCAGATCGCGCAGGAGCAGGCCTCCCCGGGCACGATGGCGCTGCGCGTGCTGCCGCGGCTGCTCTACGGCGAGGACCATGCGTACTCGCTGCCGATGACGGGCTCCGGAACGCCGGAGTCCGTGGCCGCCATCACGCGCGAAGACCTGCGCGCGTTCCACTCCACGTGGTTCAAGCCGAACAACGCCACGCTCATCGTGGTGGGCGACACGACGCTCGAGGAGATCCGCCCGAAGCTCGAGCGGCTGTTCGCGGGCTGGCGGCCGGGCGAGGTGCCGAGCAAGGAGCTCGGCCAGGTCTCTCCGCCGCCCGCGCCGCGGATCTTCATTCTCGATCGGCCGGGCTCGCAGCAGAGCGTGATCATCGCGGGCCAGGTGGTCGAGCCGAAGCGCGCCGAGGCCGACATCGCCGTGCAGGCGATGAACGACATCCTGGGCGGCAGCTTCACGTCGCGCATCAACATGAACCTGCGCGAGGAGAAGGGCTGGTCGTACGGTGCGCGCTCGCAGATCGTGGAGACGATGGCGCAGCGTCCGTTCATCGCCACCGCGCCGGTGCAGGCGGACCAGACGGCGCCGGCCGTGCGCGAGATGCTTGCGGAGCTCGAAGCGTTCCTCGCGAGCGAGCCGCCGAGCGACGAGGAAGTGGCCACGAGCAAGAGGCGCAGCACGCTGTCGTTGCCGGGGCGCTGGGAGACGGCGCGCTCGGTGGCCGCGTCGATCGCGGAGCTCGTGCGCTTCGGCTTACCCGACGACTACTGGCAGCGCTACGCCGAGCTCGTGTCGGCGCTCGACACCGCCGAGGTGAGAGAGGCCGCGCGGCGTCTCATCGATCCGCAGCGTCTCACGTGGGTGGTGGTCGGCGACCGCCGCACGATCGAGGAGCCGATACGTGCGCTCGGCATCGCCGACGTGCACGTGATCGACGTGGAGGGCAACGTCATCGAGTAACCGTAGCGATCGCTCAGGGTGCGCAAGCATGCTTGAAAGAGCGAATCCCCGTATGGAGAATGGTCCGCCGCTTTCTGGCGGTTACGCCGCTGCACTTTCTTGGGCTGCGTAATGATCGAGTGCCAGCATCTAAGCAAGCAGTACGGCCAGCTCCGGGCCGTCGATGATCTGAGCTTCACGGTGCAGCCGGGCGAGGTGCTCGGCTTCCTGGGCCCGAACGGCGCGGGCAAGACCACCACGATGCGCATCGTCGCGGGCTTCCTGCCGGCGACGTCGGGGCGCGCGCTCGTGTGCGGCTTCGACGTGGAGACGCAGGGCATCGAAGCGAAGCGTCGGCTCGGCTACCTGCCGGAAGGCGCACCGAGCTATCCCGAGATGACGCCGCGCGCGTTCCTCGAGTTCGTGGCGGACGCGCGGGGACTCAAGGGCGAGCACCGCCGCCGGCGCCTCGACGAGGTGATCGGCCTGCTGCACCTCGAGCGGGTGCTCGAGCAGACCATCGACACGCTGTCGAAAGGCTACCGGCGCCGCGTGGGCCTCGCGCAAGCCATCGTGCACGACCCCGAGGTGCTGATCCTCGACGAGCCCACCGACGGCCTCGATCCCAACCAGAAGCACGAGGTGCGCGAGCTGATCGGGCGCATGGCGCGCGACAAGATCATCGTGATCTCGACCCACATCCTCGAAGAGGTAGAGGCCGTCTGCAACCGCGCGATCATCATCGCGCACGGCAAGATCCTCGCGGACGACACGCCCCGCGGGCTCGAGGCGCGCTCGCGCTTCCACAACGCGGTGTCGCTCAAGCTCGCCGATCCCACGCTGCTGCCCGCCGCGCGCGAGTCGATCCAGGCGCTGCCCGAGGTGGAGAGCGTCGAGATCGATAAGACCGCCGCGCGGCTCACGGCCATTCCGAAGGCGGGCAAGCTCCCGCTCGGTCCGATCAGCAAGCTCGCGGAAGCGCGCGGCTGGTCGCTCGCGGAGCTGCATCTCGAATCGGGCCGGCTGGACGAGGTGTTTCGCACCATCACGGGAGGCGCGACGGCATGAGCCAGGTTTGGGTCGTGATGCGCCGCGAGCTCGCGAGCTATTTCCTCACGCCGCTCGCGTTCGTGTTCACCGTGTTCTTTCTCATGCTCGCGGGCTGGTTCACGTTCTACCCGGGTGCGTTCTACGAGAACGGCCAGGCCAACCTGAGCTCGTTCTTCGGCTTCCACCCGTGGCTGTACCTGTTCCTCGTGCCCGCGCTGTCGATGCGTCTGTGGGCCGAGGAGCGCAAGACCGGCACCATCGAGCTGCTCGCCACGCTCCCCGTGGAGATGTGGCATGCCGTGGTCGGCAAGTTCCTCGCCGCGTGGGCGTTCACAGGCATGGCGCTCGCGCTCACGTTCCCGATCTGGATCACGGTGAACTACCTCGGCGATCCGGACAACGGCGCCATCTTCGCGGCCTACATCGGCAGCCTGCTCATGGCCGGCGGCTTCCTGGCAGTGGGCGCCTGCATCTCGGCCACGACGAAAAACCAGATCATCGCGTTCATCGTGACGGTGGTCGCCTGCTTCATGCTCGTGCTGGCGGGCTTCCCGTGGGTGCTCGACCTGTTCTCCGGGTGGCTGCCGCAAACGCTCGTGGACGCCGTGGCGAGCCTGTCCTTCTACACGCACTTCACGAGCATCAGCAAAGGCGTCATCGATCTGCGCGACATCGTGTACTTCGCACTGCTCATCGCCACGATGCTGTACGCGAACGTGGTGGTGCTCGAGCTCAACAAGGCGGGTTGAGATCATGGCGGCGGAACGAAGGAGAAAGCTCGGTCATCTTTCGCTGGTGGTGCTGTTCTTCGCGTTCATCGCGGCGATGATCGCGAGCAACACGCTGCTGCGCGGCATCCGTCTCGACCTAACCGAGAACAAGCTGTACACGCTCGCGCCCGGCACGCGCTCGCTGCTCGGAAGCATCGAGGAGCCGGTGAACCTCTACTACTTCTTCTCCGAGCGGAGCGCGAGCGACATCCCGCAGCTGCGGGCATTCGCCACGCGGGTGAGCGAGATGCTCGACGAGTTCGTGGCCGCGTCGGACGGCAAGCTCATCCTCCACCGGCTCGATCCGGTGCCGTTCTCCGAGGAGGAGGACCGGGCGGCGCAGTTCGGCCTGCGGCCCATCGGCGTGGGCAACCGCGGCGACGACATCTACTTCGGGCTCGCGGGCACCAACAGCGTGGGCGACCAGGGCATCATCGCGGCATTCCGCAGCGACCGCGAGGCGTTCCTCGAGTACGACCTCGCCACGCTGATCTACAGCCTGGCGCATCCGAACAAGGTGGTGGTGGGGCTGCTCGCCGGCATCCAGATGGACGGCGGCTTCAACATGCAGACGCAGCAGCCGACGCAGCCCTGGGTCATCACGCAGCAGGCCCGGCAGCTCTTCGAGGTGCGCACGCTGCCGGAGAGCGTGGAGCGCATCGACGACGACATCGACGTGCTGTGGATCGTCCATCCCGCCGGGTTCGACGACAAGACGCTGTACGCGATCGATCAGTTCGTGCTGCGCGGCGGCCGCGCCCTCGTGTTCGTGGATCCGTTCGCGGAGATCGCCTCGGTCGGCGCGGGCCCCGGAGCATTCGGCGGCGAGACCGGCTCCTCGCTCGATCGGCTGTTCGAGGCGTGGGGCATCGACTTCTCCTCCGGCGAGGTGGTCGTGGACGTGGCCCGGGGCCTCAACCTGAGCGGCGGCCTGCGGCCGGTGCGGCACATCGGCATGCTCGGCCTCGACATGGCCGCGATGGACCAGCAGGACGTGGTCACCTCGGGGCTCAACTCGCTCAACATCGGCACGGCCGGGCACTTCACGAAGCGCGAAGGGTCCGAGATCCGCTTCACGCCGCTCATGAGCTCGTCCACGGAAGCGGCCACCGTGCCCGCCGTGCGCATGCAGTTCCTCGCCGATCCCGAGCAGCTGCTCGACGACTTCTCGCCCACGGGGAAGAGCTACGTGCTCGCGGCGCGGCTCGAGGGCCCGGTGCGCACCGCCTTCCCGGATGGGCCGCCCGACGGCGCCGAGGCCGACTCGGGCGACGACGATGCCGAAGCGGCCGACGCCGGTGCCGCGACCGAGGGCGACGCCACGTCGGACGGCGGCGCCGCGGACGAGTCGACGGAGGGCTCGTCCGCCCCGTCCGAGCATCGCACGTCGATCGACAACGCGAACATCATCGTGGTGGGCGACGTGGACATGCTGACCGACCGCCTGTGGGTCAGCGTGCAGAACTTCCTCGGGCAGCGCCTCCTGACCTCGTTCGCGAACAACGGCGATTTCCTGATCAACGCGCTCGACAACCTCTCGGGCAGCGCCGAGCTCATCGGTCTGCGCAGCCGCGCGACCTACACGCGTCCGTTCACCAAGGTGGAGCAGCTGCGGCGCCAGGCGGACGCGCGCTTCCGGCAGACCGAGCAGCGGCTCGAGGCCGAGCTCGCGGAAACCGAGCGCAAGCTCGGAGAGCTGCAGGCCGCGCGCGACGACAAGAGCTCGCTGCTCATGAGCCCCGAGCAGCAGAAGGAGATCCAGCGGTTCCTCGACGAGCAGGTGCGGATCCGCCAGGAGCTGCGCGCCGTGCGCCGCGAGCTCGACCGCAGCATCGAGGTGCTCGGCACCACGCTCAAGGTGCTGAACATAGGCCTGGTTCCGGCGCTGCTCACGATCGGGGTGCTGGGCTACACGTTCGCCAAGAAGCGGAAGGTGAAGCGGTCATGAGCGTGCGCACTCTCGCCATCCTCGCCGCCGTCGGCGCGGTGCTGCTGCTCCTCGCCGTGCTCGGCGAGCGCTCGAGCGCCCCGCCCCAGCGCACCTCGGAGCTCCTGCTCCCCGGCCTCGCGGACGTCGTGAACGACCTCGAGGAGATCAAGATCGTCAAGGCCGGCAACGAGACCGTGGCCACGCTGCGCCCGGCCGAGAACGGGTGGACGGTGGCGGAACGCGACGGCTACCCCGCCGATCTCGGCAAGCTGCGCCAGAGCCTGCGGGCCCTCGCGGAAGCGCGCATCGTGGAGCAGAAGACCTCCAATCCCGAGCTCTACGAGCGGCTGGGCGTCGACGACGTGTCCAACAGCGAGACGCGCGCCGTGGCCGTGTCGTTCTCCGGCGGCGGAGCCGAGCTGCCCACGGTCATCATCGGCGATGTGGAAGGGGGCGAGCTCCGCTACGTGCGCCGCGCGGGCGAGGAGACGAGCTGGCTCATCGACCGCAATCCCGACTTCCCCCGCAACACCGAGCAGTGGCTCGATCGCACCATCCTCGACGTGCGCGGCGACCGCGTGCAGCAGGTCACCATCACCCACCCGGACGGCGAGGTGGTGCACATCTACAAGGACGAGCGCGGGCAGACGAACTTCACGGTGGCCGACGTGCCGGAAGGGCGCGAGCTGCAGTACCCGGGCGTCGCGAACGTGATCGGCAACGCCTTGCGCGAGCTCAACCTCGAGGACGTGGAGCGCGCCGGCGAGAGCGACGCGATGCCCATCGAGGTGGAGTGGCGCACGTTCGACGGCCTGGTGGTGCGGGCGCGCGGCTTCGAGCGCGACGACCAGTCGTGGATGACGTTCGAGGCGAGCGTCGATCCCGAGCAGGCCGCCCGCTTCGCGCCGGCGGAGACCGACGGCGACGACGAGACGGCGACCGACTCCGGCGAGTCGGCCTCCACCGACGGCGACGCCGGCGCGGCGGCGGCGACCGACGGCGGCGAGGACGCGTCCGATGCTGCGGCCGCCGACGGGCAGGGGACGACCGAGACGGTGGACACGTCCGCCGTGGAGGCCGAGGCCGCCGAGATCAACGAGCGCGTCGCGGGCTGGCGCTATCGCATCGCGAGCTACCAGTTCGATCAGATGACGCGCCGCATGAACGACCTCCTCAAGGCCACCGAGTAGCGCCCCGCGCGCGCGTCGCGCGCGGCGATGCGCTACGCTGGGCGCCGTCCAGCGATCGCTCGAGGCGCCCATGTCTTCCACCGATCAGCACCGCCCGCTCGCGCGCGCCTGCGTAGCGGACATACTCGCCGCGGCCAGGCGCGTGCGCGAAGCGGCCGTGGAGTCGCCGCTCGATCGCGCGCGGCGGCTGTCGGACCGCCTGGGCAATCGCGTGCTCCTGAAGCGCGAGGACCTCCAGCCGGTCTTCTCGTTCAAGGTGCGCGGCGCCTACAACAAGATCGCCGGGCTCGCCGCCGCGGAGCTCGAGCGCGGCGTGATCGCGAGCTCGGCCGGCAACCACGCGCAGGGGGTGGCGCTCGCCGCCCGCGAGCGCGGCGTGCGCGCCGTCATCGTCATGCCCACGACGACGCCCTCCATCAAGGTGGAGGCGGTGCGCGGCCTCGGCGGCGAGGTGGTGCTGCACGGCGACACCTACGACGACGCCAACGAGCACGCGAGGGCCCTGGCGGTCCGCGAAGGGCTCACGTTCGTGCATCCGTTCGACGATCCCGCCGTGATCGCGGGCCAGGGGACGATCGCGGTGGAGCTCGAGCGGCAGTGGCCGGAGCGGCCGCACGCGGTGTTCGTGCCGATCGGCGGCGGCGGTCTCGTCGGCGGCATCGGCGCGTACCTGAAGCAGCGCCATCCGGGCGTGGAGATCGTGGGCGTGGAGCCGCACGAGGCGGCCAGCATGCACGCCGCGTTCGCCCGCGGCGGGCCGGTCACGCTGCCGCACGTGGGCATCTTCGCGGACGGCGTGGCCGTGCGGCGCGTGAGCGAGCGCACCTATGCACTCGCCCGCGAGGTGGTGGACCGGATCGTCCTCGTGGACACGGACGAGATCTGTGCGGCCATCAAGGACGTGTTCGAGGACTGCCGCGTGGTGACCGAGCCGGCCGGCGCGCTCGCGATCGCCGGCCTCAAGCGCTACGTCGAGGAGCAGGGCTGCCAAGACCGCACGCTGATCGCGGTGGCGAGCGGCGCGAACATGAACTTCGACCGCCTGCGCCACGTGAGCGAGCGCGCCGAGATCGGCGAGCACCGCGAGGCGCTGTTCGCGGCGGAGATCCCCGAGCGCCGGGGCGAGTTCCTGCGGTTCTGCGAGGCGCTGGGTCCGCGCAACGTCACCGAGTTCAACTACCGCTTCGCGCCGGGCGTCGAGCGCGCCCGGATCTTCGTGGGCGTGTCGCTCACGCGCGGCCGCAGCGAGACTGCAGAGCTCCTGCGCTCGCTCGCGGCCGCGGGCTACGCCGTGCTCGACTTGAGCGACAACGAGCTCGCGAAGCTCCACGTGCGGCACATGGTGGGCGGACCGGTGCCGGCCATCGAGCACGAGGTGCTGTACCGCTTCGAGTTCCCGGAGCGGCCGGGCGCGCTGCTCAAGTTCCTGCGCGCCATCGGCGTGCGCTGGAACATCAGCCTGTTCCACTACCGCAACCACGGCTCGGACTACGGCCGCGTGCTGGCCGGCGTGCAGGTGCCGCCCGCGGAACGGGCGCTGTTCGCGGAGCACCTCGCGGGTCTCGGCTACGAGCACACCGACGAGACCGCGAACCCGGCCTATCGCCTCTTCCTCGGGCCCGGCGGTTGAGCGCGCGGCTCAGGCGTCAAACGGCGGCGGTGCGCCCTTCGATGTACTCGATCTTGGCGGGCTGGGTGAGCCGGTAGAAATGCCTGAGCTCGCGCACGAGGTCCTCGACGCCCGTGCCCTTCGCGAGCCGCGCCGCGAGCGCGCGGCAGAACCTGCTCGCGTAGCGGTTCGCGCGCCGGTACCGCTCGAGCTCCTCGCCCGAGAGCCGCCCGTCGAAGCGCGGCATCTCGAACAGCCAGTGATGCAGGCCCCGCGGCAGCCGCTCGCCTTGCCGGTCGAGCAGCGCGGCCGTCGCGACGAACTTGTCGACCTCCGCCTGCAGCTCCATCTCGAGCAGCGTCACCGGCCGATTCGCGGCCGCGTTCCACGCGTAGTAGGTGAAGTGGCTCACGCCCTCGCAGGCCGTCCAGAAGTCCGCCAGGTTGTCGCCGTCGAGCCGCGCCCGCGGGTCCCGCTCGCGCAGCCGCGCGACGAGCTCGCGCGCGAGGTACAGGCTCACCTCCGCCTCGTCGCCGTTCTCGGCGATGAGCAGCTTCTCCTCGATGTCGCGCCCGCCGGCGTCGAGCTCCTCGGCGACCTGCGGATCGGTCACGAGGAAGTCGTTGATGTCGTGCGACATCTCGAGCGCGTAGATGCTCTTCAGGAGGTCTTGGAGATCGGCGAGCAAGAGACGACCTTGGGGGGGCGCGCGACTAATGCTTGAACTCGACGTCCAGCAGCTGATTGGGCTCGACGCCCGCGAGCCGCAGCAGCCGCGCGGCCCGATTGCTGCGCGTGCGCAGCCACACCTCGTAGAGACGCAGCACGTCCACGTCGTGGCTGGCCTGGGCCTGATCGCGCACGTCCGACAGCACGTCGACGAAGTCCTGGAACTTGGCGGCGAGCTCGGCGAACACGGCGCCATACGCGCGGCCGCGCACCGTGCCTCGCAAGTTCCCGGAGAGCGACCCGTAGGCGGACCCGCCCATCTGCACGTAGTAGTCCACGTCCACCGGCTTGGTGGCGAAGCCGTCGCCGAAGAAGCCGGCCATGAACAGCGACACGTCGCCGAGCCGCTGGAGGGCGAAGTTGCGCTCGTCGCGATCGTTCGCCCACACCGCGTCCGCGAGCATGGCGGCGAGCGGCCGCAGCGTCGGCCTGTCGGCCACGGGATCGAACAGCGCCTCGGAGCGCGCGAACAGCGCGAGCAGGTTGACCACGTAGAACGCCGTGTGGTCGTCGGCGTGCACGTTCTGCCGTTGCATCGCGTCGGCCACCGCGTCCTTGAAAAACTCCACCAGGCTCGCGACCGGAGTGACTCGTTCCTCGGCGGTCATCCGCTACCTCGTTCGGTTACACCGACCCTGCGCGGCAGCACCCACGACGGTCCGACTATACGCCCCGTCCAGAGGCGCCCTCGTGAATGGCTTCACGAATTCGGGCACGTCGAGCGCTGTCGCCATTATACCCGGCGCGCACGGGTCCCCTCGTTGGTCCGCCGGGCGCGCCACCGCATACTTAGACATCTCTTCCGGGGATTCTGCTCTCCGTGACCACCGATATCGCGCTGGTGCTCGGCATCCTGGCCGTCTCGCTCGTGCTGTTCGTGAGCGGCAAGCAGCGGGCCGACGTCGTCGCGCTGGGCGTGCTCACCACGCTCGTGCTGACCGAGCTCGTCACGCCCGAGGAAGCGGTGGCCGGCTTCTCGAACGGGGCCGTGATCGCGATCTGGGCGATGTTCATCCTGAGCGACGGCCTCAACCGCGCAGGCGTAGCGAACGTCATCGGCAACAGCCTGCTGCGCGCCGCCGGCCGCAAGGAGAGCCGGATGGTGGCGGTGATCATGCTGGCCGCGGGATTTTTGTCGTTCTTCATGAACAACATCGGCGTCGCGGCCCTCATGCTGCCGGTGGTGATCGACGTGGCTCGCCGCACGCGGCTCGCCGCGTCGCGGCTGCTGATGCCGCTCACGTTCGGCACGCTGCTCGGCGGGCTCACGACGCTGATCGGCACGCCGGCGAACCTGCTGATCAGCAACGCGCTCGCGCGCGCCGGCTACGAGCCGTTCCAGGTGTTCGACTTCACGCCCCTCGGCGGGCTCCTGCTCCTCGCCGGCACCGCGTTCGTCGCCATGATCGGCCGCCACTGGCTGCCGGTGATGAAGCCCGAGCAGGAGACCCAGCGGCGCAGCCAGCGCAACCTGCGCATGCAGTACGGCCTGCAGGCGCGCAGCTTCGAGATGCGCGTGCCGGAGAACTCGATCCTCGTGGGCAAGACCCTCGCGCAGAGCAGGATCGGCTCGGCCACCGGTCTCATCATCATCGCGCTCGAGCGCCGCGGCAGGACCGAGCTCATGCCTTCGCGCCAGACCGTGCTGCAGGGCGGCGACCGGCTCGTCGTGCAGGGACCGCTCGACCGCTTCCGCGAGTTCCAGCGCTGGAGCGAGCTCGTGATCGAGCGCGAGGCGCCCGTGCTCCAAGGCCTCATGGCCGGTCAGGTGCGCCTGCTGGAGGTGACGATCGCCGACGGCTCGAGCCTCGTGGGTCAGGTGCTGCGGCACTCCGAGTTCCGCGCGCGCTTCGGCGCCAACGTGCTGGCGATCCGCCGCGCCGATCTCGTGCGCCGCGTGAATCTCGGCAACGTGCCGCTGCGCGCCGGCGACGTGCTGCTGCTGCAGGCCACCGCCGAGGCCGCCCCCGAGGTCGAGAAGTCGCCCGAGTTCTCCGCTTGCCGTCAGGTGGGCGAGCGCGAGCTCTCCGAGGTGTATCGGCTCCAGGAGCGGATCTTCGTCGTGCGCGTGCCGCGCGGCTCGGCGCTCGCCGGCGACTCCATGGCCCGGAGCCGCTTCGCCGACGCGTTCGACTTCCGGCTGCTCGCGCTGTTCCGGGAAGGCGCCCTCACGATCATGCCGGAGCCCGACGAGCCGCTGCAGGGCGGCGACCTGCTGCTCATCCAGGGCCGCGAGGAGGACCTCGACGTGCTGCGCGGGCTGCAGGAGCTCGAGATCGTGCACAACCGGCAGCGGGGCATGAACGTGCTCGAGTCCGAGCGCCTCGGCCTCGTCGAGGCGACGCCGGAGCCGCGCTCGGCCCTCGTGGGCAAGCCGCTCGGCGAGCTGAACCTGCGCGAGACGTACGGCCTCGAGCCCGTCGCGGTGTGGCGCAAAGGGCAGGCGATCCGCACGCAGCTCGATCAGCTCACGCTGCAGCTCGGCGACGCGCTGCTGCTGCTCGGTCCCCGCGAGCGGCTGCGGACACTCGAGCGCAATCCCGACTTCCTGCTGCTCACACCCGTCAGCCAGCGAGTGATCGACTCCCGCAAGGCGCCGCTCGCCGCGGCCATCATGGGCGCCGTGGTGCTGTCGGCGCTCGTGGGGTGGCTACCGATCTACACGGCGGCCGTGGCGGGCGCGACCGCGATGGTGCTGACTCGCTGCTTGAGCATGGAGGACGCCTATCGCGCCATCGACTGGCGGGCGATCTTCCTCATCGCGTGCCTGCTGCCGCTCGGCACGGCGATGGAGCAGACGGGCGCGGCCGCGTTCCTCGCCTCCCTCACCGTCGCGCTGCTCGAGCCGCTCGGCCCGTGGTGGGTGATCGGCGGGCTGTACGTGGTCACGACGCTGTGCGTGGTGGTGATTCCCAACACCGCGCTCGTGGTGCTCATGTCGCCGATCGTGCTGTCCGTCTCCGCCGAGCTCGGCATCGCCCCGCACACGGCCATGATGGCGCTCGCCATGGCGTCCGCGGGCTTCATGAGCCCCATCTCCCACCCGGCGAACCTGCTCGTCATGGGACCGGGCGGTTATCGTTTCGCGGACTACTTCAAGCTCGGGCTGCCGCTCACGGTGCTGCTGTTCGTGCTGGTGATGGCCGCGTTGCCCGTCCTCTGGCCGCTCACGCCGGCGCACTGACCCTGCGCGGCGCGCTCGAGCTCCGCGCGCGTGGCCTCCAGCATGCGCCGGCAATGCGCTTCGATGCGGCCGCGCCAATGGCGCGCACGGATCGTCGCCGCGCCGTTCAGCGTGTAGCGCGCATCGAGCAGCGCGAGCGACTCGGACTCGAGCGGCTCGAGGCGCCAGCGCAGGCGCAGGTTCACGCAGCACGGCGGGTCGAGCAGCGTCTCCTGCAGCGTGAGCAGCACGGGCCGCAGGCACTCCACGACCTTGCCGCGCCGCAGCACGGAGCCGCGCCGCTGCACGTACAGGCAGCCGACGACCGGGAGCCCCTGCGGGTCGAGCAACGCAGACTGCTCGCGCCAGCGCCCGCGGCCGGCAGCGGCGACGAGCGCCGCGAACAGCGCCGTCATCGAGCAGTCGTAGCGTGCTTCGTGGCTCTGCCTCGGCACCTCGTCCTCCCTGACGGTTGCGAGCCACACCGTAGCCGCCGCGCGCGGCGCGCGCGAGCGGCGTTTCTGCGCGGAGCGGCGGAAAACCGCACGCCGCGGGTCAGGGAAGCAGGACCGTGGAGCCCGTGGTCTTGCGCGCCTCGAGGTCGCGGTGCGCGGCGGCGGCCTCCGCGAGCGGATAGCGCTGGTTGATCTCCACGCGCACGGCGCCGCTCGCCACCACCTCGAACAGCGCCTGGCTGCCCGCCTCGAGGTCGCTGCGCTCGCGGATGTGGTCGAAGAGCGTGGGCCGCGTGACGTAGAGCGAGCCGCGCTTGGAGAGCTCGAGCAGCGAGAACGGCGGCACGGGCCCGGAGGAATTGCCGAAGCTCACGAGCAGCCCCCGGCGGCGCAAGCAGTCGAGCGACCGGGTGAAGGTGTCCTTGCCGACCGAGTCGTAGACGACCGGCACCCCTTCACCGCCGGTGAGCTCGCGCACGCGGGCCGCGAAGTCCTCGCTCGCGAGCAGCACGTGCTCGCAGCCGTGCGCGAGCGCGATCGACCGTTTCGCCTCGCTGCCCACGATGCCGATGACCCGCGCGCCGAGGTGCCTCGCCCACTGCGCCGCGAGCAGGCCCACGCCGCCGGCGGCCGCATGCAGCACGATCCAGTCGCCCCGCTTCACCGGGTAGGTGGCGTGCAGCAGGTACCAGGCCGTGAGGCCCTTCAGCATGATCGCCGCGGCCGTGTCGTCGGCGATGGCCGCGGGCAGCTTCACGAGCCAGCGGGCGTCCAGGATGCGCTCCGTCGAGTAGGCGCCGAGCGGCGGCGGAGCGGTGTAAGCCACGCGATCGCCCGGGGCGACGTGGGTGACGCCCTCGCCGACGGCGACCACGACGCCCGCCGCCTCGCTGCCGAGCCCGCTCGGCAGCGACAACGGGTAGAGGCCCGTGCGATGGTACACGTCGATCATGTTGAGCCCTACGGCCGTGTGGCGCACGCGCGCCTCGCCGGCCTTGGGCTCGCCGACCTCCACCTCGGCCACCTTCAACACCTCGGGGCCGCCGAACTCGTCGAACTGGATGATTCGCGCCTTCGCCAAACCGCGCCTCCTGCTCACTGTAGAATTCGCCGCTCGTCCTTGAATATAGCACTCGATGTCCGCGCACTTCGTCATCGTCGGCGGCGGCCAGGCCGCGGCCCAAGCCGTGCAGACGCTCAGGCAGAGCGGCTTCGCCGGGGCAATCACCCTCGTGGGCGACGAGCCGCACGCGCCGTATCAGCGGCCGCCGTTGTCGAAGAAATACCTCGCGGGCGAGCTCGCGCGCGAGCGCCTGCTGATCCGTCCCGCGAGCTTCTACACGGAGAAGTCCATCCGGCTCGAGCTCGGCCGCCGGGTGGAGCATCTCGATCGCGCCGCGCGCCGCGTGACGCTCGACGACGGCCGCGCGCTCGAGTACGACGGCTTGCTGCTCGCCACGGGCGGCCGCCCGCGCCGCCTGCGAGTGCCGGGCGTCGAGCTCGCGGGCGTCCACTACCTGCGCACCGTAGCCGACGTCGATGCCATCCAAGGCTCGCTCGCCGGCGGCGGCCCCGTGGTGCTGGTCGGCGCGGGCTACATCGGCCTCGAGACCGCGGCCGTGCTCGTGCAACGCGGGTTCGACGTGACGGTGCTGGAGGCGACGGACCGGCCGATGGCGCGCGTCGTGAGCCCGGTCGTCTCGGCGTTCTACGACGAGTGCCACCGGCGCGCCGGCGTGAAGCTCGTGTACGGCGCGACCGTGAGCGGCTTCGCGGGCGACGGCCGCGTGCGCGCCGTGGAGTGCGCCGACGGGCGAAGCTTCCCCTGCCGCACGGCCGTCATCGGCATCGGCATCGAGCCGAACGTGGAGATCGCGCAGGCCGCCGGGCTGCCCTGCGCCGACGGCATCCTCGTCGATCGCTACGCCCGCACGGAGGACCCCCTCGTGTTCGCGGCCGGCGACTGCGCGAACCAGCCGGATGCGCACGGCGAGCGGCGCGTGCGCCTCGAGTCGGTGCCGAACGCCATCCATCAGGCCAAGGTCGCCGCCCACGGGCTGCTCGGCGAGCCGGTCCCGTACACCGAGGTGCCGTGGTTCTGGTCGGATCAATACGATTTGAAGCTGCAGATCGCCGGGCTCTCGACCGGCTACGAGGAGGTCGTCGTCCGCGGCGATCCGGCCGAGCGTCGCTTCGCGGCGTACTACCTGCGAAACGGACGCGTCATCGCCGTGGACGCCGTGAACAGCCCGCGCGACTTCCTGCTCGCCAAGAAGCTCATCGCGAGCGAGACGCCGGTCTCCGCGGCGACCCTGCGCGACCCAGCCACCGACCTCGACCGCCTCGTCACGTAGCACCGCTCGCCGCCCCGATCTCCGCGCCGCTTGCGGTGACGCAAGAATCGCGGCTGGAAAGCCGCTCCCACACTGCGGCCTGCGGCTGGTTACTGCTGCTCGGCGACGGTGAGGGATTGCGGGAGGCGCAGGCGGAGCTCGCCGGTGAGGGCCTCGGGGCCCGAGGCGCCGAAGCGCTCGAGCTCGTAGCGCTCGACGGCGGTGCCTTCGATGCCGGCGAAGCGGCCGCTCGCGCCGCGCACGACGGCGACGCCCGCGGGATGCGGCCCTTCCGTCGGCCGGTACTCGGTGGGACCGCGCCAGGGCCGCTTCAGGTACCACACCGGCACCACGCCGTCCTTCACGACGGGCCAGAGATTGTTCTCCGCCCGCACGAAGAGCGAGCCCTCGCCGGGCACGGTGATCAGCCAGTCGTCGCTCAGGAGCGCGCCTTCGAGCAGGAAATCGGTTCTGGGCGACGGCCGGCTCAAGCGCGTGGCCACCGCGGCCTTGCCGCCCTCGTCGTGCAGGGCGACCGCGAGCAGCGCCGCGCCGGTGATCGTGTTCTCCCAGAGCTTCTCGGCGCCGCGCGGCAGCACGGGCAGGCGCCCGTCGCCTTCGTGCGTGAAGAGCAACGCGTCCGACTCGGGGAAGCGGTAGCTGAACGTGCGGTCGGCTTCCGCGAACGTGGGCGGCCGCGGCTCCGTGAGGGGGTTCAAGTACAGCACGCCGACGCCCGCCGCCGCGCCCAGCGCGAGACCCAGCAAGCACACGATCCCGCGCGTCATGAGCCGGCCCTCGTCACAGTGGAGAGCGTGATGGTGCCCGCGAGCTCGCCGTCGGCGGCCACGCTCGTCACGGTCCAGCGCTCTCCATAGGTGCCGACGAGCCGCTCGAACTCGTCGCTGCCTCCCACGACTCGTCCCGCGCCTTCGTCCAGCAGGTCCACCGTGAGCTCGCCGCTCCACGGCGTGCCGCGCGCGAAGCCCGCGCGGGCGAGCGCGGCGTCCACCCGGGCGGCACCTTCCCCGCGGCCGGTGAGATACAGCGTGCCCCGACCCGGGATCATGAGCGCCCAGGCCGCGGCCCAGCCGTCCGGCGTGTCCGTCCAGTGCCGGGCCGCCACGCCGATCACCTGGCCGCCCGTATCGCGGACCTTGAAATGCTCGACCAGCAGCGCGCCGTCGGCCAGATCGGCCGGCAGCCTGGCCGCGGCCGGCCGGGCCTCGCCGCGCAGGCCCGCCGCCGCCGTGCCGGCCCCGTGCACCCGATCGGCGGGTAGCCGGATGACGAACTCCTCCGCGCGGCCGCCGTTCGCGACCACGCTCGTCCGGGACGGCAGCCGCACGTGCTGCACCCAGGGATAGAAGTGGGCGCCCGCCAGCACCCCGGCGAACCCCACGATCACGGACAGAATGAACGCCGCCTTCACCGCTTGCGCCTCGCGAAGGCGGCAGTATCCGCGCGGCCCCGGGGCCGCGCGGTTAACGGAATCACAGAATCGCCGGGCCTCGGATCGCCTCGAAGTGGCGGCGCAGGTACTCGTCGAACGGCACCTCGTCGGCCGCCTCCAGCGCTTCGGCCTCCTGAAGGGAAGCGGCCGCCAGCGCCGCGAGCCGGTCCTCCGCGGCCGTGGCGGCCGGCAGCGCCGCGAAATAGTCGCGGTGACGGCGCGCGAGCGCGAGCGCGTAGGCGAAGAAGCCCTGACCCTCGCGCTCGAGGTCGCGCAGCAGGGCCGCCGACGGGGTCGCGTCGGGGTCGCGCAGCGCCTCGCGCGCCGCCCGGACGGCGGCCGCGTAGCCCTCGCCGCCCTCGTCGAGCAGCTCGGCCACCTGCTCCACGCCGTCGAGGACCGGCAGGCCCGCCTCGGCCAGGGTGCGCTCGCCCTCGCTCCACGGCACGCGCAGCCCGGGCCGGCGGCCTTCGGCCGCCACCAGCAGATCGCGCGCCTCGATGCGCGCCTGCTCCTCCGCCGTGAGCGGGGGGCTCGGCGCGAGCAGGCAGTAGAGCAGCAACGACTCGAGGAAGCGCAGCTCCGCCTGATTCACGCCCACGGGATCCGCCGGGGAGAGATCCAGCGTGCGCACCTCCACGTACTCGACGCCGCGCTCCCGCAGCGCCGCCACGGGCCGCGCTTTGTTGTCCTTGGCGGGCTTGGGCCGGATCGCGCTGTAGTACTCGTTCTCGATCTGCAGGATGTTGGCGTTGAGCTGCCGGTAGTCGCCATCCACCAGCACGCCGATCGCCGCGTAGCTCGGCTCCACCGTCGTGAGCGCCGCCGTGAGCCCGGCCACGTACTCCTCGAGCGAGTTGGCCGAGATGGACAGGCGGGCTTGCGTCTTGTTGCGGTAGCCGAGCCCGCTCATGCGGAGCGAGGTCGCGTAGGGCGCATACCACGTCGAGCCGTCGAGCTCCTGCAGCAGCTCGTGCCCCTCCGGGCGAAACGACTTGCAGAGCGCGGGCGAGGCGCCGAAGAGATAGGTGGGGAGCCAGGCGAGGCGGCGGTAGTTGCGCACGAGCCCCATGAATCCCGCCGACTTGAACGCCGGCTCCGGCGCGTCGCCTCCCTCGCGCTCCCGCAGCGCCGCCCACAGATCGCCGGGCGGCGAATAATTGAAATGCACGCCGGCGATGGCCTGCATGGCGCGTCCGTAACGGTACCCGAGGCCGCGCCGGTAGACGGTCTTCATGCGGCCCAGATTGGAGGAGCCGTATCGCGCGATCGGTATGCGATGCTCCGGATCGAGCACGCACGGCATGCTGGCCGGCCACATGAGCTCGCCGTCGAGGCGACGAACGATGAAGGCGTGCAGGTCGCAGAGGAAGGCCAGGGTCTGCCAGTTGTGCCGCTGCGGCGGCGTGACCAGCTCGAGCAGGGCCTCGGAGTAGTCGGTGGTGATGTGCGGGTGGGTGAGGGCGGCACCCAACGCCTTCGGATGCGGGCGCTGCGACAGCCGTCCGTCGGCGTCGACGCGCAGGCTCTCCTTCTCTACGCCGCGGAGGCCGTGGCGAACGAGGGCCGCATTGCCGGGGCGCCGCAGCCACGCAATGCGTTCCTCGAACAAGCGCCCCACTTCACCACCGCTCGAACACCGGGCCGCCATTATAGGCTCCGGATTGCCGCTCCACCCGATTCAGGTTAGGTTCAGCCGGTGAGGACCATCCTTTCCAGCATGAACGGCTCGGCCCCGCGTAAGACGGCGAGAGCCGCCGCGAAAAAGCTCCTCGCAGCGTTCCTGCTGGCGCTCGTGGCGAGCGCTCCGGCGCACGCGCACGCGTTGCGGTGCGGCCACCGCGTCATCGCGCGCGGCGACCATGCGGACAAGCTGCTGCGCTACTGCGGCGAGCCCACGGCGGTGCAATCGCGCTGGGCGCAGCGCACCTTGCACGCCAACATCGGCGGCGTGCTGATCCCGGGCTTCGTGGAAGACGTGCTGATCGAGGAGTGGACCTACAATTTCGGTCCTTACCGGCTCATGGGGCTGGTGCGCATGGAGAACGGGGTGGTCGCCGAGATCGAGCATCTCGGCTACGGCTACACTCCGAAGTGACGCGGCTCACATGCCGGCGGCGGCCCGCAGCACCGGCACCTCTTCCATCTCGTAGCCCATGATCTCGTGCGTTTGCGGGTCGCGGATCGGCTTGCCGCGCCGGAAGCAGCCCGTCTTGCGCGCGACGACCTCGAACTCCTCCCGCGAAGTCAGGGGCTCGAGGTGCACGCGGCCGTCCGGCAGGCGCACGAGGCATTGCGCGTCCTTGCCGAACTCGCCCGCGCGCCAGCGCTCCTCGCCGCCGTCGGCGAGCAGCACAGCGATGATCTCCGAGTCGTCCCGCATCGCGGTTCCCTGCTGGTTCGGAGGGGACCCAAGCAAAGATCGTGCCAGGCGGGTGTAGCCCGTCGCGCAAGCCGCGCCGTTGCGCCGAATGTGAAGCGCATCGCCGTGACGCGCAAGGTCACAACCTGCCGCGCAGCGTCGTGTGAAGCCCGCCCTCGCGTCGCTGCGTCAGCGACGGTACCGTTGCGACGGGCACCCAATCCGGAGCTTGCATGTTCAAACGACGCATCGGCGACAACGCCACGGGACCGAGCACGTACATCGCGGCCACGACCAGGCTCGAAGGCAAGCTCGCGGGGCAGGGCCACTACGTCTTCTGCGGCACGGCCGAAGGCGAATGCGACATCGACGGGCCGCTCACGCTCGCGAAGGGCGCGTTGTGGAAGGGCACCGTGCGGGCCACGGACATCGTGGTGGCCGGCACCGTGGAAGGCGACGTGGTGGCGCGGGGACGGGTCGAGATCGTGGGCAGCGCGCGCGTCACGGGGAGCCTCTCCGGGCAATCGATCGCGGTCGCGGAAGGTGCCGTCATCGAAGGGGAGATCCGCGTCGCGAGCGGCGACCCGCCGCTCGTCTTCCAGGAGAAGCGCAGCCAGGAGTAGCGCGCGGGTCTCCGCAGCGCCCTGGCGCGATCTCCTACGCGCTCGCGACGAGGCGCCCGGCACGCCCTCACGCCGGGGCGTCAGGCGGCGATCCTCATCGCGAACGCGCGCGGAGAGACGAGTCGCCGCGGGAAGCCCCTCGCACCGGCCATCACGTCGCTTCTTCCACGTCGCGCGCCACCTCGCGGTCGAGCCAGCTCCGCAGTCGGTAGCTTTCCAGGAACGCGCAATGTCCGCCCTGCGGCAGCACCGTCACGTCGAGCGACGGCGTGACGGCCACGTCGTCCAGATCGCGGATGGGAATGATCGGGTCGTCGGCCGCGACGATCAGACGCGTGGGCACCGACAGGTTGGCGAGCGCGGCACCTGTGATCGAGTAGCCCGCGAGGTACGCGTCGAGATCCGGGAAGGTCGTGTACTGCCGGACGAAGAAGTCCGTCGTCGCGGTGAGCGTAGGGAAACGGCGGAGGTCGCCGACGCCGAACGTGTATAGATGAGGGAACGCGGCCGCCTTCGCGAGCAGCGAGCGCCGCCATCGCCGCAGGAAGTACTCCCGGTAGATCCAGAGCCCCTCCTCGAGCGCTCGCATGGTGCTGTGCGGAGACAGCACCGGGCAGACGGCGATCACCCGGTCGAGACGGATGCCGGCCGCGGGGGCGCGCGCCGCCACCCGCAGCGCGAAGTTGCCGCCGAGCGAGTAGCCGATCAGGAACGTGCGACCGGGACCCGTCCGCTCCGCCACCGCCCGGACGGCGCCCACCACCTCGTCGATCCGGCACGAATGGAACAGCTCCTCGTTGAGCGCATGCGTCTCGCCGTGGTCCCTGAAGTTCAGGCGGAACACCTCGTAGCCGCGCTCGAAGAGCCGGGCCCCCACGGACAGGACGTACGCCGCGTCGGCGCTGCCCTCCCAGCCGTGCAGCATGATGGCGAGCCCGCGGCTCGGCGAGGCCGGCACGCTGCGGTAGCCGAGCAGGCGCACGCCGGCGCCGCAGTCCACGATCTCCGGCCGGGAAGCGGCGAGCAGCCCGCGCGCCCCGCGGCGCACGAGCCCGGCGCGCAGCGGCCATCCGGCGAGCAGCGACTGGACGTGCGCATGGGCCATGCCGTACGGCGCCCGGAAGGCGGCCCCTGCCCGACGAGCGGCCTTCATAGTAGACTGCCGGACAGCGGTTCGATGGCCCGACGCACACGGTCGCGGGGCACCCGCCCCGAGCGCCGGCGCCGGGCGGGTGGCTCGGACCCGAGGCGGCTGGAGGCCGCGAGCAGAACAACAAGAACGACGACCATCGCTCGGGTGGCTTTCCCCGCTTGAAGGACCGTAACTGATGGCCCTCCCGAAACGCACGCGCGCGCTCGTGGGCCTGTGGTGCAGCGCGCTGGCGGCGCTCGCCGGGCTGCTGCTCGCGCGGGACGCGGGCCTGTTGCCCGCCGGCGCGTTCTGGGCGCTCGCGGCCGCCATCGCGGGCGGCACCACGCTCGGCGCCGCGGGTCTCGCGCGGCGGTTCGCCGCGGAGCTCGCGCGGCCGCTCCGTCACGTGGCCACCGCGCTCCGGGCGGCGGCCGAGGGCGGCTCGGCCGAGCTGCCCGACGGCCTCGGCGAAGAAGCCGAGGAGGTCCGCCGCGCGCTCGCCGTGCTCGATGAGCGCCTGCGCGCGCGCACCGTCACCCGCGACTACCTCGATCGCCTCCTCTCCAGCATGACCGAGGCGATGATCGTCACGGACGCGGGCGGCAAGATCGTACGCGCGAACACCGCGGCGGTCGAGCTGTTCGGCTCTCCCGAGGAGACGCTCAAGGGCCGCGACGTGCAGGGCCTGATCGCGGGCGACACGAGCTCGCCCGCGCCGTCGACGCAGCGCGCCACTCCGCGCGAGGGGACGGCGCGGCGCCCGGACGGCTCCACCGTGAGCATCTCCTACACCGTGTCCGAGATCCGCCGGGACGACGGCGCGCTCGAGAGCGTGGTGTACGCCGCCCAGAACATCGACGAGCGCAAGCGGGTAGAGCAGCGCATCCGCTACCTCGCCCGCACCGACCCCCTCACCAAGATCGCGAACCGCATGCAGTTCCAGCACGTGCTCCAGCGCATGATCGCCCGGGCGCGCCGGACGCAGCAGTACCTCGCGATCCTGTACATGGACCTGGACCGCTTCAAGGACATCAACGACACGTTCGGCCACGGCGCCGGCGACACGGCGCTCGAGATCTTCACCCGCCGGCTCGTGGCCGAGCTGCCCGCGAACGCGCACGCGGGGCGGCTCGCCGGCGACGAGTTCGCGGTGCTCGTCACGGGGTTCGAGCGATTCGAGACGATGCTCGAGCAGATCGGCGCGCTCGCGAACCGGCTGCTGCACGCCGTGGGCAAGCCGTTCCAAGTGCACGGCGAGGAAGTCTTCATGACGTCGAGCCTCGGCGTGGCGCTCTATCCGCGCGACGGCGACAACGCCATCGACCTGCTGCGCAACGCGGACGCCGCGCTCTACCAGGCGAAGCGCGCGGGCGGCAACTGCTTCGAGATCTACAGCGCGGACATGAACAACGCCGTCGTCGAGCGGCTCATGCTGAAGAGCAAGCTCCAGCGCGCGTTCGAGCGCGACGAGCTCCGGCTGCACTATCAGCCGAAGTACAGCCTGAAGACGGGGCAGATCGAAGGCGTGGAAGCGCTGGTGCGCTGGGACCTGCCCGACCGCGGGCTCGTGTTCCCGTCGGACTTCATCCCGCTCGCGGAGGAGACGAACCTGATCCTGCAGCTCGGCGACTGGGTGCTCGACCGCGTGTGCGCCGACTACCGGTCCTGGCAACGGCTGGTGCCGTCGCCCTGCCGGGTGTCGCTGAACCTGTCGCTGCGTCAGCTGCAGCAGCGGCGCTTTCTGGACCGCGTGCGGGAGACCTTCCGGGCGCACGGCGTGTCGCCCACGTCGCTCGAGCTCGAGATCACCGAGACCACGCTCATGGAGGATCCCGAGCGCACCGTGCGCATCCTCGACGCGCTGTACGGCATGGGCCTCAACCTGGCGATCGACGATTTCGGCACCGGGTACTCTTCGCTCTCCGCCCTGCAGCAATTTCCGATCAACACGCTCAAGATCGATCAATCGTTCGTGCGCGACGTCGCCATCGACAAAGACGACGCGACCATCGTGAACGCCATCATCCAGCTCGCGCACAACCTGAAGCTCGAGGTGGTGGCGGAAGGCGTGGAATCTGCGGCGCAGCTCGAGTTCCTGCGCGCGCACGGCTGCGACTACGCGCAGGGTCACCTGTTCGGCGACCCGGTGACGGGCGAGGAGTTCGGGCGACTGCTGATGGCGGACTCCGCCGGCAGCGGCAAGTACCGGCAGCTTTTCGCATGACGCCCGACGGCTTCCGACAGGCCGTGGCGACTTCCAGGAGCGCTACGGTATATTCCGACAAAAAACGCTTTCGGGGAAACGAGGTTAGCGTAATGAGACGGTTGCTCTCCTGCTGGGTGGCGGCGCTCGCGAGCGTTGCCGCTTGCACCGCCGTTGCCTGCGACAATCCGACGATGGTGGCCATCCCGGACGGCAAGACGGCCACGAAGGACCAGCTGCTCGCCGCGCAGGCGGAGGTGAAGACCTACATGGCGGCGATGGAGCAGTACCTTGCCTGCCTGAACGAGGAGCTCGAGGCGGCCGGCGACGACGCGCCGGCGGAGTTCAAGTCGCTCATGGTGACGCGGCACAACACCGCGGTCAGCGAGATGGAAGCCGTGGCGCAGGCGTTCAACGAGCAGGTCAGGGCCTTCCGCGAAGCGAATCCGGACGCCAACTGACCCCACACCGAACGCGTCTTCGCAGAAACGGGCCGCTCTTCGGCGTCGCACGCACCGCGATGCGGCGTCATGCCGGAAGGGGCACATGCGATCCACGCCGCGAAACGTCTGCGCGGGCTTTGGCGTCCTGAAGATCGCAGCCTGAGGCGCGCGCGGGGAGCGTGTCACCAGCGGTAGCGCTTGAAGTTCTCGGGGTGCGCCCAGTGCGACGGGTTGTTCCACTCGCGCTCCGGGTTGTAGCGGTCCACGTCGTACGCGTAGAGCTCCCAGCCCTCGCCGGCGTCGCGCCGCTCGAAGCCGAACGCGAGGTAGCTCGCGAGGCGCCAGCGGCCCGCCGGGGCCACGAGCAGCACGCGCCGGCAGAAGCGGTCCCGCAGCGCGCCGATCAGGCGGCCCGCCGCGGCGTCCGGCAAGACGCCCACGGCGTCGGTGAGGAGCCCGAGATCGTAGGGAGCGTCCGCGGCCGCGGCGTCCAGCGAATCGCCCGGCGTGAAGCGGCGCAGGAGCACGTCCGGCCGCTGCGCGACCAACGCATCGAGCGCTGCGGTCGCCGTCCCCGCGGTGACCGCGAGCAGCCGCTTGGGCTCGGCCTCGAGCAGCGCCCGCAACGCCGCGGCTTCGAGGGCCGAATGCACCTCGCCCGAGTCAGGCACCGAGATTCTTGAACTCCCGTCGCAGGTCGAAGCGCTCGTCGGTCACGATGCGCTCCAGCACCTTCACGCGTTCTTCGATCGCGTCGAGCCGCTTCAGCAGCTCGATCTCGCCTTCGGCGGATCGGCTCTGCTGCCGATGCTTGATCCAGCTCTCGAGCAGCTTGAAGGAGAACGCGAGGATGATGATCGCCAGAACGAACTCGAACGGATTCATCGCCGCGCGCTCCTCCCTCAGTCTCGCAGTTGCTCGAATTCACGGTCCAGCTTGTAACGCTGCGAGGTCACGTATTTCTCGAGCCGCTGGAGCCGCATGTCGAGGTCGGTGAAACGGTGCCGGATGGCGTGCAGCGTGTCGTGCGGCGCCGCCCGCACCTGCCGCTGCACCGGATCCCGGTACCGCTCCTCCTCGCCTTCCGGGGCGGTGGGCTTCACCGGCAGCAGGAACCCGAGCAGCAGGTAGGTCAGCAGAAACATCGGCGTGAAGATCAGCGCGCCGATCACCGTGAGCACGCGCACCACCGTCACGTCGATGGCGAAGTAGTCCGCGATCCCGGCGCAGACGCCGAAGATCATTCCCTGCCGACGGTTGCGATACAGCTTGTTCATCGTCCACTCGCAGCCGGCGCGCTCCGCGCACGCGCGGCTCATCGTCCCACCCCAAAGATGCGCATGGCAGGCCTCAGAGTCGCTTCTTCCAGTCGGGCCGCTGATCGTCCAGGATGGTCTCCAGGGCGTTCAGCCGGCTCTGCATCGACTCGCTCTGCCGCCACAGCTCCTCGAGCAGCCGCTCCTCGTCGTCCGTCAGGCCCTTGGTGGCTTTCCACTTCGTCGAATAGTGCATGATGATGATGAGCGGCAACACCACCGTCATGAAGATGATGGACAGGACGAACAGGGCCGACGACCCCATGTAGCACCCTCCTAAGCCTGGTCAGTCGTGCTGCGCTTGCGGTCGGCCCGCTTCGCCTTGAGCTCCTCCAGCTCCCGCTCCACGGCCTCGGAGGCCTCGAGCTCGGAGAATTCCTGCTGGAGCGTCTTCTTGCCGCCGATGTCGTACGACTCGACGTGAGCCTCGAGGTCGTACATGCGCCGCTCCACCTGGTCGAAGCGAATGAACGCGTCGTCGATGCGATAGTCCGCCAGGCGCTTGCGCACGTCGAGCCGGCGCTGCGCGGTCTGGTGCCGGGCCAGGATGGCGCGCTGCCGCTGCTTCGCGTCCGCGAGCTTCTCCTCGAGCCGCACGATGTCCGCGGAGAGCTTGTCCAGCCCCTCGGATACCGCCTTGAGCTGCTGCTCGAGGCCCTTCGCCGACTCCTTCACCCGCGCACGCTCGGCCAGCGCCGCCTTGGCGAGGTCCTCGCGATTCTTGTCGAGCGCGAGCTCCGCCTTCGCCTGCCAATCGCGGGCTTCCTCCTCCAGCGCCTCGAGCGAGCGCGTGATCTCCTTCTTGTCGGCGATCGCCCGTGCCGCCGCGGACCGCACCTCGACGAGCGTGTCCTCCATCTCCTGGATCATCAGGCGTACGAGCTTTTCGGGGTCCTCCGCCTTGTCCAGGATGGCGTTGATGTTCGAGTTCACGATGTCCGTAAACCGGGAAAAGATGCCCATACGATCATTCCTCACACGTGCCTGTTGAATTCTCCGCGACTGCCCCTGCCTATTCCCGCCGCACCGGAGCACGCCGCGTGCGCGCCTTCCCTGTCCGCGCCACGCCACCGTGCCGTGTCCGACTGATAGCACCTTCCATGCCAGGGGCTCGGAGAGGGTACAAGCCCTTGATTCGGCGAGCCTTTCCGCCGACGAGCGGCACGGATGGGTATATTCGCGGTGGTTCCGTCGGCTAACATTTCGCTCAAACCGACAACTGTTGACGCCCGCCACCATGCCCGCCGAGACCGTCACGCTGATCGGAGAGGCGCCGGCCTTCTCCGCCATGCTCGAGCACGTGTCGCGCGCCGCGCCGCTGTCGAAGCCGGTGCTCGTGATCGGCGAGCGGGGCACGGGCAAGGAGCTGATCGCCTCCCGCCTCCATTATCTGTCGGAACGCTGGGAACAGCCGCTCGTCAAGGTGAACTGCGCGGCGCTCACCGAGTCGCTGCTCGAGTCCGAGCTCTTCGGCCACGAGGCCGGCGCGTTCACCGGGGCCACGCGCACCCACATCGGGCGCTTCGAGCAGGCGAACGGCGGCACGCTCGTGCTGGACGAGCTCGGCACGATTCCGCTGCGCATGCAGGAGAAGATCCTGCGCGTGATCGAGTACGGCGAGTTCCAGCGCGTGGGCGGCTCGAAGACGCTGCGCACCGACGTGCGCGTGGTGGGCGTCACGAACGCGAACCTGCCGCGCCTCGCGCGCCAGGGCCATTTCCGCGCGGACCTGATGGACCGCCTCGCCTTCGACGTCATCCACGTGCCGCCGTTGCGGGCGCGTCCCGAGGACATCGAGCCGCTCGCCTACCATTTCGCGGTCAACGTCACGAGCGAGCTCAAGCGCGAATTCTTCCCCGGCTTCACGCCGGCCGCCAAGGCAGCGCTGCTCGGCTACTCGTGGCCGGGCAACGTGCGCGAGCTCAAGAACGCCGTTGAGCGCAGCGTGTACCGCGCGGAGGATCCCACCAAGCCCATCGACAAGATCCTTTTCGACCCCTTCGACTCGCCGTACGCGCCCGCCGACGACTCCCCCGAGGAGCAGCTCGAGCGCGAGGAGCGCGAGCGCGCGGCCTCGCCGCGCGACGATGGGCCACTGCCGTCGGATTTCCGGGCAGCCGTGGCCGACTACGAGGTGCGGCTGCTCAAGCGCGCGCTCGAGCGCGCGCAGTTCAAGCAGACCGTGGCCGCCCGCCTGCTCGGCCTGAGCTACCACCAGCTCCGCAGCCTCTTGCGCAAGCACGGCCTCGCCAAGGCGGCCGCGCCCGAGGCCTGAAGCCCGTGCCGAGCGCTCCGAGCCCCGCCGGGACCGCCGCGGTGCGCGTGCTAACATGCGAGCGGCGCGGCTCGCGCCGATCTCGAACGTAAGGAACGGTTTCTACTCATGAACGACAAGCGAGGGACGGGACAGGCACCGGCGCGCATCGCGATCACCGGCGCCGCTGGGCAGATCGGCTATCAACTGGCATTCCGGATCGCGTCCGGGCAGCTGCTCGGGCCGGATCGGCCGGTCATTCTCCAGCTCCTCGAGATCCCGCAGGCCCTGGGGGCATTGAACGGCGTCGCCATGGAGCTCGACGACTGCGCCTTCGAGGCGCTGCACGGCGTGGTGGTGACGGACAACCCCGAGGTCGCGTTCCGCGACGCGGACTACGCGCTGCTCGTGGGCGCGCGGCCGCGCGGACCCGGCATGGAGCGCAAGGACCTGCTGCTCGCGAACGCGCAGATCTTCTCGGTCCAGGGCAAGGCCCTGAACGCCGTCGCGAGCCGGAACGTGAAGGTGCTCGTGGTGGGCAACCCGGCCAACACGAACGCGCTCATCGCGCGCGAGAACGCGCCGGATCTCGATCCCCGTAACTTCACCGCCATGACCCGCCTCGACCACAACCGCGCCAAGGCGCAGCTCGCGGCGAAAGCGGGCGTGCACGTCACCGACGTGGACGGCGTGATCATCTGGGGCAACCATTCGTCCACGCAGTTCCCGGATCTCGCGCACGCCACCGTGCGGGGCGAGCCCGCGCTGCGGCGCGTGCCCGAGGACTGGTATCGCAACGAGTTCATCCCCACCGTGCAGCAGCGCGGCGCGGCCATCATCAAGGCGCGCGGCGCCTCGTCCGCGGCCTCCGCGGCCTCGGCCGCGATCGACCACGTGCGCGACTGGGCCTTGGGCACGCCCGGCGACAGCTGGGTCAGCATGGCCGTCGCGTCCGACGGCAGCTACGGCATCGCGGAGGGCGTGGTGTTCTCGTATCCCGTCCGCTGCCGGAACGGCGGCTACGAGATCGTGCAGGGTCTCGAGCTCGATGAGTTCGCCCGCGAGAAGCTCGCCGTCACCGACGCGGAGCTGCGCGAGGAGCGGGCGGGAGTGACCGAGCTCCTTTGAGCGGGGGAGGCGAGCCGAATGGAAACGCTGCTCTGGCTGCTCGTGCTCATCGGCGCTCCGCTCGCGCTCGCCTATCGCCGCACGGACCTGCGCACTTCCACCATCGTCCTCGGCGCGCTGCTCGTCGCCTACACGCTGCTCGGCGACGGCGGCTTCCTCTGGAAGCTGCTCCTCTGGATCGCGTTCGCGGGCCTCGCGGTGCTCAACGCCGAGAGCTTCCGCCGCGAGACCATCACGCGGCGGCTGCTCGCCGTCTATCGCCGCATGCTGCCCAGCATGTCGAAGACCGAGCAGGAGGCGCTCGAGGCCGGCAACGTCTGGTGGGAAGGGGAGCTTTTCTCCGGAATGCCGGACTGGCGCAAGCTCATGTCGCTGCCGCCGCCCAAGCTCACGCCCGAGGAGCAGGCGTTCCTCGACGGCCCGGTGGAGGAGCTCTGCCGCATGCTCGACGACTGGGAGATCACGCACGAGCTCGGCGACATGCCGCAGCGCGTTTGGGAGTTCCTGAAGCGCGAGCGCTTCTTCGCGATGATCATCCCGAAGGAGTACGGCGGGCTCGGCTTCTCGCCGCTCGCGAGCTCGATGGTGCTCACGAAGATCTCCTCGCGCAACGCCACGGCCTCCTCGACGATCGGCGTGCCGAACTCGCTGGGCCCGGCCGAGCTGCTGCTGCATTACGGCACCGAAGAGCAGAAGCAGCGCTGGCTGCCCGGGCTCGCGAGCGGCGACGAGGTGCCGTGCTTCGCCCTGACGTCGCCGCGCGCGGGCTCCGATGCCACGGCTATCGTCGACACCGGCGTGGTCTGCCGCGGCGTGTACGAAGGCGAGGAAATCATCGGCATAAGGCTCAACTGGGACAAGCGCTACATCACGCTCGCGCCCATCGCCACCGTGCTCGGCCTCGCGTTCAAGCTCTACGATCCCGATCACCTGATCGGCGATCGCGACGAGTACGGCATCACCGCGGCGCTCATTCCGACGAACCTGCCCGGCGTCGAGATCGGCCGGCGCCACTTCCCGATCAACATCCCGTTCCAGAACGGCCCCACGCGCGGCAAGGACGTGTTCGTGCCGCTCGACGCGATCATCGGCGGGCCCGAGATGGCGGGGCAGGGCTGGCGCATGCTGGTGCAGCTCCTGTCTGTGGGGCGCGGCATCGTGCTGCCGAGCAACGCGCTCGGCGGCGCGCTCGCGGCCGTGTACGCCTCCGGCGCCTACTGCCGCATCCGCCGCCAGTTCGGCCTGCCCATCGGCAAGTTCCACGGCGTGGGCGAGGTGCTCGCCCGCATGGCCGGGCTCGCCTACACCATGAAGGCCGCCTCGCGGCAGACGTGCGCCGCGCTCAACGCCGGCGAGAAGCCGGCCGTGCCGTCGGCCATCCTGAAGTACCACAACACGGAGATGGGCCGGCAGATCGCGAACGACGCGATGGACGTGCACGGCGGCAAGGCGATCATGCTGGGGCCGAAGAACTATCTCGCGCGCCACTACGAGTCCGTGCCGATCGCCATCACCGTGGAAGGCGCGAACATCCTCACGCGCAACCTCATCATCTTCGGCCAGGGCGCGGTGCGCTGCCATCCGTTCGTGCGCGCGGAGATGGAAGCCGCGCGCGATTCGGACGAGGAGCGCGGGCTCGTCGCGTTCGACCGGCTGGTGTTCAAGCACCTGGGCTACGCGCTGTCGAACGCCGCGCGCTCGCTGGTGATGGCGCTCACGCTCGCGCGCTTCACCGACGTGCCCGCCACCGGCCGCGCGCGCCGTTTCTATCAGCACGTGAACCGCTACAGCGCCTCGTTCGCGCTCGCGGCGGATGCGGCCATGCTCACGCTCGGCGGCGAGCTCAAGCGCAAGGAGCTCCTGTCCGCGCGGCTCGGCGACGTGCTGAGCTATCTCTACCTCACGTCCATGGTGCTCAAGCACTACCGCGACGAGGGCGAGCCCGAGGAGGACTTCCCGCTCGTCGAATGGGCGTGCCGCACGCTGCTCTACCGCACGCAGGAGCAGCTGCACGGGCTGCTGCGCAACTTCCCGAACCGCTTCGTCGCGGCGTTGCTGCGGTTCGCGATCTTTCCCCGCGGCCGCACCTATTCCGCGCCTTCCGACGAACTCTGCCAGCAGATCGCGGAGCTCATGATGAGCCCCACGGCCGTGCGCGAGCGGCTCGCCGACTGCATCTACAAGGCGCGCGAGCCCGGCAACCCCATCGGCCTGCTGCAGCAGGCGCTCGAGCAGGCCGAGGAGATCAAACCCCTCGAGCGCAAGGTGTTCGATGCGCGGCGCGCCGGCACGATCACGCGCGAGGACGCGCCCGGCCAGATCGACGAGGCGGAGCGCAAGGGCATCCTGAGCGCCGCGGAGGCGGCGGCCGTGCGGGCGTTCGACGCCACCGTGCTCGCCCTCACGGGCGTGGACGACTTCGACCCGGCCGATCTGCGGCGAGTGCGCGCGGCCGCGGCGCCCGCGCCCGAGCCCGCCGCGGCCGACGAACAGTACGCTCCGGTTCCCGAGGAAGCGTCCGAGACTTAGGCGCGGTGAGCCGCGCGCGGCTGCCGGACAGCGAACTCGCGCGGCCAGCCTATGTTAAAGTGCGGGCCGGCGAACAAGCCGGTAACGACCTCACGAGGAGACGTCCGTATGCCCACGCGCATGCTGCTCGGCCTCGTTGCAGTCGGGCTCGCCGCCTGCAGCGAGCAGGCCCCCGAAAGGCCCGCCGCCCCGCCCACGGACGGCCGTCCGCAAGCCGCTGAGACCTCCTCGGCCGCGCCGGCGCCCGAGGTCACGCGCCGGCCCGCGCCCGAAGGCGCCATGGCGTACATCATCGAGCCGGCCGACGGCGCGGTGGTGACGAATCCGGTGCGGGTGGTGTTCGGCTTGAAAGGCATGGGCGTCGTGCCCGCAGGCATCGAGCGCGCCGACGCGGGCCACCACCATTTGCTCATCGACGTCGACGTGCCGCCGCTCGACCAGCCGATCCCGGCCGACGCGCAGCACGTGCACTTCGGCGCCGGGCAGACCGAAACGGAGCTCACGCTCGAGCCGGGCCGGCACACGTTGCGGCTGCTGCTCGGCGATCACCTGCACGTGCCGCACGATCCGCCCGTGCTGTCCGCGCCCGTGACCATCGAGGTGCAATGATCCGCTGACGGAGCGGGTGCCGCCGTGTACACCGAATTCTTCGGGCTGAACGAGAAGCCGTTCTCCATCACGCCGGATCCGCGCTATCTCTACATGAGCCGGCGTCATGCGGACGCGCTCGCGCATCTGATCTACGGCGTCTCGGAGAGCGGCGGCTTCATCCAGCTCACCGGCGAGGTCGGCACCGGCAAGACCACGCTGATCCGGAGCCTGCTGGAGCAGCTGCCCGAGAAGGCCGAGATCGCGCTGATCCTGAATCCGCAGCTCACCACGCGCGAGTTCCTGGAAGGCATCTGCACGGAGCTGCGCATCACGCCGCCCGCGGACGGCTCCGTGAAAGCGCTGATCGACGCGCTGAACGCGGAGCTGCTGCGCCTGCATGCGCTCGGCCGCCGGGTGGTGCTCATCGTGGACGAGGCGCAGACGCTCTCGCCCGAGCTGCTCGAGCAGGTGCGGCTGCTCACGAACCTCGAGACGCCGACGCAGAAGCTCCTGCAGATCATCCTGATCGGCCAGCCGGAGCTCCGCGACCTGCTGCAGCGGCGCGACATGCGCCAGATCGCGCAGCGCATCACCGGGCGCTATCACCTGGAGCCGCTCGGCAAGGAGGACACCGCGGCCTACGTGCGCCACCGCATGCGGGTGGCCGGCGCGCAGGGCGACGTGTTCACGCCCGCCGCGATGCGGGTGCTCTACCGGCGCTCGCGCGGCATCCCGCGTCTGATCAACGTGATCGCCGACCGCGCGCTGCTCGCGGCCTACACGCGCGAGCGGCCCAAGGTCGACGCCGATCTCGTGCGGCGCGCGGCCGCCGAGGTGTTCGGCGATCACCGTCCGGCGGGTCGGTGGTGGCCGTGGGCGGCGGTCGGCGTGGGCCTCGGGAGCTTCGCGCTCGCCACCACGAACCTCTGGCACAGCGCGGAGCAGCGCCGCGCCGACCTCGTCGCCGTCCCGGACGCGGCCGCGTCGCGCGCGGCGGCCGTGCCGCTGCGCCCGTCGTCGCCCGTCGCTTCGGGCGGCCCGGTGGGCGTCGCGGCGGCCGTCGCCACCACGGCGTCGTCCGCCGTTCCCGCGACGTCCGCGCCGCCCGCGGACGCGCCCGCGCGCGCCGAGGACCCGGCGCCGCCCGTCGCGCGGCTCGGAGAGCTCCTCGCGCAAGGGGCGCTGCCCACCGACGTGAACGGCGCGCTCGCGGAGCTGCTCGCGCTCTGGGGCGCCACCTACGAGGAGGGCGCGGGCGAGCCCTGCGCGCAGGCCGTGGCGCAAGGGCTCCGGTGCCTGTTCCAGGAGCACGGCTCGATCGCCGAGCTGCGCCGCATGAACCTGCCTGCCGCGCTCACGCTCAGAGACGCCGGAGGACGCACGTATCCCGTCGTGATCGGCGCGCTCGACTACGACACCGCCGAGCTCCTCGCGGGCGGCGAGTCGTACCGCATCGACGTCGCCGAGCTCACCCAGTACTGGTACGGCGATCATCTGCTGCTGTGGCGGCCGGCCACGCGGCAGGGCGACGAGCTCCGGCCCGGGATGCGGGACGAAGGGGTCATCTGGCTCCGGGAGAGCCTCGGACGCATCCGCGGCGAGCCCCTGCCGAACGAGGAGTCGCCCGTCTACGACGCGGAGCTCGAGTCCTACGTGCGCGCCTACCAGCGGCAGCGCATGCTCACCGTGGACGGCATCGTGGGCGCCCGCACGCACATCGCCCTGTTGGCGGATTTGGCCGATCCCGGCACGCCGTCTCTCGTCCGGAATCACTAGTCGTGTCGTTCATCCTCGACGCGCTGCGCAAATCGGAAAGCGAGCGGCAACGCACCGCCGTTCCCGGCATCGCCCATGCGCCGCTCGCCGTGCCGCGGCAGAGCCTACCCGGGTGGGCGGTCGCGGTGATCGCGCTGCTCGGCGCGAGCGTCGTCGCGATGGCCGGCGCGTGGTGGCTCGCGCGGCCGGCGCGGCCGGCCGCAGGCCCCGCGCTCGCCGAGACGCCCGCACCGGGGCAGACGCAGGCGGCGCCGATCCCCGAGCCGACCCGGCCGCCCGCCGCGCGCCTCGCGCCACCGCCGGCCCCCTCGCCACTGCGCACGGCCGCCGCGGCGGCGCGGCCCACGCCGCGGCCGGCGCCGGCGGAGGAGCGGCAGTCTCCTCCGCCCGTCCGCATCGAAGGCCCGCTGCCGAGCGCCGCTGAGCTTCGGGCGCGCGGCGTGACGCTGCCCGAGCTCAGGCTCGAGCTGCACGCCTACAGCGACACGAACCGCTACGTCTTCATCAACGGCAAGATGTACCGCGAGGGCGACACCCTGAGCGAAGGCCCGGAGGTCGTCGCCATCCAGCCCCGCGGCGTCGTGCTTCGCCACGACCGCACGGACTTCCTGCTGACGCAGGAGTGACGGGCGCCCGCCGCCCCCGGCGGCGCGGGCTCAGGACCGGATGCCGGTGCCGCGCTTGAGCAGGACCAGCACCGCGACGAAGAACGCCACGAGCAGCCCGCCCATGAGCGCGTAGGCCGCGCCGAGGGGGATGTCGGACGTGCCGAGCATGCCGTAGCGGAACGCGTTCACCATGTACAGGATCGGGTTCGCCATCGCCACCGTCTGCCACGCCGGCGACAGCAGCTCGATCGAGAAGAACACGCCCCCTAGGTAGGTGAGCGGCGCGAGCACGAACGTCGGCACGATCGAGATGTCGTCGAAGCTCTTCGCGAAGATCGCGTTCATGAGCCCCGCGAGCGAGAACAGCGCCGCCGTCATGAGGATCGTCGAGAACGTCACGAAGGGGTGCTCGATGCGCAGGTCGGTGAAGAACAGCGCCACCGCGGTCACGAGCGCCGCCACCAGCAATCCGCGCACCACCCCGCCGATGACGAAGCCGAGCACGATGGTCGCGTAGGAGAGCGGCGCCACGAGCATCTCCTCGAGATGCAGCATCAGCTTGCTCGAGAAGAACGACGAGACCACGTTGCCGAACGAGTTGGTGATGACCTGCATCATGATCAGGCCGGGCGCGATGAAGGTGATGTACGGCACCCCGTCCATGTCGCCGATCCGCTCGCCGATCAGCCGGCCGAAGATGATGAAGTAGAGCGTCATGGTGATGGCCGGCGGCACGATCGTCTGGATCCAGATGCGCAGCACCCGGCGCACCTCCTTGCGGACGATCGTCACGAGCCCGATCGCGTTCACCGCGAGCTGGCTCCGCTGGGCCGCGTCGTGCCCGTTGCGCTCGAGCGGAACGCCCGCCGCCGCCTCGCTCACGACACCTGCCCTCCGTCGCGGTTCTCCACGAGGCGGATGAAGAGCTCCTCGAGCCGGTTGGTCTTGGTGCGCATGCTCGAGACGTGCAACGACTGGGCCGAAAGCTCCTCGAACACCCGGTTCAACCCCTGCCCCTTGGCCACCTCGATCTCGATCTCGTGCTCGTTGCGCAGCCGCACGGGGTAGCCGTCGAGCACGGGCGCCTCCTGCACGGGGTCGCGGAGCGTCAGCACGAAGGCCTCGCGCTGGAGCTTGTTGATCACGTTGACCATGGTGTCGTTCTCGATGATCCGGCCCTCGTCGATGATGGCGATGTTGCGGCAGAGGCTCTCCGCCTCCTCGAGATAGTGGGTGGTGAGGATGATGGTCACGCCGGAGGCGTTGATCTCCCGCATGAAGTCCCACATGGAGCGGCGGATCTCGATGTCCACGCCGGCCGTCGGCTCGTCGAGGATCAGCAGCCGCGGCTCGTGCACGAGGGCGCGGGCGATCATGAGCCGCCGCTTCATGCCGCCGGAGAGCGACCGGGCCACGTCGTTGCGCCGGTCCCAGAGATGCAGCGCCTTGAGGTACTTCTCGGCGCGCTGCCGGGCCACGCGCGGCGGCACGCCGTAGTAGCCGGCCTGGTTCACGAGCGTGTCGAAGTTGCGCTCGAACATGTTGAGGTTCACCTCCTGCGGCACCACGCCGATGCAGGCCTTGACGCGCTCGCGCTGCTTGTCGAGGTCGTAGCCGAAGACGCGTACCGTCCCGCTCGTTTTGGTGACGAGCGAAGTGATGATGCCGATCGCCGTCGTCTTGCCGGCGCCGTTGGGTCCGAGCAGCGCGAAGAAGTCGCCTTGCCGCACCGTCAGGTCGATGCCCTTCAGGGCCTCGACGCCGCTCGGGTAAACCTTGCGTAAGTCGTGGATTTCGAGGGCGTTCATGAGCAGTGAGGGACGCTATCGTCCCGGGGCCGCCCATTGTAATGGATCGGTGATCGGGGGCCGGGCGCGTTCAGACGCGCGCGGCCTTGCGGCGAGCCGCCACGGCGGGCTGCAGCGCCACGAGGGCGAGCCGTCGGCGCGCCTCCGGCGGCAAGGGCTTGAAGAGCTCCACCCAGAGCCACGCGCAGTGCGCGAGCGCGCAGGCCAGGAGCTCGGGCGTGCCGGCGTACCGTGGGAGATCGGCGAGCCGCAGGTGCCGCAGCTGCTGGATGGAGCGGGAGTCGAGCCCGAGCAGGAAGCGCGCCTGCCCCACGTGATGGCGGCTCAGGTGCCAGGCGCAGAGCAGGATCGTGATGTCGAGCGCCTGGCGGGCGCTCTCCTGGGCGGTGGTGGGCAAACGAAGACCGCCGCCGGGCGCCGGTGGATCGGCGAGCCGCAGCGCGAACAGGGCGCGGGGGAACTCCGCCACGCTCTCGAGCACCGAATCGGATGCGGCGAGCAGCGGCGCGCGGGCCGGCTGCGGCAGCCCCAGGCAATCGCCGCCGTTGCGAGCGCTCGTTTGGAGGTAGTCGAGGAACAGCCGGTTCAGCGCGTAGACCTGCTCGAGGGGCTCGAAACGGCGCGTGTCCGACATGGCCTTTTGCGGGTCCTTTCTGCCAGCAGCTGCCATATATGGTCCTAAAATACCATTAGTGGTAAATGTAGACTAAGGTCAAATGTCCAGGAATTGGGGGGAAAGGTCACCATGCGCGCCACCGACGACCGCTATCGGGGGGAGAAGGCGAAGTTCGAGCTGGCCATGCGGATGATCGAGCACGAAGCGCGCACCGGCACGATCCGCTACTGGACGGGCCTCTCCGACGACCGCATCCGCAAGCTCTACACGACCTACTTCAAGCACTCGGACCGCCCCGTGCGGCGCCGCCGCGGTCGCTCGCCCACCCGCATCGCGCCGCTCGTGCGCACGCCGCTGCGCGCGCTCGAATCCGGCGTCTTCGCGAACCTGCTGCTGGCGAACGGCCTGCTGTCGCTCGAGAATCCCCCCGGTCCGGCCCTGCGCGGCAACGTCGACCTCGGGCACCGCTTCTGCGATTGCTTCGAGACGTACGACGCGCTCGTGCCGCACGGCTCGCTGTCGTTCGAGTGGGGCTGGAACCTGCTCGTGAGCATGCGCCGCGGGGACGAGCTCGGCATCGCGCACTGCGACACCTGCAGCGTCTGCTATGTCTTCGATCTGCTGTCGCTGCCGCGCTCCGCGTGCCCGGCATGCCTGCTGTTCGCGCGGACGGGGTCGGCGGCGCTGCCGTTGGTGGCCGCGGGCTGACGGCTCATGTGCCTGCTCGCCATCGCGCATCGCGTGTCGGATCGCTACCCGCTCGTGGTGGCGGCGAATCGTGACGAGCGCCACGACCGGCCGTCGCTCGCGATCTACTGGTGGCACGACCACGCGATCTTCGGCGGGCGCGACCTCGTGGCGAGCGGCAGCTGGCTCGCCGTGGACCGCCGGGGCCGGCTCGCGGCCGTGACCAACGTCCGCGAGGACGGCGGGTGGCCCGGGGCGCGATCGCGCGGCAGGCTCGTGGCCGACTACCTCGCGGGCGCGGAGAACGCCCTCGGCTTCGCCGAGGCCCTGGCGCCGTCCCTCGACCAGTACGGCCCCTTCAACCTCGTGCTCTTCGACGGCCGCGATCTCGTCTACACGAGCAATCGTGCCCCGACCGAGATCCTGCCCGCCGGCATCCACGCGCTGTCCAACGCGACGCTGCGCTCCGACTGGCCGAAGCTCGGCACCGCGCGCGAGGGGTTGCGCAGGGCGCTCGAGCGCGACGATCCGACGGAGGCCCTGTTCGAGCTGCTCGCCATCCGCGATCCGAACGGCCACGAGTCGTCGGTGTTCGTGGAGGGCGGGGAGTACGGCACGCGCTCGTCGGCCGTGATCCTGCTCGACGCGGACGGCCGGCTGTCGTTCACCGAGCGGCGGTTCGGCCCGAACGGCGTCCCGACCGGCGAGTCGCACCACTCGTTCGAGATCGAAGCCTGAGGCCGGGCCGGCCGGCGCGAGACCCTGTCCGCTAGGCCGCCGCCCGGGCCCGCGCCTCGAGCCACGCGCGGATGTCGCCCACCTCCTGCGGGCACACGCTGTGGCCCATCGGGTACGCGAACCATTGCACCTCGTAGCCGAGCGCGCGCAGCGCATCGCGCGACGCCTCGCCCATGCCGAGCGGGATCACCGGATCGTCGAGGCCGTGCGCCATCATGATCTCGAGGCCCGCGTTCGCGGCGCTGCGTTCCTCGGCGACCGTGTCCGCGAGGGGCAGGTACGTGGAGAGCGCCAGCACGCCCGCGAGGCGGCGAGACTCACGCAGCCCCGTGTGCAGCGCGATGGCGCCGCCCTGCGAGAAGCCCGCGAGCACGAGGCGCGCGGACGGCGTGCCGCGGGCGATCTCCGCGTCGATGAGCGCGCCGACGAGCGCGGCGCTCTCGCGGATCCCGGCCGCGTCTTGCGGCGCGCCGGGGTGCAGCCCGAGGATGTCGTACCACGCGCGCATGCGCAGGCCGCCGTTGATGGTCACGGGCCGCACGGGCGCATGCGGGAACACGAACCGCACGGGCGTCGAGAGCGCGAGCTCCGGCACGAGCGGCTCGAAGTCGTGCCCGTCGGCGCCCAGGCCGTGGAGCCAGATCACGGTCAGCGACGGCGTGACGCCGGGGTCGTGTTCGATGGTTTGGAGACGCTGCACGACGCTCCTCGAAGGCGGCTATTGACTTTGCGCATAATAGGCCTATTATGCGCAAATTTATTCATCAGCCCGGACCCCCGCCCCATGCCGAGCGCCGCCGTCGAGCAACGCGAACGCCGCCGCGTCATCGCCCGGCTCCTGCAGGAGCATTCGATCAATCGCCAGTCGGAGCTGGTCGAGCTGCTGCGCGCCGCGGGATTCCCCGCCACGCAATCGAGCGTGAGCCGCGATCTGCGGGACTTGGGGGCCGCCAAGCTGAAGACCGGCTACAGCTTGCCCAAGCCGAGCGAGCAGAGCAACGTGGAGGCGCTGGCCGCTCTGGCTGACGTGGTGCGCGACATCCGCACGGCGGGACCGAATCTGCTCGTGGTGATCACGGCGGTGGGCGCGGCCCAGCGCGTGGCCGTGACCATCGACCGCATCGCCTGGCCGGAGGTGGTGGGCACGGTCTCGGGCGACGACACGATCTTCATCGCCACGCAGGGCTCGGCGCAGCAGCGCAGGCTCCGCGCGCGGCTCCGTCAGGCCTTCAAGCAGGTGACCCCATGACGTCCGGCGACAACCCCATCGTGCTCGCCTTCTCGGGCGGGCTCGATACCTCTTTCTGCATTCCCTGGCTCGCGGAAACCTACGGCCGGCCGGTCGTCACGGTCACCGTGAACACGGGCGGTCTCGACGCCGCGGCCGCAGAGGAGCTCGAGCGGCGCGCGCTCGCGCTCGGCGCCGCGCGCCACGTGCTCATCGAGGCGCGCGCCGAGTTCTTCGAGCAGGTGATCAAGTACCTGATCATGGGCAACGTGCGCCGCGGCCAGATGTACCCGCTCTGCGTGGGCGCCGAGCGCGGCCTGCAGGCGAAGTACCTCGCGCAGGTCGCCGCCGAGCTGGGCGCCACGAGCGTGGCGCACGGCTGCACGGCGGCCGGCAACGATCAGGTGCGCTTCGAGATCGTGCTCCGGACGCTCGCGCCGTCGCTCGAGGTGCTCGCGCCGGTGCGCGATCACGCCTTCAAGCGCCCGGAGCAGGTGGCCTACCTCGAGCAGCGCGGCCTGCCCGTGCCGGTGCGCGGCTCGGCCTACTCGATCAACCGCGGCCTCTGGGGCGTCACGATCGGGGGCACCGAGACGCTCGACTCGCGCGACTCGATCCCCGAGTCCGCCTGGGTGCTGTCGGCCGGCGCGCTCGAGAAGCCCGCGCCGTTCCGCGAGCTCACCGTCGAGTTCCGCCGCGGCGTGCCGGTGGCCCTGGACGGCGAGGCGCTCGATCCCGTTGCGCTGATCGAGCGGCTCGAGCAGATCGGCGGCCGCTACGGCATCGGCCGCGGCATCCACCTGGGCGACACCATCATCGGCACCAAGGGCCGCGTGGCCTTCGAGGCGCCGGCCGCGGAGATCCTGATCACCGCGCATCGCGAGCTCGAGAAGCTCGTGCTCACGGCCGCCCAGGCGCGCGTCAAGGAGCCGCTCGGCCTGATCTACGGCGACCTCGTGCACGAGGGCCGCCACCTGGACCCGGTGTGCCGCGACATCGAAGCGTTGCTCGCGTCCTCGCAGACGCGCGTGACGGGCACGGTACGGTGTCAGCTGCGCCCGGGCAGCCTGTTCGTGCTGGGCGTGACGTCGCCGCACTCGCTGCTCGCGGCCACGCGCGGCAAGTACGGCGAGTCCGCCGGCGAGTGGACGGCGGCGGACGCGCTCGGGTTCTCGAAGCTCTTGGCGTTGCCGGGCATGCTGTACACGCGTGCCGGAGGAGGCTGACGTGCGTCCCGTATTCGTCGACAAGATCGCGTCGGTGGCGCTGGGCGCCGACTTGAGCCACGAGATCCGCGTGAGCGCCGACATCCCCTGCGAGGAAGGCGTGCTGATCGCGGTGGAGGTGCTGAACAACAAGTCGCGCTACAACACGCTCGAGCTCACGAGCGGCCGCATGGCCGAGGTGAAGCGCGGCGACGTCGTCGTGGGCGCGCTGGGGCACCGCAAGGCGCTCTTCGGCTACTCGGGTCACCTGCCGGAGAAGCTCGCCCCGGGCGATACCGTGCAGATCCTGAACCTCGGCGGCGTGATGGGCATCTGCGATTCCATCAACCCGTCCTACGGCGAGCCGTTCGACTGCCGCGTGCTCGGCGTCGTGCTCGACTTCCCGTACCTCGGCGAGCGCGTGGGCGTGCCGGCGCGCGTGTCGAGCCAGCCGCTGCGCGACGTGCCGAGCTTGAGCGTCGACGGCATCCCGGTGGTCGCGCTCGCCGGCACGTGCATGAACTCGGGCAAGACGGCGGCCGCGTGCGCCGTCATCAGCCGCTTCCGCCACAACGGGCTCGTCGTGGACGCCTTCAAGGCCACCGGCGTCGCGCTGCGGCGCGATATTCTCGCGATGGAGGACGCGGGCGCGCGCAACACGGCCATCTTCACGGACCTAGGGATCGTCGCCACCACGTCGGCGAACGCGCCGCTGCTCGCCCGCAACCTGCTCGCGCAGCTCGCGCGCGAGAAGCCCGACGTCATCGTGTTCGAGCTCGGCGACGGGCTGCTCGGCGCCTACGGCGTGGAGGCCATCCTGCGCGACGCCGACATCCGCAAGCTGCTCACGGCCGTGGTGCTCTGCGCGAACGATCCCGTGGGCGCCTGGGGCGGCGCGCAGCTCCTGCGCGAGGAGTTCCAGATCGAGCCCACGGTCATCACCGGTCCCGCCACCGACAACCAGGTGGGCATCGACATCATCCACGAGCGCGCCAAGGTCCCCGCCATCAACGCGCTCTCGAACGGCGGGGAGCTCGGCGACTTGCTGCAGCGCGCCATCGGGCTCGGCGAGCGTCGCGCGGCGCAGGCGCACGCATGAGCGCGCCGTTGCCCGCCATCGTGCTCGGCGGCTCGGGCTACGTCGCCGGCGAGCTGCTGCGCCTCGTGCACGCGCATCCGCGGCTCTCGCTCGGCGCGGCGGTCTCGACGAGCCAGGTGGGCGAGCCGCTCGGCGCCGCCTTCAGCCACCTCGCCGCGTCGTATCCGGACGCCGTGTTCTCGAGCCTCGACGACGCGCTGGCGCGCTTGGGCTCCGCGCCCGCCTGGGCGCTCCTGTCCGGCGCGCCGCACGGCGCGGCGGCTAACCTGATCGCGCAGGTGCTCGACGCGGCCGCGGCCGCGGGCGTGCGGGTCACGGCCGTGGACGCCTCCGCCGACTTCCGCTTCGTCGACCCCGCGGCGTTCGCCGCGGTCTACGGTCATCCGCACCCGCAGCCGGAGCTCCTGAGGCAGTTCACCTGCGCCGTGCCGGAGCACCTCGCGAGGATCGACACGCCGCACGCCGCGCACCCCGGCTGCTTCGTGACCACGATGCTGCTCGCCATCGTGCCGCTCGTGGCCGCGGGCCTCGCGGAGGACGAGTTCTTCGTGAGCGCGGTGACGGGCAGCACGGGCGCCGGGCGCTCGCCGCGCGACACGACCCATCACCCGTTCCGGGCCAACAACCTGTTCGCCTATCAGGCGCTCAAGCACCGCCACGGCCCGGAGGTGCGCGCGCTGGTGCAGGCCGCGACCGGCCGCGAGGTGGGGCTGCACTTCGTGCCGCACTCGGGGCCGTTCGCCCGCGGCATCCACGCCACCGTCTTCGCGCGCCAGCGCACGCGGGTCACGGAGGGCGACGTGCGCGAGGCGCTCGCCGAGTTCTATCGGGACGCACGCTTCGTGCGCGTGGAGGCCGCGCCGCCGCGGCTCAAGGACGTCGTGGCCAGCAACTACGCCGCGCTCGGCGTGGCCGTGGACGGCGACTCGATCGTCGTGTGCTCGGTGCTGGACAACCTCGTCAAGGGCGCGGCCGGCGGCTGCATTCAATGGCTGAACCGGCTGCTCGGCTGGCCGGAGGACATGGGGCTCACGACGGCGCCCCCGGGATGGTGCTGATGGACACGCAGGTCCGCGCGCGCGGCGCGTATCTCGACGAGGTGTATCCGTTGCTGCCGTTCACGGCCGTGCGCGGCCGGGGCGTGTACCTCGAGGACGAGGCGGGGCGGCGCGTGCTCGACTTCTACGGCGGGCACGCGGTGGCCGCGCTCGGCTACGACCATCCGAAGCTCGTCCAGGCGCTCGCCGCCCAGGCGCACGACCTCTACTTCCAGAGCAACGCGGTGGCGCTGCGCGTGCGGGACGAGGCCGCGCAGATGCTGGCCGATTTCGCGCCGCCGGGCGTGGGGCGCGTGCTGTTCCTGAACAGCGGCGCGGAGGCGAACGACAACGCGCTGCGCCTCGCGCTCCGGACCACGGGCCGCAGCAAGATCGTGGCCGTCGAGCACGGCTTCCACGGCCGCACGGCAGCGGCCGGCGCGGCCACGTGGAACGCCTCCTGGTACGGCTACCCCCGCAAGCCGTTCGACGTGACGTTCGTGCCGCGCAACGACGTGGCGGCGCTGAACGCGGCCGTCGATTCCGACACGGCCGGCTTCATCGTCGAGCCCGTGCAGGGCCTCGCCGGGGCCTTCGACCTCGCGCCCGAGTTCCTCGCGGCGGCGCGCGCGGCCTGCGACCGCGTGGGCGCGCTGCTGATCCTCGACGAGGTGCAGACCGGCATGGGCCGCATGGGCGAGCCGTTCGCGGCGCAGCTCTACGGCATCCGTCCGGACGTGCTCACCGTCGCCAAGGGGCTCGGCGGCGGGTTCCCCTGCGCGGCCGTGCTCATGACGCCGGAGCTCGCCGCGGAGCAGAAGCCCGGCTCGCTCGGCACGACGTTCGGCGGCGGGCCGCTCGCCTGCGCGGCGATCAAGGCGGTCATCGAGGTCATGTCGGAGCCGGACTTCCTGCCGCGCGTGCGCGAGGTCTCGGCGCGCATTCGCGAGACGTGCGTGGTCGGCCCGGTGAAGGGCATCCAGGGGCAGGGTCTTCTGCTCGGGCTGCGCACCGGTCCGCGGGCGGCGGCCGTGCGCGACGCGCTGCTCGAGCGCGATATCCTGGCCGGCACGAGCGCCGACCCGCACGTGCTGCGCCTGCTGCCGCCCCTCATACTCGAGCCGCAGCATGTCGCTCGGCTGGCCGAGGCATTGGGAGAAATCGAAGATGAAACGCCTTAACGACCTCGCCGAGCACTCGCCGGAGGAAATCGCGGAGCTGCTCGACCTCGCGGGGCGCCTGGACCGTCACCCCGAGCCGCGCGCGCTCGAGGGCAAGGTGCTGTCGCTGCTGTTCCTCTCGCCGTCGCTCAGGACGCTCGCCTCGTTCCAGGCGGCGATGGCCCGGCTCGGGGGCGGCGCGTTCGTGATCTCGCCGGAGATGTCGATCCACGGCCTCGAGTCGCGCCACGGCATCGTCATGGACGGCGTGGCGGCGGAGCACGTGCGCGAGGCGGTGCCCGTCATCGCCTCCTACGGCGACGCCATCGGCGTGCGCATGTTCGCCGAGCGCCGCAACCTGGAGCACGACCTCGCCGATCGCGACTTCCTCGAGCTCGTCTCGCTCGTGACCGACAAGCCGTGGATCAACATGGAGTCGGCCATCAACCACCCGTGCCAGAGCCTGGCCGACTGGAAGACGATGGACGACCTCGGCATCCCCAAGGACGGCAAGTTCGTGCTGTCCTGGGCCTACCACCCGAAGGCGCTGCCGCTCGCGGTGCCCGCCGCCACCGTGCACATGGCGGCCGCCCGCGGCATGCAAGTGACGGTGCTGCGGCCCGAGGGGTTCGAGCTGCCGCCCGCCATCATGGAGAAGGCGCGCCGCGCGGCGGAGCGCTCGGGCGGCAGCGTGACCGAGACGGACGACCGGCGCGAGGCCATGGAGGGCGCCCACGTGATCTACGCGAAGTCGTGGTCGTCCACCCGCCACTACGGCGACCCGCACGCCGATCAGCGGCTGCGCGAGGCGCTCGTGTCGTGGTGCGTGGACGAGCCCTGGTTCGAGAACGCGCGCCCCGACTGCCGGTTCATGCACTGCCTGCCGGTGCGCCGCGGCGTGGTGGTCACGGACCGCATCCTCGACGGGCCGCGCAGCGTCGTGATCCAGGAAGCCCGCAACCGCATGGTCGTGCAGATGGCCGTGCTCTATCGGATGCTGCGGGGTTGACGATGGCGAGATTGACCGGCAACGAGCGCGCGATCGTGGTGACCGCGTTGCGGCACGCGGTGCCGTACATCCGCGTGTACAAGCGCAAGGTGTTCGTGCTGAAGGCCGGCGGCGACGCCTTCGTGTCGCCCGAGACCACGCGCGCCTTCATGGAGCAGATCGCGATCCTGCACCAGGTGGGCATCCGCGTGGTGCTCGTGCACGGCGGCGGCCCGCAGTCCACAGAGCTCGCGAAGCGGCTGGGCCTCTCGAGCACGTTCGTGGACGGGCGGCGCGTCACCGACGCCGACACGCTCGCCGTGTCCACTTATGTGCTGAACGGCGAGATCAACACCCGGATCGTGGCGGCCGCCCGCGCGCTCGGCCTGCCCGCGCTGGGGCTCTCGGGCGTCGACTGCGGCTTCATCAAGGCCCGCAAGCGCCCGCCCGTGACGCGTGCGTCCGGCGACACCGTGGACTACGGGTTCGTGGGCGACATCGTGGGCGTGGACGCGAGCCTGCTCGCGCAGCAGCTCGACAACGACCTCGTGCCCATCGTGAGCCCGCTGTCCGCGGACGACGAAGGCACGCTGCTCAACATCAACGCCGACACCGTGGCCGCCGCCATCGCCTGCGCGCTGAAAGCCGAGAAGCTCATCCTCGCGACCGGCGTGCCGGGTATCCTCGAGTCGCTCGAGGACCCCCGCTCGCTGATCTCCTACATCGATCGCGCGGGGCTCGCGCGCCTCAAGCAAGAGGGCAAGATCGCGGGCGGCATGCTGCCGAAGGCCGCGGCCATCGAGCAGGCGCTCGCGGGCGGCGTGCCGCGCGTGCACGTGATCTCGTACAGCATGCCGGACAGCCTCCTGCTCGAGGTGTTCACCAACGAGGGCACCGGCACGCTGGTGGTGGACGACATCAAACACCTCTCGCCCGAGGAGCAGCAGAGCTGAGCGGCCGATGACGCTGTGGGACAAAGGCGTGCCGCTCGACGAGCGGATCCTGAAGTTCACGGCCGGCGAGGACCACCGGCTGGACGAGCGGCTCGTGCCCTACGACGTGCGGGCGTCGAGCGCGCACGCGCGCATGCTCGCGAAGCAGGGGCTGCTGTCGGCCGCGGACTGCGAGGCGATCTGCCGGGGCCTCGCCGCGCTCGGCGAGGCGCACGCCAGGGGCGAATGGCACATCGAGCTCGCCGACGAGGACGTGCACGGCGCGCTCGAGCGGCGCCTCGTCGCGGCCATCGGCAAGGCGGGCGAACGTATCCATCTCGGCCGCTCGCGCAACGACCAGGTGCTCGCCGCGCTCAGGCTCTACCTGCGCGACGCGATCGGGCACCTCGCGGGCCGCGTGGGCGAGGTGGTCGCCGCGCTCGAGACGCTCGCCGCCGAGCAGGGCGACATCCCGCTGCCCGGCTACACCCACATGCAGCCCGCCATGCCGAGCTCGGTGGCGCTCTGGGCCCGCGGCTTCGCCGCCGAGCTCGAGGACGACCGCGCGGGCCTTACGCGCGTGCTCGAGCGCAGCGACTCGAATCCGCTGGGCTCCGCCGCCGGCTACGGCGTGCCCGGCCTGCCGCTCGATCGCGAGGCGACGCGCGCGGCGCTCGGCTTCAAGCGCGTGCAGGAGCCCGTCACCGCCGTCCAGCTCTCGCGCGGCAAGGCGGAGGCGAGCCTGATCTTCGAGCTCGCGCTCGTGGCCGGCGACCTCGGGCGGTTGAGCTCCGACCTCCTGCTCTTCTATACGCGCGAGTTCGCCTACGTCGACCTGCCGCAGGAGATGACCACGGGGTCGTCCATCATGCCGCAGAAGCGCAACCCCGACGTGTTCGAGCTCGTGCGCGGCGCGCAGGCCACGCTGGTCGGCGCGCTCGTCGAGACGCTCAACGTGGCCGCGAAGCTCACGTCCGGCTATCACCGCGATCTGCAGCGGCTGAAGGCGCCGCTCTTCCGCAGCATCGACCTCGCGGACGACGTGCTCGCGATCATGGCGCACGCGCTGCCGCGCGTGCGCTTCCGGCGCGAGAACATCACGCTCGACGACGAGCTCTTCGCGGCGGAGCGGGCGAACGCGCTCGTGCTCTCGGAAGGCATCCCGTTCCGCGAGGCCTACCGTCGCATCGCGGCGGAGCTCGCGGCGAAGCGGCGATGAGGGTCGGCTGGACCTTGCGCGCCGGAGAGCGCAGCCGACGGGATTCGGCGGTGGGAGCGGCTTTCCAGCCGCGATCGTTCGGCGCCACCGAAGGAAGAGATCGCGGCTGGAAAGCCGCTCCCACCGTGAAGGTTGCGGTGGTCGTGCTGGCGGTCGCGGCGTACGCGGCCCTCGCGGGCTGCGGGCAGAAGGGGCCGCTGTACCTGCCGGGCTCCCCGGAGGATCCGGCCGCCACCGAGCCCGGCGACGAGGCGGAGGACGTCGACCGCGAGGGGCGCGATGACGGCTAAGCCGCTGGTCCTCGTCGACGGCTCCTCGTACCTCTACCGCGCCTTCCACGCGCTGCCGCCCCTGACCACCGCCCAGGGCCGACCCACCGGCGCGGTGTACGGCGTGCTCAACATGCTGCTCAAGCTCCTCGACGACTACGACGAGCCCGAGCAGGTCGCGGTGGTGTTCGACGCCCCGGGACGAACCTTCCGCGACGACCTGTATGCCGACTACAAGGCGAACCGGGCGCCGATGCCGGACGACCTCGCCGTGCAGATCGAGCCACTGCGCGAAGCGATCGACGCGATGGGCATCCCCGTGCTGTCCGTCGAGGGCGTGGAGGCCGACGACGTGATCGGCACGCTCGCGCGCCAGGCGGCCGACGCGGGCCGCACCTGCGTGATCTCCACGATCGACAAGGACATGGCCCAGCTCGTCGACGAGCGCATCGTGCTGGTGAACACCATGGACGGCATCACGCTCGACGCCGAGGGCGTGCGCGCGAAGTTCGGCGTGACGCCCAAGCAGATCACGGATTACCTCGCGCTCGTGGGCGACACGTCGGACAACATCCCCGGCGTGCCGAAGGTGGGCCAGAAGACGGCCGCCAAGTGGCTCGGCCAGTACGGCGACCTCGAGACGCTCAAGCGGCACGCCGACGAGATCCCCGGCAAGGTGGGCGAGAACCTGCGCGCGCATCTGCACGAGCTCGACTTGAACCGCGAGCTCGCGACGATCCGCTGCGACCTCGAGCTGCCGTTCGGCCTCGAGGCGGTCGCGCGCCGCCCGCCGGAGCGCGAGCGGCTCACGGCGCTCCTGACGGAGCTCGAGTTCGGCCGGCTGCTGCGCCGGCTGGAGGAGCGGCTCGGCGCGCCGAGCGGCCGCGAGGCGGCCGCCGAGGCGCCGCCCGCCGTCGAGCGGCGCTACGTCACCGTGCTCACGGCCGCGGATCTCGACGCGTGGCTCGCGCGGCTCGAGTCGGCCGAGGTCGCCGCCTTCGACCTCGCCACCAGCGGCGACGGCTACATGCGCGCGGAGCTCGTCGGCATCGCGGTGGCGGTGGCGCCGGGCGAGGCGGCTTACATCCCCGTGGGCCACCGCTATCCCGGAGCGCCCGAGCAGCTCCCGCGGGAGCGCGTGCTCGAGCGGCTGCGCGGCTGGCTCGAGGGCGGCGCCACGAAGGTCAGCCACCGTGCGAAGTACGACGGCCACGTGCTGCGCGGCTGCGGCATTCGCCTGAGCGGCGTCGTGCACGACACCGGCCTCGAGTCGTACGTGCTCGACTCCACGGCCACGCGGCACGACGTGGAGCTCACCGCGGCCAAGTACCTGAACGTCCCCCTGCAGAAGCTCGAGGACGTGGCGGGCAAGGGGGCGCGGCAGCTGCCGCTCGACGAGGTGGACGTCGCGGTCGCCTCGGGCTTCGCGGCGGGCCGCGCCGACTGCGCGCTGCGGCTGCACGCCGTGCTCGGCGAGCGGCTGCGGCAGACCGGCGACCTCGCCCGCGTCTACGAGGAGATCGAGCGGCCGCTCGTGCCCGTGCTGCGCCGCATGGAGGAGGCGGGCGTGCGCATCGACGCCGACATGCTGCGCCGCCAGAGCCAGGAGCTGGCCGAGGCGATGGTCGCGACCGAGCGCGCCGCCTACGCCGAGGCCGGCGGGCCGTTCATGCTGAGCTCGCCGAAGCAGCTCCAGGAGGTGCTGTACGAGCGCCTCCACCTGCCGATCCTCGGCAAGACGCCGAAGGGCCAGCCCTCCACGGCCGAGGACGTGCTCGAGCAGCTCGCGGCGGCCGGCTTCGCGCTGCCGCGGCTCGTGCTCGAGTACCGCGCGCTCGCGAAGCTCAAGTCGACGTACACGGACCGGCTGCCCCGCGAGGTGGATCCGCGCACCGGGCGGGTCCACACCACGTATCACCAGGCGGTCGCGGCCACGGGCCGGCTGTCCTCGTCCGATCCGAACCTGCAGAACATCCCCATCCGCACGCCGCAGGGCCGCCGCATCCGCCAGGCGTTCGTCGCGCCGCCGGGCTACCGGCTCGTGGCGGCTGACTACTCGCAGATCGAGCTGAGGATCATGGCGCACCTGTCCCGCGACGAGGGGCTGCTCGCCGCCTTCGCCGCGCAGGAGGACATCCACAGGGCCACGGCCGCCGAGGTCTTCGGCACGGCCCGCGACGCCGTGACCGCGGACCAGCGCCGCAAGGCGAAGGCCATCAACTTCGGCCTGATCTACGGCATGTCGGCCTTCGGGCTGGCGAAGCAGCTCGGCATCGACCGGCACGAGGCGCAACGCTACGTCGACCGCTATTTCGAGCGGTATCCGGGCGTCAAGCGCTACATGGACGAGACCCGCCAGCAGGCGCGCACCGACGGGTACGTTTCCACGGTGTTCGGGCGCAGGCTCTATCTGCCCGAGATCAACTCCCGCAACCCCCAGCGGCGCCAGTACGCCGAGCGCAGCGCGATCAACGCCCCCATGCAGGGGAGCGCGGCGGACATCATCAAACGGGCCATGATCGCCGTGGACGCGCACCTCGCGGAGGCCGGCCTGGACGCCCGGCTCATCATGCAGGTGCACGACGAGCTCGTGCTCGAGGTGGCGGAGCCCATCGCCGAGCGCGTGGCGGACGCCGTCCGGCGGATCATGGAGGGCGCCGCGGACCTCGCCGTGCCCCTCAAGGTGGACACGGGGGTGGGCGCCAACTGGGACGAGGCGCACTGACGCGGCCCGGGCCGGGGAACTTCCCCGAAAGCGCCCTGCCTAACGTGACGTGCCCCCCAAAGGGGCCCCGCTATCCTCCCTGAGCGGGCTTGTTTCCCGGTTACCCCACCGGGACTCTAGGCCCCGGGTGTGTCCCCTGAATCCCGCACCCGGGGCCTTCTTTCTCCTCGAGCCACCCTTCGAGCCGTTCCCGCGCCTGCGCGACGCCGTCGCGCCGCAGGGCCGAGAACAGGATGGCGTTGTCCGGTCCGCCGAGCCGCGCGGCCGCCTCCCGCTGCCGCTCGAGCGCCTGCCCGCGGGGCAGCTTGTCGGCCTTGGTCAGCAGCGCCACCACCGGCAGCCCCAGCCGCTCGGCCCAGGCGAGCATCTGCTCGTCCTGCTCCCCGAGCCCGCGGCGCACGTCCACGGTCAGCAGTAGCCCGGCGAGCGAGCGCCGTCCCTCGAAGTACGCCGCGAGCAGCCGGCGCCAGCGCTCCCGCACGTCGGGCGTCACCCGGGCGTAGCCGTACCCCGGCAAGTCCACGATCCGCCTGCCCGGCGCGATCTCGAAGAAGTTCACGAGCTGCGTGCGGCCGGGCGTCTTGCTCACTCGCGCGAGCTTGCGGGCACCGAAGATCGCGTTGATGGCGCTCGATTTGCCCGAGTTCGAGCGGCCCACGAAGGCGACCTCGCGGCCCTCGTCGCGGGGAAAATCGCTCGCGCTCGCGGCGCTTTTCACGAACTTCGGAGCGCTCACTGCCCGGCGGCGCGCTGCTTCGGCACGGAGCGTTAGTGTACAATCGGCGCCCGTTTCGGCAGTCGACGGATCGGATCGCGGCGTGCAAGCAGCGGACATCTCAACGGAACTCCACAGGAACCGGCCGCGAGGCCGGTTTTGGCGTCACTGGCTCGCCGTCGCGATCGCGGTCGGCGCGAGCGCCACGGCGGTGGCGCAAACCACCGCGGACACGCCTCCCGCGACGGGCTCGATCGAGGCCGGCAAGACGAAGGCATCGACCTGCGCGGCCTGCCACGGCGTGGACGGCAACAGCGTCACGCCCGAGTGGCCCAGCCTCGCCGGCCAGCACGCGAGCTACATCGTCAAGCAGCTCAAGGCGTTCCAGAGCGGCGAGCGCACGGACGTGCAGATGACGCCGTTCGCGATGGCGCTCACCGAGCAGGACATGCTGGACCTCGCGGCCTACTTCGAGGCGCAGAAGCCGGTGCCCCGCGGCGCAGATCCCGAGCTCGTGAGCCTCGGCCAGCAGATCTACCGCGGCGGCGTTCCGGAGCGCGGCATCGCCGCCTGCATCGCCTGCCATGGGCCGCGCGGCCAGGGCAACCCGCTCGCCGCGTATCCCAAGATCAGCGGCCAGCACGCCGCCTACGTCGCGAAGCAGCTCAACGCGTACGCGGCGGGCGAGCGGCGCTCGGACGCGGACGTGAATCAGATGATGCGCAACGTCTCGGAGATGCTGCTGCCCGACGAGATCCGCGCGCTCGCGAGCTACGTGCAGGGGCTGCGCTGATCCGCGGCGCCCTGCGAGGGAGGACCGCATGATCCGCTACGTCGTCTTGCTCGCCCTCGCCGCCCTCGCCGCCTGCGAAGGCACGGATCCCGCCGCGGAGCGCGCCGGCGACGACGCGGACCGCGCGGCGCAGTCGGCCACGCTCGAAGCCGAGCCCGACGCGGAGGCGGAGGACGCCCCCGACTCGGCGGAATGGGTGCTGAACGCCCACTACCGCCGCCTCGCCCCCACCCAGCCCACGAGCTCGAGCCCCACCGAGGTCGAAGTGGCCGAGGTGTTCTGGTACGGCTGCCCGCACTGCAACGCGTTCGAGCCGTATCTCGAGCGCTGGCAGGCGTCGACGCCCCACTACGTGAGCTTCGTGCGCATCCCGGCCGTCTGGAACCCGCTGCTGCAGCTGCACGCGCGGGCGTTCTACACGGCCAAGGAGCTCGGCAAGCTCGAGGAGATGCACGCCGAGTTCTTCCGTGAGATACACGAGCGACACAACCCGCTCGACACCGAGGAGCGGTTGGCCGAGTTCTTCGGCCGCTTCGGCGTGGACCGCGCCACCTTCGAGCAGGCGTTCGACTCCTACGCGGTCCATCAGGGCCTGCAGCGCGCGGAGGAGCTGAACCGCCGCTATCGCATCGACAGCGTGCCCACGATCGTGGTCAACGGGAAGTACACGTCGAACGCCACGATGGCGGGTGACTACGATCGCCTGCTCTCGCTGGTCGACTTCCTCGCGGAATCCGAGCACACGCCCGAGCAACGCGACGGCGCGTAGCCGAAGGATCGCGGCTGGAAAGCCGCTCCCACCTGGCCGTCGAACGGAGCCTGTGGGGAGCGGCTTTCCAGCCGCGATCCCTTCTTCAAAAGTGGTCCCGCTCGTCCGGCTCGCCGTACGGGTCCGTATGGATCAGCACCTGGGCCCGCGGGAACGCCTGCCGCAGCGCCTGCTCCACCTCGTCCGCGATGCGGTGCGCCTCCACGAGCGGCAGGGTCGGGTCGAGCTCGAGATGCAGCTGCACGAACTCCTCGATGCCGGCCGAGCGCGTGCGGATGTCGTGCACGCCGAGCACGCCGGGGTGGCGGCTCGCGATGGCGCGGATCTCGCGCCGCACCTCGTTCGGCAGCTCGCGATCGAGCAGCACGTCGAGCGAGCGCTTCGCGATGCCGATTACGCTCCAGAGGATCACGCCCACGATCAGCAGCGCGAGCAACGGGTCCGCGACGTACCAGCCGAGCTGCGCGTTCAGGTATAGCGCCGCGAGCACGGCCACGTTGGTGAGCACGTCGGCCTGATAGTGCACCGCGTCGGCGCGGATCGCGAGCGAGTCCGTGCGCCGCACGACGTAGCGCTGGAACGCCGTGAGGCCGAGCGTGAGCGCGAGCGCCGCGATCATGACGGCGTAGCCCGTCGCGGGCTCGCTCACGACCTCGGGGGACACGAGCCGCTGCACGGCTCGGATGGCCACGAACAAGGCCGACAGCGACACGATCACCGCCTGCGCGATGCCCGCCACGCCCTCCGACTTGCCGTGGCCGAAGCGGTGCTCGCGGTCGGCCGGCGTGAGCGCCACGCGCACTGCGAGCACCGTGATCAGCGACGCCAGCAGGTCGAGCAGGGAGTCGGCCAGCGAGCCGAGCAGCGCCACGGAGCCCGTGACGGCCACGCCCCAGAGCTTGAGCGCGATCAGCGTGGCCGCCACGGCCACGGAGGTGACGCCGGCCGCACGGACGAGGCGCGCCTGCCCGGCCGGCACGGGGCTCGCGGCGCCCGCCATCGCGCCGCTACCCGTGGCGCGGCGGCGGTGCCGCCCGGACGCGCGCCGTCGCCGTCATAGCGCCCTCAGCCGGTCCGCGGCCGCCTCGAGCGTGGGGCGCTCCTTCGCGAAGCAGAAGCGCACGAGCCGCGCGGGCGGCGGCTCGCGGTAGAAGACCGAGATCGGAATGGCGGCGACGCCGTGCTCGATGGTGAGCCAGCGCGTGAACTCGACGTCGTCGAGGTCCGAGATCTCGCCGTAGTCGGCGAGCTGGAAGTACGTGCCGGCGGCGGGCGTCGCCCGGAACCGGCTGCCGCGCAGGAGCTCGAGGAACTCGTCGCGCTTGCGCTGGTAGAACGACGGCAGCTCCAGGTGGTGCTCGGGATGCTCCGCGAGGAAGTCCGCGAGCGCGAGCTGCAGCGGTCCCGCGGAAGCGAACGTGACGTACTGGTGCACGCGGCGCAGCTCCTCGGTGAGCGCGCGCGGCGCCACACAGTACCCGAGCTTCCAGCCCGTGGCGTGATACGTCTTGCCGAACGAGAACACCGCGAAGCTGCGCTCCGCGAGCTCCGGTTGCGCGAGCACCGTGGCGTGCTCGGCGCCGTCGAACACCACGTGCTCGTACACCTCGTCGCTCAGCACGTAGCAGGCATAGGGGCGCAGGATCGCGGCGAGCTCGTCGAGATCGGCGCGCGTGAGTAGCCTGCCGCTCGGGTTGTGCGGCGAGTTCACGATCACGAGCCGCGTACGGTCCGACACCCGCGCCCGGAGCCGGTCCCAGTCGTACGCGAAGTCGGGCGGCAGCAGCGGCACGTGCGTCGCGTGCCCGCCCGCGAGCAGGACGGAGGGCTCGTAGGAGTCGTAGGCCGGGTCGAACATGATCACCTCGTCGCCCGGCCGGACGACCGCCTGGATGGCGCAGAACAGCGCCTCGGTGGCGCCGCTCGTGATGGTGATGGCGGAGTCCGGGTCCACGTGCACGCCGTAGAGCGCCGCGAGCTTGCCGGCGATGGCCTCGCGCAGCCGCACGGCCCCCGGCATCGGCTGGTACTGATGACAGCGCGTGCCGAGGTGGTGGCGGAGCCGGTCGAGCAGTCCTTCGGGCGGCTGGAACTCCGGGAAGCCTTGCGACAGGTTGACCGCGCCGTGCTGCTCGGCGAGCCGCGTCATGACGGTGAAGATCGTCGTGCCGACGTTCGGCAGCTTGCTTTCGAGTGCGTTCATTGATCGTATACTCGAGTCATGGCCGCGAAGCTGATGATCCTGCTCGGCATCGCGCTCCTGGCCGCCGGTCTCATTCTATATTTCGCGCCCGGGGCCTTCGGGTGGTTCGGCAAGCTGCCGGGAGACATCAACATCGAGCGGGGCAACACGCGCATCTTCTTCCCGCTGACGTCGATGATCGTGGTGAGCCTGATCCTCACCCTGGTCCTGAATCTGCTCTTTAGGCGCTAGAGGCGCTCAACGATCGGCGCGCGACGCGGCCGGCGCGGCCGCGCCCGTGGGGCGTCCGCCGCCGCCCGTGGCGGTGCGGTAGAGCCAGAAGGCAAGCAACGCGAGCACGGCGAGGCCGAGCCACTCGCCGATGGCGGATTCGCCGAGGCGCAGGCCCTCCGGCAACGCGAGCACGTCCGCGCGCCCGGCCGCGACGATCGGGATCGCGATGAAGATGCCCATGAGCGCCTCGCCCGTGATCACGCCCGCGGCGAACAGCATCCCGCGGTGCCCGAGCCGCTCGGCGTCCTCGGCGCTCGGCGCCACGCCGTGGGCCGCGCCCGCCTTGAGCGTGCGCTCGCAGAACCAGGCCAGCAGGCCGCCGAGGAAGATCGGCACGGACAGCTCGAGCGGCAGATAGATGCCCACGGCCGCGGCCAGCACGGGCGCCCGGAACGCGGCGCCCCGCGCCTTGAGCGTCTCGTCCACCGCGATGATCGCGGCGCCGATGAGCGCGCCGATGCCGATCGTGGGCCAAGGCAGCGAGCCGCCGAAAAGACCCTCCGACACGGAGGCCATGAGCGTCGCCTGCGGGGCCGGCAGCGGGCTCGGGTGCCCCTCGGTGGGCACGCCGATGCCGTACGCCTGCGCGAGCAGGTTGAGCACGGGCGCCATCACCAGCGCGCTCGCCGCGGCACCGATGGCGAGCATGACCTGCTGCCGCCACGGCGTCGCGCCCACGATGTAGCCGCACTTGAGGTCCTGCAGGTTGTCGCCGCTGATGCACGCGGCGCAGCAGACCACGGCGCCGATCATGATCGCCGCCACCGGCCCGAGCTCGGCTTCCCGTCCCATGAGCGCGAGCAGCACGAGCGCGGAGAACAGGATGGTGCCGATGGTGATGCCGGACACGGGGTTGTTGGACGTGCCGACGAGCCCCGCCATGTACGCCGACACGGAGCAGAACAGGAAGCCGGCCACGACCATGATGAGGGTCATGGGCACGCTCACGGCCGGCGTCCCCACGATGTTCTGGTAGAGGACCAGGAGCGGCAGCGTGAACAGCACGATGCCGATCAGCACGGCGTTCATGGGCAGGTCGCGCTCGGTGTGCGGGATCGCAGTGCCCGCCCGCTCGCTGCGCGCGGCCGCGAGCCCGCTCTTGATGCCGGCGAGCAGCGACTTGCGCAGGCTCACGAGCGCCCAGATGCCGCCCACGAGCATCGCGCCCACGCCGAGGTAGCGGATCTGCGAGCCCCAGATGGCATTGGCCGCGCTCTCCGCGTCGAGGCCGGCGACGGCGGCGGCGAGCTCCGGGTTGCCCTCCAAAAAGAAGGCGCTGTAGATCGGAATCGCGATGTTCCACGAGATGATGCCGCCGCTCACCACCACGATGCCGATGTTGAGCCCCACGATGTAGCCCACGCCGAGCAGCGCCGGCGAGAGGTTCGTGCCGAGGTAGGCGATGGACTGACCGACGTAGGCCGCTCCGGCCGCCGTGTCCGGGATGAGCCGCAGGCCGCTTCCGGCCGCGAGCTTGACGAGCCCGCCGCCGACGGCCGCGGCGCCCAGGATCTTCACCCCCTGCGCCGGGTTCTCGCCCGTCTTGAGCACCTCCGCGGCCGCCTTGCCCTCGGGGAACGAGAGCTTCTGGTCGACGATGAGCGAGCGGCGCAGCGGCACCGAGAACAGAACGCCCAGCACGCCGCCTAAGCCCGCGATGGCGAGCACCCACCAGAAATCGAAGTCGTCCCAGAACCCGAGGATCACGAGCGCCGGGACGGTGAAGATCACGCCGGAGGCGAGCGACGCGCCCGCGGAGCCCCCGGTCTGGACGATGTTGTTCTCGAGGATGCCGCCTCCGCCGAGCACGCGGAGCACGGCCATCGATACCACCGCGGCGGGGATGGCCGAGGCGATGGTCATGCCCGCGAAGAGGCCGAGGTACGTGTTCGCGGCGGCGAGGATCATGGCGAGCACCACCGCGAGGATGATGGCGCGCGCGGTGAGCTGGGGCGGCAGCGGGCTAGCCGTGCTCATCGGAGGTCTCCGCGCCGCCTCACCGGACGTCGCCCATCCAGCGCTTGATGGGCCGCGAGAGCAGCAGCATGAGGCCGCCGGCGGCGACGCCGATCAGCGTCATCTGCAGCAGCTGCCCGGGCAGCTCGCTCGCGTCCGCCGCGCCGATGTGCCCGCCGATCAGGCCCGCGAAGAGATTGCCCACGGCGGAGCCGAGGAACCACGTGCCCATCATCTGACCCACGAAGCGGGGCGGCGCGAGCTTGGTGACGTTCGACAGGCCCACGGGCGAGAGGCACAGCTCGCCGAAGGTGTGCAGCAGGTAGGCGAGCAGCAGCCACGTGGGCGCCACGTCGTTGCCGGTCTGCACGACGAGCTGGGCCGCGAGCACCATGACGAAGAACCCGGCACCGAGCAGCAGCAGCCCCAGGCCGAACTTCACGGGCGCCGACGGGTCGAGGTTGCGCGCGCCGAGCGAGACCCAGATCCACGCGAAGAACGGCGCGAACAGCACCACGAAGATGGGGTTCGCGGACTGATACCACGAGGCCGGGTGGACGCCCTCCGGGAACAGGCCGCCGAGCAGCGACCGGTCCGTGTAATCGAGCGCGAACAGGTTGAAGGTGGTCGCCTGCTGCTCGAAGCCGGCCCAGAAGATGGCCGCGCAGAGGAAGAAGATCGCGATGACGGCGACCCGCTTGCGCTCCTCGGGGGTGAGCTTCGCGAAGAGCAGCACGTAACCGAAGAAGACGAACGCGAGCGCGATCATCCCCGTGCCGAAGGCCTGCGCGAGCGTCGTCGTGGTGACGGGAATCACGCCCGTGAAGATGAGCAGCGCCGCCACGAGCACTACCGCGGCGCCGATGGCGACGAGCCGCCAGCCGCGCCGCCGCTCGGGTTCGCTCGTGCCCTTGGGCGCGGCGCCCGCGTCGCCGAGATGGTGCTCGGTGAGCTTGAACTGCAGCACGCCGAAGCCCATGAACAGGCCCGCGACGAAGAACCCGCCCCGCCAGTTCCACGCCTCGCCCACGGTGCCCGCGATGAGGGGGGCGATCAGCGCGCCCAGGTTGATGCCCATGTAGAAGATCGAGAACCCGGCGTCGCGGCGCGCGCCCGGCTGCCCTTCGTAGAGCATGCCGACGATGGCGGAGATGTTGGGCTTCAGGAGCCCCACGCCCACGACGATGACCGCGAGCCCGATGTAGAAAACGGTGGGCGTGGCCGGGATCGCCAGGATGAAATTGCCGATCATGATGATCACGCCGCCCCAGAAGACGGCGTTGCGCTGGCCGATGAGCCGGTCGGCGATCCAGCCTCCCGGCAGCGACCCCAGGAACACCGCGCCCGTGTAGAGGCCGTACACCGCCCCCGCCGTGACCCGATCGATCCCGAAGCCGGGGTTCGCCGCGTCCGTGGCCGCGACGAGGAACAGCACGAGCAGCGCCCGCATCCCGTAGTAGGTGAAGCGCTCGAAGAACTCCGTCATGAAGAGCGTGGCGAGGCCCCGCGGATGGCCGAAGAACTCGGCGCTGCGGGCGGCGGGGGCGGCCGTGGACGCGGTGCTGGAGGCCGTCATGTGCTCGTCATCGGTCCTTGCGCGCGGCGTTCGCGACCGGGCGAGTGTGACCGAATTCGGCGGGGAGCGGCAAGGCGCGGGACCGCCGAGCGGTCGGCTCGGGGCGCAACGGGCAGGGCCCGCCGATCAGGTCTCGGCCTCTTCGGGAACCGTGCGCTCGGGGACCAGGAAACGGGCGAGGATCAACCCGCCCTCGTAGAGCATGTACATCGGCAGCGCGAGCAGCGTCTGCGAGAGCACGTCCGGCGGCGTGAGGAACATGCCGATCACGAAACAGCCCAGGAACACGTACGGCCGCGCCTTCTTGAGCGATTCCACGTTCACGAGCCCGCTCCAGATCAGGAGCACGGTGGCGATCGGCACCTCGAACGAAACGCCGAACGCGAACGACAGCGTCAGCACGAAGGTGAGGTACTCGCCGATGTCCGTCATCACGGCCACGCCCTCGGGCGTGCTGGCGACGAAGAAGCGGAACATGATGTCGAACACGACGTAGTAGGCGAACGCGACGCCCGCATAGAACAGCACCACGCTCGAGACGAGCAGCGGGATCGCGAAGCGCTTCTCGCGCCGGTACAAGCCGGGCGCCACGAACTGCCACGCCTGATACAGCACGATCGGCATGGCGACGAACAGCGCCACGAACAACGTCGTCTTGAAGGGCGTGAGGAACGGGGACGCCGGCCTCGTGGCGATCAGGCTGCCGCTCTCGCCGAGCTGCGAGCGCAGCGGATCGGCGACCCAGGTGAAGATGCGATTCGCGAACGGCACCAGGGCGATGAACACCACGAGCACCGCCAGCATCGACTTCATGATGCGGGAACGGAGCTCGATGAGGTGCGAGATCAGCGTGCCTTCGGCTAGCTGCTCTTCTTCTTCGGGCTCGACGTTGCGTTTCGCGTTCATGGGGCAGTGCGCCGCTCGTCAGTCGCGGGCTCCGGCGTCTCCGCGGTCGGTGCCGGCGGCGGCGTGGTGGGCGTCGACCCGGCGGCCGCAGCGCCGCCGCTCGTGGCGCCGTCCGTGCCGGCGGCGGCAGACGCCGCCGCGGCCGCGGTGCCCGGCTCGGCGCCGGCGGACGACGCGTCCGTGGACGAAGCGCCGCCGTTGGACGACGCGCTCGAGGATCCGGGCGCGGGCGCAGGCTTCGGGCGCGGCGGCGGCGTCGGCCGGGGACGCACCATGGTCTCGAGCTCCACCTCGCGCTCGAGCTGCCGGCGCAGCTCGTTCGCCGTGCGCCGGGCGCGCGCGACCCATCGCCCGAGCTGCGCCGCCACCTTCGGCAGGCGCTCCGGCCCGAGGATCAGCAGCGCGATCACGAAGACGAGGAGGACCTCGGTGAAGCCTGCGTCGAACATCGCGGCGGCGGATCAGGCCTGTGTCGTCTTGTCCTTCTGCTCGGCGAACTCGGCGTCGGGCCGGTCCGCCTCGAGGTGCCGTTGCTCCTCCGCCTTCTTCGCGGCCTCGTCGTCCTTCTCCATCGCCTGCCGGAAGCTCTTCAACGCGCTGCCGAGGTCGCTGCCCAGCGTCTTCAAGCGTTTCGTGCCGAAGATCAGCACGACGATGAGCAGGATGATCAGCAGCTGCCAGATGCTAATTCCGCTGAGTCCCATGCGTTTCTCCAGGGAAGCCAAAGCTTCTCATCATACGCCAAACGCCCATTCTTCCCGGTTGCAGCCTTCCCGGTTGCAGCGCGCATGCTTCACCGTTCCGGCGGCGGCACTCGCAATTGGAAAGTGACGGGGCCGTCGTTCACGAGCTCCACGGCCATGTGCGCACCGAATCGGCCGAGCTCACAGCGCAGGCCGCTCGCTCGCACCCGCTCCGCGAGGAACGCGAACAGCCGCTCGCCCGTGACGGGATCCGCCGCGGAGGAGAAGCTCGGCCGGTTGCCCTTGTCCGTGTCCGCGGCCAGCGTGAACTGCGGCACCAGGAGCAGCGCGCCGCCGACGTCGGCCACCGAGAGATTCATGCGGCCCTCGCTATCCGCAAAGACCCTGTACGCGAGCAATCGTTCCGCCAGGCGGCTCGCCTGGGCCTCGCCATCGCCCCGCTCCACGCCCACGAGCACCAGCAGGCCGCGGCCGATGGCCGCCACCACCTCGTCGTCGACGGTGACGCTCGCGCGGGTCACCCGTTGCAGCAGCGCGATCATGCGGCCGGGTACTTTGCGGCAGCGCGGGGCGGGCGGGCAAGGACCGCGCGAAATCCCGCCGGTAAACCCACGATGCGGCCCGAGCGGGAAGCCATTGCCCCACGCAGGTTGCTGGACGAGGCGCTATTCGTGGAAATTCTGGTAGCTTTGTCCCACTTTGACGCCACGTGGTCAATTGTGGAACTACGAAGCTCGTCATTGCCTATTTCATGCTCTTCAGTGGGGAAATCCATCAGACCCCCGCCGGGGCCGGTGCGCCATCCCAGTCACGACACGCGTATGCACGGGGAGGGACGACTTCCGCCCGCGCTTCCGCCCCGCCGACCGAGGCGTCGCCTTCTGAGCTGCTCCCCCGAGAGGCGGGTGCGAGCGGCTTCTCGGCGCGTTTCTTCCTTCACACGACGAAACTAGCATCGCGCCTGGGAAGGCGCGTGCTCCCACGGCCTCGAGTGCCCGCGGCGACTCGATGACCGCCGGCGCCGGCATCTGCTAACATGCCCCGACCCCATAAAAGAGGGCCCGCTTCGAGGAAACGGAATGAGAAGGAACTTTGCGCTGGTTGCGTTGCTGGGTTTGCCGTTCGCCGGTCAGGCGTTTGGGCAGGAATGCACGTACGTCATCGAGGGTAACGACCAGATTCAGTACAACCTCAAGGAAATGCGGGTCGATTCGAGCTGCGGCGAGGTCACCATCACGTTGAAGCACGTGGGCCAGCTCGCGGCGAACATCATGGGGCACAACTGGGTGCTCACGAAGACCGCCGACTACATGGCCGTGGCAACGGCCGGTCAGTCAGCCGGCCCCCCGGACTACGTTCCGGCCGGTGATGCGCGCGTGATCGCCCACACGTCGGTGATCGGCGGAGGACAGGAGACGTCGGTCAAGGTAAACCTCGCGAACCTCGAGCGAGGCGGCGACTACACGTTCTTCTGCTCGTTTCCGGGTCACTTCGTGCTGATGAACGGAAAGTTTATCATCGAGTAGTCAACAACCGCGGGACGGTCACCGCCGGGGGGCCGGGCGGTGGGCGATGGTCCGCGCGTTGGGGGGAGCGTGGAGTATGGCTCTGGCCATCGTCATCGTCCTGCTGGTCGTCGGCACACTCGTCTTCCATTTCGCGAGCCCCTGGTACTTCACGCAGCTCGCCTCCAACTGGAGATCCGTCGACTTCACGGTCGACGTCACCTTCATCGTCTGCGGCATCGTGTTCGTCGCGGTGAATCTCTTCACCGCGTACTGCGTCGTCCGCTACCGGCACCGTAAGGATCACAAGGCGCACTACGAGCCCGAGAGCAAGAAGCTCGAGACGTGGCTCACGATCGGCACGGCCGTCGGCGTCGCGGCCATGCTCACGCCCGGCCTCTTCGTCTGGGGCGAGTTCGTCACGGTGCCCGAGGGCGCGATGCGGTTCGAGGCCATGGGCAAGCAGTGGCACTGGAGCTATCGCTTCCCGGGCGAAGACGGCGAGCTCGGCGCCACCGACGTACGGCACGTTTCGCCCGACAATCCGCTCGGCATCGATCCCGCGGATCCCGAAGGCCAGGACGACATCGTCGTCGTGAACCCCATCGTTCACCTGCCGGCCGGGCGGCCGGTGGAGGCGTTGCTGCGCTCCACCGACGTGCTGCACAACTTCGCCGTGCCGCAGTTCCGCGTCAAAATGGACCTGGTGCCCGGGCTCGTCACCTACCAGTGGTTCACGCCCGAGGTGCCGGGAACGTACGAGGTGCTTTGCGAGGAGCTTTGCGGGATCGGCCACTTCGCGATGCGCGGGCGCGTCGTGGTGGAGGAGGAGCCGGCGTTCCGCGCCTGGCTCGCCGAGCAGCCCACCTTCGCGCAGACGCAGCAGCGGCCGCGGGGCGACGCAGCCGCCGGCGCCGCGAGCTACGCCGTCTGCGCCGCCTGCCACGGCGCGCAGGGTGAGGGCAACCAGCAGCTCAACGCACCGAAGCTCGCCGGCCAGGCCGACTGGTACCTGCGGCGGCAGCTGCGCAACTACCAGCGCGGCATCCGCGGCAGTCAGCCGGGCGACCTGTTCGGGCCGCAGATGGCGCCCATGGCGCAGACCGTGGCGGCGGAGCCCGTGCTCGAGAACGTGCTCGCCTACATCGCCACGCTGCCGGACACCGATCCGCCGTCCACCGTCATCGGCGACCCGCAGCGGGGCCGTGAGCTCTACACCACCTGCGCCCTCTGCCACGGACCGAACGGCGAAGGGCGTTGGGGGACCAACGCGCCGCGTCTGGCCAATCAGAGCGACTGGTATCTCGTGCGGCAGCTGCAGTACTTCAAGGATCGGGTGCGAGGGGGGCACCCGGACGACATCTACGGCGACCAGATGCACATGCTGGCGGGCATGCTGAGCCGGGAAGGAGCGATAGAGGACGTCGTGGCTTACATCAACACGCTTTAGGCGCTGATCGGCGTGTCGGCCGATCGCGTCCGAAGACCGTCGGGGGAGCTCGAACACGTGCGGGCGGCGCGCAACGCGCAGCCCGCCGAAGGATAGTCGAGAGGTAGTTCGGACATGGCATACGTTGCAATCGCCGATCGCGACACGCATCTCCACGACCCGCAGTCGTGGGTCACGAAATACGTCTGGAGCCAGGACCACAAGGTCATCGCCATCCAATACGGCTCCGTCGCGATCCTCGTGGGGCTGCTCGCGCTGGTGCTGTCGCTGTTCATGCGGCTTCAGATCGGCTTCCCCGACACCTTCTCCTTCATCACGCCGTATCGGTACTACCAGTTCGTGACCATGCACGGGATGATCATGGTCATCTACCTGCTCACGGCGCTGTTCCTCGGAGGCTTCGGCAACTACCTCATCCCGCTCATGTGCGGCGCCAGGGACATGGTGTTCCCGTACATGAACATGCTGTCCTTCTGGGTGTACCTGCTGTCGGTGATCATCCTCGTCGCGAGCTTCTTCGCGCCGGACGGGCCCACGGGCGCCGGCTGGACGCTGTATCCGCCGCAGGCCGTGCTCGAAGGCACGCCGGGCGCGAACTGGGGCATCGTGCTCATGCTCGTGTCGCTGGCCGTGTTCATCGTGGCGTTCACGATGGGCGGCCTGAACTACGTGACCACCGTGCTCCAGGCACGCTGCCGAGGCATGACGCTCATGCGCATGCCGCTCTCGGTGTGGGGCATCTTCGTGGCGACCATCCTGGGCCTGCTGGCCTTCCCGGCCCTGCTGGTGTCGGCCATCATGCTGCTGCTCGACCACACCCTCGGCACGAGCTTCTTCATGCCGGCGCTGATGTCGATGGGCGAGCAGTCCGACCACGAGGGCGGCAGCCCCATCCTGTTCCAGCACCTATTCTGGTTCTTCGGCCACCCGGAGGTGTACATCGTCGCGCTGCCCGCGTTCGGCATCGTGTCGGACCTGCTCGCCACGCACGCGCGCAAGAACATCTTCGGCTATCGCATGATGGTGTGGGCCATCGTCGCGATCGGCGCCCTGTCGTTCGTGGTGTGGGCGCACCACATGTACGTGAGCGGCATGAACCCGTATTTCGGGTTCTTCTTCGCCACCACCACGCTGATCATCGCGATACCCACGGCCATCAAGGTGTACAACTGGATACTCACGCTGTGGCGCGGCGACATCCACCTCACCCTGCCGAACCTGTTCGCCATCGGCTTCATCTTCACGTTCGTGCACGGCGGCCTCACGGGGCTCTTCCTCGGCAACGTGACGGTGGACCTGCCGCTGTCGGACACCTACTTCGTGATCGGCCACTTCCACATGGTGATGGGCGTGTCGCCCGTCATGGTGCTGTTCGGCGCCATCTACCACTGGTTCCCGAAGATCACGGGCAAGATGCCGAACATGACGCTCGGCAAGATCCACTTCTGGATGACGTTCCTCGGCACCTACGCGATCTACCTGCCCATGCACTATCTCGGGATCCTGGGCATGCCGCGCCGCTACTACGCGTACGGGCAGAGCGACTTCCTCCCCGACTCCGCGCACACGGTGAACGAGGCCATCACCATCGCCGCGATCGTCGTGGCGACGGCGCAGGTGATCTTCATCATCAACGTGATCTTGAGCCTCTGGAAGGGCGAGAAGGCGCCGGAGAACCCGTGGCGGGCGACCACGCTCGAGTGGCAGACGCCGACCACGCCGCCCCCGCACGGCAACTGGGGCCCGAAGCTGCCCGTGGTCTATCGGTGGGCCTACGACTACAGCGTGCCGGGGGCGGACAAGGACTACATCCCGCAGAACGAGCCGCCGAAGGGGCAGCCGGCCGCCGCCTAGGAGGGCCATCGCCATGATGACGGCCATGGTGATCGCGATGCTCACGGCCATCACCGTGTGGTGGCTGCTGATCCAACGACTGCGCGAGAAGCCGTGGACGCATCAGGGCGTGGCGACCGGCAGCCAGGAGAACCGCACCGCCTCGGCGCCGCACGTGGGCCTGTGGGTGTTCCTCGCGGTCGTGACGAGCCTCTTCGGGCTGTTCGCGAGCGCGTACGTCATGCGCATGCACGCGCACAGCGGCGTCGTCCACTGGCATCCGCTCACGGAGCCGCGCGTGCTCTGGGTGAACACGGCCGTGCTGGTGCTCGCGAGCGCGGCCTTGCAACGCGCCCGCAACGCGGCGGTGCGCACGGATCTCGATACGCTGCGCACGTTCTTCCCGCTCGGCGGCGCCCTCACGGTGCTGTTCCTGCTGGGGCAGGTCTGGGCGTGGCGCGAGCTCGCGGTCACGGGCCTGTACGACCGCACCGATCCGGCGTACGCCTTCTTCATCTTGCTGACCGCGGTGCACGGCGTGCATCTGCTCGGCGGCCTGGTCGTGCTCGGGCGCGCGTCCGCCAGAATCTGGCGGGGGCTGAGCCGCGACAACGTCGTCGCCGTTGCGAAGGCCCGGCAGAGCGTCGAGCTCTGCACCGTGTACTGGCACTGTCTGCTGCTGATCTGGCTCGGGCTGTTCGCATTGCTGCTTTCCACCTAGGGGGACACCGACGTATGGCGGCACACGAAGGCACGATCACCACCGTTGAAGCACGCCCCTCGGGCTGGAACTCCATCACCGCCGACTGGGCGGCCGACAAGCAGACGTTCCACGTCCCGTGGGGCAAGGCGATGATGTGGATCTTCCTGCTGTCGGACACGTTCATCTTCACGTGCTTCCTCACGTCGTACATGAACGTGCGGCTGTCCACGCCGGTGCCCTGGCCGAACGCGAGCGAGGTGTTCGCGCTCGACCTCTTCGGCTACCACATGCCGCTGATCCTGATCGCCATCATGACGTTCGTGCTGATCACGAGCAGCGGCACGATGGCGCTCGCCGTGAACTACGGCTACCGCGGGGACCGTGGACGGACGACGGCCCTCATGCTCATCACGGCCGCGTTCGGCGCGGTGTTCGTGGGCATGCAGTGCTTCGAGTGGTCGAAGCTCATCATCGAGGAGGGCGTGCGGCCGTGGGCGAACCCCATGGGCGCCGAGCAGTTCGGCGCGAGCTTTTTCATGATCACGGGCTTTCACGGCCTGCACGTGTCGGCCGGGGTCGTCTACCTCGTGATCGTGGCCATGAAGGTGCTGCGCGGCGATTACGAGCGCGGCGGGGGCAATTACGAGATCGTCGAGATCGCGGGGCTGTACTGGCACTTCGTCGATCTCGTGTGGGTCTTCATTTTCGCGTTCTTCTACCTCTGGTGACGGAGCGGCGATGGCAGAGGCACAGGCACAGGCGCACGGTCAACAGCACCCCTTCAAGATCTATTTCACGATCTGGGCGCTGCTGTTCTTGTTCAGCGCGTTCTCGTACTTCACCGACTTTCTTCCCGAAGGCTACATCCGCTGGGGGCTGATCCTGCTGTTCATGTTCCTGAAGGCGGGGCTCATCGTCGCCATCTTCATGCACATGGCGTGGGAGCGGCTGGCGCTGATCTACGCCATCCTGGGGCCGCCGCTCGTGCTGCTGTTCCTCATCGGGCTCATGGCGGTGGAGGGCGACTACACGGAGCTCACGCGGCTCGCCTTCTTCTCCGAGCCGGTCGCGCCGAGCGGCGAGCACCACTCGGAGTGAGGACCTGAACGCGCATGTGGTCGTGGTTGGCAATCGTCGCGGTGCTGGTGCTCCTCTGGGGGCTCACGTGGCGCTCCAACCCGAAGTTTGCGTTCGGCGTGCTGCTCGGCCTGCCGCTCGCGTGGCTCGCGTCCCGTCTCATTAGACCGTACATCACCGGCATGGAAGACATACCCGTTTGGCTCCCGCCGCTGCCGCTGGTCATCGTCGCCCTCACGCTGTTCGTATTCGGCGGCCTGGTCTGGCTGCGCGCCGACAGGCTGCCGCCGCCGAAGCAGCGGGACGAAGACCGGCACGACGCGCACCACTGACGTCGTCGACAACCCCAGGTGGGAGCGGCTTTCCAGCCGCGATTCTTGCGTCACCGCGGGCGGCGCGGCTCGCATGTGCCCCTTCCAGGACCGCCGTGAACACATCCCTGTGGGCTCGCGCGCGCGTCCTGCGCGCGAGCGTCCTGGAAGGGGCACATGCGATCCACGCCGCGAGACGTTCGCGCGGGTTTTGGCGTTCTGAAGATCGCGGGCTGGAAAGCCGCTCCCACCCGGCTACGAGCCGCGACGCAGGCGCTTGAGGAAGACCTGCATTTCCTTTGCGGCCTGGCGGTCGCCGCGGCGCTCGGCCGCTGCGATGCCGCGCTCGTAGGCGTCGGCGGCGGCGTCGGTGCGGCCGGCCGCCGCGTGTGCCTTGCCGAGCAGCTTCCACGCGGCCGAGTACTCGGGGTCGAGCCGGGTCGCCGCGGCCGCGTGCTGCGCCGCTCGTTCCGCGTCGCCGTCCGCCAGGTAGCGCGTGGCGAGCGCGAGCCGCAACGGCGCCCCGTCCTTGCCTTGCGCCAGCATGGCCTCGAGACGCTGAATCAGGTCCACGGTCATCGCCTCCAGAAAGCCGGGGTCACCAACACCAGCAGCGTGAAGATCTCGAGCCGGCCGAGCAGCATCGCAACCACCGAGGCCCACTTGCCGACGTCGGTCAGCGTGGCGAAAGTCACCGCCACCTCGCCGAGCCCCGACCCCAGGTTGTTGAGCGAAGCCGCCACCGCCGCGAACGCCGACACCTGGTCCAGCCCAGTCGTCAGCATCACGAAAAACAGCGCCGCGAACACGATGACATAGACGGCGAAGAATCCCCACACGGAATCCACGATGCGCTGCGGCACGATCTTGTCCCCGAGCTTGACCGGCATCTCGGCGCTCGGATGGACGAGCCGCTGGAACTCGCGCGACCCCTGCTTGTACATGAGCAGCCAGCGCACGACCTTCATGCCGCCCGCCGTCGAGCTCGCGCAGCCGCCCACGAAGCTCGAGAAGAGCAGCAGGATCGGCAGCCCGCCCGGCCAGAACGTGAACGAGTCGAGCGCGAAGCCGGCCGTCGTGGCCATGGACACGGCGTGGAACACGCCCTGGTGGATGGCCTCCCAGGCGCTTGCGTAGTAGCCGGCCCAGAGCAGATAGCCCGAGACGACGATCGCCATGGAGCCGAGAAACCACGCGTAAGCGCGAAACTCCGCGTCCTGGAAATAGCTCGCGAGGGTGCGGGCCCGCCACGCCATGAAGTGCAGCGAGAAGTTCACGCCCGCTACGATCATGAAGACCAGCGCGACGGCGTGGATCACCGGATCCCGGAAGTAGGCGAGGTTCGCGTCGTGCGTGGAGAAGCCGCCGGTCGACACGGTGCTGAAGGCGTGGCAGACGGCGTCGAAGGGCGTCATGCCGGCCAGCCAGTACGCGGCCGTGCAGGCCACGGTTATTCCCAGGTAGATGAACCAGAGCGCTTTCGCCGTCTCGGTGATCCGCGGCGTCAGCTTGGTGTCCTTCAGGGGGCCTGGCGTCTCGGCCCGATAGAGCTGCATGCCGCCCACACCCAGCATGGGCAGCACGGCCACGGCCAGCACGACGAGGCCCAGGCCGCCGAGCCACTGCAGCTGCTGGCGATAGTAGAGGACGGACGGCGGCAGATCGTCGAGATCCGCCAACACGGTAGCGCCCGTCGTCGTGAGCCCCGAGATCGACTCGAAGATGGCGTCCGTCACGTCCATCCGCGGCTCGTCGACGAGCAGAAAGGGCGCGGCGCCGAACACCCCGAGCACCACCCAGAACGAGGACACGATGACGAAGCCGTCGCGCAGGCGGAGCTCCTTCCGCTCGCGTCTCACGGGCCACCACAGCAGCAGCCCCGCGCCCAGGATAAGCGCGAACGATTCCGCGAACGCGGCCCCGTGCGGGTCGTCGAAGACGAGCGCCACGCCGATCGGCGGCAGCAAGGTAGGGCTGAACAAGGCGAGCAGCAGCCCGACGATGCGCTGGACGCCCGCGCGATTCATGCCGCCGCCGTCATCGCTTCACGCGCCGCGCGGGACCTCGAACAGCCGCTCCACCTCGTCGATCTGACGGGCGTCCGCGATGAACAGGATGACGTGATCGTCCGCCTGGATCTGGGTGTCGTGATGCGCCATGAGCACCCGGTCGCCCCGCACGATGGCGCTGATCGACGCGCCGCGCGGCAGCTTGATCTCGTCGATGCGCCGCCCCACGACACGCGAGTCGCGCGCGTCGCCGTGCGCCACCGCCTCGATGGCCTCGGCGGCGCCGCGGCGCAGCGAGTGCACCTTGACCACGTCGCCCTTGCGCACGTGCGCGAGCAGCGTGCCGAGCGTGATCTGCTGCGGCGAGATGGCGATGTCGATGGTGCCGGCCTCCACGAGCTCCGCGTACGCCGGCTTGTTGATGAGCGCCATCACCTTGCGGCAGCCCAGCCGCTTCGCGAGCATGGCCGAGAGGATGTTCGCCTCCTCGGCGTTGGTCACCGCCACGAACACGTCCGCGCTGTCGATGTTCTCCTCGAGCAGCAGCTCCTCGTCCGCCGCGTCGCCGTGCAGCACGATGGCCTTGTCGAGGCGCTCCGAGATCGCCTTGGCGCGGTCGCGGTCGCGCTCGATGACCTTCACGTGGGTCTCGTCCTCGAGCGCCCGGGCGAGCTGCAGGCCGATGTGCCCGCCGCCCGCGATGACCACGCGGCGCACCGGATCGTCGAGCTTGCGCACCTCGCGGAGCACCTTGCGGATGTCGTCGCGCGCGGCCATGAAGAACACCTCGTCGCCCTCCTCGACCACCGTGTCGCCGTCGGGGATGATGCCGCTGTCACCGCGATAGATGGCCACCACCCGGCATTCGACGTTCGGCACGTGGCGAGACAGCTCGCGCAGCGGCCGGCCGATCAGCGCGCCGCCGCGGTGCGCGCGCGCGGCCACGAGCCGCAGCCGCCCGTTGGCGAAATCGAGCACCTGGAGGGCGCCGGGGAAGTGAATGAGCTCCTCGATGTGGTCCGTCACGAGCGACGCGGGGCTGATCGCCACGTCCACCGGGATGCGCTCCGGCCCGAAGAGCTTCTCGCCCCATTCGATGAACTCGCGGGCGCGGATGCGGGCGATGCGCGTGGGCGTGCGAAACAGCGCATACGCGATCTGACACGACAGCATGTTGATCTCGTCGCTGTCGGTGAGCGCGATGATCATGTCGGCGTCCTTGCCGCCGGCGCGCTCGAGCACGTCCGGGTACGAGGCGTTGCCCACCACGGTACGCACGTCGAGCCGGTCCTGCAGCTCCCGCAGCACTTCGGGATTGCGGTCGACAATGGTGACCTCGTTGGCTTCCTCGCGCGCCAGGCTGTACGCCGCGGTGGTCCCCACCTGCCCAGCGCCCAGGATCAGAATGTTCATCGCCGGCCGTCGACGGTCGTGAAGGGCGGCCCAGTCTACATCAGCTCGAGGTTGGCATAGGCCACCACCAGCCACTTGGTGCCGGCGCGCTCGAAGTTGACCTGCACGCGCGCGTGCGCGCCGCTGCCCTCGCTGTTCAGGACCACGCCTTCGCCGAACTTGCCGTGCCGGACGCGTTGCCCGAGCCGCACGCCGCCCGCGGGCTCGATGGCGGCCTGCCGGCGATAAATCGGCCGCGACACGGCGAGCGTGGGCCGCACCTCCTCCACGAGCTCCGGCGGAATCTCCCGCAGAAAACGCGACGGCGTTGCGAAGCTCTCGAGGCCGTGCAGCCGGCGCTGCTCCGCATAGGTGAGATAGAGCGTGCGCTTCGCTCGCGTGATCCCCACGTAACAGAGCCGCCGCTCCTCCTCGAGCCCGTCGGCATCGCTGAGCGAGCGCTGGTGCGGAAAGAGCCCGTCCTCCATGCCGCAGAGGAACAGCAGCTCGAACTCGAGCCCCTTGGCCGAGTGCAGCGTCATGAGCTGCACGCTGTCCTCGAACGCCTCGGCCTGGACCTCGCCGGACTCGAGCACGGCGTAGGCCAGGAACTCGGCGAGCGGCGGCAGCTCCGTGTCGGTGCGCACCTCGCGCGCCGCGGTCACGAGCTCGCGCAGGTTCTCGACGCGCGCCTCGCCGCCGCCGACCGCGCTCTTGCCGTGATGCGCCACGAGGCCCGAGAGCTCGATGACGTGCTCCACTTGCTCGGGCAGTGAGAGGTTCCGGGTGTCCTGGTCGAGCCGCTCGATCAGCCCGAGAAACGTCGCGAGCGACTGGATCGAGCGCCTCGGGAGGAGGCCTTCCGTCACCACCCGGACCGCCGCGCGCCACAGGCTCACCCCTTCGGCCCGCGCGGCCTCGCGCACGGTCTCCATCGTGCGCGCGCCCACGCCGCGCGGCGGCGTGTTGACGGCGCGCTCGAACGACGGGTCGTCGTCGCGGTTCGCGATCAGCCGCAGGTAGGCGAGGGCGTCCTTGATCTCGGCGCGCTCGAAGAAGCGCAGGCCGCCGTACACGCGATACGGAATGCCGGCCGCGAGCAGATGCTCCTCGAACACGCGCGACTGCGCGTTCGAGCGGTACAGCACGCCCACGTCGCTGCGCCGCCCGCCGGACGCGATGTAGTCCTGGATGCGGTTCACCACGAACTCCGCCTCGTCGCGCTCGTTGAACGCGGCATAGATGCGGATCGGCTCGCCTTGCTCGCCCGCCGTCCAGAGGTTCTTGCCGAGGCGGGCACTGTTGTTGGCGATGACGGCGTTGGCGGCGTTCAGGATCGTGGCCGTGGAACGGTAGTTCTGCTCGAGGCGGATGATCTGCGTGCCCGGGAAGTCCTTCTCGAAGCGATGCAGGTTCTCGATGCGGGCGCCGCGCCAGCGGTAGATCGCCTGATCGTCGTCGCCCACCACGAACGGGATCCCCGTCTCGCCCGCGATGAGCCTGAGCCAGCGGTACTGGATCGCGTTGGTGTCCTGGAACTCGTCCACCAGCACGTGGCGGAACCGCGCGCGGTACTGCGCGAGGAGCTCTGGCCGGTCGCGCAGCAGCTCGAGCGAGCGCAGCAGCAGCTCGCCGAAGTCCACCACGCCCGTGTCGGCGCAGAGCTTCTCGTAGCGCTCGTAGAGCTCGATCATCTTGCGCCGGCCCTGGTTGCCCTCGTCCCGCACGTCTTTCGGGCGCAGGCCTTCGTCCTTCTGCGCGTTGATGAACCACTGCACGTCGCGGGGCGCCCATTCGTTCTCGTCGAGCCCGAGGTCCTTGAGCAGCCGCCGGATCAGCCGCAGCTGGTCGTCGGAGTCCATGATCTGGAAGCCTTCGGGCAACCCCGCCTCGCGCGCGTGGATGCGCAGCAGCCGGTGCGCGAGGCCGTGGAACGTGCCGATCCAGAGATGCCGCGTGGGGAAGCCGAGCAGCGCCTCGATGCGATCGCGCATCTCGCTCGCGGCCTTGTTGGTGAACGTGACGGCGAGGATGTGCTGCGGCGCCACGCCCGCCACCCGGATGGCCCACGCGATGCGGTGCACGAGCACGCGGGTCTTGCCGCTGCCCGCGCCCGCGAGCACGAGCGTCGGCCTGTCGCTCGCCGTCACCGCCGCGCGCTGCGCGTCGTTCAACGGCTCGAGGATGTCGGTGACGTCCATGACGGCGGAGCGGCCGCGGCCGCGATCAAGCCGGCCAGAGGCGCGGCATGTAGTGGTCGAGGAGCAGGAACGAGAACAGCGCCGCGAGGTAGCTGATGGAGTAGCCGAACGTGCGCATGGCCGTCGTCGCCTCGGGCGCGAACTTGAGCTTCAGCGCGTAGTAGAGGAACCCGCCGCCGAGGGCGAGCGCGCCGAGCAGGTAGAGCGGGCCGCTCATGCCAGTGAGGTACGGCAGCAGCGAGACGATCACGAGCAGGATCGTGTAGTAGACGACGAACGACTTGGTGAGCTCCTCGCCGTACGTGACCGGCAGCATCGGGATGTCGGCGCGCTCGTAGTCCTTGCGCCGGGCGATGGCGAGGGCCCAGAAATGCGGCGGCGTCCAGGTGAACACGATGAGGAACAGCAGCAGCGCGTAGGGGCTCACTTCGTTGGTCACCGCGGCCCAGCCGAGGACCGGCGGCGCGGCGCCTGCGGCGCCGCCGATCACGATGTTCTGCGACGTGGCGCGCTTCAGGTACACGGTGTAGACGACCGAGTACCCGATCAGCGACAGGAACGTGAGCGCCGCCGTCAGCGGATTCACGAGCAGCGCCAGGATGGCGATGCCGAGCACGCCGAGCCCCACCGCGAAGACGAGCGCGTCCCGCTCGCTGACGCGGCCCGAGGGCAGAGGCCGGTTGCGGGTGCGGGCCATCCGCGCATCCGCGCGCATGTCGAGCACGTGGTTGACGGCGGCGCCGGACGCTGCGGCGAGCGCGATTCCCACGGTGCCGAAGAGCAGCGCGTCGAACGGCACCATGCCGGGCGTGGCGAGGAACATCCCGACGATCGCCGTGAACACCAGGAGCTGCACGACGCGGGGCTTCGTCAGGGTGTAGTAGTCCCGCCAGGACGCGCCCCGGAACGCCGGATTACCTAATTCTCTGGTTAGCATTGATCGTCGCGAGCAACAGCAGCGCCGCCCCGCCGTTGTGGGCCACCGCCACGGCCAGCGGCGCGCCGAATAACACGATACTGACGCCGAGCCCGACTTGCACGGCCAGCAGGCCGAGTACGGCCGCCCCGTCCGGCCGCAGCCGGCGCTCCCGGAGCAGGGCGACGCCCAGGAGGCCGAGCGCCACGGTCGCCACCATCGCCCCCAGGCGGTGGGTGAAATGCACGGCCACCCGGGCCGGGTGGTCGAGCACGCCGCCCTCGTAGTCGATGCCGATCCCGCGCCAGAGCACGAAGCCCTCGCCGAAATCCGCGAGCTCCGGCCACCACTGCGTTTGGCAGGTGGGAAAGTCGGGGCAGGCGAGCGCCGCGTAGTTCGCGCTGGTCCAGCCGCCGAGGGCGATCTGCGCCACGAGCAGGGTCGCGGCCGCCGCGCCCAAGGTTCGCAGCGCGGGCGACCCGGGCACCCGCACGGCGCGGAACCGCCCGAGCCAGAAGAGCAGCGACAGCGTCGCGAGCCCCCCGAGCAGATGCGCCACCACGACGAGCGGCTTCAAGAGCAGCGTCACCGTCCACATGCCGAGCAGGCCCTGGAAGATCACGAGCGCCACCAGGGCGAGCGGCACGCGCACCGGCTGCTCCGGATCGCGGCGGTTGCGCCAGGCCAGCACGGCGAGCGCGACGCAGACGAGCCCCAGGGTGGACGCGAGGTAGCGGTGGATCATCTCGCGCCACGCCTTGCCCGGCTCGAGCGGTCGATCGTATTCGGCACCGAAACCGTCGATGCGTTCCGGCACCGTGAGCTGCCCGTAGCAACCCGGCCAGTCGGGGCAGCCCAGGCCCGCGTCCGTCAAGCGCACGTACGCGCCGAACGTCACGACGACGAAGGCGAGCAGCGTGCCGAAGCGTGCCAGCGAGACGAAGACGTTGCGCTTCAACCGATCCTCGAGACGTCCAGCAACCGCTCGAGATCCTCGAGCAGGTCCCTCTGGCCGACGTTGCCGGGGTAGGCGACCACGACGTTCCCGAGCGGGTCGACGACGAAGATCGTGCCGTCGCCGATCCGCGCCGCGCCGAGCGCCGCCACCGCCGCCTCGTTGACGCCGCCACCCAGGCGGCCCCACGCCGCGCGCGGCTCGGCCGCCGGCGGCCCTTGGCCGCCGTGCAGGAGCACGAGGCGAACCCGTGCGGCATCTCGGCCGAGCGCCGCATGCACCCGAGCCAGGCGATCCCACTCGGCCGCGCAGCGCTCCTCGCAGGGCGCCATTGTTGCATAAATGAGCAGCCACCGGCGCTCGCCGCGGCCCGCGTCGGGCTCCTCGGACAGGGCGAGCGGCGGCAGCGCGGGCGGGGGCGTGAGCAGCTCGCGCCCCTCGACCGGCACCCGGGGCAGGAAGGAGAGGTCCCACGGGCCGAAGTAGAGCACGAAGGCGGCCGCCAGCGGCCCCAGGAACACGACGGCCAACGCCCAGAGCTCCAGAGTGCGTCGCTTCATGCCCGCAGGCGCCTCACGCCACGGTAGGCCGCCGCCGCGGTCCCCACGCCGGCCGCGGCGGCGAACAGGAACCACTGCACGGCATACGTCAAATTCGTCTCCGGCTGGACCCCGCCCGGCCGCCAGTCGCGGACGAAGCCGTCCGGCTCGCCGGGATCGAGCAGGAGCTGGAACGCCGCGAGCGGCCGGCCCAGCCGCGCCTCGAGCGACTCGCGAGTGGGGAACACCAGCACCTGCACGGCCTCGTCCGGCGGCGCGCCCTCGTCGTCGCCGAGGCGCAGGCCGAGGCGCGGGTAATCGTCGAGCCGACCGGCCACCGAGCGCGGGTGCCCATCCACGGCCACGTCCGGCAGCACGCGCCGGTCCGGGTTCGCCGCCATCCAGCCCCGGTTCACGAGCAGCCACGGGCCGCCGTGCTCCGGGCGGAACGGGGTCAGCACCTCGTAGCCCGCGCGGCCGTCGTGCACCCGATTGTCGAGCAGGAACTGCCGGTCCGGCACGTAGCGGCCGCGGATCTCGAGGCGCCGATAGCGCAGCTCGGCGTCGGGCGCTTCGGGCACCGCCTCGAGCGGCGGCTCGTCGGCCGCCGCCGCGAATCGATCGCGCAGAGCCCGGTTCTCGTCCGCCCGCTCGAGCTGCCAGCGCCCGAGGCTCGCGCAGAGCACCGCCAGCAGCGCCGCCGCCACGGCGAGCGCGAGCCAGCGACCCGCCGTGCGCCCGCGCATGGCGCTAGAATCCTCGCTTGTCGCCGGAGTGCCGGATGCGCCTCATCGGATTACTGCTGTACGCCGCGATTCTCGTGAGCCTGGCCTCCGCGCTGCACGCCATGTTCCGCCCGCGCCGCGACGATCCCAAGCGCATGGCACGCGCGCTCACCGTGCGGGTGGGGCTGTCCGTGCTGCTGTTCGCCCTCCTGTTCGTGGCCTGGTACTTCGGCTGGATCGAGCCGCACGGCATCGGCGGCTGAGACCGCCGCTCAGAGCCAGTACACGAAGAAGAACAGGCCCAGCCACACCACGTCGACGAAGTGCCAGTACCACGCCGCCGCCTCGAAGGCGAAGTGGCGCTCCGGCGTGAAATGCCCCCGCAGGACCCGCAGCCACACGATGAGCAGGATGATGGCGCCGATCGTGACGTGCAGGCCGTGGAAGCCCGTGAGCATGAAGAACGTGTTGCCGTAGATGCCGCTGTCGAGCCGCAGGCCGAGCTCGGTGTAGGCGTGGATGTACTCGCTGGCCTGCAAGCCGACGAAGATGAAGCCGAGCACGAACGTCGCGGCGAGCCACAGGGCGAGCCCCGCGCGCCGGTTCGCGAGCAGCATGTGATGCGCGATCGTGATGGTGACGCCGCTCGTGAGCAGGATGGCCGTGTTCAGGGCCGGCAGCCCCCACGCCCCCATGCGCTCTACCTCGTCGCGCGCCGGGCCGGCCGTGGGCCAGGTGTTCTCGAAGCCTTCCCACAGCAGGCGGTTGGTGAAGAACCCGTCGCCCTCGCCGGCGAGCCAGGGCACGGCGAATTGCCGGGCGTAGAACAGGGCGCCGAAGAACGCGGCGAAGAACATCACCTCCGAGAAGATGAACCACGCCATGCCGAGGCGGAACGAGCGGTCCACCTGCTTGTTGTAGACGCCGCGCTCGCTCTCGTTGATGACGTTGCCGAACCAGCCGAACATCATCACGATCAGCGTGGCGAATCCCGCGGCGAGGACCCAGCGTCCGGACTGGAACTGGTTCAGCCACAGCGCCGCCCCCGTAGCCATCGTGAACAGGCTGATCGACCCCAGGATCGGCCAACGCGTGCCGTGGGGGACGTAATAACCTTCGTGTGTGTGCTCCATCGCGTCCGTCCGATTGTCAAATTCGCGGCGCACCGCTGCGCCCGATACTCCCCGCCCTCACTCCGAGAGCGCGAACAACGTGTACTGCAGCGACAGCCGGTCCAGATGAGCCGGCAGGTCGCGCGAGACCATGAACACGACCGGCATGCCGCGTCCCTCGCGAGCCTCGAACTCCTGCGCCGTGAAGCAGAAGCACTCCAGCTTCTTCAGATGCTTGGCCGCCACGCCCGGCGCCACGCTCGGCACGGCCTGCACGGTGAGCGGCGTGCCGGTCAGGTTCGCGGCGTAGTACTCGGTCTGGTAGACCTGCCCGGGGTGCACGTCGAGGTGGCTGACCGTGGGGCGGAACTCGAAGGGCGCGTTGCTCTGCGCCACGAATTCCACGCGCACCGTGCGCGCCTCGTCCGCCTGCTCGGTCACCTGCTGGGGCGCCGAGGCCGTCTTGCCGCCGACGCCGGTGATCTCGCAGAACACGTCGTACAGCGGCGCGAGCGCGAAGCCGAACGCGAACATCGCGGCGCAGAGCGCCGCGAGCTTGAGCGCCAGGTTGCGGTGGCGCGGCGTCTCGGGCATGGCCTCAGGCTCCGTTCAGCCAGTGGAAGAGGATGTAGCCCACGTACACGCCGAGGGCGAGCAGCCCGAGCACCATTGCGCCGCGCTTCGCCTTGCGTCTCGCCTCATCGTCGTCCCGGGCGGGCATCGCTCATTCGACCACGGGCGGCGTGCTGAAGGTGTGGTGCGGGGCCGGAGACGGCACCGTCCACTCGAGACCCTCGGCGCCCTCCCAGACCTGCGCCGTGGCCTTGGGGCCGCCGCGAATGCACTTGATGACCACCCACACGAAGATGAGCTGCGCGAGCCCCAGGCCGAACGCGCCGATGCTCGAGATCATGTTGAAGTCGGCGAACTGCGGCGCGTAATCAGGGATGCGGCGCGGCATGCCGGCGAGGCCGAGGAAGTGCTGCGGGAAGAACGTCACGTTCGTGAAGATGGCCGTGAGCCAGAAGTGCAGCTTGCCGAGCTTCTCGTCGTACATGTGGCCGGTCATCTTCGGCAGCCAGTAGTAGGCCCCCGCGAACGCGCCGAACAGCGCGCCCGGCACGAGCACGTAGTGGAAGTGCGCCACCACGAAGTAGCTGTCGTGGTACTGGAAGTCGGCCGGCACGATGGCGAGCATCAGGCCCGAGAAGCCGCCGATCGTGAACAGGAACAGGAACGCGAGCGCGAACAGCATCGGGGTCTCGAACGTGAGCGACCCCTTCCACATGGTGGCCGTCCAGTTGAAGATCTTCACGCCCGTCGGCACGGCGATGATCATCGTGGACAGCATGAAGAAGAGCTGCCCGCCGAGCGGCATGCCGACCGTGAACATGTGGTGTGCCCACACGACGCACGACAGGAAGGCGATCGCGGCCGTGGCGTACACCATCGACGCGTAGCCGAACAGGGGCTTACGCGAGAAGGTGGGGATCACCTGCGAGATGATGCCGAACGCCGGCAGGATGATGATGTACACCTCCGGGTGCCCGAAGAACCAGAAGATGTGCTGGTACATCACAGGATCGCCGCCGCCGGCCGCCTCGAAGAAGCTCGTGCCGAAGAACTGATCGGTGAGCAGCATCGTCACGGCGCCAGCGAGCACGGGCATCGCGATCAGCAGCAGATACGCCGTGATGAGCCAGGTCCAGACGAACATGGGCATCTTGAGCAGCGCCATGCCCGGCGCGCGCATGTTCAGGATCGTGACGATGATGTTGATCGACGCGAGGATCGAGGACACGCCGAGCACGTGCACGGCGAAGATCATGAACGGGAACGCGTCGCCCGTCTGCAGCACCAGCGGCGGATACATGGTCCAGCCCGCCGCGGGTCCGCCGCCCGGCATGAACATGGAGAGCAGCAGCAGGCCGGTGCCGAACGGCAGCAGCCAGAACGACCAGTTGTTGAGCCGCGGCAGCGCCATGTCGGGGGCGCCGATCATGAGCGGCACCATCCAGTTCGCAAACCCGGCGAACGCCGGCATGATCATGCCGAACAGCATGATGAGCGCGTGGACGGTGGTCATCTGGTTGAAGACGTGCGGCTCCACGAACTGCAGTCCGGGCTGGAAGAGCTCGGCCCGGATCACCATCGCCATGCCGCCGCCGACGAAGAGCATCAGCAGGCTGAACATGAGGTACAGCGTGCCGATGTCCTTGTGATTGGTGGTCGTGATCCACCGCGCCGCCCAGGCGAGGAAGCCTCGCCCGCCGTGCTCGCCGTGTACGTCGACCGCAGTGCTGCTCATCCTCAAACTCTCCTTCAAACTTTCCGCGCAGGCGGAAGCGGCCCTCAGTAGCCGCGGCTGATGGCGAGATCGCGCTGCTCCGCGAGCCAGCCGTCGTACTCTTCGCGGCTCACCACGCGCACGACGATCGGCATGAACGCGTGGTCCATGCCGCAGAGCTCGGCGCACTGGCCGCGATAGGTGCCTTCCTCGGTCGCGAGGAACCAGGACTCGTTCACGTAGCCCGGTATGGCGTCGCGCTTCACCGCGAACTCCGGCACCCACCAGGAGTGGAGCACGTCGGCCGCCGTCACGAGCAGCCGCACCTTGGTGTCCACGGGGACCACGACGGGGTTGTCCACCTCGAGCAGGTAGTTCTCCACCGTGCTGGGGTCGATGCCGGAGCCGAGCTGGCGCGCGCGATTGCTGTCCGCCGCCAGCGTGCTATAGAACGACACGCCCTCGTCGATGTAGTCGTAATGCCATCGCCACTGGTAGCCCGTGACCTTGATGGTGACCTCCGCGTCGCGCGTGTCCTCCATGCGGATCAGCGTCTGGGCCGACGGCACGGCGAGCCCCACGAGGATCATGGCGGGAATCGCGGTCCAGACGACCTCGGCCTTGGTGTTGTGCGTGAATTTCGCAGGCACCGCGCCTGCCGATTTGCGGTAGCGGATGATGGCCACCGTCATGGCGCCGAACACGCCGATCCCCACGAGGAGACAGACGGTCAGCACCAGCATGTGTAGTTGGAACACCTCGCGGCTGATCGGGGTTACGCCGACCGGCATGTTCATCTGCCAGTCCGCCCACGCCGAGGACGCGCTTATCAGTCCCAGTGCCGACAGGCTGCCGGCCCGGGCGAGTAACCGTTTGTTCATCGACGAATTTTTAGGCTACCAGTGAGTTCGATGGGCACCGCGCCGTCGCGCAGCGGGGCGCATTCTAGCAAACTCGCGCGCGGCGCTACCGGTTCGGTTTTCCGACACTATCGGCTGCGGCGGCGCCCGATGCGATCGGCGGGCACGGCGAACTCGCCGTGTCCCGGCCGGCGTGGCGCGCCCCAGGCCTGACCAAGCACCAATTCTACAGTCACCGAGAAGCGCGTGCCGTGACCGCCGGCAAGCGCGCGCTCGAAGCGTGCAAAACGTCCGGTACCGGTCAGCGTGCGACGCCGCCCCGCCGCCGTGTTGACCGCACCCCATGCACGCAAATCGTGCACGAGCCGCCGCACGTCGCCGTACGTGAGCTCGAGCCGGTCCACGTCCACGACCGGGTCGGCGAGCCCGGCGGCCACGGCCATGTCACCCAGATCGTGCATGTCGAAGAAGGCGTGCACGTGGATCGCATCGTCGGCCTGCCGCCACGCGCGCCGGACCTCCTGCAGCGTGTCGGGCCCCACCGTGGCGAAGAGCATGCGGCCCCCGTCGCGCAGCACGCGCGCGGCTTCCACGAACGTGGCCAGCGGATCGCACCACGGCAGGCACAGGTTCGCGACCAGCAGATCCACGGTGGCGTCGGCGAGCGGCAACCGCTCGGCCCGGGCGGCCGCGAACGTCACGCGGCCGGCGGCGCCCTGCTCGCGCCGCGCGACGCGCAGCATCGCGCGGCTCGGATCGAGCGCGATCACGCGGGCCTCGGGATAGCGCGCCGCGAGCGCGCGCGCGGCGAGCCCGGTGGCGGTGCCCACGTCGACGACGACGCGCGGCTCGAGGCGCACGTAGTCGAGCCGCTCGAGCAGCCGCCGCCGCGCCTCGTCGTGCACCACGCAATGGCGCGAGAACTCGGCGCTCGCGCGGTCGAAGGCCCGCTCCGCCGCCCGCCGCTCGGGGAACGCGGCGGCGGCGCTCGGCAAGCCGCGCGACCCGTTCACGTCCTTGCGCTCTCGCGGCTCCGCGCCGCCGCCGTCAGGCTCGAGCCGCGGCCGGCTCGCGCTTCAAGCCGAGGCGCTCGAACAGCGCATCGTCCGCCGCGGTGTCGGGGTTGCCGGTGGTGAGGAGCTTGTCGCCGTAGAAAATCGAGTTGGCCCCCGCGAGAAAGCAGAGGGCCTGCAGCTCGTCGCTCATCTCGCTGCGGCCGGCCGACAACCGCACGTGCGCACGCGGCATCAGCACGCGTGCCACGGCGATCGTGCGCACGAGCTCGAAGCTGTCGAGCGGCTCGGCGTCCTCGAGCGGCGTGCCGGGCACGCGCACGAGCCGGTTGATCGGCACGCTCTCGGGCGGCTCGGGCAGCGTGGCCAGCGTGTGCAGCATCGCGGCCCGGTCGCGGCGCGTCTCGCCCATGCCGAGGATGCCGCCGCAGCACACCTTGATCCCGGCCGCGCGCACGCGGGCGAGCGTCTCGAGCCGGTCCGCGAAGGTGCGCGTGCCGATGATGCGCGAGTAGAAGGCCTCGGAGGTGTCGATGTTGTGGTTGTAGTAGTCGAGGCCGGCCGCCGCGAGCCGTTCGGCCTGGCCCTCACGCAAGAGCCCCAGCGTCGCGCAGGTCTCGAGGCCCAGGGCCTTCACGGCCGTCACCATCTCGAGGATCGGCTCGAGGTCGCGGTCCTTGGGTCCGCGGTAGGAGGCGCCCATGCAGAAGCGCGTGGCCCCGGCTTCCTTCGCGCGCCGCGCGGCCGCCACCACTTCGTCGAGCGGCAGCAGGTCGTGCGTGGCGACGCCCGTGTCGAAGCGGATGCTCTGCGGGCAGTACGCGCAGTCCTCGGGGCACGCGCCGGTCTTGATCGACAGGAGCGTCGAGACCTGCACGGCGTTCGGGTCGAAGTGCCGCCGGTGCACGCTCTGCGCCTTGAACAGCAGATCGTTGAGCGGCAGGGCGAACAGCGCCTCGACGTCGGCGAGGGTCCAGTCGCGGCGCGGCTCCGCGCCGTCCGGCTCCACGCCAGTTTCCACTCGGGCCGTCTGCATATCGTGATCGCCCTCCGCGGCGGCGCACCGGACAATCGGGGTCAAGGACGGCGGAGTATCTGGACGGAGCTCCGCGGCTGTCAACTCGAACGGTCGATCGGAGTCGACGGCCGGCATGCGCGTCATCGTCGAGTTTCTCTTCCCCGAATGCTGCCCCTCGTGCGGCGGCGCCACGCCGGCGGGCTTCTGCCCGGGATGCCGCGGGGATTTCGCGCGAAGCGACGGCGAGCTGCCGCTTTCCGGCCGAGACGCGGACCCGCTCGCCGCACTGGTCGCCCCGTTTCGCTACGCGCCGCCGCTCGACGGCTACATCCAGGCGCTCAAGTTCGGCGGTGCGCGCCGCCTGGGCCGCGCGCTCGGCCTCCTGCTCGCGGACGAGGTAGCGCCGCGCGCGGCCGGACGTGACGCGCTCGTGCCCGTGCCGCTCCACCTGGCCCGCCTGCGGGCGCGCGGCTACAACCAGGCCGTCGAGATCGCCCGGCCGCTCGCCGCCCGCTTCGGCCTGCCGCTCCTGTTGCGCGGCATCGCGCGCTCGCGGGCGACGCCTCCGCAGACGGGCCTGGACGCCCGCGAACGCGCACGCAACGTGCGCGGCGCGTTCGCCGTGCGCCGGCCGCTCGACGGCCTGCGCATAGCGATCGTCGACGACGTCTGCACCACCGGCGCGACGCTGCGCGCGCTCGCCGCCGCGCTGCGTACCGCCGGGGCCGCCGACGTCGAAGCCTGGGCCGTCGCGCACACGCCACCGCCACGAGACCGCTGACCGAAGCCTGTGGGAGCGGAAGGGGCCCGGAAGACGAAGTCGAGGGCGATGCCTGCGAAGACCGCGGCGCCGTACCAGGCGTTGTTGAGGAATGCACGGAAGCAGCGCTGCGGCTCGCGGCTCCAGATCAGCCCG
>DATCLY010000046.1:0-32182 GCA_036563665.1 Gammaproteobacteria bacterium
CGCGCGAGATCTCGCTGTCGGGCTTGTACGTGCTCATGGCGTCGTCGATGCGCCGGTACTCGCGCATGATCTCGGCCGCGAGCTCGCGGCCGCGCGCCTCATCGTCGGCCCACAGCTCGACGGACACGCGCGTGCCCATCATGTCGGCGGCTTCGCCGACCCAGCCTGCCCGCGCCGGAAACGCGACGAACGTCACAAACGGCACCGCCGCGAGCAGCGCGCAATAGCGCGCGGCACGCCGTCGGCGTATTCTCGCGGCGTTCGATTCGGGAAGGAGCTTGTTCGTGGGAACGATCGTCACCCTCGTGATCCTTGCGGGCCTCGTCCTGTATGTAATCTCGATTTACAACAACCTCGTGAACCTGCGCAACCGCGTGGGTAACGCTTTCTCGCAAATCGACGTTCAGCTCACGCGCCGCTACGACCTGATTCCGAATCTCGTCGAAGCCGTGAAAGGCTACATGGCGCACGAGCGGGCCACGCTCGAAGCCGTGATCGCCGCGCGCAGCGCCGCCGTGGCGGGGCTCAAGAAGGCGTCCGCGGATCCCGGAGACGCGGGCGCGATCAAGGAGCTCGCGGCCGCGGAGGCCACGCTCGCGGGCACGCTCGGACGGCTGTTCGCCGTGGTCGAGGCGTACCCGGACCTCAAGGCCAACCAGAACATGATGCACCTGCAGGAAGAGCTCGCCTCCACGGAGAACAAGGTCGCGTTCGCTCGCCAGGCGTTCAACGACGCCGTCATGCGCTACAACACCGCACGCGAAACCTTCCCGAGCAGCGTCGTGGCCAACAACTTCGACTTCAAGCCGGGCGAGTTCCTCGACATCGGCACGCCCGAAGCGCGCACGGCGCCGAAGGTTTCCTTCGGCTGAGCCGCCCCGGAACGGGCGTGGACTTCTTCGCCCGCCAGGAGCGCTCGCGCCGCGCGAGCGCGCTGCTGGTCGCGCTGTTCGCCGCGGCGTTCCTCGCCGTGGCCGGCGCCACCACGCTGCTCGTAGCCGTGTTCCTGCGCGCGCACCTGCACACCGACTTCTGGCTCGGAGGCAACGAGTCGTTCGGCCAATGGGCGGCCGCGCACGCGTCGCTGCTCGGGCTCGTGGCGGCCGGCACGCTCGCCGTGCTCGGCATCGCGAGCCTGTACCGCTCCGCGACGCTCGCGCGGGGCGGCGCGCAGGTGGCGCGCATGCTCGGCGCCACCGAGGTCACGGGCGAGAGCGGCGACCCGCTGCATCGCCGGCTGCTTAACGTGGTCGAGGAGATGGCGATCGCCTCCGGCCTGCCGGTGCCGGACGTGTTCGTGCTCGAGCAGGAGCCCGCCATCAACGCGTTCGCCTCGGGGCTCACGCACGCCGATGCCGCCGTGACCGTCACGCGCGGCGCGCTCGAGCGGCTCACGCGCGACGAGCTGCAAGGCGTCGTCGCGCACGAGTTCAGCCACATCGTGAACGGCGACATGCGGCTCAACCAGCAGCTCATCGGCATGAGCTACGGGATCCTGGTGCTGTCGCTCGCCGGCCGCTGGCTGCTGCGCAGCGCGCGCCACGGCCGCCGCGGGCGCAACACCGGCGGCACGCTCGCGACCGTCGTGCTCGGCCTCGGCCTCACCGTGATCGGCTCCATCGGCCTGCTGCTCGCGCGGCTCATCAAGGCCGCCGTGTCGCGCGAGCGCGAGGCGCTCGCCGACGCCGCCGCCGTGCAGTACACGCGCCATCCGTCCGGCCTCGCGGGCGCGCTCAAGAAGATCGGCGGCTACACGGCCCGCCTCTCGTCCGTGGACGGCGAGGAAGTGGCGCACATGCTGTTCGCGGGCGGCGCGCGCGGCTGGCTCGGCCGCTGGCTCGCGACGCATCCGCCGCTCGAGGAACGCATCCGCGCGCTCGATCCGTCGTTCGACCCGCGCGACTTCGCGAAGCTCGGCGACACGCTCGGCGCCGCAACACCGACCGTTGCCGCGGAGCCGACTTCGGGCGCGGTCGCGCTCGCGCCGTCCGCCCTGCACGACCCGGAGGCCCTGCTCGAGCGCGCCGGCGCGGTCGAGGACGCGGCCGTGGGCGACGCGCTGCGCGCCGCGCTGCCCGAGGAGCTCTATCACGCCGCGCACGGACAGGAGTCGTGCTGGCTGCTCGCGCTCGCGCTCGCGCTGTCGCCCCGCGAGGACACGCGCGCGCGGCAGCTCGCGCTCCTCGAGCGGCAGATCGGCGCCGCGCGCTGCGGCCGCGTGCGCTCGCTCGGCGCCGAGGCAGCGGGCCTCCAGCCGGAGCTGCGCCTGCCGCTCGTCGAGATCGCGATACCGGCGCTCAAGCGCCGCCCGGCCGAGCACGTCCGCTATCTGCTCGAGTTGCTCGACCGCCTGGGCGAGCTGGACGACGAGCGGCGGCTCTTCGACTACGCGCTCCTGCGCATGCTTCGCCACTATCTGCGCGGCGCCGCGGAGGGCGCGCCGTCGCGCATGGCCGCGCCGCAGGCGGTGGCGGCGCTGCTCGCGAACGTGGCGCGCTTCGGGCACGCCGACGCGGAAGCCGCGCGGCACGCGTACGCGGCGGGCCTCGAGACGTTGGCGGGCGCGAAGGCGGCGGCGCGGCTGCCGCGCGTGCCGCAGGAAGGCGACCTGACCGCTCTCGATCGCGCGCTCGACGCGCTCGGCGCGCTCGCGCCGCGCGCCAAGCGCCGCGTGCTCGCGGCCGTGCTCGCCACGATCCGGCACGATCGGCGCATCGCCCTGGAAGAGCTCGAGCTCTTCCGCGTGATCGCGGCGACGCTCGATTGCCCGGTGCCGCCCGCCCTGGCGCCCGCCGCGCCCGGCGCCCGCCATTGATCGGCGTGCGCATTTCCACTAGGTTTCGCCCATGCGTACGCCGGCCCGCGCCGTTTGCGGCTTTCTTCTGCTCCTCGCCTGGGCGGGCGGCGCGGCGGCACAAACCTCGGACGCCGAGCGGCTCGCGCTCGCCGCGGAGGTGCTCTCGTCGTTCACTCGGGACGAGGAGAACGGCATCCCGATCCAGCTGCTGCAGGAAGCGCGCGGCATCGCGGTCGTTCCCAATTTGATCCGCGGCGGCTTCATCTTCGGCGGCCGCCGCGGCCGCGGCGTGCTCGTCATCCGCACGGAGGACGGCCGCTGGAGCAACCCCGCGTTCATCACCGTCACGGGCGGCAGCGTCGGCGCCCAGTTCGGCGTCGAGTCCATGGACCTCGTGCTCGTGTTCGCGAACGACCGCTCGATCCGCAACATCGAGGACGGCCGGTTCACGCTCGGCGGCGAGGCGTCGGCGCTCGCCGGTCCCATGGGCAAGCGCTCTGCCGCGGTGGTGACGGCGCGCTCCGAGGTGTATGCGTACATCCGCAGCCGCGGCCTGTTCGCGGGCGCGGCCTTCGAAGGCGCGCGCCTCGACGTAGACGAGGAGGCGGGCGATCTCTTCTACTCGGGCTCCGCGTTGCCGTTGCACGTGCAGACGGAGTCGACTCCCGAGAGCGCGCGGCGGTTCCTCGCGGTGCTGGAGGCGGCCTCCCGCCCGCCGCCGGCGCCGGGCGGCTCCGCGCCGCCGGCCCGCGCGGACGAGTCTCAGGAAGCGATCATCTACCCGCTCGAAACGGCGCGCTGACTGCGGTGTGCGCCTACTGGGGCGCCGCTGAGTCTTCCGCACGCGGCGCGTCGCGGAACGGCCGCGGGATCGCGAACGCCTCCTGCCGGGGCTCCGCGGGGGCGGGTGGATCGACGTCCGCGGGCGGGATGGGGGTCGGGCCCGCGATCTCGGCCGGCGCCGGCGCGGGGACGGCGCCCGCAGGGGCGGGGTCGAGCGGAGGCTGCGTGACCGTCGCCGGCGCGCCATCCGACAACGCGAGGTTCAACGGCCCGCCCTCGGCCGCCGGATCCTGCTGCGGGGCGTCGGGGTCGACCCAGAGCTGCTCGTAGGCGGCCTCCGCCGCCGCGCGCGCGGCCTCCGCGGCCTGCCGCTCGCGCTCCTGCTGCAAGGCCATGAGCGCGCGCAGCTCCTCGAGCTTGCGCTGCGACTCGCGCTCGAGCTGCTCGCGCCGCTCGCGCTCCTCCATCACCGCCACGGTCGCGGCCGCGCGGCGCGCGTTGGCGCACTCCACGTCGTGCAGGCTCGCGTCGCGATCCTGGTTGCAGCGCGCGATCGTGCCCGCCCGCAGGACGGGGTCGGCCATGAAGTCGTTGTAGCTGCGCGGCTCCGGCCCCCCGCAGGCGGCCGCGAGGGAGGAGAGCACGCAGACGCCGGCGAGCGCGGCGAAGGGGATGGGCTTTTCGACCGTGCGTGACATGGCCATCGTGACCGTCGGGGCTCCGCGCGGACGGTGACGTCGCAACGGCGCCCACCATAGCCGCTCGCGCTGCGCCGGGGCGCCCGCTGGTTCACAAAATCGACAGGCGAAGCGCGTCAGCGGCGGGCGACGGCGAAGCCGCCGGCGGGATCGATCTCGAGGCCGAGCGCGAGCGACCAGTCCCGGGCGAGCAGCGGGGAATCGGCCGGCAAGGGCTCGACGGCCGGCTCCGTCACGCTGAGCTCTCGCAGCGCCGGGCCGCCGTCCGCCGCGCTGCCGAGCAGCCGCACCCGGTCGCCCGCCAGCGCGACCACGGCGCCCTGCTCCACGCCGGGCGGCAACAGCCGGCTCGCCGCCACGTAGGGCCCCGCAGGGTCGGGCACGAGGGCGTGCAGCCAGTGGTCCGTGTGCACGAACAGCCGGCTGCCGTCGGCATTGAAATCGAGCCACCGCACGGGCTGCGGGAACACGAGCGGCTCGCCGACGGCCGCCGCCGTCTGGGGATCCCAGAGCTGCACCGTCCCGGTGTCGTCGCCCGTCGCGACGAGCCGCCCGTCCGGCGAGAAGGCGAGCGCCTGCACGGCGCTTTGCGCCCGGGCCGAGCGCAGCGGCGCCATCCCGGTCGGCTCCGCGAAGAACAGGTTGCCGGCGCTGTCGCCGACGGCTACGAGGCCCGAGTCCGGCGCGAAGGCGACGGCCAGCGCCTCGCCGTTCACCGGCACCTCGCCCGCGAGCGTGCCGTCCGCCGCGCGCCAGACGCGCGCGGAGTACTCCGCGGCGGAGGCGAGCCAGCGGCCGTCGCCGCTGATGGCGACGGCCGCGACCCGTCCCGCGGGGTGCCGCATGAAATGCGGCGTCGGCGCCACCGTGGCGAGCGGCCAGGCCCGCACCACCCCGTCGCTGCCGCCGCTCGCGACGAGCCCCGCCCGGGCGTCGAGCGCGAGCGCCGTGACGGCGCCCCGGTGGCCGATGTAGTCCACGGTATCGGGCGCCGGCCCCTCGCGATCGAGCTCGCTCGAGCTGCGCACGCGCACGTTGCCGCCGCGAAAGCCGAGCGCCGCGACGCGCGCGTCCTCGTCGAGCGCGGCGGCCGTGAGCTCGAGGTAGGGCTCCGGGACGACCTCCGCGTCCTCCAACGACCACACCCGGAGCAGGCGGCCGTTGGAGGTGACGAGCGCTTCGCCGTGCGGCGCGAGCTTCAGCGCGACCCGCACGCCGCGGCGTTCCACGCGCAGGTCGTGCACGCCGCGGCCGTCGCGGATGTCGCGCACGATCACGTGCCCCAGCTCCGCCTCGTAGGCGATCACGGCGCTCTTCGCGGCCACGCTGGCATGCGCGGGGTCCACCGTGTAGCCGAGCCGGGTCGGCACGGGCGGGCCGTCCGCCGCGTGGTCCACGGCGAGCGGCCACGACCGCATCTCGCCGGCGGCATCGATCGTCACGATGAGGTCGCCCGCGGGCACCGGGAGCAGGCGCCGCACCTCGCGCTCCTGCGGCAGCACGACGAGCTCGGTACCGCGGCGGGGATCGATCACGCGGACGGCGCGCGAGCCGTCGAGCAGGGCGAGGTAGCGCGCCTGCGGCCCGAGCACCCAGTCTTCGATGTTCGGCACGCCCTGGATACTCGCGACGAGCGCGCCGTCCTCCACCCGCAGCAGGCTGATGAGCGGCTCGCCGTCCTCCACGCGCTCCGCGATGGCCACGTAGTCGCCGTCGGGATCGAGCGCGGGCGGCAGCAGGAACTCGCTCTGCGTGGCGAGCTGCGCCACCTCGGTGCCGCTCTTCACGTCCCACAAGGTCAGCACGTTGCCGGCCTGCACGAGCAGGCGCGTGCCGGGTGCATTGAACGCCACGAGGTCCGGCGGCGTCGGCATCTGCAGGTCGTGCTGCAGGCGACCTTCCGCGAGGTTCCACAGCGCCAGCGCGCCGCTCGCCCCCTCGCGCGAGGGACGCGCCACCGCGAGCCGTCCGTCGCCGGACAGCTCCACGGTCACCTGCTCGGTGCGCACCGGGTCCGGGATCGGAATGCCGGGCTCGACGTCGTCGCGCCACGCCTCCGCGCCTCCGGGGAAGCGCAGGCCCCAGCCGGCGAGCGTGCCGCGATCGCCGAGCTCGCGATCCACGACGGTCAGGCGCCACACGCCGCGGCGGTCCTCGTCCGACAGCGTCGCGAGCGGCCCGGGGACGGCCGCGATCTCGAGCGGCTCCGTGCCCTCCTCCGCCGCCGCGTCGAGGGCGAGCGACGCCTGGGCGCCGCTCGGCGCCGTGAGCGTCACGAGCACGTCGTCGGGCGACGGGTGGCGGACGTCGAGCAGCAGCACAAAGGCGCCGGCCGAGCCGGCGTCGTCCACGCTGACCTCGCGCCGGACGGGCACGTGCTGGAGCGCGGTCAGGCGATCGGCCGCGCCGCGCTCGGCGCGGCCGCCGTGATCCTCGAGGCCGAGCCGCTGCACGCGGTTTGCCGGGTCGACCACCGTCAGGTGGCCGCTCTGCCAGTCGGGCTCCCAGCGCACGGGCGTGACGGGCAGGCGGAAGCTGCGTCGCAGCGAGCGGTAGTCGTGGCCGATGAGCTCGGCCGCCGTGGCGCGCACCTCGTCGACCTTCGCGGGCAGGGCCTGAAGCGCATAGAGCAACGCCTCGTCCCGCCGCTCCGCGTGACGGGCGCGCTCGGACTGCCGCAGCCAGAACTCGCCGAGCAGCCGATCGGCGAAGGCCTCCTGGTCGGGCAGGCGGCGCAGCACCGCGTCGGCCGCCATCGCCTCGGCGTAGGTGGCGGCCCGGCGGCTGCGCCGGGCCATCGCCTCCGCGAGCAGGCGATCCGCCGTCCGCGCGAACCCCGGCAGCCGGTGCAGCCGCTCGTAGGCCTGCTCGGCCACCGCCACGTCGTCGTTCACCACCGTGAGCGTGCGGATGTACGGGCGCGGCAGGAACTGCGTGTACCAGAACGGCACCAGGATGGCCGTGGCCACGAGCGCCGCGACGGCGCTGGCCGCGCGCCAGTCGAACGGCAGCACCGAGTTCGCCCAGCGGCTGCCGAACACGTGCGCGCAGATGCGGTTGCGATAGCGGAGCCGCCGCCGGTCCACCTCCACCACGCCGGAGAGCAGCAGCGTCTCCACGGCCGGCGAGCTCGGGTCGGCGTACGCTTCCTGCCCCTTGGCGATCTTGGCGAGCAGCGCGAGGCTCTGCCGCATGGCGGGCTTGCGCTCCGTGAGCACGGCGCGCATGTGGCTCAGCAGCGGCTCCTCCTGCGCCACGCCGGGCGCGAGGAACTGCTCGCGTACCACGCGGTCCACGTCGCCCGAGGCGCCGCCCTTGCGCGCGACGGCGCGCGCGATCTTCTGCGTGAGGTACGGGTGCCCGTTGGTCCAGCCGTAGATCCGGTCGAGCAGTGCGCTGGCGCGTTCCTCGTCCACGCCGAGCCCTCCCGCGAACACCTCGCACTGCTCGCGCGTGAAGTCCGGAAGCGCGATGCGCACGCCGTCCACGAACGGCGAGACGGCGCTGTCGGGGCAGAGCGTGCCCGCGGACGCCGTGCCGAGCACCACGAAGTTGAGCCGCGCGTAATCGGGCTCCGTGAGACGGCGCGTGTAGCAGGTGTGGATGGCCGCGAAGAGCTCCTGCGAGAACGAGAAGTCGAGCGCGCGCTCCACCTCGTCGATGAACACCGTCACCGGCTCCACGGTGTTCGCGAGAACGATCTCGAAGAAGAACTCGGCGAGCCGCTGCTCGGCGCTGAGCGTGCTCTTCTCCTGCCACCAGCTCTGCAGGTCCACCTTGAGGCGCAGCTCGCGCACGATGCGGTACGCGATGCTGTAGTACCACCGGCCGGGATCGGCGTTGTCGCTGCGCGCGCCGATCTGCGTGAGATCCACCATCGCGGCGAGCTGCCCGTCGCGGCGCAGGGTCGCGATCGCCCGCGCCATGAGGCTCGACTTACCGGTGGCGCGCGGTGCGAGCACGTAGCAGAAGCGCTGCTCCGCGATGGCGAGCAGCAGCTCGCGATCGGCGTCGCGCTCGACGTAGCACGCGCGGCCCGGCTGCACCGGTCCGCCGACGACGAAAAATTCTCCCGAGTGAATCGATCTTGGCACGGCGCTAGGATTGTAGCAGCGGCCTCGAAAGCGCCAGGGAGCACCGCGGGAAGCGATGACGGCAGCGAACGCACACGGCGCCGACGCGCGGCCCGCGCGACTCCTGAAACGAGACGGGCTCGGCGCCGTCTATTTGTGGCACGACGGCGACGCGCGCGTAGTCGTGCGCGACACGCGGGCGGCTCATTGGTCCGTCCGCTGGCTCGCCCGGCGGCTCGCACGCCGGGAGGCGCGGGCGCTGCACGCGGCGGCGCCTGCGGCGGAAATACCACAGCTCATCTCTTTCGACGGCCGGGTGCTGCGCCGCACGTACCTGCCGGGACAGCCCATGCACGCGGCGCGCCCCGTCTCACGGGCCTACTACCGCGACGCCCTGAGGCTCCTCCGGCGGCTGCATGCCGCCGGCGTTGCGCACAACGACGCGGCCAAGGAGGCGAACTGGCTGTGCACGGCCGCGGGGCGGCCGGCGCTCGTCGACTTCCAGCTCGCGCACGTGTCGCCGCGCCGCACGGCCTGCTTTCGGGCGCTGGCCCGCGAGGATTTGCGGCATTTGCTGAAGCACAAGCAGAGCTACGCCCGGCACGCGCTCACGGAGCGGCAGCGGGCGCTGCTCGCCTCGCCCTCGCTCGGCGCGCGCCTCTGGCGCGCCCTCGTCAAGCCGCCCTATCGCTTCGTGACGCGCGTCCTGCTGCGCCTGCCCGAGCGCATGGGGCCCGCCGAGCGCACGCTCTGACGCCCGCTCGGCGCGCCGCGCTTCTGCGCTATCATTGCGCGCCGCCGGGTCGCGGCCGGAATGCCGCCCTCGCCCGCGCACGATGCGGGGAGGGGCGCCTTTCGGGCGCCGTCATCGCGGCACGATCTGGGTTCGATTGCGATCCATGGACCAGCAACGCAACGATAGCGACCTCTGTCACGCGCATAACCTCATCGCGCCGCTCGATCGTCTCGATCGTCCCGGGCCGTACGGCATCCGTGTGCGGCTCCGCCCGGGCGATCCGTTCGCGCGCCTGCTCGGCGCCGACTGGGAGCGCTACCACTGGTACGCCACGCCTGCGGCGCGCGACCGGGCGCTCGCCGACATGGCCTCGGAGCACTTGTACTCGCGGCGCGGCGACCGTCCGACGCTGATCTTCGAACCCGTCGACAAGCCGGCGAATGGCTCGAATGACCGCCGTTGAGGCGTCCGAGGAGCGGCCCGCATAATCGTCGAGGCCGGCGCGCACCGGCCACCACCACCAGGAGATCCCGAGCCGATGGCGAACGCAAAGCCCACTCCACCCCCGAACGGTCAGAAGGTCACGATCGAGCGCGGCAAGCTCCGCGTGCCCGACCGGCCCATCATCCCGTTCATCGAAGGCGACGGCACCGGGCCGGACATCTGGCGCGCGGCCGTGCGCGTGCTGGACGCGGCGGTGGAAAAGGCGTACGGCGGCAAGCGCAAGATCGAATGGATGGAGATCCTGGCCGGCGAGAAGGCGTATCGGCTCACCGGCTCCTGGCTGCCGGACGAGACCGTCGAGGCCTGCCGCGAGTACCTCGTCTCGATCAAAGGCCCGCTCACCACGCCGGTCGGCGGCGGCATCCGCTCGCTGAACGTGGCGCTGCGGCAGCTGCTCGATCTCTACGTGTGCCTGCGGCCCGTGCGCTGGTTCACCGGCGTGCCCTCGCCCGTGAAGCGCCCCCAGGAAGTGGACATGGTGATCTTCCGCGAGAACACGGAGGACATCTACGCGGGCATCGAGTTCGAGCAGGGCACCGAGGAGAACGCCAGGTTCCTCGCCGCGTTCCGCGAGATGTTCCCCGAGGAGTACAAGAAGATCCGCTTCCCGGAGACGAGCGGCATCGGCATCAAGCCGGTGTCGCGCGAAGGCACCGAGCGGCTCATGCGCGCCGCCATCCAGTACGCCCTCGACAATCGCCGCGCCAGCGTGACGATCGTCCACAAGGGCAACATCATGAAGTACACCGAGGGCGCGTTCCGCAAGTGGGCGTACGAGGTCGCGGAGCGCGAGTTCCCCGACAAGACCTACACTTGGCTGCAGTGGGAGCGCACCAAGAAGGCGCACGGCGAGAAGGCGGCGAACGAGGAGCAGGCCGAGGAGCTCAAGAGCGGCAAGATCCTCATCAAGGACGTGATCGCCGACATCGCGCTGCAGCAGGTGCTCACGCGTCCGCTCGAGTTCGACGTGATCGCCACGCTCAACCTGAACGGCGACTATCTCTCCGACGCGCTCGCCGCGCAGGTGGGCGGCATCGGCATCGCGCCCGGCGGCAACATCAACTACCTCACGGGCCACGCCGTGTTCGAGGCCACGCACGGCACGGCCCCGAAGTACGCCGACCTGGACAAGGTGAACCCGGGCTCGGTGCTGCTGTCGGGCGAGATGATGCTGCGCTACCTCGGCTGGAAGGAAGCGGCGGACCTGATCCTCGCCGCCATGGACAAGACCATCGGCCAGAAGATCGTGACCTACGACTTCGCGCGCCTCATGGACGACGCCACCGAGGTGAAGTGCTCGGAGTTCGGCGACGCGCTGATACGCAACATGTGAGCCTAAGGCGCTACCCGGGAGCGTCCGCCTCGAGGCGAGCGCTCGCGGCGAGCGCGCGGTAATCGGCGAGCTCGGCCTCGGCGCGCGCGTCGTCCCATATCCCGAGGCGGCGCAGCGCCGCGGCGGCGGCCGGGGCCACGTCGAGCCCGAAGCGCGCGTTCAGCCCGAGCATCGTGCGCCGCTGCAGCACGTCCGCGAGCGTCGTGGCCCATTCCGACTCGAGCGCGTGCAGGAGCTCCGCCACGAGCAGCGACGGCGGCTCGCCGATCGCGGCGGCGAGCTCGGGGTCGCGCGCCCGCTCCGCCACGTCGCGCGCGGCACCGCCGTAGGTGTGCCACAGCCGCCTCGCCCTGGCCGGCCCGAACCGCGCGGCGAGCTCCGCGATGAGCTCCTCGCGCGCGGCCGCATCGAGCGCGCCCGGCAGCGGGCGATCGCGCGTCGGGCTCTCGCCGCGGGCCCACCGCGCCTCCGCGGCCACGCGCCGCAGCACGTCCTCCGCGAGCGCGCGATGCGTCGTGAGCTTGCCGCCCACGATGGAGTAGAGCCCGCGCACGCCCGGGTGCGGCCGCACGTGATGGCGGCGCGTGATGGCCCCCTCCTCGCCGCGCGGCCGATACGGCAGCGGCCGCACGCCCGAGTGCGTGTAGAGCACGCGCTCGCGCAGCGGCGCGGCGCCCGGGAACACGCGCTCGGTCTCGGCGCAGAGATAGGCCACCTCGTCCGCGTCGATGCGCACCGCGCCCGGGTCGCCCGTGAAGCGCCGATCCGTCGTGCCGATCAGGTACAGCCCGTTCCACGGCAGGATGAAGAACGGGCGGCCGTCCGAAGCGGCCTCGACGTACACGCCCGTGCGCGGCGCACCGGGGAAAGGCGCCACGATCAGGTGGCTGCCCTTCGTGCCGCCGATCAGCGGCCGCTCCGCCAGCGGACCGAGCACGCGGTCCACCCACGGTCCTGCCGCGTTGACGACCACCGGCGCGAACGCCGCGCCCGACGCGCCGTCGCCGCGCCGCCAGTCGACGCCCTCGACGCGGCCGTCGCGCACGCGGATGCCCACCACCTCGGTGTAGGTGGCGAGCGTCGCGCCGTGACGGACGGCGTCGAGCGCGTTCTCGAGCACGAGGCGCTCGGGGAACGCCACCTGGCCGTCGAAGTAGCGGGCGCCGCCGCGCAGGCCTTCCGGCGCGAGGCCCGGCAGCTCCTCGAGCAGCGCGGCCCGCGACAGCACGGCGTACGGGGGCAGCGACTTCGGCCCCGCGAGCCGCTCGTAGAGCCAGAGCCCCACGCGGATCTGCCAGAGCGGCCGCCGGCTGCGCTCGTAGACCGGGATGCAGAGCGGCAGCGGCGCCACGAGGTGCGGCGCGAGCGCGAGCAGCCGCTCGCGCTCGGCGAGCGACTCGCGCACGAGGCCGAGCTCGGCGTGCTCGAGGTAGCGCAGGCCGCCGTGGATCAGGCGCGAGGACGTCGCGCTCGTGCCGCCGCCGACGTCGCGGCGCTCGACGAGCAGCACGCGGGCGCCGCGCAGCGCCGCCTCGCGGGCCACGGCAGCGCCGTTGATGCCGGCGCCGATGACGATCAGATCGAAGCGCGCGTCGTTCCCCGGGGCGAGCGCCGGTGCGCCTCGTGCGGCGCTCACGCGCGCGTCGTTCGCGGCTCGCCGGTGGGCTCAGGGCCGCGTCTGGCCGCTGCCATGCACGACGTACTTGTAGCTCGTGAGCTCCGCAGCGCCCACCGGCCCGCGCGCGTGGATCTTGCCGGTGGCGATGCCGATCTCGGCGCCCATGCCGAACTCGCCGCCGTCGGCGAACTGCGTGGAGGCGTTGTGCATGACGATGGCGCTGTCGAGCTCGTTCAGGAATCGCTCGGCCGCCGCGGGGTCGTCCGTGATGATCGCGTCCGTGTGCGCGGAGCCGTAGCGGCGGATGTATTCGAGCGCCTCCTCGAGGCCGTCCACTACCCGGACGGCGACGACGGCGTCGAGGAATTCCTTGCCCCAGTCGTCCTCCGAGGCCGGCTTCACGCGCGGATCCACGCCCTGCGCGGCCTCGTCGCCCCGCACCTCGCAGCCCGCGTCGAGCAGGTCGCGCACGATCGGGGCGAGATGCGTGGCCGCGCACGCGCGATCCACGAGCACGGCCTCCGTGGCGCCGCAGATGCCGGTGCGGCGCATCTTGGCGTTCAGCGTGACGCGGCGGGCCATGTCGAGATCGGCGGCCGCATGAATATAGGTGTGGCAGATGCCCTCGAGATGGCTCATGACCGGCACGCGGGCATCCTGCTGCACGCGCGCGACGAGCCCCTTGCCGCCGCGGGGCACGATGACGTCGACGAGGTCCGCCATGTCCCGCAGCAGAATGCCCACGGCGTCGCGGTCTTGGGTGGGCACGAGCTGGATGGCCGTCGCGGGCAGGCCGTGGGCCGTGAGCGCCCGCGTGAGGCACGCGTGGATGGCCGCGCTCGAGCGCGCGCTCTCCGAGCCGCCCCGGAGGATCGCGGCGTTACCGCTCTTCAGGCACAGCGCGCCCGCGTCGGCCGTGACGTTCGGCCGGCTCTCGTACACGATGCCGATCACGCCGAGCGGCACGCGCACGCGCTGGATGCGGAGCCCGTTGGGCCGCTCCCACTCCGCGATCACCTGGCCCACGGGGTCGTCGAGCGCGGCGATGGCCTCGATGCCCTGCGCCATGGCCTCGATGCGCTTGTCGTCGAGCGCCAGGCGGTCGAGCATCGCGGCGGACAGATTGCGGGCCCGGGCCGCCGCCATGTCCTGAGCGTTCGCCTGCAGGATCCCGTCGCGGGCCGCGCGGATCTCGGCCGCCGCCGTGGCGAGCGCGGCGTTCTTGGTGGCCGTCGAGGCGCGCGCGAGCTCCGCCGCGGCCGCGCGGGCCGCCCGTCCCAGCGAGCGCATGGTCTCGAGCAGGTCGCCCTGCGCTTGTCGTTCGGCAACTCCCATCGTCCTCAACCCGCGTCCAGCAGCACGAGATCGTCCCGGTGGATGATCTCATCCCGCCCCCGATAACCCAACACCTCGGCGATGCTCTCCGAGCGGCTGCCCGCGATGGCCCGCGACTCCTCCGCCGAGTAGGCGATCAGGCCCCGCGCGAGCTCGACGCCCGCGGTCGTCTGCACGCGCACGGCGTCGCCGCGCTCGAACTGGCCCTCCACGGCCGTGACGCCGGCCGGCAGCAGGCTGCGGCCGGCCCGCAGCGCCCGCGCCGCCCCGTCGTCCACGGTGATCACGCCCTTCGGCTGCAGCGTGCCCGCGATCCACTGCTTGCGGGCGGCCGCCGGCGTCGCGCTCGGCAGGAACCAGGTGGCCCGCGCGCCGGCGAGCAGCGCCGTGATGGGCCGCGTGACGCGCCCGCTCGCGATGCACATGCGGCAGCCGGCCCCCATGGCGATGCGCGCCGCCTCGAGCTTGGTGCGCATGCCGCCGGAGCCATGGGTAGACCCGGGTCCGCCGGCCATCCTCAGGATCTCGCCCTTGAGCTCCGTCACCTCGGGCACGTGGCGCGCCGCGGAGTCGTGGCGCGGATCGGCCGTGTATAGGCCGTCCACGTCCGACAGCAGCACGAGGCAGTCCGCCGTGATCATCTGCGCCACGCGGGCGGACAGCCGGTCGTTGTCGCCGTAGCGCAGCTCCTGCGTGGCCACCGTGTCGTTCTCGTTCACCACGGGCACGGCGCCGTAGCGGAGCAGCGAGAGCAGTGTCTTCGAGGCGTTCAAGTAGCGCCGCCGGCTCTCGCTGTCGTCGAGCGTGAGGAGCACCTGCGCGGCCTTCAGGCCGAAGGAGGCGAGCGTCTCCTGATACGCGTGCGCGAGCAGGATCTGCCCCGCGGCGGCGGCCGCCTGGCTGTCGTCGAGCCGCGCGCGGCGCGGATCGAGGCCGAGCTCGCGGATGCCGAGCGCCACGGCGCCCGAGGACACGATGACGACCTCCTTGCCGGCACGCTTGAGGTCCGCGACGTCGGCGCAGAGTCCCTCGAGCCACCGGCGGTCGAGCGCGCCCGTCTTCTGATCGACGAACAGCGCCGAGCCCACCTTGACGACGATGCGGCGCGCGGCCGCGAGCCGCCCCTCTCTGGTCTCGGACTCCGACGCGCTCATGGAGGCGCTCCCGGTCGATGGGCCGGCCGCGCGACCCTCAGCCGCGATGCACACGGGCGGCGCCGCGGCCGATGGCCATGGCGCCGCTGCGCACGAGCGTGACCACCTCGCCGAGGGCGGCGACGCGCTTCAGGAACCGGTCGATGTCGCGGCTGCCGCCGACGAGCTCCACCGTGTAGTGCTCGTCCTGGTCGTACAGCACGCGGGCGTCGAACTGGTCGAGCACCGCGCCGAGCTTCTCGCCGCCGCCGTTCTTCATGCGGAGCTTGAACAGCGCGAGCTCGCGCTCGATGTGGTCCTCGCCCGTCATGTCCGCGATGCTCACCACGTCCACGAGCTTCGCGAGCTGCTTGCCGATCTGCTCGATGACCTCGTCCGAGCCCGACGTCACGAGCGTGAGGCGCGACACGGTCTCGTCGTCGGTGGGCGCTACGTTGAGGCTCTCGATGTTGTAGCCGCGGGACGAGAACAGGTTCGCGACGCGCGCGAGCGCGCCCGCTTCATTCTGGAGGAGGATGGAAATAATATGTCGCATGGTGCGCCCTGAAGATCGCGCCTCGAGGGGCGCTCCGCTCCGGTAGGAGATTCGCTCCACCGCGGCGGCGGCAGCGGCGTCCGGCCGCGGTCTCTAGCGCCCCGACCCGAACGCCGCGGGTCGGCAATGTTGGCGCAGAACAACCGCTATTGCAATGCATCTCCTTTTCGTCAACACTCGCCAGCTTCCGCGTCGCTGAAACGCCACACCGCACGCGACACATGGACACCCAAACGCAGCCCCAGGTCGCCGGAGCGCACCCGCTCGCGGGCACGACCATGTCCGGCGCGGACATCATCGTTCAGGTGCTGGCCGACGAGGGCGTCGACACGATTTTCGGCTACAGCGGCGGCGCCATCCTGCCCACCTACGACGCGGTGTTCCGCTACAACCAGACGCACGCGAAGAACGGCGTAGAGCCGATGCCGCTGATCGTGCCCGCCAACGAGCAGGGTGCGGGCTTCATGGCGGCCGGCTACGCCCGCGCCAGCGGCCGCGTGGGCGTGGTGCTCGTCACCTCGGGCCCCGGCGCCACCAACTGCGTGACGCCGGTGCGAGACTGCATGGCGGACTCCGTGCCGATCGTCGTGATCTGCGGCCAGGTGCCCACGGGCGCGATCGGCACCGACGCGTTCCAGGAGGCGCCAGTGAGCGCCATCATGGGATCGGTGGCGAAGCACGTGTTCCTCGTCACCGACCCGACGCGGCTCGAGGCCACCGTGCGCACGGCGTTCGAGATCGCGCGCACCGGCCGCCCCGGCCCCGTCGTGATCGACGTGCCGAAGGACGTGCAGAACTGGCAGGGCGTGTTCCAAGGCGACACGCGGCTGCCGATCCCCGGTTACCGGCAGCGGCTCGCGCAGATCGAAGCGAACGCGCTCTCCGAGGCCAAGTGCGAGGAGTTCTTCTCCATCCTCGCCGAGAGCAAGCGGCCGCTGATCTACGCCGGCGGCGGCGTCGTGAACGGCAACGCCAGTGCCGCGCTGCGGGCGTTCGCGCTCGCGTTCCGCATCCCCGTGACCACCACGCTCATGGGGCTCGGCGTCTTCGACACGACCCACCCGCTGTCGCTGCACATGCTCGGCATGCACGGCACGGCGAGCGCCAACTACGCCGCCGACGACTGCGACCTGCTGATCGCCGTGGGCGCGCGCTTCGACGACCGCGTGGCCGGCAACCCGTCCAGGTTCTGCGCACGGGCGCGCCGCATCATCCACTTCGACATCGATCCGTCCGAGATCAACAAGGTCAAGACGGCGCACTGGCATCACGTGGGGCATCTGCGGCCGGCGCTCGAGACGCTGGTGGCGTACGGACGGCGCACGGGCGCCTCGTTCGACTTCTCGACGTGGCACGAGGAGATCGCGCATCTCAAGGCCACGTACTGCCTGAACTACGACCGTAACAGCCCGCTGATCCAGCCGCAGTACGTGATCGAGACGATGAACAAGATCACGCGCGGCGAGGCCATCATCACCACGGGCGTCGGCCAGCACCAGATGTGGGCCGCGCAATACTTCGACTTCCGCGACCCGCGGCTGTGGCTCACGTCCGGCAGCATGGGCACGATGGGCTTCGGCCTGCCCGCCGCCATCGGCGCGCAGTTCGCGCGCCGCGACAAGCTCGTCATCGACGTGGACGGCGACGCGAGCATTCGCATGAACCTGGGCGAGCTCGAGACGGTCACGAGCTACGACCTGCCGATCAAGGTGGTGGTGCTCAACAACTTCGGCGACGGCATGGTCATGCAGTGGCAGCGGCTGTTCTTCAAGGGCCGGCTCGCCGCGAGCGACAAGTCGCTGCGCAAGAAGGATTTCGTGAAGACGGCCCAGGCGGACGGCTTCGGCTACGCGAAGCGGCTCGACGACAAGAAACAGGTGCCGGCGGTGCTCGAGGAGTTCCTCGCGTATCCGGGGCCCGCGTTCCTCGAGGTGGTGATCGACCAGGAGGCGGGCGTGTACCCGATGGTGGGGCCGGGCCTGTCGTACCACGAGATGGTCACGGGCGACTTCATCCCGAACCGCTACAGCGTCGACGCGCCCCCCGAGCCCGACGCCTCCGAGATGTTCTAGGCGCGCACGCCCGCCGGCCCGGTGGGAGCGGCTTTCCAGCCGCGATCTTCGCGAGCGCAGGCGGCATCGCAGGCGGCGCGGCTCGCATGTGCCCCTTCCAGCACCGCCGTGAATACTTCCCTGTAGGCTCGCGCGCGCACATCCCTGTGCGCGAGCGTGCTGGAAGGGGCACATGCGATCCACGCCGCGAGACGTCCGCGCGGCATTAGGCGTCCGGAAGATCGCGGCTGGAAAGCCGCTCCCACCCGGCGATTCGGCCGGCGCTAGAGCTCGCCGGCGCGGGCCGCCTCGAGCAGCACGTCGTGCACGGCGGCAACGAGTGTCGCGAGGTCGTGGGGCTCGATCACGAACGGCGGCATCAGATAGACGACGTTGCCGAACGGGCGCACCCAGACGCCGTGATCCACGAAGCGTGCGCGCAACGCGTCGAGCCGCGGCGGCCGCTCGAGCTCGACCACCCCGATCGCGCCGCGGACGCGCACGTCGCGCACGCCCGGCTGCGTCCGGCACGGCCGGAGCCCGGCGTCGAGCGCCGCCTCGATCGCGCGCACCTGCTCGAGCCGCGGCTCGCGCTCGAACAGGTCGAGCGAGGCGTTGGCGGCCGCGCAGGCGAGCGGATTGCCCATGAACGTGGGCCCGTGCATGAGCGCCGCCTCGGGCCGCTCCGACAGGAACGCCGCGAACACCCGCTCCGTGGCCACGGTGGCCGCGAGCGGCAGCGTGCCGCCCGTGAGGGCCTTGCCGAGCGTGACGATGTCGGGCACGACCCCCGTCTGCTCGCAGGCGAACAGCGTGCCGCAGCGCCCGAACCCCGTGGCGATCTCGTCGAAGATCACGAGCAGGCCGTGCCGCCGCGCCACGGAGGCGATCACGCGCACCGTCTCCGGCGCGTGAAACTTCATGCCGCCCGCCGCCTGCACGAGCGGCTCGAGCAGCACGGCGGCGAGCTCCTCGGCGTGCGCCTCCACCGTGCGCTCGAGCTCGGCGGCGAGCGCCGGCGACTCGGGCAGCGGCACGACGAGCTGCTCGGGCAGCACGCCCCGGAACAGCGTGTGCATGCCCTCCTCCGGGTCGCACACCGACATCGCCGCAAACGTGTCGCCGTGATACGCGTGCCGGAACGACAGGAAGCGCCTGCGGCGCCGCTCGCCGCGGTTCAGCCAGAACTGCACGGCCATCTTCATCGCGACCTCGACCGCCACGGATCCCGATTCGCTGAAGAACACGCGGTCGAGATCGCCGGGCAGCAGGGCCGCGAGCCGGCCCGCCAGGCGCTCCGCCTGCGCGTGCACGAGGCCGCCGAGCATCACGTGCGGCATGCGCTCGAGCTGCGCCTCGACGGCGCGGCGGATCACCGGATGGTTGTAGCCGTGGCAGGCCGTCCACCAGGACGACGTGCCGTCCACGAGGCTGCGGCCGTCGGCCAGGTAAATGCGCACGCCTTCGGTGCGCACCGCCTCGAGGGGGGGCGGCGCGGTGTGCATTTGGCAGTACGGCAGCCAGAGATGCGAGCGATGCATGGGATTCGGGGGCCGGGCCGACCGCCATGGTACGGCATCGCGGGCGCCGCGAGCGGCCGTGCTGCGAGGCATGCGCGCGCCGGCGGCGCCGCCCCGCGGATCGGTATACTGCCCTGGTCCCCCTTCGAAGCGGCGAGATCATGACGAGAAGCAGCCCTTTCAAAGCCTACGACGTCCGCGGCCGTGTCCCCGAGGAGCTCGACGAGGACCTCGCCTACCGGATCGGCCGCGCGTACGCGCAGTTCGTCCGACCCCGGCGGGTGGCGATCGGCCGCGACATCCGCATCTCGAGCCCCGCGCTCTCCGCGGCGCTGGCGCGCGGGCTCAACGACTCGGGCGTGGACGTGCTCGACATCGGCGTCGGCGGCACCGAGCTCGTGTACTTCGCCACGTTCCACCTCGGGCTCGACGGCGGAATCATGGTCACCGCGAGCCACAATCCGCCCAACTACAACGGCATGAAGTTCGTCCGCGACGGCGCGCGGCCCATCAGCGCGGACACGGGCCTCAAGGACATCGAGGCCGCGGCCGAGCGCAACGAGTTCACCGATCCCCCGCGGCGCGGCACCGTGGAGCCGGTGGAGATCAAGCAGGACTACATCCGCCATCTCCTCTCGTACGTCGACCTCTCCGCCCTCACCCCCCTCAAGATCGTGGTGAACGCGGGCAACGGCGGCGCGGGGCCCATCGTCGATCTGCTCGAGCCGCATCTGCCGTTCCGCTTCGAGAAGGTGCACCACGAGCCCGACGGCTCGTTCCCGAACGGCGTGCCGAACCCGATGATCGAGGCGAACCGCGCCGTCACGATCGAGCGCATCCGCGCGACGGGCGCCGACCTGGGCGTGGCGTGGGACGGCGACTACGACCGCTGCTTCTTCTTCGACGAGCAGGGTCAGTTCATCGAGGGCTACTACATCGTGGGCCTGCTCGCCCAGAGCTTTCTCGCGCAGCAGCCGGGCGCGCGCATCGTGCACGACCCGCGGCTCACCTGGAACACGCTCGACGTCGTGCGCGAGGGCGGCGGCGAGGCGGTGCAGAGCAAGTCGGGCCACGCGTTCATCAAGCAGAAGATGCGCGACGTGGACGCCGTGTACGGCGGCGAGATGAGCGCGCACCACTACTTCCGCAAGTTCTCCTACGCGGACAGCGGCATGATCCCGTGGCTGCTGATCGCCGAGCTCATGTCGAAGAGCGGCAAGCCGTTGTCGCAGCTCGTCGGGGAACGCATGGCGCGCTTTCCCGCGAGCGGCGAGATCAACCGCAAGGTGGACGACGCGCCCGCGGTGCTCGCACGCATCGAAGCGCACTACGGTCCCAGGGCCCGCCGCGTGGACCACACGGACGGCGTCAGCATCGAGTTCGACGACTGGCGCTTCAACCTGCGCGCGTCGAACACGGAGCCGCTGATTCGCCTGAACGTCGAGTCGCGCGGCGACGCCGCGCTCATGCGCGCGCGCACCGCCGAGCTCCTCGAGCTGATCGGCGGCGAGCCGGGATGACGGCGGCGAGCGAGGCCGCGAATCCGCTCGTCGCGGGGCTCGCCCGTCCCGAGGCCTATGGCGCGGGCGTCAGCGCCGTGCGCATGGTCGAGACCCACATCTCGTGGGTGTTCCTGACCGGCGAGCACGCGTACAAGGTCAAGAAGCCCGTCAAGCTCCCGTTCCTCGACTTCAGCACGCTCGAGCGCCGGCGCCACTTCTGCGAGCTCGAGGTGGAGATCAACCGCCGCATCGCGCCGAAGCTCTACCTCGGCGTGGTGCCGATCGGCGGTGAGCCCGCGGCGCCCCGCGTGGGGCAGGAACCCGCCATCGAGTACGCGGTGAAGATGCGCGAGTTCCCGGCGGACGCGCGGCTCGACCGCCGGCTCGCGGCGGACGCCGTGCCGCGCGAGGCGCTCGTGGCGTTCGCCGAGCGCCTGGCCGGCTTCCACGCCGACCTGCCCCCCGTGGACGCCTTGCCCCGCGACCCCGCGGAGGCGGCTGTCGCCGCGGCCCTCGAGAACTTCGACGAGCTCGAGCCGCAGGACGAGGACGAGCGTGGCCGGCTGCAGGCGCTCCGGGCCTGGACGGAGCGCGAAGGCGAGCGGCTCGCCCCGACGTTCCGGGCGCGTTTCGCCGCCGGCTGCTACCGAGAGGGGCACGGCGACCTGCACCTCGAGAACCTGGTGGTGCTCGACGCCGACATCGCGGCGTTCGACGCGCTCGAGTTCGACGTCGAGCTCCGCCGCATCGACGTCATGAGCGAGGCGGGCTTCCTGATGATGGACCTCATGGCCCACGCGCGTGACGACCTGGCGTACGCCTTCCTCAACCGCTATCTCGAGGTCGGCGGCGATTACGAGGGGCTCGCCGTGCTGCCGTTCTACCTGATCTATCGAGCGCTCGTGCGGGCGAAGGTGCGCCGGATCAAGGCGGCCCAGGCCGGCGCCGAACGGCCGACCGCCGACGCGCCCTACATCGAGCTCGCCGCGCGGCTCGCCGCCCCGCGCCGCCCGCGGCTCGTGCTCATGCACGGGCTCTCGGGCAGCGGCAAGACGCACCTCAGCAGCGAGCTCGTCTGCGCGCTGCCCGCCGTGCGGGTGCGCTCGGACATCGAGCGCAAGCGCCTTCAGGGCCTCGACGAGACGGCGCGGACCGGATCGGCGGTAGGCGCGGGCCTGTACGCGGCCGATGCGACGGAACGCACCTACGGCCGGCTCGCGGACGTGACGCGCGTCGCCCTGCGCGCCGGGCTCGATTGCATCGCCGACGCCACGTTCCTGCATCGGGCGGACCGCGACCACTTCCGGCGGCTCGCGGCGGACGAGGGCGCCACGTTCGCGATCGTCGACTGCGCCGCCAACGAGCGCGTGCTGCGCGAGCGGATCACGGCGCGCGCGGCCACGAGCCGCGACGCGTCGGAGGCGAACCTCGCCGTCCTCGACCATCAGCTCGCCACGCACGACCCCCTGGGCGCCGACGAGCTGCCCTTCACGCTCACCGTGGACACGGAGCAGCCCCTCGACCCCGCGGGCCTGGCCGCCGCCCTGCGCCGCGGAGCGAACGATCGCGCCTAGAAAGGCGCTCCCACCCCAACCCGCCCGCCAGGTGGGAGCGGCTTTCCAGCCGCGATCCTGAGACCTACAGCTGGTCGATGTCGATCTGGTCGAGGCCGTCGGCGAGGTAATCGGCGAGCAACGGCGTCCCGATCAGGTACTCGGCGGTGCGGTCGTTCCAGCTCTCCTCCGCGCGCTTCAGCGCCACGGGCCATTCGTCGGCCGCGAAATCGCCGCGGCCCACCCACATCAGGGCCACGAGCCGCACCTGCTGGTCCGGTTCCAAGTCCTGGATCGCCGTCTTGAGCTCCTGGAAGCTCGGGTCGTCCTCGTAGCTGCCGAGCGCCTTGCGGGACCAATCCCCCGGATCGGGGTCCTCGGGGGAGGCCATCTGCTCCTTCACCTGGAACTTCCGCGCGCGATCGATGATGAGCCGGACGATTTCAGGGTTCAGGTCCGACATCCCCCCTCCTCGTAGGTTTGCGGATGGCCTGGCTTTTCCGGCCGGGCTAGCGTCACCAAGCGAAGATCGTGCCTGCGGCGGCGAGCGGGTCGGGAGCGACGCGGCGGCGCCCTTCGGTTGAAAGCCGACGGCCCGCCCCCATAACGAGTCTCAATTCTGATGCGAGGGGCAAAAATGGAAGCTCGCGACGAGAAGAAGCAAGCACCCGAGGAGGAGCGCACCCGGCTCCCCGAGGACGTGCTGCTCATCGTGCCCGTCCGAAATCTCGTGATGTTCCCCGGCGCCGTCTCCCAGGTGGCGCTGGGCCGCGACATCTCGATCAAGGCGGCCCAGGAGGCCGTCCAGCACGGCCACAAGCTGGGCCTCCTGCTGCAGCGCGATCCGGCGGTCGACAACCCGGGCCCGGACGACCTCTACCGCGTCGGCACGACGGTCACGGTGGTCCGCTACCTCACCGCGCCGAATGGCATGCACCATCTGATCTGCCAGGGCGAGCAGCGCTTCCGCGTGCTCGACTACCTGAGCGGCCTGCCCTTCCTCGCCGCCCGCTTCGACCTGATTCCCGAGCAGCAGGCGAACGGCCCCGAGATCGAGGCGCGTGCGGCACATCTCAAGCAGAAGGCGGCCGAGGCCATCGAGCTCTTGCCGCAGGCCCCGCCCGAGCTCGGCTCGGCGCTGCGCCAGATCGACTCGCCGGGCCAGCTCGCCGACCTGATCGCCGGCCTGCTCGACATCAAGCCCGTCGAGAAGCAGCAGCTGCTCGAGACGGTGAACCTGCGCCAGCGGCTCGACACCGTGATCGAGCTGCTCGCGAAGCGCGTGCAGGTGCTCAAGCTCACGCGCGAGATCGGCGAGCAGACTCAGGAGGCGCTCGACGAGCGGCAGCGCGAGTTCCTGCTGCGCGAGCAGCTCAAGACGATCAAGAAGCAGCTCGGCGAGGACCAGGAGTCGGCCGAGATCGAGGAGCTGCGCAAGAAGATCGCCGAGGCGAAGATGCCGCCGGAGGCGGAGGAGCAGGCGAACAAGGAGCTCAAGCGCCTCGAGAACATGCCCGAGGCGGCCGCCGAGCACTCGATGGTGCGCACGTACCTCGACTGGCTCGTGTCCCTGCCGTGGTCGAAGCTCGATGAGGAGAACATCGACATCGACAAGGCGCGCGAGATACTCGACGCGGATCACTACGGCCTCACGAAGGTCAAGCGCCGCATCCTCGAGTACCTCGCAGTGCGCAAGCTCAACGCGGACGGCAGGAGCCCGATCCTCTGCTTCGTGGGCCCGCCGGGCGTCGGCAAGACGTCGCTCGGTCAGAGCATCGCGCGCGCCGTGGGCCTCAAGTTCGTGCGCGCGAGCCTGGGCGGTGTGCACGACGAGGCGGAGATCCGCGGCCACCGGCGCACGTACATCGGCTCGATGCCGGGCAGCATCATCCAGTCCATCCGCAAGGCCGGCACCCGCAACCCGGTGTTCATGCTGGACGAGATGGACAAGCTCGGCGTGGGCTTCCACGGCGACCCGTCGTCGGCGCTGCTCGAGGTGCTCGATCCGGAGCAGAACTCCACGTTCCGCGATCACTACCTCGACCTGCCGTTCGACCTGAGCAAGGTGTTCTTCATCGGCACGGCGAACATGCTCGAGAACATTCCCGGGCCGCTGCGCGATCGCATGGAGATCATCGAGCTCTCGGGCTACACGCAGGAGGAGAAGCTCGAGATCGCCAAGCGCTATCTCGTGGCCCGCCAGCTCAAAGCGAACGGCCTCACCGCGGAGCAGGCGTCGATCAGCGAAGCGGCGCTCGCGCGCCTCATCGATGGCTACACGCGCGAGTCCGGCGTCCGCAACCTCGAGCGCGAGATCGGTGCGCTGTTGCGTCACGCGGCCATGAAGATCGCCGAAGGCAGCGCCACGCGCGTCGACATCGACGCGGACGACGTGCCCGCGATCCTCGGGCCGGTGAGGTTCGAGAGCGAGGTGGCGCTGCGCACCAGCGTCCCCGGCGTGGCCACGGGCCTCGCCTGGACGCCCGTGGGCGGCGACATCCTGTTCATCGAGGCCACGCTCGTGCCCGGCAAGGGTCAGCTGATCCTCACCGGCCAGCTCGGCGACGTCATGAAGGAGAGCGCCCAGGCCGCCGTGAGCCTCGCCAAGCAGCGGCTGAAGCAGCTCGGCGTCGAGCGCGACGTGCTCGAGACCAACGACCTGCACATCCACGTGCCGGCCGGCGCCATCCCGAAGGACGGGCCGAGCGCAGGCATCGCGATGTTCACGGCCGTGGCCTCGCTGCTCTCGGGCAAGACGGTGAAGCACGACATCGCGATGACGGGCGAGATCAGCCTGCGCGGCCTCGTGCTGCCCGTGGGCGGCATCAAGGAGAAGACGCTGGCCGCCGTCCGGGCCGGCCTCTCCACCGTCATGCTGCCGGCGCGCAACCGCAAGGACCTGGAGGACATTCCGGCCTCGGCGCGCGAGCACCTCAACTTCATCTGGCTCGAGACCGTGGACGACGCGCTCGCCGTCGCGCTCGAATCCGCCGCCGCGCCAGCAGGCGCTTCGACGGAAAGCGCCCCGGCCGACGAGCCCACGCAGGAGGAGCAGGAGCGAGCCCGCCGCAGCAGCGCCGCCTGAGCGCCTCGCCGGCCCGGTGGGAGCGGCTTTCCAGCCGCGATTTTCCTTCGCGCCCAAATGCCTGGGGCGCGTATCGCGGCTGGAAAGCCGCTCCCACCCGAGCACGCCTGGCGCGGCCGCGCGGGCGCGCGCAGAATTGGCGCCGTGTCGCAGCCTCGCATCGCACGATGAGCTCGCTCGAGGAGTTTGCGGCCGAGCGCCTGCGGGCGCTCGAGCGGCGCCGCCTCCGCAGGCGGCTCGCGGTCACCGAGCGCCAGGCGGGCGCCGGAGCACGCCGGGACGACGCGACCCTCGTCTCGTTCGCCTGTAACGACTATCTCGGCTTCTCCCACCACCCGGACGTGATCGAAGCGAGCGCGGCCGCCACGCGCCGCTACGGCACGGGCGCGGGCGCCGCGCGCCTCATCACGGGCAACCATCCCTTGTACGACGAGCTGGAGCGCAAGCTCGCCGCCTGGAAGGGCACCGAGGACTGCGTCGTCTTCGGCAGCGGCTACCTCACCAACGTCGGGGTCGTGCCAGCGCTCGTGGGCGCGGCCGATCTCGTGCTCGTGGACGAGCTCGCCCACTCCTGCCTGCTCACGGGCGCCGCCCTCTCGCGCGCCCGCGTGCTGCACTTCCGGCACAACGACGCCGCGCACGCGGCCGAGCTGCTCGGGCGCCATCGCGACCGGCATCGGCACTGCCTGATACTGACCGAGGGCGTGTTCAGCATGGACGGCGACGTGGCGCCGCTGCCGGCGCTCGCCGAGCTCGCCGCCACGCACGACGCCTGGCTCATGGTCGACGACGCGCACGCCCTGGGCGTGCTCGGAGGCGGCCGGGGCACGGCGTTCGCCTGGTCGCCCCCGGTGCGTGTCCCGCTGCAGATGGGCACGCTCTCCAAGGCGCTCGGCGCCTACGGCGGCTATCTCTGCGCGAGCCGCGCGGTCGCCGAACTCGTGCGCAACCGCGCCCGGAGCTTCGTCTACTCCACGGGCCTGCCGCCCGGCGTCGTGGCGGCGGCCGGCAAGGCCCTGGACCTGCTCGCGGCCGATCCGGCGCGCGCCGCTGTGCCGCTCGCGCGGGCGCGCGCGTTCACGGCCGCGCTCGGCCTGCCCGCCGCGGCGTCCGCGGTGGTGCCGCTCGTGCTCGGCTCCACCGAGCGGGCGCTCGCGGCGAGCGCCGCCCTGCAGCAGGCGGGATTTCTCGTCCCCGCCATCCGGCCGCCCACCGTGCCGCCCGGCACGGCGCGGCTGCGCGTCGCCTTCTCCGCGGAGCATTCGGAGACGGACGTGCGGCGGCTCGCCGCCGCCATCGCCCCGCTGCTCGAGCCCGCACCGTGAGCTTGCTGTTCGTCACCGGCTCCGGCACGGACGTCGGCAAGACCTACGTGACCGCGCTGCTCGCCCGGCAGCTCCGCCATGCCGGCCGCACCGTCGCGGCGCTCAAACCCGTCGCGACGGGCTTCGACCCAACCCACCCCGCCGAGTCGGATCCGGGCCGCCTGCTGCTCGCCGTCGGCGTCGAGCCGAGCGCCGTAGCGATCGCGGGGGTGAGCCCGTGGCGGTTCGCCGCGCCGCTCTCGCCCGACATGGCGGCCGCCCGCGAGGGACGGGCGATCGATTTCGAGGCGCTGGTGGCGTTCTGCGCCCGGCGGCGCGACGCCGACGTCACGCTGATCGAGGGCATCGGGGGCGTGATGGTCCCGCTCGACGGGGCGCACACCGTGCGCGACTGGATCGCGGCGCTTCGGGCCCCTGCGCTGCTCGTCACCGGCAGCTACCTCGGCACGCTGAGCCACACGCTCACGGCGGTCGAAGCCCTGCGGCGCGGCGGCTGCCGCATCGCGGGCATCGTCGTGAGCGAGTCGGCCGAGCAGCCCGTCCCGGCGGACGAGACGGCCGCCGTCATCGCCCGCTTCACGTCGCCGACCCCGGTGCGCTTGGTGCGCCGCGGCGACGCCTCGGCCGCCGCGTTGCTGGATCTCGTGCCCGATCGTTGAAAAAGCGGCGCCGCCGCCGCCCGCGTCGGAGCTCGGGCGACGGCGGCCACCGAAAGCCGCTCGGAGGATCGGGTAACCGGGGAAGGTGCATGTCGCCCGGGCTCCGGCGGCTCACTCGCGGGCGAGCCGGGCCTCGAGCTGCGCGTGATCCATCACCTTGAGCGCCACGCGCCGGTCGAGCGCCATGGCGTCCAGGTCCTGCTCGCCCGAGGCGAAGCGCTCGCCCGTGCCGGTCGCGACGATCCGCTCGGACGGCATGCCGGCGCGGATCAGCGCCTCGCGCACCGATTCGGCGCGCGCCATCGAGAGCGCCTGGTTGTACTCCTCGGTGCCGCGGGCATCCGCGTGGCCCTCGAGCACGATCACCGTGTCCGGCAACGGCGCCACCAGCGCGGCGAGCGCCGCGAGCCGCTCCTCGGCACCCGGCGGCAGCTCGCTCTGCTCGGTGCGGAAGTAGAGCTCGATGTCGAGGGCGGCGGCGAGGTCGCTGCGGCGCGCCGTTCGCTCGGCCGCGAGCGCCGCGTCCGTGCGGGCGAGCTCCCGCTCCATGCCGCGCAGCTCCGTGGCGAGCGCGTCCGCCTCCGCCGCCGCGTCCCGATAGCGCCCCTCGGCCGCCAGGCGCCCGCTCCGCTCCTCATGGAACCGGTCGCCGAGCCAGCCGCCCAAGGCGGCGCCCACGATGAGCCCCACGGGCCCGCCCGCCGCGGCCCCGATGGCCGCCCCGCTGCCGAGCCCGATGTGCTCCTGCTTGGATCCCTTGCCGGACTCCGCGGCCCAGGCGGGGGCCGCGCACAGGCTCGCGAGCGCGAGCGCCAGAATTGTGTGCCTCATGTCGTCACTCCTGTCGTTCTTGCCACGTGCGTCCGCCGCACGTGGGCCATTGCAGCGCGCCGCCATGGCACGGCGATGGGCGATGCGGAGCGATTGGGGACGAAGTCATGACGAACTATGGCGGGCGGTCACCGTCGAACAGGGAACTCGTGAGGGAACGCGCGCCCCGCCGCCGGGCCCGCCGGATGAGAAATTCCCCGTTGGCTGCGCCGGCGGCAACGGGCATGATTGGCCGCAACGCCGCAAGGCTTCCGCGAGAGAAGAACGGATGGGGAATCGCGTGCTGAACCGGCTGTTCGCCCGCAAATCGGTGGAACAAATGCATGCCGAGCACGAGCATGCCGAGCTCAGGCGCACGCTCGGCGCCCTGAACCTCGTGATGCTCGGCATCGGCTGCATCATCGGCACGGGCATCTTCGTGCTGACCGGACGGGCGGCGGCCGAGTTTGCCGGCCCGGCGATCATGATCTCCTTCGTGATCACCGGCACGCTGTGCGCGTTGGTGGCCCTCTCGTACGCCGAGCTCGCGGCCGCGATCCCCGTATCCGGCTCGGCGTACTCGTACTCCTACGCCTCCATGGGCGAAGTGGTGGCGTGGATCATGGGGCTGCTGCTCGTGCTCGAGTATGGTCTCGCCGCGTCCACCGTGGCGGTGGGCTGGTCCGGCTACGTCGCGAGCTTCTTGAACGACCTGGGGCTCGTGCTGCCGCCCGCGTTGCGCGGGGCCCCGGGGACGCCGGTCACCGACTTTGCCACGGGCGCGCAGGTGGGCGTCGGCGTCGTCAACCTGCTCGCGGTCGTCGCGATCGCGGCCGTGACGCTGCTCCTCGTGGCGGGCATCAAGGAGTCCGCGCTCGTCAACAACATCATCGTCTTCATCAAGACGGGCGTCGTGGTGGCGTTCATCGTGATCGGCGCGTTCTTCGTGCAGCCGGAGCTCTGGACGCCGCTCGTGCCGCCGCAGCAGCCGCCCCCGCCGGCCGGCACGGATCCGAGCCTCTGGAGCCAGATCGGCAGCGCGCTCTGGGCCGTGATCACCGCGCAGAGCGTCGGGCAGTACGGCGTGCCCGGCATCATCACGGCCGCCGCCACGATCTTCTTCGCCTACATCGGCTTCGAGGCCGTTTCCACGGCCGGCGCCGAGTCCAAGAATCCTTCGCGCGACATGCCGATCGGAATCCTGGGCTCGCTGATCGTCTGCACGATCCTCTACATCCTCACGTCGGCGGTGCTCGTCGGCATCGTGCCCTATACGGAGCTGAACGATCCCGCGCCGATCGCCAAGGCCGTGAACCAGATCGGGCTGCCGTGGTTCGCCGTGCTCGTGAAGATCGGCGCGATCGCGGGCCTGTCCTCGGTCATGCTGGTGCTGCTGTACGCGCAGACGCGAATCTTCTACACGATGGCCCGCGACGGCCTGCTTCCGCCACTCTTCGCCCGCGTGCATCCGCGGCTCAAGACGCCCTGGATCAACACGCTGCTCGTGGGTGCCGTGGCCTGCGGCTTCGCGGGCTTCATGGGCCTCGACGCGCTCGCCAATCTGACGAACGTGGGCACGCTGTGCGCGTTCCTGATCGTGTGCCTGACGGTGCTGTACCTGCGGTTCGCCCGGCCCGACATCAACCGGCCGTTCAAGACGCCGCTGTTTCCGCTCACGCCCCTGCTCGGCGCGGTCATGTGCTTCCTGCTGCTGATGTCGCTCATGGCCCACGAGGCGACGCGCAGCTTCTTCCTGCGCTACCTCGCGATCGGCACCGTCGTATATTTCGCTTACGGGCTCTGGAACTCCAAGCTCGGCAAGGGCGAGGTGGTGCGGGGGCGAGAAGACGTGCCCCCGGCCGACCTGCCCGTGGACGCCCACATCAAGGAGTGACGTGAACCGGAGGAGCGGCGAAGCAGGCAGACTCGCGGAGCCGCGCGCCGGCGGCACTCCCGCCGCAGCGGGCCGCCGGCGGTGGCTGCCGCTCGCCGTGGTCCTCGCCGGGCTCGCCTGCGCGGCCGCGGGCGGGCCGGCGCCGTTTCGCGAGTATCCCGGCATCGAGTACTACGCGTTTCCGCTGCCGCACGACTATGACCAGCCGGCCGAATGGGTGCTCGGCCGGCTCATGTACCCCGACTCTCCGTTCACTCGTTGGTCGTTCGGCGGCGACTGGCGCCTCGGCGGCACCACGTGGACCACGGACTATCCCCGCGCGGACCGGCACATCGCCGAGATGGTGCGGCGGCTGACCTCCGTGAACGCCCGCTCGGTGGAGCAGCCGGTGAACCTCGACGACGACGACGACGTGTTCAACTGGCCCTGGCTCTACGTGGTGGAAGCGGGCAGCTGGGAGCTCACCGACGAGCAGGCCGCGAAGCTGCGCGAGTACCTGCTGCGCGGCGGCTTCCTCATGGCCGACGACTTCCATGGCAGCCACGAGTGGGCCGTCTTCATGGAGAGCATGCGGCGGGTCTTTCCCGACCGGCCTGTGGTCGACATCCCGCCGGACGACGAGATCTTCCACGTGCTGTGGGACGTGACCGATTTCTCACAGATCCCGGGCGCGCAGTTCATCCGGTCCGGCCGCACCTGGGAGCTCGATGGCTACCGGCCGACGTGGCGAGGCATCTACGACGATCATGGGCGGCTCATGGTGGCGATCTGCCACAACATGGATCTGGGCGACGCGGTCGAGTGGTCGGACGACCCGCGCTATCCCGAGCACTACGCGTCCCGCGCCATGCGCATCTTCATCAACTACGTCATCTACGCGATGACGCATTGAATCCGGGGTGGGCTCTCGTTGAGGGAGCAGCCGTAATGGCCAGGTGGGAGCGCCTTTCCAGGCGCGACCTTCCTTCGACGGGCGGGCGGAATCGCGGCTGGAAAGCCGCTCCCACAGTCGGGGTCAGATGTCGCGGCGCGAGGGCAGCGCGACGAAGGTGCCGCCGTTGCGCTGGCAGAGTACCCGCATGAGCGTCGCGAACCGCGCGGCCGACAGGAGCTCGCCGCCCGTCACCTCGTAGTAGACCGGGAACGCGACCGCGTGGATGCGCACGCGCCGGCCCCCCGGCCCCTCGTTCGCGCGGTTCGCGCGATCCACCTCGCGCACCACGGCGGCGATCGAGCCCTGGGCGAAGTCGTCGCTGTAGACGTACAGCGAGATCTTCTTGTTCGGGTCGTAGAACGTCTTGATCGCCTCGAGGATGCCTTCCCGCGGGCTCGAGTTCGAGAACGCGTTCCAGTTCCTCATGCCGTCGATGATGGCCTGCCGCCGGGCGGGCGTGTCGGGAATCCACTCGCCGCGGTAGCTCTTGAACATGTACTCCCCTTCGTCGTTCATGATCTGGATGCCCTTGACGGTGGGGTACACCTCGAGCGTCTCGCGGATCTGCTGCTGCACGCGGTCCCAGGCGTACTGCCGCATCGACCCCGACGTATCCACGATGAAGATGATGTATTCGCTGTCGACGGGGATGCCGCCCACCTTGTACTCGTCGATGGGCGGCTTGTAGTCGGCGAGCAGCCGGCGCATCTCCTCGGTGAGCGACTGCTTGGCCGCCGCGAGACGCGCCGCGAGCTCCACCGAGAACTCGGTGTCGTCCTGCCGGTCCAGCAGCTGCGCGCGGATACGCTCGAGCTCGCGCTGCAGCTCCGCCACGCGCATCTGGTCGGTGTTCAGGTTCTGCGCCGTGAGCTCGCGCTCGCGCTGCACGCGGTCCGTCTCGCCGAGGATCTGGTTGAGCTCCTCCTCGTAGCGGGCGATCACGTTCTCGAGCTGCTGCTCGCTTTCCTCCAACCGGATCGGCTCGAAGATCTTGGTGATCACGAGCAGCAGGATGACCGCGCCGAAGCCGCAGCAGATGGCGTCGAGGAACGACAGGCTGAAGGTTTCCGCTTCTCTGCGTCGCCGTTTCATGGCCAGTCCTCCGAAGGCGCGAGCAGCGAGCCGCCGGTGCGCAGCGCGAGCGTCCAGTACGCCGGCGCCGAGCTCGGATCGCCTTCCATCGCGAACAGAATCACGTTGATGGGCACGTTGACGGGCAAGAGCCGCATGGCCCGGTTGAAGTGGTCGAGGCGCTCCTTGCCCGTGACGCCCTGCCGCGTCGG
>DATCLY010000048.1:0-29591 GCA_036563665.1 Gammaproteobacteria bacterium
CAACCCCGCGGCGTTCGAGAACGCGTTCCGTTGCCGCAAGGTGCACGTCGAGGCCGCGCCCTTGTTCGTGGAGCACTTCGCCGCGCGGGTCGGCGCAAGCGAGCGCGTGGTGGTGCTGTCGCCCGACGCGGGCGGCATGAAGCGCGCCCAGCGCTTCGCGGCGGCGCTCGAGGAGCGCACGGGCCGCGCCGCCGAGCTCGCCGTGATGGAGAAACAGCGCAGCCAGGGCCGCGTGTCCGGCGAGGCGTTCGCGGGCGACGTGGCCGGCGCCGTCGTGATCGTGGTCGACGACCTCGTGAGCGGCGGCACCACGGTCGCACGCGCGGCGCGGGCGGCCGCCGCGCGAGGCGCGCGCGCCGTGCACGCGGCGGCCACCCACGGCGTGCTGGGCAAGGGCGCGGCGGAGACGCTCGCGCTGCCGGAGCTCGCGTCGCTCGTGCTGACCGACACGGCCGGCGACCCGCTCGCGCGCTGCCCGTCGCTCGGCGCGAAGCTCACGGTGCTCGGCAGCGCACCGCTGCTCGCGAGCGCGATCGCGGCGCTGAACCGTTAGCGCTCGGGGCGCCGAGCCGTCAGCCCTTGATGCAGACGAGCGGCTCGACGCGCGCCACGAGGCGCGAGAGCCCGGCGTCGTGCGCCGCCTGCACGACGGCGCTCACGTCCTTGTAGGCGCTCGGGGCTTCCTCGGCCACGCCCGTGAGCGAGCGGCTGCGCACGACGATGCCGCGCGCCGCGAGCTCGTCCACCACCGCCTTGCCGCGCCAGGTGCGCTTGGCCTGCTGCCGGCTCATGGCGCGGCCCGCGCCGTGGCACGAGGAGCTGAACGACAGCGCCTCGTTGCCCGGCGCTCCGGCGAGCACGTAGGAGGCCGTGCCCATGGAGCCGCCGATGAGCACCGGCTGGCCCACGGCCCGCAGCGGCTCCGGCACGTCGGGGTGACCCGGGCCGAAGGCGCGCGTCGCGCCCTTGCGGTGCACGAACAGCCGCTTCCGCGTGCCGTTCACCGCGTGCTCCTCGAGCTTGCAGGTGTTGTGCGAGACGTCGTAGAGCAGCACGAGCTCCGCCCGCGGCAGCACCTTCGCGAACGCCTCGCGGGCCAGGTGCGTGATGATCTGGCGGTTCGCGAGCGCGCAGTTGATGGCCGCCCGCATGGCGCCCAGGTACGCCTCGCCGATCGGCGAGCGGATGGGCGCGCAGGCGAGCTCGCGGTCCGGCACGCGGATGCCGTGCTCGTGCGCCGCCGTGGCCATGCTGCGCAGGAACTCCGTGCCGATCTGATGGCCGAGGCCGCGCGAGCCGCAGTGGATGGTGGCGAGCACGTCGCCCATCTCGAGGCCGAACACGGCGGCGATGTCCGGCGAGTAGATCTCCGTCACGTGCTGGATCTCGAGGTAGTGGTTGCCGGAGCCGAGCGTGCCCATCTCGTCGCGCTGGCGCTTGCGCGCGCGCTCCGAGATCTGCGCGGGATCGGCGCCCGGCATGGCGCCGCGTTCCTCGATGCGCTCGAGATCCTGCGGCTCGCCGTAGCCGTACTCGACGGCCCAGCGCGCGCCGCCCGTGAGCATGGCGTCCATGGTGTCGTCGTCGAGCCGGATGCGGCCCGTGCTGCCGACGCCCGCGGGCACCTCGCGGAAGAGCTGATCCGCCAGGCGTTCCTTCGCGGGCTCGACGTCCTCGCGCTTCAAGCCGGTGTGGAGGCTGCGCACGCCGCAGGAGATGTCGAAGCCCACGCCGCCCGCCGAGACCACGCCGCCCTCGTCCGGGTCGAACGCGGCCACGCCGCCGATCGGGAAGCCGTAGCCCCAGTGCGCGTCCGGCATGGCGAACGAAGCGCGCACGATGCCGGGCAGGGTGGCAACGTTGCACACCTGCTCGTACACCTTCGCGTCCATCGCGCGGACGAGCGCCTCGTCGCCGTAGATGATGCCCGGCACGCGCATGTCACCGTGCGGCTCGATGCGCCAGGCAAACTCGGATTCGCGTTCGAGCAGTGCCAGATCCATGGCTCACACGTCGACCACACATTGGGCCAGCCAGGTGCCGTCCGGTTCTCGCGCCACCCTGAGGCCCGTGTACGTAGCCCCTTTGACCTCGACGGCCGGCTCGTGCTTCGCGGCGTCCACCGGCTCGCCCCACGCCCGGCCCTCGAGCGCCGTGCCGTCGATGCGCACGCTGAACCTGCCGAACAGCATATTGCGGGTCGCCATCTCGTACACCACCGCGTTCAGCCAATCGGCGAGCAGGAGCTCCTGGTCGGGCGCCTCGCAGCGCAGCGTCACCTCGCGCTCCGGCGCGACCCTGGCCGGGTCGGTGACGGCCGCCGTGAGCGCGAGCGCGGCCTGCTCGAACGCTTCGGCGGCGCTCCTGCCGAAGCCGCGCACGCCGACATCGGCGTCGTGCGGGAAATGCTCGTAGCGCGCCTGCGGCTCGGGGGTGGGGCTCGTCATGCGAACGCTCGCTCGTCGCGCGAGCCTAGCGGGCGGCTGCGCGCGGCAGGATACGAGAATCTACTTACGCCGCGGACGCGCGTCACGGGCACGCTCCGATCTCGGCGAGCGCTGCTTCCGCCGCACCGAGGTACCAGCGCGCCCGCGCCGTCCAGCGGTCGGCGTCGGCGCCGCTTCGCCCCGGCAGATGCCGGGCCGCGAGCAGGGCGCGCACGACGGCGCGCTGGCTGCGGTAGAACAGCACGAGCTCCCGCGGGGCATCGTCGCCGGAGCGCTCGCGATAGAGCGCCATCAGGCGCGCGCCGAGCGCGGCGTGGCCGAGCCGCTCGAGCTCGAGATCGAGGAAGGCGATCTCCTCCGCCGTGTCGAGCCAGCGCAGCTCGATCGCGAACTCGAGGCAATCGATGAGCTGCGGATCGTCGGTCAGGAAGACGTGCTCCGGGCGCAGGTCGCCGTGCGCGTCCACCACGCGGCCGGCCGCGATGCGGCTCGCGAGCGCGTCGCGGTTCGCGGCCACGAACGCCCGCTGCGCCGCCGCGACGCGCGCGAGGCGCGCGCCGTCGAGCCCGAGCTCGGGCGCCGCGAGCTGCCGCGCGTAGTCGTCGGCGCGACGCTCGAGCACGGCTGCGTACGTCGGCGCGTCCCAGGGGGCGCGCGGCGTCTCGCCGTAGAACCGCACGAGCTTGCGCACGACGCCGGCGAGGTCGCCATCGCCCACCGCGCCCTGTGCCGCCAGGGCCTCGAGCGTGCGCGCCGCCGGCAGGCGCCGCATCTCGACGAGCCAGTCCACGGCCTCGCCGTCGCCGTCGAGAGCGAGCCCCGCCGGCGTCGCGACGAGCGGCACGGTGCGCAGATAGGTGTCCGCCGCGAGCCGCCGGTTCAGCGTGACCTCGAGCTCGCAATAGGCGCGCCGCGCGGCCACGTGGCTGAAGTCCGCATGCAGCACCCGCACGGGCTTCTTGAGCTTGTACGCCAGGCGCTCGGAGAGGAACACGCACGCGAAGTGCGTGTCGATGCGCTCCACGAACGCCGACCGGTCCGGCAACGAGTCGGGCCGCGCAAGGAATGCGGTCTTGGCGCCGAACGTGAGCGCCTGCGGCGCGCTGGTCATGGGCGGCCCGCCTCCGGGGCTTGCATCCGTACGAGCCGTTATCGGCTCATGCTCCTTGCGAAGAGCATACTTGCTCGAGCGTCGCCGCAGTAATGGGTGATCCGCCATGTGGTACCGAGGCAGAGGCAGGGTGTTCGCGGACCGGCGCGAGGCCGGCCGGGAGCTGGGGGCGCGCCTTGCCGAAACGTACGCGGGCCGCGACGTGCTGGTGCTCGGGCTCCCGCGGGGCGGGGTGCCCGTCGCCTACGAGGTCGCCGCGGCGCTGCGGGCGCCCCTCGACGTGTTCGTCGTGCGCAAGCTCGGCGCGCCGTTCAACCCCGAGTACGCGATCGGCGCCGTCGCGACCGGCGGTGTGACCGTCCTCCATCGCGACGCGTTGGCCATGCTGTCGCTCACGGAGGCGGACGTGGCGCCCACGGTGGCTCGGGAGCGCGCCGAGGTGGAACGGCGCGAGCGGCGCTACCGCTCGGGCCGTCCGCCCGTCGACCTGCGCGGCAAGACCGCCGTGCTCGTGGACGACGGCATCGCGACCGGCGCGACCATGGAGGCGGCCGTGCGGGCGGCGAGGGCGCTCTCGCCGGCCGCGGTGGTGGTGGCCGCGCCGACGGCGGCGGCCGATTCCGTGGAGACTCTCCGCGCGGTGGCCGACGACGTCGTGGTGCTGTCCACGCCCGAGCCGTACGTGGCCGTGGGGGCGTGGTACGAGCGCTTTCCGCAGCTCAGCGACGAGGAGGTGGTGGAGTTGCTGACGCTGGCTGCGAGCGAGTAGGCGTCGCGCAGCCCTGCGGCGACGCAGCCGGTCCTCCCCCATGGGCCGGCCCCAGCGGCGTCACCCGGTAGGCTCGTTCCAGGCGGACAGGGTGGGACGCTTGAACTCCTTGATGCGGATGGCTCCGAGGTCGCTGCGGTCGTATCCCGAAACCTCGAACAGCACCTCCAGCCCTTCGGGAATGCCGTCCAAGCTCTCCGCGATCATCCGCTCGACCTCGCTCGAGTCGGTGGAGTCGGTGAGCGCGCGAACGGTGTGCAGGATCCCGATGTCGCTTATGCCGGTGAAGATGAGCGCTTCGCCGACGCCCGGTCCGGCCATCTTGGCGAAGAGGCCGTAATCGACGGCCTGACCGAACGGATTGCCCGAGCGGGCGAACGTGTCGCCGGTGCCTTTGTGCTGCAGCTCGGCGAACGGGGATTCTGCCGAGAAGTTGGACGACTGGAAGAAGTAGGCGCTCAGCGCCCCCATGCTGCGCAAGTAGCCGATGTAGATGACGTCGTGATTTCGCAGGTCTTCGACGCTCACGTCAGACATCAGCTTGAGCGACACCGGCTTGCCGGTGGCGGCGACGATCGGCAGGATCATCTCGAGCGCGAACGCCGCCGACTTCGGTAGATAGGATTGCTCGGACGCGATGACCGCGACGCCGTACTTGTCGCCCGCATAGCGACGCAGGTCCTCCACGGAGTTGATGTCGACGTGGCGGATGAACCGCGGTCGCCCCGGCTCGGTGCCCACCTCCTGAAAGAAGAAGAAATCGCCGAGTGCTATCAGGATGGGCTCCGGGCCTTCCACGAGGTCGCGCCAGATGGCGCGCTCCTCGAGAGGGTTCCCGGAACGCAGGGGCAGACGATCCGCGAGGAGCAGCAAATTAGTCGCGAGCGACGCCGCGAAAGCGGCGGCGCCTGCGGCGAGCAGGAGTCGCCGGCGCAGCGATTTGCCGGACGGCTCGGCGGCGGCCGAAGGCGCCACGATCGGCGTGCCGAATGATACCCGGTAGCTGCCCTTCGGAATGTTGAAGCGGACGCCTCCGTCCTGAGGGTGCTCGGAGTAGTAATCGCGCAGCTTCCTCCGCAGCTGGTGAATCGCCACGCGGACGGACGAATTCTCGGCAGGGTCGTAGGTGTGATCCTTGCCGAACACGTCCACGGCGATGTCGATCTCGTGCGGTGTCTCGTCGACCAGCGACCGCTCCACGAGGTAGCGGAGCAGAGCCCCGTATTTCGGCTGGGCGACGAAAACGGGGCTTGCGAGCACGAGCTCGAGGTGACGTTCTATCTCCTCTCGTGCCGTTTCGACTGCGTTCTTCGTTCCCATTCTTTTACCCGCCTCATTTTCGACGGCCTCAAACGGCAACCTGGAGCGCGCTAACGAATGTTAACAAATGCTCCAAGTGCCTGTCTCACAGCGGGATTTCGACCGTTCCGGGCGGTTCGCGCAGCTTCGTGATCGCCGCCGCGCGAACCCGGCTAGCGCAACGGTCGTTAACAACCGTTTTCGACTTGTGTTAGCCGCCGAGGGCTCCGAAAAATTCTGGCTTGCCATGCCTAAGGCACGGTGTCGTTTTGTGTTTGGTAAGAATCCATGATGAAGAAGCAATTGCCCACGCCTGTCTTGGCGCTCCTGTTGGCCGGTTCCGCGATTCCAGTCGCCGCGCAGGAAGGGGACGTCCGCCGCGAGCTCACGACGGTCACCGCGAGCGAGCTGGTTTGGCCGACCCCCCGCAGCCTCGCGCGCTACGAGGACATCCGCGGTGATCGGCTCAAGGGGTTCGTGGAGGAGCTCGTCGCCATCTCGCACCGCAGCCGCGAGGCCGGCAACAAGCTGTGGGGCCGCATCGCGGGCCTGCCCTCCGGAGAGGAGGCTCAGCGCTGGGTCGCGGACAAGTTTCGGGCCGCGGGCCTCGAGGTGCGGCTCGAGGAGTTCGAGCTGGAGCCGCAGACCATCCCTCAGTCTTGGGGCATCAGCGTGGAAGGTGCGGGACGGACACTCGAGCTGTCCAGCGCGTCGCCGTTCATCTACTTCGGCCGCTACATGCCGGCCGCGGAGGCGGAGCTCGAGCTCGACGCGGTGTGGGTCGGCCTCGGCCTGCCCTCGGATTTCGTCGGCAAGGACGTCGCCGGCAAGGCGGTCTTCATCTACAGCGTGCCCACTCCGAGCTCGCTGATCCAATCCGCGGATTGGATGGGCTCGATCACCCGGGCGCAGGAGGCCGGCGCGGCCGCCATCGTGGTCGTGCTCGCCATCCCCGGCAATTGGTCCTACGTAAGCCACATCCGCGGGCTATCGCAGCGTTCCAAGCTGCCCGTGTTCACGGTAGGTCTCGACGACGGCGAGGCCGTGGAAGCGCTCAACGCCGAGTCGCTCGCGGCGGGCGAAGCGCTCAAGGCTCGCCTGCACTGGAAGGTCGAGACGAAAGAGGGCCTCACGGCCACCAACGTTATCGGCGTCCTGCCCGGGCGCACCGACGAGAACATCGTGATGATCGCTCACACCGACAGCTACTTCGAAGGGGCCAATGACAATGGCGCCGGAACGGCCGCGTTGGTGGGCGTGGCCGAGTACTTCGCGAAGCGGCCGCGCAGCGAGCGGCGTCGAACGATGTACTTCATCGCGACGGCGGACCACCACGGCGGCGATCGTGGCGGCGCGTGGGTTCACGAGAACCTGCAGGACGTGCTCGCGAACGCGGCCATCGTCGCGAACGCGGAGCACGTCGCCGTCACGGCGCCCGTCTGGGACCGTACCTGGGGCACGAGCGACCGTCCGAGCCTCCTCCCGACCAACGAGCTCGCCGCCTCGTGGTGGGGCGTGCACGGCAGCGACCTGCTGGCCGAGATCGTCCGCGACAGCTTCGCCGCCTTGGGCGTGCCAACGCATCTCGAGCAAGGGGGGTCCGCGGGACAGCTCCGCCCCGTGCAGTGGGACGCGCCGTCGTTCTACCTGCACAACAAGGGCGTGTACTACCACGCGAGCGGCGACACCATCGACATCGTGCCGGCGCAAGGCCTCGAAACGGCCGCGCAGGCCTTCGCGAAGATCTTCGACGACATCAACCGCCACGACTTGGACGAGCTCCGTCCGCCGTGGTGGCGGTCGTCGGCCGGTTCCGAATAGCACGGGGTTGCAGCACGGGCATCACAGGGGGCGGCGGCGCACCCGGCGCCTCCGACTGACAGTGAAGTGGGGTTCTATCGATGAACGAAAGAGTGATTCATGGTGGGTGGCTCACCGCGGCGGCGGCCGGTTTGCTCGGCTTGTCGGACGTGGGCGCGCAAGAACCGCCGCAGGCGGGCAGCGAGCCGGAGGAACTCATCGTGACCGGCTCCTACATTCGGGGGAGCAACTTCCAGTTCTCGTCTCCCGTCGACACGTTCGGCATGGAGGAGATCAACAGCACGAACTACGTCGACATCACGCACTTCTTCATGGATCTGCCCTACAACACCTCTTCGGGCGTGCGGGGCGGCGTCCAGGACATCAGCCGCGCGAAGGCGCTCGGCGGCGGCAACATCGGCTTCAGGGGGCTCGGCACGAGCTCGGTGCTCGTCCTGCTGGACGGCCAGCGCGTAACGCAGCATCCGAACAACGCCGATGCGCAGATCGACATGAACTCCATCGTGCCGCGCATCATGATCCAGCGCATGGAGATCCTGAAGGACGGTGCCTCTTCCATCTACGGCAGCGACGCCGTGGGCGGGGTGGTGAACTTCATCACGCGGAGCAACTTCGTGGGGCTGGAGGTGGACGTCCGCGGCAACTGGATCACCCAGAACGACTTCGGAGCCGACAACTGGAGCACGTCCGTGCTCTGGGGCGCGGAGACGTCCGGGCTGAACATCGTGGTGGGCGCAGAGATCTTCCAGCAAGACCATCAGCCCAACATGACGCTCAAGTTCGATAGCGGTAACGTCCCGGGAGACCCTCGTAATCCGATGGCGACGTCCATCGGCGCCCCGGGCAACCTGCTCCTGCCCATCCGAACCGCCACGGGCGAATCGACGGGCAACGTGAGGACGATCCCGGACCCCGACTGCGAGCGGAATCCCGGCTCCTTTCTCACCAACAACCGCTGCGGGTTCAATTTCGCGCCGAACTCCACGGCGATCGTGGGCGAGCAGCGCCTGAGCACGATGGTGACGGTGGGGTACGACATCGCCGAGGGGCTGCGCTACAAAGGCGCCGTCAACTACACCCGCGTGGCCTACGAGAACGTCGACACGCCTTCGGGCAACCTCTCGGTGCCCATCACCATCCCGGGCCACAATCCCGGCAATACGTTCCGCGCCGTGGATGCCAACGGCAATCCGCTCTACGCCGTGCCGAGCGGGATCAGCATGGGCTATGACAAGGACGGCGACGGCGTGGACGATTTTCTGCCGCAGCGGCAAAGCGGCAACCCATTCGATCTCACGAGCCCGGTGCTGCTGACGGCGAACCCGACCGATCCGGCCTCGGGCATTCCGTTCTGGGAGGACGTAGGCTTCAACGGCAGAATCATCGGATCGCAGGGCGGGTTGCCCACGAACGGGCAGCTCGATGTCTTCGCGTACAACGACATCCGGCCGCCCACGCGCACGGACCAATACATCCTGCGCGTCGCGAACGGGCTGGAGGCCGAGGTCAACGACTGGTTCGTGGACTTCGATGTCACGTGGAGCGAATTCGACATGCGCGCCAACGTGCTGCGTAACAACGTCTACGTGGATGCTCTGCGTGCGGCGCTGATGGGCTTCGGTGGCGTAGGCTGCGATCCGCTCACGGGGTCGCCGAACAAGGACGGCTGCCGTTACATCAACATCTTCGGCAACGCTCCGTTCGCGACTCCCGGCACGCCCGCGGCGAACACGCAGGAGATCATCGACTTCGTCATGCCCGCCCTGTGGGACCACTATCGCTCCCGGCTCTTCACCGTCGAGGGCGTGCTGTCGCGCGACATCTTCGACGTGCCGGCCGGCACCGTCGCACTCGCGGTGGGTGCGCAGTACCGCAAGACTTGGCTAGAGCTCGACTTCGATGCCTTGCGCAACCAAGGCCGAACCGAGACGGGGCTCCCGGAGCGCGACCTGGACGCGAGCCGCGACACGTCGGCCGTGTTCGCCGAGCTCCGTGTGCCGGTCTTCGACCGCGATGATCTGGGCAGCTTCGAGATCAACGCCTCGGTGCGCACCGAGGACTCCGGCGGCGAGCTTCGCTCCACCGACCCCAAGATCGGCGCCGTGTACAACACGCCGGGCGGGAGGTGGACGGTACGGGGCTCGTGGGGAGAGTCGTTCCTGAGCCCCTCGCTGTTCCGCCTGTACACCGAAAGCTCGGGGCTCGCGAACGTGGACGACGTGCCCCCTTCGCAAGGCGGCACCGGCCAAACGCTGCTGCGCGTGCAGACCGTGCAACGCGGCGATCCCAACCTGCGGCCGCAGACGTCCGAGGCCCGCAGCTTCGGCTTCATGGTGCGCCCCACCCGCAACCTGTCGCTGGACGTGTCCTATTGGGACTTCGACTTTCGCGGCCTCCTGGCCGCCGAGAGCGCGCAGCAGGTCATTCTCTCCGATCCGCTCGGGCCGCGCGTGACGCGCGATCCCGTTTCGAACATTCCGCTGATCGTCGAAACCTTCTTCGTGAACGCCGCGAGGCTCGCGACCTCCGGCGTGGACTTCCAGCTGGACTTCTCGCGACAGCTGAGGGGCGGCGGCGATCTGATCTTCAATCTCCTCGGCACGTACGTGATGTCCTACGACATCCAGGACAGCGAGGACGCGCCAGTGGTGGACGGCGTGGGCAAGGTCAACGAGCTGAACTTCGGCGACACGTCGATCGAATGGCGGGTGAATCCGCGGCTCACGTGGAGCCGGGGGAACCACATGATCACGGGCGTGGTGAAGTATGCGAGCAGTCTCGGCAACAATGGCCGTCGCGAAGCCATCAATCCCAAGATCAAGTCGTGGGCGCCGCTCGACGTGACCTACCGGTATCGGTTCGGGCGGGGGATGACGTTGTCGCTCGGCATGCAGAACGTGTTCGATTTGCAGCCCGAGGACGAGTGGGGCGGCACGACCAACGGGCGCTTCCCGTTCGGCACGCAGACATTCGAAGGGCGGATCGTATGGGCGGGCTTCACTGCCAGCTTCTAGGTCGGTAGTGTGGCATGCGTCGGATGCGGCAGAGCGGATGCCGGTTTGAGCGCGGACGGGCTCGTAACGGCAGCGCTCGCCGGCCCGCGACAGAAGGGAGACGCCCATGAGGAGGAGGTCGATGGCAACAGCGATGCCGCGCATGGCGCTGGCGGCGGCCGCGGCGCTCGTGGCCGCGGCGTCCTTCGCGGCCGAGCCCGGGCGCGACCGCTTCTACTGGCTCGGCGAGATGAACAAGGCCTCGCTCGTGATGCTCGTCGAGCAAGAGATCGTGGACGCAGACACGGCCGCCGTGATCGCTCGCGCCGTGGCGCGCGTGATCGAGGACGGTGCGCGGCCCGGAGCCAGCCGCTCCGGCAACTACCTCGACATCGAAGATGCCATGATCCAGGTCGGGGGGTTCGAGGTCACGCGCATCCACACCGGCAGGAGCAGGCAGGACCTGCTCGCGACCAGCAATCGGCTGATGCAGCGCGACGAGCTGCTCGAGGCCTTCGATCGGCTCGCCGCGGCGCGCGCCGCGCTGCTAACGCTCGCCGAGGAGCACGCGAACGGCATCATGCCGGCGTACACCTGGGGCCAGCAGGCGCAGCCGTTCACGATGGGGCATTTCCTTCTGGCCTTCTCGGAATCACTGGAGCGGATCGCGGAGCGAATGCGGGAGGCGTACGCCCGTTTGAACCGGTCCCCATTGGGCTCTGCGGCGCTCGGCACGTCGAGCTTTCCCGTGAGCCGCGAGCGGCTGGCGGAGCTGCTCGGCTTCGACGGCGTCGTCGAGAACTCGTTCGGTGCGCTGCACGTAGCGCCGATCGACATGGGCACGGAGCTGGCGGGGCTTGCGACCAGCACGGCGCTCGCGCTGTCGGGTCTGCTCGAGTACGTGAGCGTTCAATATCACGATCCCCAACCCTGGATCGTGCTGGACGAGGCCGACGGCGGCAGCAGCATCATGCCGCAGAAGCGCAATCCCACGTCGCTGGTCAACCTGCGGGCGCAGGCGAGTCGCCTCGTGGGCGCGGCGGAGACCTATTCGCGCCTAGCGCACAACGTCGAGGCGGGCATGACGGACTACAAGGGCAGTGAGCCGCAGGAGGTGCTGCACGGCTTGGCGGAGCTGCTCGGCGAGCTCGCGGTGCTGGTCCGGCGTCTCCGCTTCGATGCGGCGCGGGCGCTGGCCGAGGTGAACGCGGACTACAGCACGACCACAGAGCTCGCGGACGTGCTGCAGCGGGCGGCCGGCGTGCCGTTTCGGATCGGGCACCACTTCGCGTCCGAGCTCGTCACGTTCGGCCGGGCGCGCGGTCTCACGCCGCGCGAGCTACCGTACCGCGAGGCACGACGCATCTACGCAGAGACGGCGTCGGAGCTCGGCTGGGAGCACGACGTGCTGCCGCTCAGCGAGGCGGAGTTCCGGCGCGCATTGAGCGCCGAGAACATGATCGAGTCGAGCCTCGGCCTCGGCGGCCCTCAGCCTTCCGAGGTCGCGCGCATGCTGCTTGCACAAACCGCGCGCCTGCGGGAGGATCGCAGCTGGTTGGACGAGCGGCGGGCGCGGCTCGAGCGAGCGGCGAACGCTCTGAACGCTGCCTTCGCGGCGTTGACCACCCGTCACTGACCGCGTCGTCAGAACGATTACTGGGGGACCGTGATCGCCAAGCAACCGGGGGAGGCGGCGCTGCGCGCCGACTCCGAGGAAGCCCGCGCGCCGGCGGGGCGCATTTCGGGACGGGTGGGGCTCGTGCTGGGCACGGCCCTGTTCATCTTGATGCTCTGGCTGCCGCCGCCGGAGGGGCTCGACATCGTGCCATGGCGCGTGGCGGCCGTGGCCGTGCTCATGGCCGTCTTCTGGCTCACCGAAGCCGCTCCCATACCGGTGACCGCGCTCCTGCCCGTCGTGCTGTTTCCCACGCTCGGCGTGTTCTCTGGCGTAGAGGCCGCCGCGCCCTACGCGGATCCCATCGTGTTCCTGTTCCTCGGCGGTTTCCTGATCGCGCTCGCGGTGGAGCGGGCGAACCTGCATCGCAGGATCGCGCTGACGGTGCTCTCGCGCATCGGTCCGCGCGAGGACTTGCAGGTGGGCGGGTTCATGATGGCCACGGCGGCGATAAGCATGTGGGTCAGCAACACGGCCACCGCCGCGCTGATGTTGCCGGTGGCGCTGTCCGTCGTGCCTCCCGCGGTGGACGGCGGGTCGAACCGGCCGAGAAGCGAGTTCGCGACGGCCTTGATGCTCGCCGTGGCCTACGGAGCGAGCATCGGTGGCATGGCGACGCTGATCGGCACGCCGCCCAACGCGTTTCTGGCGGGCTTCATGAGAGCGACCTACGGCGTCGAGATCGGCTTCGCCGAGTGGTTGCTGGTGGGAGTGCCGTTCTCGCTCGTGATGCTGATCGGCTGCTGGTTGCTGCTCACGCGCGTCGCGTACAAGGTGAGCGTGAAGGACATCCCCGGGGCGCGCGCGGTGGTCCGTGAGGAGCTGCGCAAGATGGGCCCGCTGTCGCGCATGGAGAAGCGCGTAGCGGTGGTGTTCGCGGCGACTGCGGCGCTGTGGATCTTCCGGCCGTTGCTCGCGCGCCGCTGGCCCGAGCTGCAGCTCTCGGACACTACGATCGCCATGGCGGCCGCGCTCGCGTTGTTCTTCGTGCCGAGCGGTGAGCGGCGGGGCGAGCAGCTCCTCCACTGGGAATGCGCGCGGCGCGTGCCGTGGGGCGTGCTCGTGCTGTTCGGGGGCGGCTTGAGCCTCGCCGCGGCGGTGGCGGACTCCGGCCTCGCCGAATGGATCGGCACGCGGCTCGCGGCGCTCGAAGGGGTGCCGGTGCTGGTGCTGGTGCTCGCGGTGGCCGCGGTGGTGCTGCTCCTCACCGAGCTCACCAGCAACACGGCGACGACGGCCACGTTCCTGCCCATCGTGGCGGCCCTCGCCGTGAGCGTCGGTCAGGACCCGTTGCTGCTCACCATCCCCGCCGTGCTCGCGGCGAGCTGCGCGTTCATGCTGCCGGTGGCGACGCCGCCGAACGCGATCGTATTCGGCAGCGGCCACGTGACGATTCCGCAGATGGTGCGCGCGGGGCTGTGGCTGAATCTCGGCGGTCTCGTGGCGATCATGCTCGTCACGTATTTGCTGGTCGGCGCGGTGTTCGGCTCGTAGCGCGCCTTCCCCGGCGCGCTGCCACGCAGGCTCCGTCGAAAATACCGATTTCGGCATTATTTTCCGGATGGCAGTTGCTGGTGAAGGCTGTTTATAATCACAGTCCCACCTGATCGGAGACGCTCATGTCGTCACAAGCCGCCGTTCTCGATACGTCTACATCGGCCGGCTCTCGGGTCTCCATCGACGAGCTCGACGCCGCCATCTGCAAGCTCGCGCGTCAAATGAACGCCGAGACCTACCGCTGGCTCGTGCTCGTGCGCGAGTTCGACGAGCGGATGGGATGGGCGAAATGGGGTTGCCGCAACTGTGCCGAATGGCTCGCGTTCCGCTGCCAGCTGTCGCTTTCCGCCGCACGCGAGCACGTGCGTGTCGCGGTGGCGCTTGCCGAGCTGCCGCTGATCGCGGAGGCGTTCGCGGACGGCCGGTTGTCCTACTCCAAGGTGCGGGCGTTAACGCGTGTGGCGAGGCATCACAACGAGAAGAAGTTGCTCGCGTACGCGCTCGAGGTCACGGCGGCGCAGCTCGAGGAACGTTGCCGCGAGATGCGCACCGCCGCGCTGGATTCCGTCGTCGCGGCGTGGCGCGCCTGGGAACGGCGCATGCTCACCCTACGGCGCAATGCCGCTCGCGGCACGCTGTCGATCAGCGTGGAGCTGCCGCTCGAGCAGGGGGAAGTCGTCGCGCGGGCGCTCGAGCGGGCGGTCGAAGCCGGCGAGGCGGCGAGCGGTCACGAGTTCTCCTCGTCGGCCCGGCCATCCGGCGTGCGGGATTCCGCGGAGGGGCGATCTGCGCCCGGCAACGGGTGGCTCGCGCAGCAGGCGGATGCGCTGGTGGCTATTGCGAGGGCGTATCTCGCGGGCGGCGGGAAGGGAGCCAGGCCGTCGTCCACGGCCGATCATTATCAAGTCGTTGTGCACATCGACGAGGCGGCCCTCCGCGGAGGCGCGGGCCGGTCCGATCTGCCGCTCGAGACGATGAGGCGGCTTTGCTGCGACGCCAGCGTGGTCACTGTCACCGAGGACGAGCGCGGCAACCCGCTCGACGTGGGCCGCAAGCGCCGCACCGTCTCCACTGCTTTGAGGCGGGCGCTTTGGTCGCGGGACCGCGGGTGCGCGTTCCCGGGCTGCCATCGCAAACGCTTCGTGGACGGGCACCACATTCGCCATTGGGCGGACGGTGGCGAGACGAGCATCGAGAATACGGTGCTGCTCTGCTCGCACCATCACGTGCTGCTGCACGAGGGCGGCTTCAAGATGTGGCGCGACGCGAGCGGGACGCTGCGTTTCCAGCGGCCGGACGGGCGAATGATTCCGCGCGGCGGATATCGGCCGGACGACATGCTCGACGATGGTGTGTCGGACGCCAGAAGCACGGCCGGCGGTACGGTGCGCGCTTCCGCGGAGGTGCGTGAGACGCGGGGCGTGTATCGATTGGGTCCGGAGGTTAGCACACATCGAATCGGGGCGGCGGCCACGTAGTTGCCGACGCTTGACGTGCCCGTGAGGAGTGCTAAATGCGGGACGCTGCTTCCCGCCGCGGTCCGTCGGCATCATCCTTGCAATGATGCTGCTGGTCACGTACGTGCCGGGGCTTGCGTTGAGCGTCGTCACGCCGTCGTGACGTAGAGCGAAATCCGCGGTACGTACATTCACGAGCTTCGGTCGCGGCGCAAATCGGACGATTCTGTTGCCGCGGCCATTGCTGCAGTCCATCGTTCAACTCTGACAATAGGAGACGAGCCATGGCGGAACCGAGCAAAGCAACCGAGACGGCCGAGAGCGGCAAGTCGGAGCGTCGTCCTCCTCAGGCGGCGCAATCGAGCGACGTGATGCGCGCCGGTTCGCGCAGCCGCGGCCTCTCGGTATTCGAGGACCTGGACCGGCTGTTCGACGAGTTCATGAGCACGAGGTGGCCGAGCCCGTTCGGCTGGCAGTGGCCGTCATCGCTGCGGTCGCTCGGCATGGATCAGCTGCGGCCGCGCGTTCCGTCGGTGGACATCTGCGAGAACGACAACGAGGTCATCGTGCGCGCCGAGGTGCCGGGCGTCGACAAGGACAATCTCGACGTGTCGATCGCCGATCGCACGCTCACGATCAAGGGCAGGACCCGCGAGGAGCAGAAGGAGGAGCGCGAGGACTACTACCGACGCGAGATCCGCTCCGGCGAGTTCAGCCGCTCGCTGCTGTTGCCGTGCGAGGTGGACGCCGAGAAGGCGTCGGCGAGCCTGAAGGACGGCATCGTCGAGCTGCGCTTGCCGAAGGCGGCGGCGGCGCAGCGTCGCCGCATCCCGCTGTCCTGACGACCCCGGTGCAGGCGGCGCCGCGCAGATGCGGCGCCGCTCGGCGCTAGCGGCGCTAGAGGTACGGCGAGAACAGCCACGCCACGCCGTCGAGCAGCCGGCGCGGCAGCGGCCGCCGGTCCACGTCGGCCAGCGCGACGGGCGTCGAACGCGCGCGCACGGCCGCGAAGTGCCGATCGAGGTCCGCGACGAGCGCCCAGTCGTACACCTCGACGTCGAGCTCGAAGTTGAGCCTGAGGCTCCGCGCGTCGATGTTCGCCGAGCCGATCAGCGCGTAGTTGTCGTCCACGAGGAGTAGCTTGCTGTGCACGAACGGCGGCGGCTGGTAGAGCACGTGCACGCCGCGCTGCAGCAGCTCCCAGAGCGCGTGGCGCGTGGCCCAGTGGATGTACGGCAGGTTGTTCTTCGCGGGCAGCACCACCGCCACGTCCACGCCGCGCAGCGCGGCGGCCTGCAGCGCGCCCAGCACCTCGCGCGGCGGCAGGAAATACGGCGTCATGATCGCGACGCGCCGTTGTGCGGCGCCGATGGCGCCGACGAGCAGCGTGCGCAGCCGATCGAGATCGCCGTCCGGCCCGTCGGCAACCACGCGGCAGAGCGCGTCGCCCGCGGCCGGCGCGGGCGCGGGCGGCGGCTCGTCGCGTCGGCCCGTGACGAACTCCCAGTCGTCGAGGAACACGCTCTCCATTTGCGCGACCACGGGCCCTTCGAGGCGGAAGTGCAGGTCCACCACGCGCCGCGGGTTTGCGGTGTCGGCGGCGAGATGGCGGTCGCCGATGTTCATGCCGCCCGTGAAGCCGATGCGTCCGTCCACCGCGAGGATCTTGCGATGGTTGCGGAGGTTCACGTGCAGCTCCGGCGGCAGGAGCTTCGGCGGCACGAAGCGGGCGTGCTGCACGCCCGCGCGCTCGAGCAGCGCGCTCGCGCGCGGCCGCGAGTAGAGCTCGCCCACGCCGTCGAGGAGCACGCGCACGTCCACGCCGCGCGCGGCCGCCGCGGCGAGCGCGTCGACGAACTGCCGCCCGGTGCGGTTGCCCTCGAAGATGTACGTAGAGAGATACACGCGCGCCGAGGCGCCGGCGATGGCCTCGAGCATGGCCGGGAACGCCTGCTCGCCGTTGTGCAGCGGCACCACGCGATTGCCGCCGACGAGCGGGCGGCCGCTCACGGCCGCTCCGAGGGCGGCCATGGACTCGCAGCCGGGCGGCGGCGCGGCCGCTCCGTCGGCCGGCGTCGCGGACGGCGGCCGCGCGGAGCGCAGCGCCCGCGCGCGCCGCTCCACGCGGTTGATGCCGAACAGGTAGTACAGCAGGGCGCCCGCGAAGGGCAGGCTCATGCACACCGCGATCCAGCCGAAGGCGGACTGCGGCAGGCGCTTGTAGAGCAGCGCGTGGATCGACGCGGTGAGCCCGAGCGCGAGACCGAGCGCGGCCACGGCCGTGCCGATCAGCTGCGGCGTTTGCATGTCATCTCGGATCGCGCCCTCGAGGCGCCGCGCGGGGCGGCTCCGGGGCGCGATCTATAGTGCATGCCCGCCGCGCGTTCAAGCGGCCCGGCGAGGGCGCGCGGCGGGCGGTGTATGCTAACGAGCCCGGCGGGCCCGAACGGGGGCTCCACGTGCAGTTCAAGGATTACTACGCAACGCTAGGCGTTCCGCGGGACGCGAGCCCGGAAGACATCAAGCGCGCATATCGGCGGCTTGCGCGCAAGTATCACCCGGACGTGAGCAAGGAGCCGGACGCCGAGGCGCGCTTCAAGGAGATCGGCGAAGCGTACGAGGTGCTCAAGGATCCCGAGAAGCGCGCGGCCTACGACCGCTTGGGGAGCCGGTACAAGCAGGGGGAGGAGTTCCGCCCGCCGCCGGACTGGAACTTCGACTTCGACCCCGAGCCGCACGTCGGCATGCACAGCGACTTCTTCGAGCAGCTGTTCGGCGGGCTCGGAGGCTTCGGCCGCGCGGGCCGCGGCGCGTTCCGCGCGCGCGGCTTCGACTCCACCGCGGACGTCGAGCTCACGCTCGAGGAGGCGTACCGGGGCACGAGCAGGACGATCTCGGTGCGGCGCTTCGAGCCCGGGCCGGGCGGGCGCCTCGAGCCCAGGGTGCAGCAGCTCTCGGTGAAGATCCCCGCCGGCGTCACGGACGGCCAGCAGATCCGGCTCGCAGGGCAGGGCGAGCCCGGCGTGGGCGGCGGGCCGCCGGGCGATCTGTTCCTGCGGGTGAAGCTGCTGCCGCATCGCTGGTTCCGCGTGGACGGGCGCGACGTCTGGCTCGACCTGCCGATCACGCCGTGGGAAGCGGCGCTCGGCCAGACCGTGCGCGTCCCCACGCTGGGCGGGCCGGTGGACCTCAAGATCCCGAAGGGCTCGCAGACGGACCGGCAGCTGCGGCTCAAGGGCCGTGGGCTGCCCGGCTCGCCGCCCGGCGACCAGTTCGTGGTGCTCAAGATCGTGGTGCCGGTGCCCGGCACCGCGCAGGACGAGGCGCTCTATCGCCGCATGGCGGAGTCGATGAGCATGAACCCGCGTCAGTTCCTGGAGACGTGAAGCATGGGCGAGGGTGATCCGATCACGGGCGACGTGCTCGACGAACGCGTAGAGCTCTCCCTGACCGAGCTCTGTCGCATGTGCGGCTTGCACGAGGAGGCCGTGATCGAGATGGTGGAGGAGGGCATCATCGAGCCGCGCGGCTCGGATCGCTCGGCGTGGCGTTTCAGCGGCGTGGCGGTCACCCGCGTGCAGCGCGTCGTGCGGCTGCAGCGGGAGCTCGAGGTGAACCTGCCGGGCGCGGCCCTCGCGCTCGAGCTGCTCGACGAGATCGAGCGCCTGCGGCGGCGCCTGCCATGAGCGAGCGCGAGGAGCGCGAGGACGGCGAGCGTCCGGAGACGCCGGCCGGCGGCGGCGCGCCGCCCGAGCCGCCGCACCCGATACTGCGGCGGGAGCCGCTGCCGTCGCAGGAGCCGAAGCCCGCCAGCGACGACCCCGACGCGCCGCGGCGCGTCCGCATGCTGCTCGAGCATCCGAACTACCGGCAGGCCGACAGCGACCCCGAGTTCCTCAAGCTCGACGAGACGCGCGGCGTGCGCCTGCAGGTGGATTACCTCAAGGCCGAGCTCGAGCTCAGGCGCCACAACGTCGAGCACACGATCGTGGTGTTCGGCAGCACGCGCATCCGCGAGCCCGCCGCGGCGCGCGCGCGGCTCGAGCGCCTGCGCGCGCACGCGGCGGCCGATCCCGACGACGAGGAGCTCGCCCGGCGCGTGCGCGTGGCGGAGCGGCTCGCGGCGAAGAGCGAGTACTACGAGATCGCGCGAGAGTTCGGCCGCCTCGTGGGCCAGTGCCCGCACCACACCGGCTGCCGCGTGCTGCTCATGACCGGCGGCGGACCCGGGCTCATGGAAGCCGCGAACCGCGGCGCGTTCGACGTGGGCGGCAAGTCCATCGGCCTGAACATCACGTTGCCGCTCGAGCAGTACCCGAATCCTTACATCACGCCCGAGCTCTGCTTCCGCTTCCACTACTTCGCCATGCGCAAGCTGCACTTCCTGCTGCGCGCGCGGGCGCTGGTGGCGTTCCCCGGCGGGTTCGGCACGTTCGACGAGCTGTTCGAGACGCTCACGCTCGTGCAGACGCGCACCATCGAGCCGGTGCCCATCGTGCTCGTCGGCGAGCGCTACTGGCGCCGGGCGTTCGACGTCGATTTCCTCGTGGACGAAGGCGTGATCGATCCCGAGGACCGCGACCTCTTCTGGTACACCGAGACCGCCGAGGACACGTGGCGCACGATCCTCGAGTGGCACGAGCGGAACGGCACGCCGCTCGTGCCGCACCGCGCCGCGGGCGAGGCGGGGCCCTAGCGTATGCAGCTCACGTTCCTGGGCGCCGCGCGCGCCGTGACCGGATCCTGCTACCTGCTGCGCGTGGGCGGCCGCACGGTGCTGCTCGAGTGCGGTCAGATCCAGGGCGGCGCGGAGGAGGAGCGGCTCAACTGGGAGCCGCTGCCCGTGTCCGTGGCCGAGATCGACGCCGTGATCCTGAGCCACGCGCACATCGACCATTCGGGCCGCCTGCCGCTGCTGCGCAAGCAGGGCTACACGGGGCCGATCTACACGCACGACGCCACCCGCGCGCTCTGCGACATCATGCTGCGCGACGCGGCGTACCTGCACGAGAAGGACGCCGAGTGGGAGAACCGCAAGCGCCGCCGCAAGGGGCTGCCGGACGTGCCGCCGCTCTACACGCGCGCGGACGCCGAGGCGGTGCTCGGCCAGTTCCGCGGCTTGCGCTTCGACCAGCCTTTCGAGGTGGTGCCCGGCGTCACGCTGACGCTGCGCGAGGCGGGCCACATCCTGGGCGCCGCCATCGTCGATCTCGATCTGCGCGAGCGCGGCCGCCGCGTGCGGCTCGTGTTCAGCGGCGACCTCGGGTTCCGCGCGGCGCCGGTCATGGCCGACCCCGTCACCGTGGACGGCGCCGACGTCGTGCTGCTCGAGAGCACCTACGGCGACCGCAACCATCGCTCGTTCGAGGCGACGCTCGAGGAGCTCGAAGGCATCTTCGCCGCGGCCGAGGCCGAGCGCGGCAACATTCTGATACCGGCGTTCGCGGTCGGGCGCACGCAGGACCTGCTGTACCTCATGGGGGAGCACCGCGAGCGCTGGCGGCTCGATCGCTGGCACGTGTATCTCGACAGCCCCCTGGCCATCGAGGCGACGGAGGTGTACTTCCACTATCGGCACCTCTACGGCGCGAAGATCTTTCGCGAGCGCGACGGCGGCCTCAAGCTCCCCAACTTCACGGCGTCGAAGACGTCCGAGGACTCCGCGCGGCTCAACGACGTCGAAGCGGGCGCCGTGATCATCGCCGGCAGCGGCATGTGCACGGGCGGCCGCATCCTGCACCATCTGAAGCATCACCTCTGGCGTCCCGGGTGCCACGTGATCTTCGTGGGCTTCCAGGCCGAGGGCACGCTCGGGCGCAAGATCGTGGACGGCGCCGAGTACGTGCGGCTGTGGCAGGACGAGATCCGCGTGGCGGCCCGGATTCACACCGTGGGCGGGCTGTCGGCGCACGCCGATCAGCAGGGCCTCCTCGATTGGTACGGCGCCATTCCGGGTCATCCGCCCGTGTATCTCGTGCACGGCGAGCCGCGGGCGCAGCAGGCCCTCGCGGCGAGGCTCGCGAGCGTGCACGGCGCGAAGGTGCACATCCCGGCCCGGGGCGAGACCTTGCGGCTGTAGCCCGGCGGCCGACGCGCGGACGTGGTCGTGACCGAGACACCGCTCGAGATTCGCGCAGTGACGCCGCGCACCTGGAGCGACTTCGAGCGGCTCTTCGAGTCGAAGGGCGCGCCCAAGTACTGCTGGTGCATGGCCTGGCGCGCGAGCACCGCGGAGCTCAAGCACGCGAAGCCCGCCGACCGCAAGCGGCAGATCCACGAGCGCGTGCGCGCGGAGGTGCCCGTCGGCATTCTCGGCTACCAGGGCTCGGAGCCCGTCGCCTGGTGCTCGGTGGCGCCGCGCAGCACGTTTCGCGGCCTCGCGAGCGACGCCGGGGAGGACGAAGGCGTCTGGTCGATCACGTGCTTCTTCGTCCGCCGACCGCTGCGCCACGCCGGCCTCGCGCGCGCGATGCTCGCCGGCGCCGTCGAGCACGCGCAGCGCCACGGCGCGCGCATCGTCGAAGGCTACCCGGTCGATCCCGAGTCGCCGAGCTACCGCTACATGGGCTTCGTGTCGATGTTCGCCGAGGCGGGCTTCGTGGAGGTGGGGCGCGAGGGCACGCGGCGGCACAGGATGCAGCTGCGGCTCGATGCGCCGCCCGCCCGGGCGAGGCGCCCGCGCAAGAAGGCGTGACCTGCGCCGAGCGCTTCGGTCGCCGCGAGCCCCGAGCCCCTGGCCGTCACACTCGGCGACGACGGCGCAGCCACGGCCCGAGCCGCCGCCCTGTAGTCACGGTCGGCGGTGCCGCGCGCCGACCGCCCGAGCCGTCGTCGTGGTTGCCGCGCGCGGCCCGCCTCGCGATCATTGCGTGAAACCGACGAGCGGAGGAACCCGATGGGACTCGCCGACCAGAAATGCATTCCTTGCCGCGGCGGCGTGCCGCCGCTGCCCCGCGAGCGCGCCGAGGAGCTGCTGCGCGAGCTCGATCCCGCGTGGAAGCTGAACGCGCAGGGCCATCTCGAGCGCGAGTGGACGTTCAAGAACTTCGCGGAGGCGATGGCGTTCGCGAACCGCGTGGCGGAGATCGCCGAGGCCGAGGATCACCACCCCGACCTGCACATCGCTTGGGGACGGTGCGTCGTGGAGCTCTGGACGCACAAGATCGACGGCCTCACGGAGAGCGACTTCGTGTTCGCCGCGAAGACCGACCGGCTGCGCTGAGCGCAGCCGTCGGCTCGGCGGTTGGCCGTCGGCTCGGCCGGTAGCCGTCAGCTCGGCCGGTGGCCGTCAGCTCAGCAGATAGGCGTAGAGCGCCGCGAGCAGCCCCAGCACGCACGCGAGGAACACGCTGTGGCGGAAGGTGAAGCGGAAGAGCTTCCCTTCCTCCGCGCGCGCCATGCCCGTGGCGGCCACGGCCACCGCCAGGCTCTGCAGGCTGATCATCTTGCCCATCACGCCGCCCGCGGAGTTCGACGCGGCCATGACGGCGGGCTCGAGCCCCAGCGAGTTGGCCGTGACCACCTGCAGGTTGCCGAACAGGGCATTCGAGGACGTGTCGCTGCCCGTGAGGAACACGCCGAGCCAGCCGAGCAGCGCGCTGAAGAACGGGAACAGCGCGCCGGTGGCGGCGAACGCGAGCCCCAGCGTGACGGTGGCGCCGCTGTAGTTCATGAGGAACGCGAGCCCGAGCACGGCGGCGATCGTGAGCAGCGAGAACGCGAGCTGCTTGAGCACCGAGCCGAGCAGGCGCACGTAGCGCACGAACCCGAACCGGAGCACGATGGCGCTCGCGAAGGTGGCGAACGCGCAGGCCGTGCCGGCCGCCGACAGCCAGTTGAAGTTGTAGATCGCGGCGTAGGGCGTGGGCTCGGCCACCACGGGCGGCACGCGCTCGATCTGGTTGTGCAGGCCCGGCCACTCGATCGGGATGTTGGACTGCGCGAGCAGCGAGCCCGAGCCCTCGCTGCCCCAGAGCAGCACGAACACCACGAGGAACAGATACGGCGACCACGCGAGGAGCGTGGCCTTGAAGCCGTGGGGCTTGATCTCGACCATCGGCTGGTGCTCGCCCGCGAGCACGAAGTTGTCCTTCGGCTGCCACACCTTGAACAGCACCACGAGCCCCACGATGGCCGTGAGCGCCGCGATGATGTCGACGAGCTCGGGCCCCACGAAGTTCGAAATCAGGAACTGCATCGAGGCGAAGCAGAGGCCGCAGACCACGGCCGCGGGCCACACGCCCGCGAGGCCGCGGGCGCCGCCCATCACGAGCACGAGATAGGCGGGGATGAACACCGACACGGGCGCGCAGAGCCGCCCCACCCACGCCGAGAGCTCGCTCTCCGGCAGCCCCGTGGTGCCCGCGAGCGTGATGACGGGAATGCCGATGGAGCCGAATGCCACCGGCGCCGTGTTCGCGAGCAGGCAGATGCCTGCGGCGAAGAACGGCGAGAAGCCGAGCCCCGTGAGCATGGCCGCGGCCACGGCCACGGGCGTGCCGAAGCCCGCCGCGCCTTCGATGAACGCGCCCAGGGCGAACGCGATGAGCATGGCCTGCAAGCGCCGATCGGTGGTGAGTCCGCCGATCGAGTCCTTGATGATCTCGAAGTTGCCGGTCTCGAGCGTGATGCGGTACAGCACGATCGCCCAGTAGACGATCCAGCCGATTGGCAGCAGCCCGAACGCGGCCCCGTTCAACGTGGCGCTCACGGCGAGGCTCGTCGGCATGTCGTACACGCCGATGGCGACGACGAGGGCGGCGCCCAGGCCCGACAGCGCCGCGATCCACGCAGGCCTGCGCAGCACGCCGATCAGCAGCAGCAGCACGAAGATCGGCACGGCGGCGGCCAGCGTGGAGAGGGCAAGGCTATCCGCTACGGGCGTGTAATCCTGCTGCCACATGCAAAGGTCTCCGTCGTGGGTCTAAGCGATCGGCGTCGTGGTTATGGTTGTACGTGGACGCCGTAGTCCACCATGCGGTCCTGGAAGCCCGTGACCGTCAAGGTGACGACGACCGGGAAGTCGTTGTAGTTCAGCCAGTACCAGCCGTGCTCGCCGCCGAACGGGGCGACCAGCGAGCCGCTGCCGCCGCTGCCTTCCTGGTGCTCCTGATAGCGCACGAAGAAGCTGCCGCCGACGGCGGGGTCGTGGCCGTGGAAATCGGAGTAGATCGTGCCGCGGTCCACCTGCCAGGAGTACGTGATCACCTTGTTCTCGCCGAGCACGGCCTTGATCTCGGTCTCGCCGCCCGGGGGCAGCTCCACGCGCATCGTCTCCGTGCGCGCGGGCGCGGCCTGCGCCTGATGGATCTCGGGGTTCGGCAACGGCACGGGCTGGCCGAACTCCGGGATCTCCACCTCGCGCACGCCCTCGTTGCCGGCGAGCGGGTCCGCGATCTCGATCGTGCGCGCGGGCGCAGCCATCTGCGTGAGCCCGAGCGCGCGGCCGATGCCGGTGGGATCGATGCCGTACTCGGCGGGCAGCACGCAGGTCACGAGCACGACCGCCGCCACGGCGGCCGCGCCGAGCGTTGCGAGCGCGAGGCGTTTGCCGGACGGCGCCGGCATCGTGGGCGCCGCCGTCACTGCGGCTGCCCGGGGTTCGGGTAGTGGAACGGCGGCACGCACACCTCCGGATACGGCGGGCAATCCTCGCTCGGCGGCCGATCGGGCTCGACGCCACGTCCCATGCTGTGCTCGCGCACGTTGTCTTCGTCCGCGTCGATCCAGCCGCCCTCGTAGGGGGCGATGAAGGTGGCGTACCAGTGGAGCTTGCTGATCTTCCAGACGCCGTCTTCCTTGACGTACTCGTTCTCGTACACGCCGTCGCCCCAATTGCCGCCGGAGCCCGAGCCGTACACGCCGGTCATGACGAACGAGCGCCAGCGGCCCTTCGCCGTGCGGCCGTCCGGCGCCACGGTGACGATCGGCTGCAGCTGGAAGTGGTCGTAGAGCACGCCCTCGATCGGTCCTTCCCGACCGTCGCTCAGGCTGTACAGGTAGCGCCGGATGCTGTCCTTGCCGACGTACACGCCGCTCGGCCCGATCTCGAGCGTGCCGTCCTCGCTGAAGAGATCCAGCACGTGCTCCCAGAGCATCTTGTCGAAGTAGTACCCGAAGGCGCGCTGCAGGTTCTCGATCTCGTTGATATCCCGGACCCGCGCCGCGCGCGTCTCGATGGCGGCGAGGCGCTCGCGCGCGGACGCCACGCGGGCCGCGGCGTCCGTCGCGTCCTGAGCCGCGGCCGGGAGCGCGGCGCAGGCGAGCGCCGCCGCGCAGGCGAGCGCGGACACGTTACTGCGCCGCATTGCAGACTCCGGGCTCGCAGCGCCCCGATACCGGGTTCGCGTAGTGGTAAGGCGGCTGATACGCCTTGGGATAGGACTCGTACACCTCGGTGGGCGGGCGGTCCGGCGGGAAGTCCTCCAGGGGGCCGGTCATCGGCTGGGGCGCCTTGTGCCAGCCTGGGTCGTAGGGCGCGGCGAACGTCTGATAGAAGTGGATCTTGCTGAATTTCCAGACGCCGTCTTCCTTTACGTACTCATTTTCATACGGTCCCTCGGACCAGACCGCGCTTTCGCCGTGCTGGCCGATCTGGATGAGCGCGCGCCAGCGGCCCTTGGCCGATTGGCAGTCGTCCGCCACATGGACGACTCCCTGCAAAATCATATGGTTGAAGAGCTCTCCTCGAGCTAAACCTTCGCCACCGAGGAGCCTGCGGTAGAACTCCGTGATGCGCTCGCGACCCACGTACACGCCCAGGTTCGCGAGCTCGACGGTCGCATCGCGGGCGAACAGCGCCCCGAGCTCGTTCACGAGCTTCTTGTCGGCGTAGTACCCGTAGGCGCGTTGCAGGCGTTTGACGGCCTTGCTGGCCTCGAGGCACTCGATCTGGCGCTCGAGCGCTTGCAGCTCGGCCTCGAGCGCGGCGAGCCGCGCGAGCGCGTCCTGCTGGGCGTCGCCTTTGACGGCCACGCCGATCAGGAGCGCGCCCAAGGCGCCGGCTAGGAGCCGGCCAGCGACTGTTCGTGGCATTCAGTTCCCCCCGAAGGCGGTGTGTATTTAAACCCACCTCCGCCCCCAAGTGAAACTCGCGGTCCGCCGGCCGTGGCATGGCGCTTGCACCCCGGGACGCCTTGGGCAGGAGGTGCGTATGAAGCACGCTCTGGTATGGCCGGTCGCCGCGGCGCTCGCCGCCGGCTGCGCGGCTACGGGCACCGAGGGCGACCGCGCGGCGGCGTATTCCGAGACGGATTGCCTGTGGACGAGCGCGATCACCGATTGGCAGCCGCTCGATGACCGCAACCTCATCGTCTACGCGCCGGCCGGACGGCCGTATCACGTCGAGCTCTCGCGCTCGTGCTTCGACCTCGAGTTCGCCGACGTGATCGCGTTCTACGACCGCAGCCCGGACGAACGGATCTGCGGCTACGGCATGGATCGCGTGATCGTGAACCGCACGATCCAGGAGTCCTGCGGCATCGCGTCCGTGGACGAGCTCACCGAGGAGCAGGCCGAGGAGCTGCTGCGCCAGCGCGAGCGGCAGGGCGCGGCGGCGACGCGGTAGGCGGCCCGGAGCGCTAGCCGTCAGTCCCCGAGCAGCAGCCGGCGCACGTACCGCGGTGGCGGCGAGCCGAACGACAGCAGGCGGTCGAAGAAGGCGCGCGGGTCGGCGAGCGGCCCGTGCCGCGCCTCGTAGGCCGCGCGGATGTCGGCGATCTCGCTGTAGCCCACGAAATACGTCGAGAGCTGGGTCGAGGTGAGCGCCGCCCGGCGCCACTTGCCGGCCGCCTCGCCTTCCTCCTGGAAGCCCTCGTCCATCATGAGCGCCATGGCCTCCTGCTCGGTCATGCCGCCCGCGTGGATCTTCTGGTCGAGGATCGCGTTGATGATGGCCCGCAGCCGCATCTTGAGCTGCTGCATGCGCACCTCGGGCCCGCCGAAGCCGTGCTCGACCATGAGCTCCTCGGCGTAGAGCGCCCAGCCCTCGACGAACGGCCCGCTCGCGAAGATGGCGCGGATCTTCGTGGGCGCCGTGAACGCATTCGAGTGCGCGATCTGCAGGTAGTGGCCGGGCATCGCTTCGTGGACGACGAGGTCCTTCAGCATGTAGTCGTTGTACTCGCGATAGAACGACTCGACGCGCTCCGCGCTCCAGTCGCTGGGCGTGGGCGCGATCGCGAAGAACGTCTCGCCGCGCTCCTCGAGCGGTCCCGGCGAATCGCAGTAGGCGACGGCCACGCCGCGCTCGAACTCCGGCATCACGATGATCTCGATGGGCTCGTCCGGCACCGTGACGAGCCCGCGCTCCCGCACGAAGCGCGTGGTCTCGTCGAGCGCGGCCCGGGCCTGCTCCACGATCGTGTGGTTCGTGGGGCCGTCCTCCGCGAGCCGATCGAGCACCGTGCGGATCACGCGCTTGCGGTCCGCGAGCTCGTCGGGGCTCGCGTCCGGCACGTAGCGGCGGTAGCGGGGCAGGGCCGTCTCGTACATCGCCTGCTGCGTCTCGGCGAGAGCGCGCTCCGCGCGCTCGAGTATCTCCTCCATGGAGAGATCCGACTGCAGCGTGTGCGCGAGCTTCGCGCGGAACTTGCGCTCGCCGAGGCGGAAGTCGCCGTTCGAGCGGGGCAGGAGGTCCTGCTCGAGCCACTCGCCGTAGTCCTCGAGCGCCCGCAGGGCCGCTTGCCGCGCGGGCTCCACGCGGGAGCGCAGCGCGGGCGTCCGCGCGAGGAAGGGCTCGAGGCCGTCGCGCACCAGCGTCACGAAGCCGCGGTTCTGGAGGATGGCGGTCTCGGTGTGGATGCGGGGCGGATTGCGCAGGTTCCGTCGGGCCGCGTCGAGCACCGCGGGCACCGCGGCGAGGCGCTCCGCCGCATCGAGCAGCCGGTCCTCGAGCGGCGCGAACTCCCGTTGCAGCAGGGCGTAGATCGACCCGGCCACGTTGTAGTGCAGCGGGTCCCACTCGTGCTCGCGAAGCTCCTCGAGCGCGAAGATCGCCGCCTCGATGCGCGCCTCGAGGATGCGATAGTCGATGGCGTTCACCTCGGACAGCGCCGCCGGGTCCAGCGCCCGGAGGCGCGTGAGGAAGCTCCGCTCGCGCTCGACGTTGCGGTCGACGCCGTCCTGCGTGTAGTCGTCGAGTCGATGGTCGAAGCGATGATCCCCGAGCGCCGTGGCGGTCTCCGGGTTCATGGCGAGCAGCGCTTCCACGTACTGCGCGGCGAGCGCCTCGAAGGCGGCATCCGCACCCTGCGCGAACGCCGCGCGCGGGGCGCACGCGAGGGCTAAGCCGAAGCAGGCGAGCAGGTGAAATTTCCTCATCGCACCTCCCTGAGCGTGGCGGGCCGCGTCGCGCCGCGACGGCGCACCCATTGATCCCATCGTAGTCGATCCGCCCGCGTGCGGTGGAGGCGCCATTCGTGTGCCAGCGTGCAGCAGCGCCGCGCCGCGCATGCGCCGCGGCGGTGCGCGGCCGCGCCGCGGCTCGCGACGGTCGCCAGCTATGCAGGACGCAAAACTGTCTTGCATATCAAACAAATAGGTGGGCGCCGCGCCGCTTTCCGAATCGCTGGCACGGCGGTTGCACTTAGCGGCGCGAGGCAGAACCTCGTCGGCTTCGGCTCGACGGGATCAAGGGGCGGCCTGCCCGGTGCGACGCCGCTCGTCGGACGCCGACGGATGCACGGCATTCGCTCGCGTGGTCGGACACGGAGTCGCGTTCAAGCAAGCTCTCGTTCATGGAGGAATCACAATGGTGCGTCCTACTCTGTCTCGTCCGCTGCTCGTGTCCGCCCTCTGCACGCTCGCGCTCGGCGCTTCGATCGAAGCCGACGCCGCGGAGGCCGGCTACGAGATGATCTCGTATCTCGATGTGCCCGGCGGTGCGGCGCTCGCGGCCGGCGATTACCCGCGCGCCATCGAGGTCTCTTCGCGGATCGCACGCACGGGCCACATCGAGCGGCGCCTCGCGGCCACCACGAACCTGTGCGTCGCGTACACCGTCACGCGGCACCTCGAGGAGGCCGCGGCGGCATGCGAGCGCGCCGTCACGCTGGCGAAGCACGTCGACCGGCGCTTCTCGTCGGGCGCGGCTCGCAGCGATTTCGAGACGGCGAAAGCGATGACGAATCGCGGCGTGCTGAAGGTGGTGAGCGGCGACGCGGCCGGCGCCGCGAAGGACCTGCGCGCGGCCGCAGCGATGCGCCACCGCTCCGGAGCCGCGGTCCGCAACCTCGAGCGCTTCGAAGGCTCCGCGAGCGAGCGGCTCGCGGCCGCCGACGCGAGCGACTGAGCGGCCCGTCGAGGGAAGCGCCTCGCGCAAAAGAGGCCGCTCCCACCAACGCCAATCAGCCAGGTGGGAGATTCTATGGCTCCCTGCAAGGGGTAGGTGGGGTCATGGGGTGGCGGGTTGGAAGGACTGCTGGGAGGAGAGCAGGGCGAAGGCGATGCGAGCGAGCTTTCGGGCGAGCACGACGCGGGCGGCGGTTTTGGAGAGCCCTTTGTCGAGCTGGCGCTGCAGATAG
>DATCLY010000052.1:0-14929 GCA_036563665.1 Gammaproteobacteria bacterium
CTGCTGCACCGCGCTCATCACGACGCCGGGCCCGCTGACGCCGACGTTGATCACGCAATCGGGCTCGCCGACGCCGTGGAACGCGCCGGCCATGAACGGATTGTCCTCGACGGCGTTGCAGAACACCACGAGCTTCGCCGCGCCGATGCCGTCGCGGTCGGCGGTGCGATGCGCGGTCTCGTGCACGATCCGGCCCATCTCGGCGACGGCATCCATGTTGATGCCCGCGCGGGTGGTGCCGACGTTCACCGATGCGCAGACGCGCTCCGTGGTCGACAGGGCCTCCGGTATCGAGGCGATCAACGCGCGATCGCCGGGCGTTGCGCCCTTGTGCACGAGCGCGGAGAAGCCGCCGATGAAGTTGACGCCGACCTCGGCTGCGGCGCGGTCGAGGTGCTCGGCGAAGCGCACGTAGCTTTTCGCGGCGGTGCACTCGGCGATCAGCGATATGGGCGTGACCGAGATCCGTTTGTTGACGACGGGAATGCCGTACTCGCGCTCGATCTCGTTGCCGACCGCGACGAGGCGGCCGGCGAGGCGGCAGATCTTCTCGTACGCCTTGCGGCCGGCGGCGTCGAGATCGGGATGCGCGCAGTCACGCAAGGATATGCCCATCGTGATGGTGCGGATGTCGAGATTCTCCATCTGCACCATGCGGATGGTCTCGACGATCTCCTGCGGTGAGAACTGAATGGCCACGGCGGCGCCTCAGACGCGGTGCATGTACTTGAAGACGTCCTCGTGCTGGGCGTCCACCTTCAGGCCCAGCGCTTCGCCCTTGGCGTTCAGCCTGCGCTTGAGCTCGTCGAACGGCACGCTGGCGTTCGCCATGTCGGCCATGAGGATCATCGTGAAGAACTCGCGGAGCGTCGTCTGCGAGATGTCGACGATGTTGACGTTCGCCTCGGCGAGCACGCCGGCCACGGCGGCGATGATGCCCACCTTGTCCTCGCCGATGACGGTGACGATGATGCGCGTGGATTTCTCCTGCATGTCTTCCCTGTTAGGAGCGGTTGGCGTGCCGCGGTCCGGCGCGCGGGCCGGGCGCGCCCGGCCCGCCGCCTCGGCGGCCGGGCGCGGCGGCGCCGTCGTCATTCGCCCGCGTTGATGTTGAAGAGCCGCTGACCCTCCGGCGGGCCGTTGCGAATCTGCTCGTGCTCGGTGGCGCGCGGCGGCGGAGGCAGGCCCTTCGCCAGCGCCTCTGCTACCTGGCGCTCGTACGCCCGCTCGCCGCTCAGCGCGTTGCGCACGGCGCCGTTGCCTTCGTGGCACGAGTACTCGAAGAGCTGGTAGCCGGGCTGCGTCGTGAGCATGAGCCGCAGCGTGAACGGCGCCGTGTAGGCGACGGGGTCCTCCACGCGCGCGATGTACTCGATCATCTCGGGATCGACGCGCCGGAAGCGCTCGGTCAGCACCAGCGCCTCGCTGTTCGGCGGGCCGTTGCCGTTCACGCCGAGGCTCGTCCGGTCCGTGAAGTTGGTCGTCTCGACGACCAGCGTGTCGCCTTCCCAGCGGCCGCGGGGATTGCCCAGGAACTGGCGGATGTCGTCCGCCACGTGCGGCCGGCCGTCGAGCGGGATCAGCCGCGTGTCGTGGATCATCTCGTAGCTGATCGCCACCCAGTCCGGATTCTGGACGATGCGCACGCCGTTGCCGTAGATCACGGGCAGCACGGAGCCGAGCACGCCGCGCGTGATGCAGCGGTCGTAGAGGGTGAAGTCGTCGAAGTCGTCGAACGGCCCGGGGCCGAATGTGCCGCGCACGCGTTTCGCCGCGAGCGCCTCGCCGGCCGGCGTGAGCGGCGGGATCCGGCCGTTCGGCGGATCGATCACGAGCGACGTGTAGCCGAACGTGCGCACGCCCCATTCATGCCGCAGGAACGTTCCCTCGTTGACCGCGAAGTCGCGCCCGCTCTCGTCGTTGCGCGCGCGCTCGAGGAATTCCTCGCGGGTCAGCGACTGCCGCTCGCCGAAGTGCTCGGGACGGTTCAGCGGCACGCTGCGGAGGTCGTCGCTGCTCCACACGCCTTCGAGGCTCGGGTGTCCCCACGACGTGCGCGGCGGCCGCCAGTCGGGGTCCACGAACGCCGCGGCGGTGGTTTCCGCGGGCACGGACCGCAGGCCCGATAGCGCGCCGTCCTCGGTCTGCGCATCGGCCGCGAGCGCGCCGCAGGCTGCGACCGCGCCGAGCGCCGCACGCAATGCTCGTGATCTCGAAGCCCTGGCCGAACGTATCGCCCCCGCCCGCTGCATGGATCGCACCCTCCGCTCACGTCATCGGCGGCGCTTCGCCGCGCGCCGTGCCGCACGCAGCATCATCGGGGGCGGCCGGCCCGGCGTCAACGAACCCTGCGTGCCGGAGCCTCGGCTGAGTGGCACACGTGCAACATCGCGCGCTCGGCCCGGACGAAGCGCCCGGCCGTCCGCCTGGGGCCCTGCCGAGGGTCCGCCCGATTCCGCCGCGGTCGCGCGGAAAATGACCTTTTATTTCTGAGTGATTAGGTATTATAGGCGTGCGATCAGGGGGAGTACCGGTGGCCGTGAGGCAGGGCGCCGCACCAGGCGCTGTTGCAGGAACGCACCATCGCGCTTTCCGACGCAGGTCATTTCACCAACTTCAGGGGATACATCGAGAATGAGAACGACACCGTTGCGTGCCGCCGTCCTGACGGCGCTCGCAGGCTGCGGCGTGAGCGCCGCGCCGCTCGCGTTGGCACAGGATGGCGAGGACCGGGCCGCAGCGTCGACCGCGGGCCTCGAGGAGATCGTGGTCACGGCCACCCGACGCGAGTTGTCCCTCCAGGACGTGCCGCTGGCCGTGGTGGCCATCTCGGCCGATTCGATGGAGCGGCAGGGCATCGAGAACATGGAGGACCTGAACGCCGTCGTGCCGAACGTGATCATCGCCGGCAACAACAACGGCACGGACACGGCGCAGTTCACGATGCGCGGGATCCCGAACGTCGGCGTGTACGTCGACGGCATCTGGCAGGTGTCGGGCGCCGGCCTGCTGCTGCGCGAGTTCGTGGACCTCGAGCGCGTGGAGGTGCTGCGCGGTCCGCAGGGCACGCTCTACGGCCGCGACTCCACGGGCGGCGCTATTCGCCTGTACACGCGGCCGCCGGCCGACGAGTTCGGCGGGCAGGTGGACGTGTCGCTCGGCAACCTCGAGCGGCGCGACGTGAAGGCTTCGGTCGACATTCCGTTCACCGAGAACTTCCGCTCCCGCTTCACGGTCGGCAGCTACGACCGCGACGGCTACATTACGAGCCAGACCACCGGATTCAAGACGGGCCGGTTCGAGGACGAGGTGATCCGGGCGGACTTCATCTGGGAGCCGACCGACCGCGTGTCGCTGCGGTTCAACGCGCAGAGCGACACGATCGTGTCGAACACCGCGCGCGTGCAGACCTACATCGATCCGCAGATCGCCTACAACTCGGGCTTCCAGATGGGCCTCGCTGAGGCGTTCGACATCGCGAGCGACCCCGACTGGGATCCCGTAGCCGGCACGGACGGTCCGCTCACCGGCCGCTGGAACTGCCAGGTCGCCTGCGCGGGCTACCCCGGCGGTCAACTGGGCAAGTGGGAGACCACCTCGGAGATCACGGTGCCGTCGCGCCAGTGGCTCGAGCAACAGGCGGTGGATCTGCGCGTAGAGCTCACCGACAACGTGAGCTTCCAGTACCTGCTCGGCCACACGTACGTCGACGGCCGCACGTACAACGACTGGGACAGCGGCGAGTTCAACTTCTACATCGACTACTTCAACAACGAGACGGAGGTCACGAGCCACGAGTTCCAGTTCACCGGCGGCAACGACCGCTTCAGCTGGGTCGGCGGCGCGTACCTCTGGGACCAGTCCAACCGCGGCCGCAACCCGGCGTGGTCCATGCGCGAGTGGTCGGACGTTCCGGGCTACGACGAGGTGCAGCCCTTCTCGTATCGGGATCAGATCCTGACCCATCCCGCCTGCCAGATGACGCCGGCGCAGCGCGGCATCGACAGCTGGGAGCCGCATGTGGCGCGGGGCTACGTGCCGCGCTACATCGGGCCCCCTGAGAACCCGATCGACGTCCTCACGCTGGACGTGAACAGCGTGAACGGTTGGCCGTTCCCGTGCGACGCGACCTTGGGCCCCAACCCCTACAACGTGGGCACGGGCTGGGTCGGCGCGCTGGCCGCGGGCGCTCGGCCGCCGGCCGGCGACCGTCTGTTCGGCTCGGAGATCGACGGCTGGGCCGTGTTCGGCGAGGTCACGATCGGCCTCACCGACAAGCTCGACCTCACCCTCGGCTACCGGTGGCACGACCAGAAGCAGAAGCAGTTCGAGTTCGACGAGGAGGCAGGCATCGCTGCCGGCATCACGGCGCCGAAGCCGCCCCGCACCAACATGGAGTGGCAGGGCGGCGGCGTGTACGACGGCATCCGGATCCCGGAGAGCGAGACGAACATCGCGTTCGATAAGGGCACGAAGCGCGCGTCGCTGAGCTACGCCATCAACAACGACGCGATGGTCTACGTGGGCTACACCGAGGGCTTCAACTCGGGCGGTCTCGCGATCTACGAGGATAGCCTCGGCCCGGTGCAGATCCAGTACGACCCCGAGCTCCTCAAGAATAAGGAGATCGGCTTGCGCTCCGACTGGCTCAACGGGCAGCTGCGCTTCAACGCGACGTACTTCCTGACGGATTGGGAGGGCATCCAGCTCGCCTCGACGATCGCCGACCGGGCCACCGGCCAGGAGATCACGGAGCTCGTGCCGCAGAACGCCGCGAGCGCGGAGGCGAAGGGCTGGGAGTTCGAGCTGTCGTGGGCGGCCACGGACCGCATCCTGCTGCAGGCGAACATCGGCTTGCTGGACACCCGGTACACCGATTCGCGCAGCCCCGCCGTCAAGCTCGACACTGAGTTCTCGCGCGCGCCGGACGAGACGTACAACCTCGGCTTCCAGTACGACCTCCCCATGCGCAACGGCGGGTCGCTGTTGTGGCGCGTCGACGCGAGCTACACCGGGGCTTTCTGGCGATCCGACACGCCGTCGCTCCGGCAGAACGCGTACGGCGTGCCGCGCGACTACGAGGCGGGCGACTACTGGCTGCTCAACAGCCGGCTCGTCTTCACGCCGCCCGACGGCCGCTATCAGTTCAGCATCTACGGCACCAACCTCACGAACGAGTACATCATCAACTCGGGCTTCCTCCACAACATCTGGCAGTTCGACTTCGCCACGGTGGACCGCCCGCGCGAGGTCGGTGTCGGCATGCGTCTCTTCTTCTGACGATCCTGTCAACGCGACGGCCGGGGGAGCGATCCCTCGGCCGTTTTTTTCGATCGCTCAGCCTGCCACGCGCACGAGCAGCAGGTGCGTCGGCAGGTAGATCAGCAGCGGATACAGCAGCATCATGAGCGCGAAGTGCGCGGGCTGCGACAGGCGCCGCCGCGGCGGGTGGCCGAAGCCGCGCACCCAGTTGACGTTCTTCTCGGGCGGCGCGAGCCACAGCGTCAGCGGCAGGACGATCCAGGCGAGCAGCGTCTGTGCGAGCAGCGCCCGCTCGTCGTAGCCGTAGCGGTAGACGAGCCACACGGCGCCAGGCGGGAGCGCCAGGTGGAACAGCGACAGGCAGCGCAAATAGAGCGGCAGCGAGCGGTCGAACATGTAGCTCGCGAGCGTGCCCACGCCCCGGCCGCGGGAGAGCGCGCCCGTGACGAACGACACGATCCAGACCGTCTCGGGGATCAGCATGGCGAGCGCCATCATGCTGCCCAGGAGCGGGCTCTCGAGCCACAGCGCGGCCCACACGCCCAGCAGGCCGATGTCGGAGAACCAGAGGAAGTTCGACGGGCCGTACTTGACGAGATAGACGGGCACGATCAGGGCCACGAGCGCCGTGAACAGCGCCCGCAAGCCCCACGTGACGGCGTCTGTCTGCTCCGCCGGCGGCGGGTCGGCGAAGGTCTGGCCGTGGGCGGCCAGCGCGGCGACCGCCGCGCAGCCGACGAGCGCGGCGACCGCAGCCCGCGGCTCAATCCGGCCCCGGAAACTCGACGACCTTCCAGTAGTTCTCAATGAGCCCGATCGCCCGCGTGAAGCTCGCGCCCATGTCGGACTTTATCATGTAGCCGGCCACGTTCAGGTTGTACGCGTCGATCTTGTCCTGCTCGTCGTTCGAGGTGGTCAGCACGAACACGATGGAATCGCGCAGCTCCGCGTCGGCGCGGATGTTGCGCAGCAGCTCGATGCCGTTCATCCGCGGCATGTTGATGTCCGTGATGACGAGGTAGGGGCGCGGGATGGTGCGCAGCTTTTCCAGCGCCTCGACGCCGTCGCGGGCGACCACGAGCGGGTTCGCGATCCTGAGCTTCTCGAACTCCCTGCGGAGCGCCCGCACGTCCACCTCGTCGTCCTCGACGAGCAGGATGGTGACTACCTTGCTGCTCGGCATGTCCGGTCCTCCACAGCCGCGGCCGGCGGATTGTCTTTCCGCCATTGGAACTTGAACACCGTGCCGCGGCCCGAAGGCGGCGTCTCGAACCAGACCCGGCCTCCCTGCCACGTCACGATGCGGTTGACGATCGCGAGCCCCATGCCGCTGCCTTCGACCTGATCGCGGGGCTTCAGCGTCTGGAACATCTCGAAAACCCGCTCGGCGTACTCGGCCGGGATGCCGGCGCCGTCGTCCTCTACGGCGAAGAGGTAGTGATCGTCCCGTTCCTCGCAGGACACCACGACCTTGCCGGCGGGCCCGGGATGATGCTTCACCGCGTTGCCGACGAGGTTGCGGAGCACCTGCTCGAGCGGCACCGGGTACGTCACGAACGTGGGCAGGCGGCCGGCCACGGTCACCGCGATGCCCGGCGGCGGGTTCGTGAGCTGAATCGCGTCGAGCGCGAGGGCGTGAGAATCGGTCTCCCTGAGCTGCCCGACCTTGCGCCCCGCGCGCGAGTAAGCGAGCAGGTCGTCGAGCAGCCGCGACAGCCGCTGCGTGCGGCGGCCGAGGAGCTCGAGGTTCTCCTGCACGTTGTTGGCGTCGTAGCCCTCGAGCCCCTCGCGAATCCACTGCACGAGCAGCTCGATCGCGCGCAGCGGCGCCTTCAGGTCGTGCGAGGCCACGTACGCGAACTGCTCGAGATCCTTGTTCGAGCGCATGAGCTCGGCCTGCTTGGCCTCGAGCTCGAGCTCGACGCGGCGGCGCTCGGTGATGTCCGTGGCCATCGAGAAGATTCCGCGGACGTTGCCGTGCGAATCGAAGCTCGGCCGGTAGGAGAAGCGGAAATAGCCCGATTCGTTGCCGGCGGCGCCGGTCGCCTCGTACGTCACCGTCTCCCCGGCGAGCGCGCGCTGATAGTAGGGCAGGCGGGCCGCGTAGCGCTCGGGGCCCAGGAGCTCCGAGATGTGCCGCCCCTTGGCGCCCCGGGCCGACCAGCCGGCCGCCTCGAGGAACACGTCGTTCGCGAACTCGATACGCAGGTTCCGGTCGAGGAACACGAGCTGATTCGGAACGCCTTCGGCCAGCATGCGGATGCGCTCTTCCGCGCGGGCCAGCGCTTCCAGGGCCTCGGCGAACGAGGTCGGGCGGGTGGCGTTCATGTCGTCCATCGCAACCTCCTGGCCTTGCTAGCGAGCCGCCGCCACGCGGCCGCCGCGGCGGTCGCGCGGGCGCTCGTGCTGCGCCACGCCGTGCTCGAGCAGCATGACCGCCACGTCGTCCGGCGCGACGGGCGGGCTGAAGTAGTACCCCTGCCCGAGATCGCAGCCGTGGCGCACGAGGAACTCGAGCTGCTGCTCCGTCTCGATGCCTTCGGCCACGGCGGCGAGCGACAGCCGCTGCGCCATCGACAGGATGACGCCGCAGATCGCCTGGTCGTCGCTGCTCGTGTCGAGATCGGCCACGAACGAGCGGTCGATCTTGAGCACGTCGATCGGAAAGCTGCGCAGATAGCTCAGGCAGGAATAGCCCGTGCCGAAGTCGTCGATCGCGAGCCGCACGCCGATCTCCTTGAGCCCGGCGAGGCAGGCGCGCACGCCGTCGGTGTCCTCCATGAGCGACCGCTCGGTGAGCTCGAGCTCGATCAGCGAGGGGTCGACGGCGTAGCGCTGCAGGGTCTTCTTGATCTGGCGGTGGAAGTCGGGCTGGTGGAAGTGCACCGGGGCCACGTTGACGGCGACGCGGGGCAGGGGGAGACCCGCGCGCTCCCATTCCTTGAGCTGCCGGCAAGCCTCCTCGAGCACCCACATGCCGATCGGCACGATGTGACCGCTCTCCTCGGCCACGGCGATGAACTCGTCCGGGCCCACCGTGCCGCGCTCCGGATGATTCCAGCGCAGCAGGGCTTCGACGGCGTGCACGCGCCGGTCGCCGAGCGCGATCTGCGGCTGATAGACGAGGTGGAACTCGCCGTTCGCGAGGGCGTTCTTCAGGTCCGTCTCGAGCCGGTGATAACGCAGGATGTCCTCGTGCATGCTCTGCGTGAAGAACTTGAACGTGTTGCGGCCCCGCTCCTTCGCCTGGTACATCGCGATGTCGGCGTTGTTGAGCAGCGCCAGCGGATCGACGTTGTCGACGGGGAACAGCGTGATGCCGATGCTGGCCGTGACCGACACCTGCCGGTGGTCCAGCTCGAACGGCTGTGCGAAGCAGGCCACGATCGTGCGCGCCACGGATTCGAGCTCGAGCGGCCCTTCCACGTCCTCGACCAGCACCGCGAACTCGTCGCCGCCGAGCCGCGCCAGCAGGTCGCCGGCGCGGATGCTTTGCTTCAGCCGCCCGACCACGGCGCGCAGCAGATCGTCGCCGAGCTGGTGGCCCAGCGTGTCGTTCACCATCTTGAAGCGGTCGAGGTCGAGGAACAGCAGGCCCATTTTCTTGCGGTTGCGCAGCGCGCGAGTGGTGGCGCGCTCGAGCTGGTCGCGCAGGTATTGTCGGTTCGGGATACCGGTGAGCGAGTCGTAGCGGGCGAGATAATTCAGCTTCGACTCCGAGCGCTTGCGCTCGATGGCGTAGCGGATCGCGCGCAGGATGATGCGGCCGTCGCCTTCCCACTTGACGAGATAGTCCTGCACGCCGCGGTTCAAGATCTCGACGGCGTAGTCCTCGTCCGCCTGGCCGCTCAGCACCACGATCGGCACGTGGGGGTCGGCCTTCTGGATCTGCTCGACGCACTCGCTGCCGGTCGCGTCCGGCAAATGCAGGTCGAGGAGCACCACGTCGAAGCGCTCGCGGCCCAAGGCCGTGATCGCCTCCTCGAGCCGTTCCACCCGCACGAGGTCCACCGGCCGCCCGCTCGCGCGGCCGACGCAGATGCGCAGGAACTCGGCGTCCTCCGAGTCGTCCTCGACCAGCAGGATCCTCATCGCCATGCTCGAGTTCGAGCAGCCCCTTCCTGGCGGCGTGGAGCCCGCACCCTAGCACGGCGGGGGCGCACCGTTTGAGTGCGCCCGTCACAACACCGCGATGCTGCGCTCGGCGACGAAGATCGCGCCCGCAGAGGAATCTCGCGCTCGAGAGCGCTTCCCCGCCGGCAATCTTCGCGCCGAGCGAACAGTCCCCCGCACCCGCACGCCACGACATAACATCGCCACGTCGCGCGGCTTCCGGCCGCGATCGTCAGCACCAGGCGCCGTCGCGACCACGCTTGAAGTCGCGATCTTCAGCGCCGCACGCTCTCGCGACGCGGTGTCACGCCGCCTGCGGTGCCGCTGAAGATCGCGAGCGCAGGTGTAGCCGCAGGGGCCTCGTCCGGGCGCTCGCAGCTGGCCGGCGTGTGGAATCGCGGGTGGAAGGGCGCCTACCGCGGTGTCGCGGTAGGCGCCTCGCGATGCGTTATGTCCTATTTGCGGACGACGTACCAGTTGTTCTGGAGGTCGTGCGCGAGACGCTTCTTCTCGACGGAGCGGAAGCCCGCGCGGCGGAGGTACTCGACCGTCTTCGGCTCGCCCCACATGGCGCCGAGCCCCTCGCCGTTCTGCGCGAGCGACACCGTCATGCAGTGCATGCACGACACCGTATATAGGAGTGTGCCGAGCGGGTGCTTCGCGTCCTCGTGCACGTGCCCCGTGCCGCTGATGTCCTGCATGAGGTACACGCCGTCCGGTGCGAGCGCCCGGTGGATGCCGCGCAGCACGTTCAGGGGCCGCCCCTGGTCGTGGATCGCATCGAACGTCGTGATGAAGTCATAGGCCTCGGGCTCCGCCGTCTGGTCGAAGTCCGACAGGTCGCGAACGACGAACTCCACGTTGTCGAGGCCCGCCGTGGCGCGGCGCGCGTACTCGATGGCGTCCTTCGAGAGATCCATGCCGATGAAGCGGCTGCGCGGGTAGAGCGTGGCGAGCCGCTTGAGGATCAGGCCCCGGCCGCAGCCCAGGTCCGCCACGCGGATGCCGCGCTCGAGCCGCTCGGTCAGGCCGGGCACGAGCGGCAGGATGTGGCTCTCGAGCGAGGAGAGCACCGACTGGCCGCTGTCCTCCATCATCACCTCGTGGAACCGCGGGAACTTCTCGTACGGCACGCCGCCCCCGCGCCGGAAGCACTCCACGATCTCGGTCTCGACGTAGCCCAGGGCCGCGATGTACTGCGCGAACACGGCGATGTTGTCGGCGCCCGCCGCGCGGGTCAGGGACGCGGCGTGCTCGGGCGGCAGCGCGTAGCGCCCGGTGGCGGGGTCGTACGTCACGACGCCGGAGGTGACCATGGCGCCCAGCCACTCGCGCACATAGCGCTCGTTCAGGCCGGCCGCCCGCGCGATCTCCGCGCTCGTGGAGGGCGGCAGGTCGGCCATGGCATCGAAGAGGCCGGTCCGGTGGCCGACCGACACCATGAGGCACAGCGCGCCGTCGTTGAGCGCGCCCACCAGACGTTCGGCGAATGCCTGCGCGCCGGCCTGATCGAAGCGGACCTCGGCGGTTGCCTGTCCAGTCATGTTGCGTCCTCCCTAGCGGTTGTCAGACGAGATGGCGGGCAGGGTAGTGCCGAAGGCCGCGGTTCGCTAAAGTCATTCCGGCCGAAAGCCTGACGAATCTGCCATGGCGGACGACAACGACGCGCTCACGGTGGCCCTGCTCGCGCTGCCCGAATCGACCGCCTCCACGCTGTACGGCATGCATGACATCCTTCAGTCGGCCGGGCGCGACTGGAACCTCATCATGTCCGGACAGCCCGGCAAGTCGCCGTTCCGGCCCCTGATCGTGTCGGCCGACGGGCGCGGCTACCGCGCCGCCAACGGGCTGTGGATCGAGCCGGCCTGCGGCCTCGCCGACTGCTCGGCCCCGGACATCGTCGCGATCCCGGACCTCATGGTCGCGCCGGACGAGGACATCGCGGGGCGGCACGGGGCGGAGCGGCAGTGGCTCGTCGAGCGCTACGCCGCGGGCGCCACGATCGCGACGGCGTGCACGGGGGCGCTCGTGCTGGCCCACGCCGGGCTCCTCGACGGCCAGGACGTGACCACTCACTGGGCCTATTGCGACGCCATGCGCAAACGCTTCCCGCGGGTGCGCGTGCATCCCAACCGCGCCCTGGTCATCTCCGGCGACGAGCAGCGCCTCATCATGGCGGGCGGCGGCACGGCCTGGCACGACCTGGCGCTCTTCCTCATCGCCCGCTTCGTGAGCACCGAGGAGGCGATGAACGTGGCACGCCTGCACCTCATCGACTGGCACCACGTGGGCCAGCTGCCGTTCGCGACGCTCACGCGCAGCCGCCAGGTCGAGGACGCCGTCATCGCCGACTGCCAGGCGTGGATCGCGCAGCACTACGACCACGACTCGCCGGTGGCGGCGATGGTGCGACGGTCGGGTCTCTCGGAGCGCTCTTTCAAGCGCCGCTTCGTGCGTGCCACGGGCATGACGCCGCTCGAGTACGTCCACACGCTCAGGCTCGAGGAAGCGAAGCACGCGCTCGAGACCACCGAGTTGCCGGTGGAGGCCATCGCCAACCAGGCGGGCTACGAGGATTCGAGCTTCTTCGGCCGGCTGTTCCGCCGCAAGGTGGGGCTCACGCCCGCGCAGTACCGGCGGCGGTTCCGCGCGCTGCGCTCGGCGCTCGACGAAGGCACGCGCCCGGTGCGCCCGCAGGCGGCGTCCGTCGCCGGCCGTCAGTAGTGCAGCGGCTCCGTCACCTTGCCGCGGAAGACGTAGTACGAGTACGCGGTGTAGGCGATGACGGCGGGCAGCGTGACGATCACGCCGATGAGCATGAACCGCTGGCTCGCCGCGGAGCCCGCGGCCTCCCAGTACGGCACGGCGTGCGGGATCAGGTTCGGCCACAGGCTGATCGCGAGGCCCGCGTAGCCGAGCGTGAACAGCGCCATCGTCAGCAGGAACGGCGCCACCACGGCGCGGCCGCGGGTCGCCCGCCAGTGCAGGTAGCCGCAGACCACGGTGGCGAGCGGCACCTGAGAAAGCACGTAGAAGTTCGGCAGCGAGAACCAGCGCTCCGCGATCCGGCTCTCCATCTGCGGCACCCACACGCTGATGGCGGCGATCCCCAATAGCACCGCCGCGAGCAGCCGCACCGACACGCGCCGCGCCCACTGCTCGAGCGCGCCCGGCGCCTTGATGATGAGCCAGGTGCTGCCGAGCAGCGCGTAGCCCGCCGCGAGCGACAGCCCGGTGACCACGCCGAACGGCGTGAGCCAATCGAAGAGCCCCCCGACGTAGCGGCCGTCCTCTATTTCGAAGCCTTGCACGAACGCGCCGAGCACGATGCCTTGCGCGAGCGCGGCGGCGAGGGAGCCCCATTGGAACGCCCGGTCCCACCACTTGCGGCTCGTGCGCGCCTTGAAGCGGAACTCGAAGGCCACGCCGCGGAACACGAGGCCGAGCAGCATGATCGTGAACGGCAGGTAGAGCGCCGGCAGCACCACCGCGTACACGAGGGGATAAGCCGCGAACAGGCCCACGCCGCCGAGCACGAGCCAGGTCTCGTTGCCGTCCCAGATGGGTGCCACGGACGACATCATCGTGTCGCGGTCCGCGTCGCTCGGCGCGAACGGGAACAGGATGCCGCAGCCGAGCACGAAGCCGTCGAGCAGCACGTACATGAAGATCGCGAAGGCGATCACGGCGAGCCAGACGAGCTCGAGCGCCTGTCCTGCCACTACGACACGTCCTCCATCGCCTCGACGGGCACGCCCAGCGGCCGCATGGCGGTGGCGCCCACCTCAGCGCGCTGCGGGCCCGCGCGCACGAGCCGCGACAGGAAGTAGATGCCCGCGCCGAACACGAGGCCGTAGACCACGACGTAGAGCGCCACGGTCGATGCCACGCTCGCGCCCGGCAGCGCGGACACCGCGTCCGCCGTGCGCAGCGAGCCGTGCACGACGAACGGCTGACGGCCGATCTCGGTGGTGAACCAGCCGGCGAGCAGCGCGACGAAGCCGCTCGGCGCCATCCACGTGAACGCGCGCAGCAGGCGCGGCGAGCGCTCGAGGCGGCCACGGGCGAGCTGCACGGCGCCGCTCCAGGCGAGCACGAGCATCAGGATGCCGATGCCGACCATGGTCCGGAAGCAGTAGAACGGCCAGGCGACGTTCGGCCGCTCGTCGGGCGGGAACGCGTCGAGCCCGAGCACTCGCCCGTCGGGGTCGTGCTGCAGGATGACGCTCGCGAGCTTCGGCACGGCGATCTCGAAGCGATTCCGCTGCGCCTCCTCGTCGGGCACGGCGAACAGCACGAGCGGCGCGCCCTCCCGCGTCTCCCACAGCGCCTCGATGGCCGCGATCTTCGCGGGCTGGTGCTCCTGGGTGTTCAAGCCGTGCAGGTCGCCGAGCACCATCTGCAGCGGCACGACGATGCTCGCGAACACCACGGCGAGCTGGAGCATCAGCGACGAGCGCTGCACGAACCGCCCGTGCCGCAGGTACCAGGCGGCGACGCCGGCCACCACGAAGCAGGTCGTGAGGTAGCACGCGATCGTCATGTGCGCGAAGCGGTACGGGAACGACGGGTTGAAGACGATGGCGAGCCAGCTCTCGGGGTAGTAGACGCCGTCCTCGTAGCGGGCGCCGGCCGGCGTGTGCATCCAGCTGTTGGCCGACAGGATCCAGAACGCGGACAGCAACGTGCCGAGCGCCACCATGCAGGTGGCGAAGAAGTGCACGCCCGGGCGAACGCGCCGCGCGCCGAACAGCATGACGCCGAGGAACGTGGCCTCGAGGAAGAACGCCGTGAGGACCTCGTAGCCGAGCAGGGGGCCGACGACGTTCCCCGCGGCCTCCGAGAACCGGCTCCAGTTCGTGCCGAACTGGAAGCTCATGACGATGCCGGACACGACGCCGAGCCCGAACGACACCGCGAAGATCCGGAGCCAGAAATCGTACAGGCTGCGGTAGGCCGGCTTGCCGGTGCGCAGCCACAGGAATTCGAGCATCACGAGCCAGCTCGCGAGCCCGATCGTGAAGGCGGGAAAGAGGATGTGGAAGCTGACGGTGAACGCGAACTGGACGCGGGCTGCGAGCAGTGGGTCGAGCATCGGTCGCGACGCCAGTTCCGAGGCCGCGCTATGCGCCGAACGCGTCGCTCGCGGCGGCGGTGCGCTGCCGGTACACGCTCTTCACCGCGGTGCGCAGCGTCCCGGCGGCGTCGCGGTCGAGCACGACGGCGTCCGCGCCCGCGGCGCGGAACCCGGCCGCCTGATCGCTCCCGGTGCAGAAGGCGACGACGGCCGGTCTGCGCGCGCCTTCGCGGTAACGCCGGACGTGCTCGGCCGGATCCGCGCCGGGCGCCGCCCACAGCACGACCACGTCGGGGGCGAGCAGCTCGACCGCGGCGGCGCCGAGCGCGTTCTCGGCGCTCTCGCCGACCACCTCGATGTCGTCCGCCGCGCCGAGGTCGCCGGCGATGAGGTGACGGACCTGGGCGTCGTCACACGCGACATGCACGCGAATCACCATGCCCGCCTCCATTCGTGAGTCCGGCGCCGGTGCAAGAC
>DATCLY010000055.1:0-4225 GCA_036563665.1 Gammaproteobacteria bacterium
CGCCTGGAATGGTGTGAGCTCCTTCTCGCTCGTGCCGCTGCGGGTCTGCGTCGTGCTGGGTCTTGCCTCGTCCATCGTGGCGTTTTCCGGCGTGGTCTACGCGATCGTGGGCTGGTGGCTGGACAACGACGTCATCCCCGGATGGGCGTCGTCGGTCGCCATCTCATCCTTCCTCTTCGGCGTGCTCTTCGCCTTTCTGGCGATCCTGGCCGAGTACGTGGGCCGCATCCTGCTCGAGGTACGGGGCCGGCCGCGGTTCCTCGTGCGCGAGACCACGGGTGCGGACGCTACGGTCGAGCGCTCCCCCGTATCGCTCGACGCGAGCTGCGACCCACGGACCCGGGCCGACGGATGACAGCCGCCTGTCCCGGATTGCGGTTTGCGCTGGTCGGGGTGGCCAACCTCACCGTGAGCTTCGCCGTGTTCTGGATCTGCGTGCGTCATCCGCCGTTTGCGACACTCCACGCCACGATCGCCAACGCGCTGGCGTATCTTGCAGGCATGGTGAACAGCTTTTTTCTGAACCGCGCGTGGACCTTTCGCGTGCGCGGCAGTATCACCGTCCAGGCGGTCAGGTTCTCTGCCGTGAACCTGCTCTGCGCGGCTCTCACCAGCGCCGTCGTCTACGCGCTCGTCGACGTGCTGCGCTATCCGGAACTCGCCGTGTGGGGACCTCTCACGGTTGTGGCGGTACTGCTCAACTACGTAAGCTGCAAGCGCTGGGTGTTCGCGGCGCCGCGCGTCGATTTGTCTCGGAGAAGCTGAGCGATGCCTGCGTTGCGACTCATCGTGCATGCGGACGACTTCGGTCTTTCCGAAGCGATAGACGACGGCATCGTCGAGGCGCATGACCGCGGCATCGTCACTTCTGCGTCGATCATGGCGAACGGACCCGCATTCCCGCATGCCGTGGCACTCGCGCGGGCGCGCCCCGCCCTCGACGTCGGGCTGCATCTGACGCTCACCGAACTCGAACCTCTGACCCGGGGCTCTCGGGCCCTTGTCGACTCGGCAAATCACATGCCGCGGCACGCGGTGCAGTTCGCCGCGCGTTATCTCACCGGACGCATTCCGCTCGTCGAGGTACGGCGCGAACTCGAGGCCCAGATCCGCAGGGCGCTCGATGCGGGACTCTGCCTGAGCCATCTGGACGGACACCAGCACGTGCAGGTGCTGCCCGGGGTGGCCCGCGTCGTAGTGGAGCTCGCGCGCGCCTACGGCATACGGGCGGTGCGCTGCCCGGCCGAGCGCGTGCGCCTGTTCATGCTGCGGGACGCTGCCCGGCTGTGCCGTCTCGCCGAGCAGCTCGCGGTGGGCACCGCCGCCCTGCTTTCCCCGCTGCGGGAGCTCAAGCGCGTGGACGCGTTCGTGGGTTTCTTCCACGGCGGCCGACTCACCGAGGAGAACCTCATGGCGCTGCTTGGCGCGTTGCCATCCCGCGGCACGGTGGAGCTGATGTGCCACCCCGGCCGGGACGATCCGGGCAGCGCCTTCAACGCGTGGGGCTACCGCTGGAGCGCCGAGACGGCGGCGCTCACCAGCCCGAGCGTGCGCGAGCTCCTCGAGCGGAGAGGCATCGAGCTCATCTCCTATCGGGACGTTTGAGGGCGAGCCACGCATGGATGAAGCCGAGTTCGACAAGTTCGCCGCCGAGTACCGTGAGATCCACGCCGCCAACATCAGGCTGTCGGGCGAAGATCCCGAGTATTTCGCGGAGTACAAGGTGATCGACGTGCTGAGGGAGCTCGACGCGCGCGGCAGGGTCGACGGACCTATCTCCGTGCTCGATTTCGGCGCCGGGATCGGCTACGCCGTGCCGTTCTTCCGCCGCCACCTGCCGCAGGCAGAGCTCATCTGTCTCGACGTCTCGCGCAGGAGCCTCGCCATCGGCGCGGCGCGGCATGGGTCCGACGCCACATTCCGGCACTTCGACGGCAGCACCATCCCGTTCGAGGACGATCGCTTCGACGTCGTGCACGCGTCGTGCGTCTTCCATCACATCCCGCACGAGCGGCATGTGGCTCTGCTCGGCGAGATCCGGCGCGTGCTCAAACCCGGCGGCCTGCTGCTCGTGTTCGAGCACAATCCGCTCAATCCCCTGACGCGCCACGCCGTCGCGACGTGCGCGTTCGACGAGCACGCGATCCTCATCGGGGCAGGGGAGATGCGCCGCCGCGTGCTGCGCGCTGGCTTTGACGACGCGCGAGTGCGCTACCGCATCTTCTTTCCGCGGGCGCTCGCGGCGCTGCGCCCGCTCGAGCGGCATCTCGCGTGGCTGCCGCTCGGGGCGCAGTACTACGTCTGCGCCGAGAAGGGCGGGAGCCGCAACGCGATCTCGCCGGGAGTTGAACCCTAGGAGCGGCTGCGACCGCCCACCGCTGCGATGAGGATACGCACACGAATCTGCCTCGCCCTGCTGATTCTGGTGCCGCTCGCGGTGTACTGGCAGACGATCTTCCACGAGTACGCGTTCCGCGACGATTACGCACACCTGCGCGAGGTGCACGAGGAGCCCGGCAAGCTCGCGCGCTTCACCGCCTCGCACGGCCGCCCGCTCTACGGCATGCTGCTAGAGACCACGCTGCGGCCGTTTCATCACGTGCGGGACCTGGCGTGGCTGCGTCTGCTCGGCACAGCGCTGCTCATCGGCACGGGGTTGCTCACGTTCCGTCTGCTCGCGCGGACCGGCTGGCCGCCGCTGCACGCGGCCGCCGCGGGCCTCGCGATCGTGTTGCTCCCGGCGGCGCAGATCACCGTGGGCTGGGCCATCAGCTGGCCGAACGCGCTCGCGCTGCTGCTCGGGGCAGCGGGCTTCGCGGCCGTCGATCAGGGACTCGCCGGCCGCGCATTGTGCCGCGCGGCGGGCGTCCTCGTCGGCGGCGGCTGCTACGTGCTTGCGGGGCTCACCTATCAGTCGAACGCGCTGTTCGGCGTGGCGTTGCTTGCGGCGGTGCTGCTCGCGCGACGCGGCTCGCTCGCGGCCGACGCACGCTGGACCGCGGCTCACCTGGGCACGCTGTTCGGCGCGCTCGGCCTCGCATTCCTGATCATGAAGGCGATGTTCGCGGCAGGCCTTTACCAGCAGAGCGGCCGCGTCCGCTTCGAGACCGACCTCGTCGGCAAGTTTGTCTGGTTCTTCCAGCAGCCACTACCGAACGCGCTGGCGCTCTTCCCGTTGCGCGACACCTTCGGCACTGGGGCGGCGTGGTTCTGGAGCGCGGCGGTGGCCGTGGGAACGCTGCTCCTGCTGGGCGCGCTCGCCGCAGCGCGCAGTGAGGGGCGCGCTCAGCAGGGGCGCTGGCTTTTCTGTCTCGCGGTGCTGCCGTTCGCGGCGCATGCCGTGAGCCTCGCCGCGGGCGAACGGGCCATCGGCTACCGCACGATCTTCCCGCTCGCCTCGCTCGTCGTCGTCCTCGCGGCGGCGGCGCTGGGGAGGGTGGCACTCTGGTTCCGGATGCCGCGAAAGGTCGAAGGGGCGCTGCTCGCCGCCGCGCTCGCGACGGCGGCGGTGCTCGCCAACCGCCACGCCTTCGATCTGATCGCGGAGCCACAAGGCCGCGAATGGTCTCTGGTCCGCGACGCCGTGCGCACGCTGCGACTTGGCGCCGACACCACGGTATACATCGTCACGCCGACGCTCGACCACCGCTCGACACAGCGGGTGTTCAGCGACGAATTCGGGTCGCTGTCGTCGGATTCGGACTGGGTGCCGGCGGAGATGTTCAAAGCCGCCCTGCGCGAGCGCTTTCCGAAGGGCCTGCCGCCGCGCCGCAGCTACCGGTTTAGCTTCGGTCGCGATCCACCGCGGGCTGACTTCGATCTCGTGATCGACATGCGAGCGCTAGCATATTTCCGTCACGACGGACGGACGTAGTTCCCGGGCCGCCCGTTGCCGCTACGCTCGCTTCTCCGGCTGAGCGGGCCGAGGGTCACGACCGCCAGGCCGCCGCTGCCCGGGTGCCGTTCTCCGCCGCCTGGTCAGGAGCTCGCTCCGGCGAGCTTCACGAGCAGGCGGTTGAGCCGGCGCACGTAATCGGCGGGACTGGCGAGCTGCCCGCCTTCCGCGAGCGCCGCCTGCTCGTACACGAGCAGCGCGAGGTCCTCGAACTCGGTCGCGTCCTTCAGGCCGTCCATGTACTTCACGAGCGGATGCGAGACGTTGAGCTCGAGGGCCGGCTTCGACTGCGGCAGCTTCTGGCCCGCGGCCGAGAGGATGCGGCGCATG
>DATCLY010000057.1:0-46617 GCA_036563665.1 Gammaproteobacteria bacterium
GTGCGGGGCTGCCCGATGCTGCGGATCACCGATCGAATCATCATCCCGTCCGACGAGATCGAGATCGCGGCCGTCCGCGCCCAGGGCGCGGGCGGGCAGAACGTGAACAAGGTGGCGACGGCGGCGCATCTGAAGTTCGACATTCGCGCGTCGCGCGCCCTGCCCGAGGACTGCAAGGCGCGCCTGCTCGCGCGGCGCGACCGCCGCATCTCGGAGGACGGCGTGATCGTCATCAAGGCGCAGCAGCACCGCAGCCTCGAGCGCAACAAGGAAGCCGCGCTCGAGCGGCTGCGCGCGCTGATCGCGAGCGCGCTCGTCGCGCGCCGGCCGCGCAAGCCCACCGCGCCCACAGCCGCCGCGAAGCGTCGGCGGCTCGAGGAAAAGGCGCGCCGCGCGGCCGTCAAGCGCCTGCGGTCGCGCGTCGACGACCTCTAGGAGCCCGGCGGACCGTGCTTCGACGGAGGCTCGTCGATGCCGAGCTTGGTGCCGATGCCCTCGGGCTCGCGGCCTTCAACCTCGTAGTCGGAGCTCGGGCGCGGCTGAGCGCGGCGCGCATCCTCCGGCGGCCGCTCGGCGGGCTGCCCGCCGTCCGCGAGGGGCGTCTGCTGATGGAACGCGAGCTTCCACTCCCGGCCGCGGCGCACGTAACCGCTCGTCACGAGCGCGGCGTACGGCTCGCCCGTCGGTAGGCGGGCGTGCGCCTCGTAGGTGAGCAGCGCTACGCCGTCCCGCGGCTGCAGGCAGCCTTTCACGTCGACGTCGAGGTCGCGCCAGCGCCCGCCGCTGCCGACGGTGCCGGCCAGCGCCTCCCGGTCGATGACGCCCGCAAGATCGGCGAACGCGGTGAGGCAGCGCTCGTCGAGGTGCCGGCGGTAGAAGTCGGCGTCGCCGCTCCAGAAGCGCCGCTCGAGCGCGAGCAACTCGGTCTCGAGAGCCATTCCAATCCTCCTTCACCACGTCCGGAGTCGTCGGTTCGGCAAGTTGCGTGCCAGACACAACCGGACCGCTGGCACGGTTGTTGCTGAAAGCGTCGGGGCGGGATTCAGGAAGGAAGCCTGCGTGCGACTGCTGCTGCTGGAGGATCACGACGACGCGGCCGATGCTTTATCGACGGCGTTGCGCCAGCTCGATCGAAGCTACGAGATCCGCCATGCCCGGAGCCTCAAGGACGCCGAGTACATCGTCGCCACCGAGCCCATCGACATCGCGCTGATCGACCTCACGCTGCCCGATGCCGACGGGCGCGACGGCGCTCTCGCCTTGAAGGCCATCAACCCGGACCTGCCGCTCGTCGCTCTCACCGGGCGCGAGTTCGACGGGCTCGCCGTGGACCTGATCCGTCACGGCGTGCAGGACTTCCTGAGCAAGGGTGAGACTTCCGTGCAACGCGTGCACCAGGTGCTGCAGCTCGCGATGGAGCGGCAGCGGCAGGAGCGGCACCTGCGCTATCGCGCGTGCTACGACCCGTTGACGGGCGTGCTGAACCAGAGCGAGCTGCGCAAGCAGCTCTCCAAGGCGATCGGTCACGCCGTCCGGGCCAACCAGCTCGGTGCCGCCATGGTCGTGGATCTCGACAACTTCAAGGAGATCAACGATACGCACGGCCACCCGGCCGGGGACGCCGTGCTGCGCAAGCTCGCGGCCCGGCTGGCGGCCACGGTCCGGGTGGGGGACAGCGTCGGTCGCATGGGCGGCGACGAGTTCGTCGTCGTGCTCGAGGGCGTGGAGACGCGCGAGCATGCCGCGGCCGCCGCGCGCAAGACCTGCGAGGCGGCGAACTTCGAGCTCGAGGTCGACGGGCAGCCGGTGCGGGTGTCCGCGAGCGTCGGCGTGGCGCTGTTCCCGATGCATGCGCGCGATCCGAGCATGGTGCTGAAGCTGGCCGATCAGGCCATGTACGCCGCCAAGCGTCAGGGCAAGGGCACGTTCTGCTTTTACGCCGACAAGACGGAGGGCGACAACGGAGCGGGCGGACGCGACCAACAGCGCACGGCAGCGGAGCGACGCTGACGCCCGCTGCCACAAGATTTGCAAACCGTTCCTGGATCGGGAAGGGTTGCGCCGCCGCCTGACCGCAAACAGGGCGCCTGTCGTCTCGATCCCTGCAAACCCAGCGGACCGCGCGCATCCGGCACGCTCGGCGGCGGGCGATCCCCTACACGCACGAGCGGGGTTTCGCGGTGCGCGTCGTGCTCCGCGTGCGCAGCTTGCGGCGCGTGTCGCATCCGCGGCCGCCGAGGGGCGACGGGCGCCGGGCAGTGCTGACGCCCGGGATCTTCTCGGCGTCGGTACGAGCCGGTGCGGTCAGTCCGATCGGGAGAGCAGCCGCTCCGCCGCGTCCTCGCTGATCGGTTGAAACTTGCCCAAGCCGCAGGAGGCGAGGGGCACGAAGCCGAAGCCCAGATCGCTCAGCACCGTGATCACGTCGATGTCGCAGAGCTGATCGAGGGCGACGCGATACATGAATCGCTCCTCGGTCGCGAGCTGCGGGCAGCGGTTCGGGAGGTCGTTGCGGTAGATGACGCCGCCGCGCATGTAGAAGAGCAGCGTGTCGTCGTCGACCACCCGCGTGTGGTCGATCGACCGCAGGTCGATGCAGTTGCGCACCTCGCCGGTCTGCCGGTCGTCGCCCTCCTGGGCGGCGACGTGCCGAGACCCCCCGGCCGCCGCGAGCACCGCGGCGGCGAGCATCGGCGCCACCGATAGCGCCGCCCGCCGGCGGCGCTGCCCCCACGGAGACGATGGTCGGTCGTCCATCGGCGTCCCTCCCGGCTCGCGAAGCCGTGCGTGACGCAAGGAGCGTGCCACGCTCACGGGAGGGCCGGCAACCGGACCGTGAACTTCGCGCCGCGCCCGAGCCCCTCGCTCTCGGCGCGGACGCTTCCACCGTGCAGCTCGACCAGGCGCTTGACCAGCGTGAGGCCGATGCCGAGGCCGCCGCTGCGCCCGTGCGACTGATCGCCCTGGACGAACAGGTCGAACGCCCGCGCGGCCAGCTCGGGCGTGAAGCCCATGCCGGTGTCCACGACCTGGGCCACCGCCTCGTCGCCCTCGCGCCGCACGCGGACCGTGATCTTCCCGCCGTGAGGCGTGTACTTCACCGCGTTGCTCAAGAGATTGGCGAACACCTGCTCGAGCCGCGCCTCGTCGCCCTGGACGAAAACGGGGGACGTCTCCACCTCGAAGCGATGCTCGAGCCTGCGGCCGGCCCGACAGGCCGCGACGGCGTGCTGCGCCACCTCGGCGAGGTCGAGGCGCCGCATGGACAACGTGATCTTGCCGCGCGCGACCCGGCTCACGTCGAGAAGGTCGTCCACGAGGCGCGTCATGTGCTGCACCTGCCGGCCGAGGAGGGCCACGGTCTTGCGCTGATGCTCGTCCTCGGATCCCGTGAGGCGCAGCACCTCCACGGCCGCGGCCAGCGCGCCCAGGGGATTGCGCAGCTCGTGGCCCAGCATCGCGAGGAACTCGTCCTTCGCGTGATGCGCGGCCCGCAGCGCTTCCTCGCGCTCGGCGACGGCGCGCGCGGCCCGTTCCAGGGCGCGGCCCACGGCCTCGACCTCCGCCACCCGCCCGAGGGCCGGAGGTGCGAACTGCTCGCCGCGCTCGATGGCGCCGGCGGCGGAGGCGAGCGCGCTCATCGGCTCCGACACGCGGCGGGCGAGCGCGGCCGCTACCGCCACCGAGACCGCGGCGGCCGCGGCGAAGCCCAGCGCGAGCAGCCAGAAGGAGCGCAGCACGCCGGCCTGCACGGCGGCGACCGGCATGCCGATCGAGACGGCCCAGCCCGTCTGCGGCGAGCGCATGAAGGCCGAGTAGACTTCGGCGCCTTCCAGCGTCCGGCCGCGAAACCAACCTTCGGGCGCGCGCGCGAGCGCGTTCCGGAGGCTCGCGCTCGCGAGACGGCCGGGCGCCAGCTCGTTGCGCGGGAGGCGCGCGACGACGCGCTGGTTGCGGTCGAGGACGGCGACGACCCAATCGGCCTCCAGACGTTGCGGGGATAGCAGGGCGAGCACCGCGGCGGGATCGATGACGGCGCTCAAGATGTAGGCGACGTCCGGGTTGCCTCCAACCGGCAGGCGCACGGCGAAGCGGTAGGCGCCGTCCTCGAAGAACAGGTCTCCCAGGATGGGTTGGCCGGTGCGCAGGACCTGCGCGAAGCTGTCGCGATCGGGCGGAGGGCCGCGGGCGGCGCCGAGCGGCAGCTCCGTGTCGAGCACATGCTGGCCGGACGGCAGCGCGAGCCGCACGCCCCGCCAGTAGGGGTGGGTCTGCTGCGCGCGACGCGCCTCGTCGTAGAACGCCGTGAGGTCGCCGGCCTCGAGGCTGCGCGACACCGCGAGCGTGCGCAGCGCGGTCAGGTGACCGGCGAGCTCCGTATCGAGCGCCGTGACCAGCGCCCGCGTGCGGTCCATCGCCAGCCGGCGGACGACGTCACGCTCGTGGTGCGCGAAGAACGCGGTCGCCGCCGCGCCGAACAGCATCATCGGCAGCAGCGCGCCGCCGACGAGCGCGAACAGGTGCGACCGCAGTCTCATTCACTATGCGTGGAGGTGTGCCGGAGCGGTCGGTCGACGGCATCTTAGCAGAACGTTCCTCACGCCCGGACGAAGAGACGGCGGCCGCGGCCGGCCCGCGTAGAGCCGCCCGCCGCCGTCACTCGTCGTCGTCCTCCTCGGCCGCTTCATGGCCGATGGCCGCCCCGATGGCGCCGCCGGCCACGGCCGCGCAACCATACTGAGCGGCGCTCGCGATCAGCAGCAAGACGGCAAGCCAATGACGTGTTTGCATGTCCTCGTCCTCCGGGCAGCGGCTGTCCGATCGCTGCAAAGGCCGTACCGTCCGGCGCGCTTCGCGCTCATTGCACGAGCAGGAACAGCGGCCGGCCGTCGCGTCGCACCTCGAGCGCGAGCGGCAGCTCCGCCTCCTGAATGGCCGCCGCGAGCTCCTCCACGGAGCCGACGGGCGCGCGGTTCACCGACGTGATGACGTCATTCGTTCGCAGGCCGTGGCGCCACGCCGGCGAGCCGGGCTGCACCCCCGTCACGAGCACGCCGCGCACGCTGCCGTATTGCGGGTGGTTCGGCGGGATGTTGGACAGGTCCGCGCCTTGCAGGGCGGCGAGGCTTTCCCGCTCGGGCTGGTGCGGCGAGCCCTGACGTGCGCCGGGCTGCGGCGGCACTTCGCCGATCATGGCGTTGATCGTGCGGCGCTGGCCGTCGCGCAGGATCGTGAGCGCCACCGTCTCCCCCACCCGCATGAGCCCGATCTCGTTGCGCAGATCGCTCGACGTGACCACGGCTTCGCCGTTCACCTCGATGACCACGTCGCCGGCCATGATCCCGGCCGCTTCCGCCGCGGAGCCGGGCTCCACCTGCGTCACGAGCGCGCCCTGGTCCGTGCCGAGACCGAGCGCCTGCGAGAGCCCCGGGAAGACGTCCTGAATGATGATGCCGAGCCGGCCCCGTCGAACCTCGCCGAACTCGAGCAGCTGCTCCACCACCTCGCTCGCCATGTTGCTCGGGATGGCGAACCCGATGCCGATGTTGCCGCCGAGCGCGCTCGAGAGAATGGCCGTGTTCACGCCGATCAGGCGGCCGTCCAGGCTCACGAGGGCGCCGCCCGAGTTGCCGGGATTGATCGAGGCGTCGGTCTGGATGAAGTCCTCGTAGCTCTCGACGTTGACGCCGCCCGCGATGTTCACGCCGCTGCGGCCGAGGGCGCTCACGATGCCCGCCGTGGCGGTCTGGCCCAGGCCGAACGGATTACCGATCGCCACCACGTAATCGCCGACCTGGATCTCGTCGGAGTCGCCGAACGGCAACTCGGATAGCTCCTGGCCGTGCGGATCCACGCGCAGCAGCGCGACGTCGGTGCCCTCGTCGCTGCCCACGACCTCGGCATTGAACTGCCGGCGGTCGTTGGTCGTCACGACGATGGTCTCGGCGCCCCGGATCACGTGGTGATTGGTCACGATGAGGCCTTGGTCGGCGTCCACGATGACGCCCGAGCCGATGCTCTGCTGCGGCTGCGGTTGCAGCTCCGGCTCGTCCTCGAAGAAACGCCGGAAGAACGGGTCCTCGAGCAACGGGTTGCGCGAAGGCTCCGCCGTGCCGACCACGGCCACGTTCACCACGGCCGGCGTGACCTCGGCGAGCAACGGCGCCAGCGTCGGGATCTCGCCTTCGTCGTCGAACGGCCAGGCGGCCGCGCCGAAGTCGAGCCAGGCGATGAGCGCGCCGGCTGCGAGCGCGCCGACGACGATGGATGCGGTGTTCCGTTTCATGACTCGTGCTCTCGCGATGGACGGCAGCCAATGGAGCAAGATGCATGCCACGCAGAAATGCAGGCCGCGCGAAGATCTGCGAAACCCCGCGTTACATTCCGCGCGCTACGCTCGCAGCTCGCTATCGCTCGAGGATCTCGTGCAGCTTGTCGTCGACGGCTTCCTCGATCTCCCGCTCCACGGCGTCCTCGGCGGCGTCGCGCAGCCTGCCCCGGAGCGCCGCGCGGCCGGCGGCGAGGATCGGGCCGAGCAGGGCCTCCGCCGTCTCGCCGTAGGTGAGCCCGCCTTGGGCGCGCCCCACGTCTTCGACCACGACCTCGGGCAAGTCGAGCGTGTGCGGGCCGCCGCCGGCGTCCGTGGTGAGCGTCACGCGGCCGCCGGCGAGCCTGAAGCGGTCGATGATGAGCCGCGTGCCGGGCTCCTCGTCCGGGGCGGGGTCGCCGCCCGCGAGGCGATCCAGCAGCACGTCCAGGTTCAGGGCGGCGCCGCGCTGCTCGGCGTTGAGCGTCGCGCCCGAGACCACGACCTCGTTCAGCACGAGCAGGTCCGGCGAGGTGTCGCCGAGCGCGACGTCGAGCGCGATCGTCTCGACCGTCAGGATGTCATCCTCGGCGAAGCCCTCGGGATTCGCGACGCTGAGCCCGCTGAGCGTGCCGGCCGTCTCCCGCAGCTGGACGTCGGCGTCGCGAAGGCGCACGGCCGTGCCCGTGGCCGCCGAGCCGTAGCGCTCCACCGCGGCGATGACCGCACGATCCAGGCGGCTCGCCAGAAAGGCCGCCGCGAGCGCCGCGAGGGCGGCGAGCCCGATCACGACGCCGAACCACGTTCGCGAACGCTTGCTCATGGCCCTCGCGGAGCAAGGAACATGCCACGCGTGCCGGTGGTCTACCGAGGTATCTCAGGTCCTGGGGCGCGAGACCCGAACGCGCAGGAGGTGTTGCGATGCGAAGACGATCGTTCGTCGGTGGGCTCTCCGCTCTGCCGCTCGTCCTCATGACGCGCGTCACCGCGGCCGCCGCGAAGTCCATCGAGGAGCTGCAAGCCCGGTGGCGCGAGCTCCTGCCCGCCGGCCGCGAAGTGCCGAGCCCGGACGAGAAGCTCGAGCTCTCGGACGAGGAATGGCGCCGGCGGCTCACGCCGATGCAGTACCGCGTGCTGCGCGAAGCGGACACGGAGCGCGCGTTCTCGAGCCCGCTGAACGACAACCACGAGGCGGGCGTGTATCTCTGCGCCGGCTGCGGCTTGCCGCTCTTCACGTCGGAGATGAAATTCGACAGCGGCACGGGATGGCCGAGCTTCTTCACGACCATCCCCGGGGTGTTCGAGACGAAGCGCGATTTCGTGCTGCTCTGGCCGCGCACCGAGTACCATTGCGCCCGCTGCGGCGGCCATCACGGCCACGTGTTCAAGGACGGCCCCCCGCCGACGTACGAGCGCTGGTGCAACAACGGCGCCGCGCTCGAGTTCGTGCCGTCGCGCACGTGACCGCGCGCCGCGGCGGCCGCGTCAGTTGCGCCGCTCTTCGCGCGCCGGGTCGTCGTCCGCCGCGGGCGCCACGTCCCGCAGCGACACGGTGCCGTCGAGCGAGCGCGAGAAGCCCGCGACGAACGCGTTGCGCAGCAGATTCACGAGCGCGGTCAGCACGTCGGCGCTCGGATCCTCGATCTCGCCCGCGAACGGGATCTGCGTCGCGACCTGATCCGTCCGCCGGTTCTTGAAGACGTTCGTGGCGAGCTCGACGAGCCCTTCCCACGCCTTCTTGAAGGGGCCGGCGGAATCGTCGCTCCTCCCGAGGATCTCGGGATCCTCCATGAGCGGCTTGATGTAGCCCTCGAAGCGCCCGTCGGCCGCGGCGAGCTCCGCATACATCGTGAACGTGCCTTGCTCGGCGTCGACGTTGAGAAACTGCCGCAGCCACGGATTCACGTCCACGAGCCGCGCGCCTTCGAGCGACAGATCGACGTCGAACGTGGGCGCCGTCGCGTTCGGCTCGATGCGGCCCGCGAGCGTGAGCGGCGCGTTGCCCATGACGCGCCCCTCGAGCTCGATGTCGGCGTACGCCTCCTGGTCTTCCGCCTCGACGTTGGTGAGATTCAGCAGCACGATGCGCGCGTCGCGCAGCGTGAGCGATTCCTCCGCCTCGATGCCCGGCGCGCGGAAGGTCACGGTGCCGTCGCGCACTTCCACGCGGTTGAAGTGGAACGGGAAGAGCTCCCGCACCTCGGCCGGCCAGTTCACACCGGCGCCGAGCTGGGTCTCCTCGTCCGTCGGGCCTTGCACCATGTTGACCACGGGACGGTGCATGACGAGCTCACCCACGAGGCGGCCGCGGAGCAGGGCGCTCCACTGGACCGAGATGTCCATTCGTTCCAAATCCAGGAACGGCGTGGCGACCACCGCCTCGGGTTTCACGACCGTGACGCCGTGCAGGACGTAAGCGCCGCGCAGCACCGAGAGGCTCACGTCCTCGATGTGGCCGGAGTACTCCCCCATGGAGGCGATCTGCGCGTTCGCGTAGCGCAGCACCAGAGTGGGCAACGCGAGCCGCAGTGCCACCACCGCGAGTGCCGCCGCCGCGAGCGCGAACAGCCACTTGTCACGTGTTCGCATGAGAGTCGTCCGCCGCGGTCGTGCAAGCGACGTGCCATGCGCGCCCCCGTGGCACGGGTCTTGCTCCCTGCTCGGCATGCGGAGGTGGCGCAACCAGCAAGCGAAGCACTGAGGCGCGGCCGGTGTACTTCCTAGCCCTGGCCGCTGATTACGACGGCACGCTGGCCCAGGAGGGCACGGTTCCGCCGTCCACCATTCGAGCTCTGGAGCGGCTCAAGGAGAGCGGCCGGCGGCTGCTGCTCGTCACGGGGCGGCAGCTCGAGGATCTGCTGCGCGTGTTCCCGCAAGCCGAGCTGTTCGAGCGCGTGGTGGCGGAGAACGGCGCGGTGCTGTACGACCCCGCCACGCGCCGCGAGCGCGCGCTGGGGCCGAGCCCGCCGGCGCTGTTCGTGACGCGGCTGCAGGAGCGGGGCGTGACGCCGCTGTCCGTGGGGCGCTCGATCGTCGCCACCTGGGAGCCGCACGAGAAGACCGTGCTCGAGGCCATTCGCGATCTCGGCCTCGAGCTGCAGATCGTCTTCAACAAGGGCGCCGTCATGGTGCTGCCGGCCGGCGTCAACAAGGCCACGGGGCTCGAGGCGGCGCTCGCCGAGCTCGAGCTCTCGTCCCACAACGTGGTGGCCGTCGGCGACGCGGAGAACGACCACGCGTTCATGAGCGCGTGCGGCTGCGCCGCGGCCGTGCAGAACGCGCTGCCGCTCGTGAAGGAGGCCGCGACGATCGTGCTGGAGCGCGACCATGGCGCGGGCGTCGAGGAGCTCGTCGAGCGGATGCTCGCCGACGACGGCGAGCTGATCGACCGCGCGCGGCACGCCATCGCGGTCGGCCGGGACCGCTCCGGCGCGGAGGTGGCGATCGAGCCGCACCGGGGTGCGGTGCTGATCGCGGGCAGCTCCGGCATCGGCAAGTCGACGCTCGCGACGGCACTGACCGAGCGCATGGAGGAGCGGGGCTTCGCGTTCTGCGTGCTCGATCCGGAGGGCGATTACGACGAGCTCGCGAATGCCGTGGCCGTGGGCGACGCGACCACGCCGCCGCAGCCCGACGAAGCCCTGAAGCTTCTCAAGGCCGGGACGAGCGTCGTCGTCAACACGCAGAACTTCAACATGAGCGAGCGTCCCACCTTCTTCGCGGAGCTCCTGCCGCGCCTCGCCGCGCTGCGCGCGCGCGGCGGGCGGCCGCATTGGCTGCTGATCGACGAGGCGCATCATCTGCTGCCGGCTCGGCGCGAGGACCTCGCGGCGCTGCCCGAGAACCTGCCGGCCGCCATCCTGATCACCGTGCATCCGGAAGCGGTCTCGGCTGCGGCCCTGCGCACCGTCCGCTCCGTGATCGCGCTCGGCGACGCCGCCCTCGCCGTCATCGAGGCCTTCTGCGCCGCCTGCGACGTCCCGCGGCCGACGCTCGCCGTCGTGCCCGGCCCGGACGAGGTGCTCTACTGGGAGCTCGACGCGGGCGAGCCGCCGCGGGCCGTGACGCCGTACGGCCCCGAGCAGACGCACAAGCGGCACACGCGCAAGTACGCCGAAGGCGATCTCGGCGAGGAGCGCAGCTTCTATTTCCGCGGGCCCGACGACCGGCTCAGGCTGCGGGCGCAGAACCTCGAGCTCTTCCTGCAGATCGCCGAAGGGGTGGACGAGGGCACGTGGGAGCATCATCGCCGCCGCGGCGACTACTCGGCGTGGTTTCGCGACGTCATCAAGGATCCGGAGCTCGCGGACGAGGCGGCCGCCATCGAGGCGGACGACGCCCTGGGACCGCGCGAGAGCCGCGAGCGCATCGCCGAGGCGGTGTCGCGCCGCTACACGGCGCCGGCCACGGGAGGCGCGGTTTGACCGGCGCCGGCGACGCGCGCGGCTTGCGTGCGTCCGCTCGGGCGGCCGCCGCGATAAGCTAAGCTAAACAAATGCGTGTTCTGCTGCTCGGCGCTACGGGTCTGATCGGCAGCGCCGTGCTGGCGCGGCTCGCGCGCGACGGCGTGGAGGTGGTCGCCGTGGCGCGCACGCCGGGGATGGCGCTGCGGCACGTCCGCTGGCTGCCGCTCGACGTAGCCCGCGCCACGACGCCGGAAGACTGGCTCCCGCATCTCGCCGGCGTATCGGCCGTCGTCAACTGCGCGGGCGCGCTCGCGAGCTCGCCCGCGGACGACTTGCGCGGTGTCCACGTCGACGGCATCGCCGCGCTCTATCGCGCATGCGAGACGGCCGGCGTGCGCCGCGTGGTGCACGTGTCGGCCATCGGCGCCGAGCGCGAGCCGCTCTCCGAGTTCTCCGCCACGAAGAAGGCCGGAGAGGACGCGCTGACGGCACGCGACCTCGACTGGGTCGTGCTGCGCCCGGCCGTGGTGGTGGGGCGCGCCGCGTACGGCGGCAGCGCGCTGCTGCGCGGGCTGGCCGCGCTGCCCGTGCTGCCGGAGCTGCCGGATGCGGGGCCGTTGCAGATCGTGCAGCTCGACGACCTCGTCGACTCGATCGTGTTTTTTCTATCGCCCCACACGCCGGCGCGGCTCGCGCTCGACGTGGCGGGGCCCGAGCGGTTCACGCTCACGGACGCGGTGCTCACGTACCGCCGCTGGCTGCGGCTCCCCGAGCCGAGGCGGGTGCGCGTCCCGCGGCCGCTCGCGGCGCTCGCCCATCGCTTCGGCGATTTCCTGCGCGCGCTCGGCTGGCGGCCGCCGCTCGGCACGGTGGTGCGGCGCGAGCTCGTGCGCGGCGCCGTCGGCAACCCGGCGCGCTGGCAGGAGCTCACGGGCATCCGTCCCGAGCCGCTCGCGGCCGCGCTCGCGAGCGAGCCGGCCTCGGTGCAGGAGCGGTGGTTCGCGCGGCTCTACTTCGTCAAGCCGCTCGCATTCGCCGTGCTGGCGTCGTTCTGGATCGTGACCGGGCTCGTGTCGCTCGGGCCCGGGTGGGAGCCGGGGCTCGCCTATCTGCTCGAAGGCGGCGTCCCGCGGACGCTCGCGGCCGCGGGCGTGGTGCTCGGCGCGCTCGCCGACATCGCGGTCGGCGTGGGGATCGCGGTGCGCCGCACGGCCAAGCGAGCGCTCTGGGCCGCGCTCGCGATCTCGATCTTCTATATGATCGCGGGCACGTGGGTGCTGCCGCGGCTGTGGGCCGATCCCGTGGGGCCGATGCTCAAGATCTGGCCGATCATGGTCTTGAACCTCGTCGCACTCGCGATCGTGGAAGATCGTTAGCCGCGTGATCGCCTACTGGCTCCTTCAATATCTGCACGTCATCGGCGCCACCGTGCTGCTCGGCACGGGCGCCGGCATCGCGTTCTTCATGCTGCGGGCGCATTTCACCGGCGACCCGACGGTGATCGCGGGCGTGGCGCGCATCGTGGTGACCGCCGATTTCGCGTTCACGGCCACGGCGGTGGTCGTGCAGCCGATCACCGGCTTCGGGCTCGCGCGGCTGCTCAGCTACCCGATCCTCGACGGCTGGATCGCCGCATCGCTGCTGCTCTACGTCGTGACGGGCGCCTTCTGGCTGCCCGTGGTGTGGATGCAGATGCGGATGCGGGACCTCGCGGCCGCCGCGAGCCGCGACGGCACGCCGCTCCCCAAGGCCTATCACCGCCTGTTCTGGACGTGGTTCGCCTTCGGGTTCCCGGCGTTCGCCGCCGTGCTCGGGATTCTGTGGCTCATGATCACCCGGCCGGCCTTCTCGTTCCGCTGATCGCCGGCGGTACGAAGCTTGCACGGGCGGCAACGAGCGATGGCCCGGAGCGGGCGGTCGCCGCCGATCGATGACGCGCCTCGAGGTCAACGAGAACCTGGCGCTGCAACGCCGGACGTGGGTGTTCGAGCGCGCGGGCTGGGTGCTGCTCGCGGCGCTGATCGCGGCTGCCGCGCTCGGCGTCTTCGGCGGAGGCTGGCTCGCGCACCGCCGCGCCGCATCGCCCGACGGCAGCCTCGTCGTCGAATACGAGCGCTTCACGCGCGTGCGGTCGCCGGAGCGCCTGCGCGTGCGGCTCGCCGACGTGCACGCCGCCGACGAACGGCTGCGGCTCGTCATGGACGCGGCGTACCTGGAGCGAGTGAACGTCAAATCGGCCACGCCCGAGCCCGAGCGTGTCGAGCTCGGCGCCGGAAGGGTGACGTACGTGTTCGCCGTGGACGGCTCGTCGGGCCCCGCCGCCGTGACGTTCGAGGTGGAAGGCGAGCGCGCGGGCACGGCGCACGGAAAGATCGCGCTCGGCGATGCCGAGGCGCGTTTCGAGCAGTTCTTCTTCCCTTGAGGAGCACGGCATGGAAACGGTCATCCGCGGCATCGTCGTCTACGCCTTCCTGCTGCTCATCTTTCGGGTCAGCGGACAGCGATCGCTGGGCCAGGTGACGACATTCGACTTCGTGCTGCTGCTCATCATCGCGGAGACCACCCAGCAAGCGTTGCTCGGCGAGGACTTCTCCGTGACCAACGCTTTTCTGCTGATCGCGACGCTGATCGCGCTCGACATCTTCCTGTCGCTGCTCAAGCAGCGCTCCGAGCGCCTCGACGCATGGCTGGAAGGGCTGCCGCTCGTGATCGTGGAGCGCGGCAAGCCGCTCAGGGAGCGCATGGCGAAGGCGCGGGTGGACGAGGCGGACATCCTGAGCGCGGCCCGTCAGACGCAAGGGCTCGAGCGCATGGACCAGATCAAGTACGCGGTCCTCGAGCGCAACGGCGCGATCTCGGTGATCAAGAACACGGACGCGGACTGACGGCCGCCGCATTGCCGCCCTTGGCCGGCGTGCGGCTGGCAGCGGCGCCGGGTGCGCGTTGGCACGGCGTTTGCACCGAACCGCCCCCGCCAGGAGGTGCGCGATGGCCGAGCAGAAGGAGCTTCTGATCAACGACGAGGACGAAGTGACCGAAGCTTCCATGGAGTCTTTCCCGGCGAGCGACCCGCCCGCCTTCAACTTCGCGGGCTCGCGCCGGCGCAGCCGCCTGAAAGGCCGAGACGGCGGCGCCGCGCCGGCCGGGACGAGCGAGCCGCAAGGGGACGCCGCTGCCGACCCCGCCGGCCGCCCCATGACGACGGCCGAGCTCCGGGGCCGCATCCCGAGCGCCCGTACGATGGGCATCTCGTCGGCCGCGGAGCCGTCGGCCGCGCCGTTCGACACCGACGACGAGGCGGCGGGGACGTCGCCGAGCCCCGCGGCCGTGCGCGCCGCGGAGGAGCACGAGGCCGTGCTGGGCGGCGCGGCAGCGCGTGCGCGCCAGCACCGGCAGCTGTCGGCGACGGGGCTGCTGCTCGCCCTCGTGGCGCTCGCCGCGGTCGTCGGCGTGGTGGCGCTCATGTGGATCCTCTTCGGCTGACCGCGCGGAGGTGCGCGAAAGGAATCGCGTATGCGAATACTGGTTGCGGGCGGGGCAGGGTTCCTCGGCTCTCGTCTCTGCTCGCAGTTGGTGCGGCGAGGACACTTCGTCTACTGCGTGGACGACCTGAGCACCGGCCGCCTCGTCAACGTCGCCGCGCTCCGCCGGTCGTCCCGCTTCGAGTTCGTGCGCCGCTCGGTCCTCGAGCCCTTGTGGCTCCCGGTCGACGTCATCTACAACCTCGCGAGCCCCGCCTCGCCGGTGCACTACCAAGCCGACCCCGAGCGCACGCTGCGTACCAACGTGGAAGGGACGCGGCAGCTCCTCGAGCTCGCCGAGGAAACGAACGGCCATCTCATCTATGCCTCGACGAGCGAGGTGTATGGAGACCCCACCGAGCACCCGCAACACGAGGACTACCTCGGCAACGTGAACACCATGGGGCCGAGGTCGTGCTACGACGAAGGCAAGCGGTGCGCCGAGACGCTCTGCTATCTGTACCGCCAGCGCGGCGTGGCCGCTTCTGTCGTGCGCATCTTCAATACCTACGGCCCCGGCATGCGCATGGACGACGGGCGGGCGGTATCCAACCTGCTCACGCAGGCGCTGCGGGGCGAGCCGCTCACCGTATACGGCGACGGGTCGCAGACGCGCTCGTTCTGCTACGTCGACGACATGGTCGACGCGCTCTGCCGGCTGCTCGGCCACCCCTCGGGGCTCGAAGGACCGCTGAACCTGGGCAACCCGGAAGAGGTCACCGTGCTCGCGCTCGCGAATCTCGTGCTCGCGCTCACGGGCTCGAAGTCGACCATCGCATTTCGGCCGCTGCCCGTGGACGATCCGGCCCGGCGTTGTCCCGACGTCTCGCGCGCGAAGCGCCTGCTCGGCTGGGCGCCGGGCACGCCGCTCCGCGAGGGGCTCCACAAGACGATGCGCTACTTCCGCCGCGAGCTGCAGGACCAGGACGGGCGTTCGTCCGAATCGACCGCCATCGTGGCGTGAGCGCGCGCCCCCGTGAGGAGCGATGCGAATCCTCATGACAACGAGCGCGGCCGACGGCGTCTGGGGGTACACGGCGGAGCTCGCGCGCGAGCTCGATCGGCTGGGGCACCAGGTGGTGCTCGCGAGCCTCGGGGGCACGCTCAGCGACGCGCAGCGCGGCGAGATCGGCGATCTCGAGCGCGTCACGCTGCACGAGTCCGACTATCCCCTCGACGCGGACGACGACGAGACGCTCGCGAGCGCGGCCGAGTGGCTCGAGGCGCTGCAGCGCGCCACGCGCTGCGACATCGTGCACTGCAACGATTACGGGCCGCTGCAGCGCGAGTGGAGCGTGCCGACGCTGCTCGTGGCGCATGGCTGCCGCTACGCCAAGTGGCGGGTCGCGCATCCGAAAGACGCGGGCACGCAGTGGCAACGCTACCGCGAACGGGTGGCGGCGGCGCTCCGCAACGCGCGGCACGTGGTGGCGCCTACCAACGCCGTGCTGCGCGAGCTCGAGGAGTCGTACGCCGACGCGGGGCTCCATGCGCGCGCCAGCGTGATCTACAAAGGTGTCGACAGCGTTCGCTGGACCGTGGGGCAGGAGCGCGAGCGGCTGTTCGTGCTCGGCGTGGGACCGCTCGCCGACGAGGGCAAGAATTTGCAGTGCCTCGCAGCCGCCGCCGAAACGCTGCCGTGCCCCGTGCTGATCGCGGCGGCGGGTCGGCCCGAGCGGGGCCGCGCGCCGCGGGCCATCCTGCTGAAGCGACTGCCGCGCAGCCGCCTCGCGGTCTACTACCGCCGCGCGCGCGTGCTCGCGCACCCCGCGAGGTACGAGCCGTTCGGCCTCACCGTGCTCGAGGCGGCGCTCTCCGGATGTGCCCTCGTGCTGGGCGACATCGCCACGCTGCGCGAGCTGTGGGGACCGGCCGCGGTGTTCGTCGAGCCCACCGACCGCGAGGCGCTGCACGATGCCATCGTGACGCTGCTCCGGCGTCCGGACGAGCTCGCGGAGTTCGGCCGCCGCGCGCGCCGCCACGCGCTGCGCTACAGCGCACGCGCGATGGCGCTCTCATACGTGCGCCGCTACGAGTCGCTGCTCACGCCGTCGTCGTCGGCGGCGGCACAGTGACGACACGCGTGGCATGGAACTTGCCTCGAGGCCGGCTCATTCGAGCGACCGGAGGTGCGCGATGAGCGACGCGAAACGAACGACCGACCATGCGACGATCCGCCGCTGGGTCGAGGCCCGCAACGGGCGGCCCGCGCGGGTGAAGGGGACGGGCGGCGGCGACGACGTCGGGTTGCTGCGCATCGATTTCCCCGGCTACGCTGGAGAGCAGTCGCTCGAAGCGATCTCCTGGGACGACTTCTTCGCGAAGTTCGACGAGCAGCGGCTCGCATTTCTCTACCAGGAGCGGACGGCGGACGGCGAGCTCAGCACGTTCAACAAGCTCGTGCACCGCTGAGCGCGCGGGCGACTCCGAGGGCGAATGCGCGGGCGGTCCCGGGCGGCGCCCACACGGGCCGCGGCGGACGGTGCGACTGACGACGTGCTACTGATCTGCAACGCCGGCAGCTCCTCGTTGAAGGCGGAGCTTTTCGAGCGCCGCGGCGGCGGCGTGCGGTCCCTGGCGCGCGGCGCCGTCGAGCGCATCGGCACGGGGCGCGCGCAGCTGCGGATCGGCGGCGACACCGACGCGCTCGGCCGCGTCGATTCTCACGGCCGCGCCGCGGCGCTGCTGCTCGAGCGGCTCGGCGCGGCCGCCGGGCTGGGGGAGTCGGCCGCGGCGAGGATCGCCGCCACCGGCCATCGAGTCGTGCACGGCGGCGACCGCTATGCGTCGCCCGTGCGCGTCACCCCGAACGTCTATCGCGAGCTCGAGTCGCTCGCGCATCTCGCGCCGCTCCACAACCCGCCGGCGCTCGAGGTCATGCGGGCCGTGGACCGCATGCTGCCCGACGCGCCGATGGTGGCGGCCTTCGACACCGCGTTCTTCCGCGCGCTGCCCGAGCACGTGCGCCGCTACGCCATCCCGGCGGCCTGGAGCGTGGGCTACGGCATCGAGCGCTTCGGCTTCCACGGCATCGCGCACGAGTGGCTGGCGCGGCGGCTCGCGGAGCTCAACGGCGGGGCGCCGCCGCCGCGCGCCGTGACGCTGCAGCTCGGGCACGGCTGCTCGGCCGCGGCCCTCGCGGCGGGCAGGCCCGTCGAGACCAGCATGGGGTTCACGCCGCTCGAAGGCCTCATCATGGCCACGCGGCCCGGCGACGTCGATCCCGGCGTGCTGCTGTACCTCTCGAGCCAGGGCTACTCGCGCGAGGCGCTCGACGAGGGGCTCAATCGCGAGGCGGGCCTCAAGGGGCTCTCGGACGCGAGCGGCGACATGCGCGAGCTGCTCGCGCTCGAAGCGCGGGGACACGCGGGCGCCGCGCTCGCGGTCACCGCGTTCTGCCACCGTGTGCGGAAATATCTCGGTGCCTACGCGGCGGTGCTCGGCGGGCTCGACGCGATCGCGTTCGGGGGCGGTATCGGCGAGCATGCGCCGGCGATTCGCGCGCGCATCTGCGAGGGCCTGCGGTGGCTCGGCTTCGAGCTCGACGCGGCGGCCAACGAGGCGGCGGTGGGGCGCGAAGGGCGCATCTCGACGCCGTCGTCGTCCATCGATGCGTTCGTGGTGAGCGTGCGCGAGGAACAGCTCATCGCCGAGCGGATGCTCACGCTGCTCGAGGCGGCATGAGCACGGCGTCCGCGAAGCCCGAGCCCGTCGCAGCACGCCCGCACCGGCCGCAGAAGCATGCAGGTCTCGAGGTGAACGCGATGAACGAAACCGACCGAACCGAATTGCTGCGACGCATGGATGCGTACTGGCGCGCGGCCAATTATCTGTCCGTGGGCCAGATCTATCTCATGAGCAATCCGCTCCTCAAGGAGCCGCTCAAGGTCGAGCACGTGAAGCCGCGTCTGCTCGGCCACTGGGGCACGACGCCGGGGTTGAACTTCGTGTACGTGCACTTGAACCGGGTCATCAAGGAGCGCGATCTCGATCTCATGCTCGTGATCGGCCCGGGGCACGGCGGGCCGGCGCTCGCGGCGAACACCTGGCTCGAAGGCACTTACTCCGAGCTCTATCCGGAGGTGTCGCTCGACGAGGAAGGCATGCAGCGGCTGTTCAAGCAGTTCTCCTTTCCCGGCGGCATCCCGAGCCATTGCGCGCCGGAGCTTCCGGGATCGATCCACGAAGGCGGCGAGCTCGGCTACTCGCTGGCGCACGCCTTCGGCGCCGCGTTCGACAATCCCGACCTGATCGTCGCCTGCGTCGTGGGCGACGGCGAGGCGGAGACGGGCGCGCTCGCGACGAGCTGGCATTCCAACAAGTTCCTGAATCCCGTCGAGGACGGCGCGGTGCTGCCGATCCTGCACCTGAACGGCTGGAAGATCGCGAACCCGAGCCTGCTCGCGCGCCTGCCGCGGGAGGAGCTGGAGGCGCTCCTTACGGGCTACGGCTGGGCGCCTCGGTTCGTCGAGGGCGACGACCCGATGCAGATGCACGCGGCGATGGCGGACGCGCTCGACGCGACGCTCGACGAGATCGCCGCCATCCAGCGCGCGGCGCGCGAGCACGGCTTCCGCGAGCGGCCCCGGTGGCCGATGCTCGTGCTCCGCACACCCAAAGGGTGGACGGGCCCCGAGGTCGTCGATCATCTGCAGGTCGAAGGCACCTGGCGCTCGCATCAGGTGCCGCTCGCGCAGGTGCGCGAGAACCCGGAGCACCTGCGCGCGCTCGAGGCGTGGCTGCGCAGCTACCGCCCGGAGGAGCTCTTCGACGAGCAGGGCCGCCCGCGCGAGACGCTGCGCGAGCTTCCGCCGCGGGGCGCGCGCCGCATCGGCGCGAACCCGCACGCGAACGGCGGCGTGCTGCTCAAGGACCTGAGGCTGCCGGACTTTCGCGAGTTCGCCGTGGCCGTGCCGCGGCCCGGAGAGACGCGCGCGCAGGCCACCCGCGTGCTCGGCGCCTACCTGCGCGAGGTGTTTCGGGAGAACGAGGCGAGCCGCAACTTCCGGCTGTTCGGCCCGGACGAGACCGAGTCGAACCGCCTCACGCACGTATACGAGGCCACGCCGAAGCGCTACACGGGCCCGTTCCTCGAGGTGGACGAGAACCTCTCGCCGCAGGGCCGCGTGCTCGAGGTGCTGTCGGAGCACCTGTGCCAGGGCTGGCTCGAGGGGTATCTCCTCACCGGGCGCCACGGGCTCTTCTCGTGCTACGAGGCGTTCATCCACATCGTCGACTCGATGTTCAATCAGCACGCGAAGTGGCTGAAGGTCAGCAAGCAGATACCGTGGCGGCGGCCCATCGCGTCGCTCAACTACCTGCTGACCTCGCACGTCTGGCGCCAGGATCACAATGGGTTCAGCCATCAGGACCCGGGCTTCATCGATCACGTGGTGAACAAGAAGGCCGACGTGATCCGCGTCTATCTGCCGCCCGACGCGAACACGCTGCTGTGCGTGGCCGACAAGTGCCTGCGCTCGCGCGACCTCGTGAACGTGATCGTCGCGGGCAAGCAGAGCCAGCCGCAGTACCTCGACATGGACGCGGCCATCAAGCACTGTGCGGCCGGCATCGGCATCTGGACGTGGGCGAGCAACGATCAGGGGGCGGAGCCGGACGTCGTGCTCGCCTGCGCGGGCGACGTGCCGACGCTCGAGACGCTCGCCGCGGCGTCGCTGCTGCGCAGCTATTTCCCCGATCTCAAGGTCCGCGTGGTGAACGTGGTGGACCTGATGACGCTGCAGCCGAGCACCGAGCACCCGCACGGGCTCTCGGACCGCGACTTCGACGCGATCTTCACGCGCGACAAGCCGATCATCTTCGCCTACCACGGCTACCCGTGGCTGATCCATCGGCTCACCTATCGGCGCACGAATCACGACAACCTGCACGTGCGCGGCTACAAGGAGGAGGGCACGACGACGACGCCGTTCGACATGGTGGTCATGAACGATCTCGACCGCTTCCATCTCGTGGCCGACGTCGTGGACCGCGTGCCGAAGCTCGCCGTGCGCGCCGCCTACGTGAAGCAGGCCATCCGCGACAAGCTGCTCGAGCACAAGGAGTACATCCGCGAGCACGGCGAGGACCTGCCGGAGATCCGCGCCTGGCACTGGCAGGGCACGGATCCGTCGGAGGGATGAGCGGCGTCCCCCTGATGCCCGGCGGCTGCGCCGTTGCGCGGACGTGAGCGCCGTGCCCGCTGCGCCCACCCGCGTCATCGTGCTCCGCGGCCTCGACGCCGCCGAGCGGCGGGCCCGCCTCGTGCACGAATGGCTCGTGACGAACGGGCTCGGCGGCTACGCCTCGGGCACGATCGGCGGCGTGGTCACCCGCAGGTACCACGGCTTCCTCGTCGCCGCGCTGCCGGCGCCGTACGGCCGCCGCATGCTGCTGCCGCACGTCGGCGAGCGCGTGCGCCTGCCCGACGGGCGGCTCGCGGTGCTCACGCCCGAGCGCGACGAGCCGAGCGGGCCGGAAGGGGCGGGGGGCGCCCATCTCGAAGAGTTCCGTCTCGAGTGCGGCTTGCCCGTGTGGCGCTATCGCGTGCCGGGCGGCGGCGTCGTGGAGCGCCGCGTGATCATGCCGAACGGGCAGAACACGGTGCACGTGATCTACCGCCTCGCGGAAGGCGACGGGCCGCTGCGCCTGAAGCTGCGCGTGGCGGTGCATCATCGCTCGCACGACGATCCCGTCAGCACACCGCTGCCCGGCAACTTCCGCTTCACCGACACGGGCGAGCGCTACGAGCTCGCCGTGCTCGACCTGCCGCCGCTCAGGCTCATGGCGCACGGGCTGCGGCAGGCGTTCACCGTGGAGCGCACCACGCTGCCGGAGCTGCTCTACGCCGTCGAGGAGGCGCGCGGCTACGAGCACCGCGGCACGCTCTGGAGCCCCGGCTATTTCAGGCTGGATCTGACCCGCGAGCAGCCGGCCGCGCTGGTCGCCTCGACGGAGCCCTGGGAGACGGTCACGGCGCTCACCCCGGAGGCGGCGCTGCGCGCCGAGCTCGAGCGCCGCGAGCGGCGCCTGTCCGCCGCGCGGCTGCCGGCGCGCGAGGGCCTCGCGGCGGAGCTCGTGCTCGCCGCGGATCAGTTCCTCGTCAAGCCCGTAGGCCGGTCGGCCAGCGCGGCGCGGCTGCGTGCCGAGGGCGAGGAAGGCCGCTCCGTGATCGCGGGCTATCACTGGTTCACCGACTGGGGGCGCGACACGATGATCGCGCTCGACGGGCTCGCGCTCGCTACGGGACGCGAGGCCGAGGCGCGCGGTATCCTCAGCACGTTCGCCCATCATCTGCGCGACGGCCTCATCCCGAACCTGTTCCCGGAAGGGGAGAACGAAGGTCTCTATCACACGGCCGATGCGACGCTGTGGCTGTTCCACGCCCTCGATCGTTACGTGCGCGTCACGGGCGACCGCGCGCTGCTCGACGAGCTCCTGCCGAAGCTCGTCGAGGTGGCCGAGCGGCACGTACGGGGCACGCGTTTCGGCATCGGCGTCGACCCGGCGGACGGGCTGCTGCGCCAGGGCGCCGCGGGCTATGCGCTCACCTGGATGGACGCGAAGGTGGGCGACTGGGTGGTGACGCCGCGGCGCGGCAAGGCCGTGGAGATCAACGCGCTCTGGTTCAACGCGCTCGCGCTGCTCGCGGAGTGGCTCGAGCGGAGCGGCGACGGCCCGGCCGCGTCCCGCTGGCGCGCCCATGCCGAGCGCGCGCGGCGTTCGTTCAACGAGCGCTTCTGGTATGCCGACGGCGGCTATCTGTACGACGTGGTGGACGGCGAGGACGGCGACGATGCCGCCTGCCGCCCGAACCAGGTGCTCGCGATCGCGCTCGAGCATCCGGTGCTCGACCGCGAGCGCTGGGCGGCCGTGCTCGACGTCGTGCGCGAGCGGCTGCTCACGCCGGCCGGGTTGCGCACGCTCGCGCCCGGTCATCGCGACTACCGCAGCCGCTACTACGGCGACCGGCGCAGCCGCGACGCCGCGTATCACCAGGGCACGGTGTGGCCGTGGCTGCTCGGGCCGTTCACGGACGCGTGGCTCAAAGCGCACCCGAAGGAGCACGCCTTCGTGCACGAGTGCCTGGCCGCGTTCGACGCGCACCTTTCCGAGGCGTGCATCGGCAGCATCAGCGAGGTCTTCGACGCGGAGGCGCCGTTCACGCCGCAGGGCTGCGTGGCGCAGGCGTGGAGCGTGGCGGAGATCCTGCGGTGCACGCTGCGTAGCACGACCTAGCCCGTCGCCAGGATGACGCCCTCGCAGCCGCGCAGCGCGATGCGTCGCGTGCAGCGCTCGCCCTCGCGATCGAGCAGCGTCGACAGCACGATGTGCCCCCCGGACGCGCGCTCGAGGGGATAGTCGATCGGCTCGGTGCCGAGATTCAGCGCGACCAGGAACACCTGCGATCCGGCGCGCCGCCGGAACGCGAGCAGCGGCGGGTCGCAGGGCATGCGCTCGAACGCCCCGCCGATCAAAGCGGGCTCCTGCCGGCGCAGCGCGATGAGGCGGCGGTAGAGCGCGAGCAGCGAGCCGGGATCCTCGCGTTGCGTGCGCACGTTGTGGGCCACGTAGTCGGCGCCCACCGGCAGCCACGGCGTGCCCGACGTGAAGCCCGCGTTGGGCGAGTCGTCCCACTGCATGGGCGTGCGCTCGGGATCGCGGGTGCGCCCCGTGCGCCGTCCCTGCGGATCCCGGGCGCTCTTCGCGGGCAGCGGCACCCCGTGCATCCCGATCTCCTCGCCGTAGTAATGCGTGATCGTGCCACGCAGCGTCTCGAGCAGCATCGCCGCGAGCCGCGTCTGCGCGCTGCCCGCGCGCGCCGCGATGCGCGGCGCGTCGTGCGTCGAGAGCGTGGTGCCGGGCCAGCCGCCGGGCGGCACGGCGCCCTGATGGTCCTCGAGGGCGGTCGCGAGCGCGTCCGCGTCCCACGGCGTCCAGCTCAGGCTCATGTGCAGCGGCAAATGCAGCTCGGGCCGCGCCCCGCCATAGAACGCCATGACCTTCGCGAGCGGCAGATACAGCTCGCCGAGCAGCACGCGCTCGCCCGGGTACGAATCCGTGAGCGCACGGATGCGGGCGAGCGCCTCGTGCAGCCCGGGCTGATCACGCGTGTGCACGGGCAGCAGCGTGCTGTCGGGGCCGTCTCCCGGACGGTAGTCGGGGTTCGCCGGGTTATCGCGAAACTCGGGGTCCTTGAACAGCAGGCAGCACGCGTCCACGCGGAAGCCGTCGACGCCGCGGTCGAGCCAGAAGCGCAGCGTGCCGAGCATGGCTTCCTGCACCTCCGGGTTGCGCCAGTTGAGATCCGGCTGCGTGCGGTGGAACGTGTGCAGGTAGTACTGACCCGTGGGCGCGTGCCACTCCCATGCGCTGCCGCCGAAGACGCTGATCCAGTTGCTCGGCGGCGAGCCGTCGGACTTCGCGTCGCGCCACAGGTACCAGGCGCGCCTGCCGTTGCGGCGGCTGGCGCGCGATTCCACGAACCACGGGTGCTCGTCCGAGGTGTGATTCGGCACCCAGTCGAGGATGACGGCGATGCCGCGGCGGTGCGCCGCGGCGAGCAGCTCGTCGAACGTCGCGAGCGTGCCGAAGCGCGGGTCGACGTCGGTGAAGTGGCTCACGTCGTAGCCCAGGTCGCGGAGCGGGGTGGGGTAGATGGGAGAGAGCCAGACGGCGTCGACGCCGAGCCACTCGAGGTAGTCGAGCTCGGCGATCACGCCGCGCAGGTCACCGATCCCGTCGCCGTTCGAGTCCTTGAACGACGGCACGACGAGCTGGTAGATCACCGCGCGTTGCCACCATTCGAGATCGCTCGCCATGGCGGCTCCCGCAGCAAGTCGTGTGCCACGGGCCGGCGGCGCGCACCGGGCCGGCCTGGGCGCACGCCGTGGCCGCGCTTCAGCCGCGGTACGACGACAGGAAGCGGCGGTCGATGGCGTCTTTCAGCAGGAAGGCCGCGCGACCGTGCCACCACCAGCGCCCGCGGATGGCGAGCCCCGTGCCGTCGCCCAGGTTCAGAATCCAGAGGTAGCGCCGCTGCGGGCGAAACGCCTCGAGCGGGCGCCCTTCGGCGGCGGCGAGCAGATTGCGGAACAGCACCGGCCCCTCGCGGATCGCGTACACGCCGATCATGGGCAGTGGCCGCCCCTCGATCGCGATGCAGTCGCCGCCGCCGAAGACGCGCGGGTCGCCGAGCGAGCGCAGATGCGCGTCCACGCGCAACGCGCCGCGCTCGTCCACGGGCAGGCCGCTCTTTGCGGGCACGGCCGAGGGGCGCAGCCCCGTGGCATTCACGAGCACATCGAACTCGAGCGCTCGCCCGTCGTCGAGCACGGCGCAGTCGCCTTCCACGCGCAGCACGCGCCGGTTGAGCACGACCGCGATACCGCGGCGGCGCAGCGCATCGCTCGCCGCCGCCGCGGCGCCCGCCGGCGCTTGCGCTAGCAGCCGGTGACCGGGAGTGATGATAACGACCGACACGGCGGCGCCGCGCCGCGCCGCGAGCGCCGCGACGTTCGCGGCGAGCTCGACGCCCGTGGCGCCGCCGCCCGCGACCGCGACTTCGAGCCGCGTCGACTTGGCGAACGCGCGACAGAGATCCTGCCGGAGGCGAGCGAGATTGGAGATCGGTTTCACGTCGTAGACGCGCGCGTCGTGCGATGCCCCGGGAAGGGGCAGCGCCTCGCTGCCCAGGTTCATCGAGAGCACGTCGAAAGGCAGCTCGGCGCCGTCGGCGAGCCGCACGACGCCCCGGGAAACGTCTATGGAATCAGCTGATATGTCAATGAGTTGCGCAAGATTTTTGCGCATGAGTCGAGAGACCGCGATGCGGTCTTCCGCGGGCTCGTAGCCGCCGCCCAGCATTCCCGTCGCGAGCCCCGAGTACCAGAAGCAGCGCGATCCCACGACGGTCACGCGATGGCCGCGCGCGGTGATCTCGTGCGCGCGCTTCAGCGTGTAGAGATGGGCGTGGCCGGCGCCGAGCAAGACGATTTGTCGCGAGCATGTTGTCATCCGCAGCCGCCGTGCTAGGCTTGACATAATCCTTTTGTTAGCAGGCCAAAAGAACAACCATGGCCGCCAACGACTCGGATCTGGTCTCCTCTGGAATCGCCGGCCTCGACGAGATTCTGCGGGGCGGATTTCGCAGGAACCAGCTGTACCTGGTCGAAGGCGGCAGCGGCGCGGGCAAGACGACGCTCGCGCTGCAGTTTCTCCTCGCCGGCGTGCGCGCCGGCGAACGCGCGCTGTTCCTGGGCTTCTCGGAATCGCCGCGGGACCTCGAGCGCATCGCCCGCTCGCACGGCTGGTCGCTCGACGGCGTGGCCGCGCGCCGCATCGGCGCGAGCGGCCAGGGCGAGACGCGCTACACGTTGTTTCCCGCCTCCGAGGTGGAGCTGCAGGCGCTCCTCGAGGAGATCACCCAGGCGGTGGAGGCGGAGCGGCCGCAGCGGCTCGTGATGGACCCCGTGTCCGCGCTGCGCTGGTTCACGGCCGACTACTTCGAGTACCGGCGCTGCCTCGAAACGCTGCGGCGGACGCTGGCCGAGCGCTCCTGCACGACGCTGCTCCTCGACGACGAGTCGTCGACCGAGCCGCAGTTTCGCGTCCGGGGGCTGGCCGACGGCGTGCTCGTGCTGCGCGCCGAGACCGACGAATGGGGCTTCGCGCGGCGGCGCATCGCCATCGAGAAGGCGCGCGGCATCGCCGTGGCGGGCGGGCTGCACGACTGCCGTCTGGCCACGGGCGGGCTCGTGGTCTTCCCGCGCGCCGACTGCTGGGCCGCGGCGGCGCCCGAGCGGCTGCCTGACGACGCCCCGCTGCTCGTCGACACGGCCGACTTCGGCGCCGCGCTCGGGGGCGGGCTGCCCTGGGGCAGCAGCGTGCTGCTGGCCGGGCCGTCGGGCAGCGGCAAGTCGCGCGTCGCCATGACGTGGAGCCGCGGCGTGCTGGCCCGCGGCCGCTCGGTGCTTTACCTGTCGCTCGACGAGCCGCTCGCGGACGAGCGGGGGGACCCGGACGGGCTCGCCGAAGCCGCGGCGGCGCAGGGCGCGAACGGCGCGTCGCTGCTGCTCGAGCGTATCGATTGCACGGTGTCCGCCGGCGAGCTCGCGAGCCGCGTGCGCGCCGCCGCCGAGGCGCACGGGGCGCCGCTCGGCATGGTGGTGCTCGACGGGCTCGCAGGCTACCGGCGGCTCGCCGGATCGACGACGGGCATGGAGAGCCACCTTCGCCGGCTGATCCGCTTCCTCGAGCCCCGCGGGATCATCGCGCTCGCGCTGCTGACCGAGCGCGGCGTGCTGGGGCCGATCGAGAGCGACATCGACGTGAGCTTCCTGTTCGACGTCGTTCTGCTCACGCGCTTCTTCCGGGGCGAGCGGGGACTGCACCGCTCCATCGCCGTGGTGAAGCACCGCCGCTTCAACCACGAGCGAACCGTCCGGGAGCTGCTGATCAGCGAGGAGGGCGTGGCGTTGAGCGCACCGCTGCAGGGCGGGGTCTGCTGACGGCCATGAGCGGCGGAAGCGCACCGGGACTCGACGAGGGCACGCTTCCGCAGACGCTCGACAACGCCGTGCTGCTGCTGCTGCCGTTCGGTCGCGACGCGAAGCTCGCCGCCGATGCGCTCGGTGCGGCCGGCCTCGAAGCCGTCGTCTGCAGCGGAGCGGGCGCGCTCGCGGCCGGCCTCGCGCGCGGCGCGGGCGTGGCCGTCGTCGCGGAGGAGGCGCTGCCGCCGGACTGGAGCGGGCTCGACGCCGTGCTCAAAGGGCTGCCGAGCTGGTCCAGCCCGTCGCTGCTGGTGCTGCTGTGCCGCGACGGGCCGCTGCCGCGCTCGCTGCCGGTGCTGCGGGCCATGGAGGCGCACCCGCGCATGCAGGCCACGTTCCTGCGCCGCCCCGTGCCCGCCCTGTCGCTCGTGAGCACGGTGCGCGCCGCGCTGCACGCGCGGCTGCGGCAGTACCAGCTGCGCGACCTGTTGAGCCGGCTCGAGCGCGACGTCAAGCGCCGCGACGATTTCCTCGCGATGCTCGGCCACGAGCTGCGCAATCCGGTCAGCTCGATCGCCTACATGGCGGAGATGTTCCAGACGGCCGGGGCGGACCTGAGCCCGGAGGTCGCGACGCGCGGCGCCGCCGTCATCATCCGCCAGGTGCGCCATCTCGCCCGGCTGCTCGACGAGCTGCTCGACGTCGCGCGCATCCAGAGCGGCAAGATCGCGTTGCGCAAGGAGCCGCTCGATCTGCGCTCCGTCGTCGAGCAGACCATGGAGACCTTTCGTGAGGCGGCGAAGAAGCGCCGCTTCGAGCGCGTGGTGCCGGACGTTCCCGTCGTGGTGATCGGAGACCGCGTGCGGCTCACTCAGGTGGTCAACAACCTGGTCGACAACGCGCTCAAGTACACGCGGGAAGGCGGCTGCATCCGACTCGAGCTCGCCGTCGGCGACGGCGTGGCGCGCGTGTCGGTGGAGGACGACGGAATCGGTATCAGCGAGAAGGGCTTGCGGGAAATTTTCAAGCCCTTCTATCAGGATTTCGGGGCGCGCTCGGGTGGCGTGCAAGGCTTGGGGCTGGGCCTCGCCATGGTCGACAGCCTCGTGCGGCTGCATGGCGGCACGGTGACCGCGCGCAGCGACGGCGAGGGGCGCGGCGCGCGCTTCGACGTGACCTTGCCGCTCGCGCAGCCGTCGGTCCGCCCGGAAGTCGCCGCGCCGCCCGCCGCGGCGGCCCGGCAGCGGCTGCTCATCGTGGAGGACAACGCCGAGGTCGCCGACCTGTTCGCCTTGCTGCTCAAGTCGCTCGGGCACGAGGCGCACGTCGCGTACGCGGGCCAACACGGCGTCTCGCTCGCGGCGACGCTCGAGCCCGACATGGTGTTCATCGACATCGGCCTGCCGGACATCAGCGGCCACGAGGTGGCGCGGCGCATCCGCGCGCTGCTGGGCGACCGGGCGCCGCCGCTCGTCGCCTTGAGCGGCTATCCGCCGTCCGAGCGCACGGGCGACGGCGGTCTGTTCCGCGACTACGTGCTGAAGCCGATCGATCGGGAACGGATCGCACGGCTGTTCGAGACCGCGGGCGGCGCCTGAGGCGAGACCCAGCGAGCGCTACAGTAGCCCCTGCTCGCGGTACCAGGCGGCCGTGGCGCGCAGGCCGTCGTCGATCCGGACGCGCGGCGAATAGCCGAGTAAATCTCGAGCTTTATTAATGCGATACGCGCGATTATTGATAAAGAACTCCACCCGCCGGCGATAGATCGGCGGCTTGAGTCCGAGCGGGCGGCACACCGCCTCGCACAGCCAGCCCGCGGCCCACATCGGCTTGGCGGGCAGCCGCACGATGCGCCGCCCGTCGCGGCCCAGGATCTCGGACAGCGTGGCGAGCAGCTCGTTGAGCGACGGAATCTCCGGGCCGCCGATCAGGAACGCTTCGCCGGCGGCGTCCGGCGATTCGCCGGCGAGCACGAACGCGTCGGTGAGGTCGTCGATGTAGACGAGGTGGTAGCTGGCGGTGCCGGGACCGATCATGACGATCGGATCGCGATTCGCGAGCTTGAAGAGCTTGAGCAGCCGCGTGTCTCCCGGGCCGTAGACCGGCGTGGGCCGCAGGGCCGTGACCTCGAGCCCGTTGCCTTTCGACAGCTCGAACGCCAGGCGCTCGCCCTCGGCCTTGGTGCGCTCGTAGATCCCCACCGGCCGGATCGGATGGTTCTCGTCCGCCGGCGAGCCGTCGATGCTGCCGTGAATGCCGCACGTGCCGCAGTGCACGATGCGCCGCACGCCGTTGCGGTGCGCGGCCTCGAGCATCACCCGCACGGCCTCCACGTTCACGGCGCGATAGCGCGAGTCCGCGAGGTTCGGCTCGCGGAAGGTGCCGGCGATCGCGTACACGAGCTCCACGCCGCGGGTCGCGCGGTCCACCGCACCCGGGTCGGTGATGTCGCCTTGGACCACGTCCGGCACGTCGAGCCCGAGCCGCTCGAGCTTGGCCGGATCGCGCACGAGCACCCGCACGTCCGTGCCTCGCGCCATGAGCTTGCGGGTGAGAGCCGATCCTATGAAGCCGGTCGCGCCGGTGACGAGCGTCTTCATCGGATCGCAATTATTGGAACGTCCCCTCGTCGAGGACGATAGCGATCGTCAAGGTCGGACTTGCGTCTCATCCGTGAGCGCTTGAGGCGCGCGATGTCAGAGTCAGGAGAATGCCGACACGAGGGTGACCACGATCCACAGACCGAGCCACACCACGCCGCCGACGGCCGCGCCGATCAGGAGCGCCTGAGTCGGCCGGGCATCCTCCTCCGTCATCGATCTGTCGCGTTTCATAGACAGTCAAAATGCAATCGGCATGCCATGCGCGCGACCATCGCCGCGCGCGCGGCGATCGCGCTGCGGCCCGCTACCGCGTGAGCCCCTGGTCGACCGCATCGCCGTACTCGTACACGTCGATGCCTCCGCTGCCGTCGCGATCCACTTCCGCGAAACGCTCGGCGAGCGCCGGCAGCGCCTGCGCTTCCTCGGGGCTGATCCGGCCGTTCTCGTCGCGGTCGAGCGAGGGGAACAACGGCCCGCGCTCTGTTTCCGTGGCCGTTGCCACGACTTCGTGCGTCGCCCGCGAGAACTCCTCGGCGTCGAGCCGCCGATCCTGGTCGGCGTCCGCTTGCGAGAAGATCTCGCGCAGCTGCGGCGCGAGCCGCGCTTCCTCCGCGGTCAGGAACCCGTCGCCGTCGGCATCGAGCGCCTCGAACGACGGCGGGCTCGAGGTGCCGGGGGGAACGACGCGCGGCGCGGCGGATTCGGCGCGCTGCTCGGTCGGCGGCTGCGGCTCCGTGCAGTGGACGAGCGCGAGGGCCGTTGCCGTCACGGCGAGCGTTCTCCAAGGTCGGGGCACGATCGTCTCCGTCTCCGTCTTCATGGCAAGTTGCGGAATTTGCAAGCTTCGTGCCCGTGCCGCGAAGCGCGCGGCGGCAACGCGCCGCGGCGCCGTGGCATGGAACTTGCTCCCGCCCCGTGCGTCGGAATCGGCAGAGCGGGCGAGACGGTGGGGAAGAGCGGAGCCCTTGGGGGCGACTCGATCAGGCGCGCCGCGGGGCGGTATCGGGTGCGGGGCGCTCGCCGCGAAACGGTGCCGCGCCGGCGATGACCAGCGCGCCGGCGCCGCTGCCGCTGCTCCGCGACGATGACGTCTACTACTTCCGCGAGGGCACGCATTACCGGCTCTACCGGGTCCTCGGCGCGCACCCCGCGACGGCCGGCGGGCGGTCGGGCGTGCACTTCGCCGTGTGGGCGCCGAACGCCGAGCAGGTGTCGGTGATCGGCGACTGGAACGGCTGGGACGCCTCGCGCGATCCGCTCGTTCCCCGCTCGGACGGCTCGGGCATCTGGGAGGGCTTCGTGCCCGACATCGGCCGCGGCGCCGTTTACAAATACCGCGTGCGCTCGCGCTATCACGGCTACGAGGCCGACAAGGGCGACCCGTTCGCGTTCCTGTGGGAGACGCCGCCCGCCACGGCGTCGCGCGTCTGGACGCTCGAGTACGACTGGGGCGATCACGAGTGGATGGCCACGCGTGGGCGCGCCAACGCGCTCGATGCGCCGTGGTCCATCTACGAGGTGCACCTGGGCTCGTGGTCGCGCTCCGACCGGCACGGCCGGCCCCTGTCGTACCGCGAGATCGCCGAGCCGCTCGCCGACTACGTGGCGGGGCTCGGCTTCACCCACGTGGAGCTCCTGCCGCTCATGGAGCATCCGTTCTACGGCTCGTGGGGCTATCAGACCGTGGGCTATTTCGCGCCGACGGCGCGCTACGGCACGCCGCAGGACCTCATGTACCTGATCGATACGCTGCACCGGCGCGGGATCGGCGTGATCCTGGATTGGGTGCCCTCGCACTTCCCCGGCGACGAGCACGGCCTCGCGTACTACGACGGCACGCACCTCTACGAGCACCAGGACCCGCGCAAGGGCTATCACCCGGAGTGGGGCAGCTACTTGTTCAACTACGGCCGGCACGAGGTGGCCGCGTTCCTGCGCTCGAGCGCGCTCTTCTGGCTCGACTACTACCACGTGGATGCGCTGCGCGTTGACGCCGTCGCCTCGATGCTCTATCTCGACTACGGGCGCAAGGAAGGGGAGTGGATTCCCAACGAGCACGGCGGGCGGGAGAACCTCGAGGCGATGCGCTTTCTCAGGGACCTCAACGCCACGGTGTACCGCGAGTACCCGGAGACGCAGATGATTGCGGAGGAGTCCACCGCCTGGCCCATGGTGTCGCGGCCGGTGGAGCTCGGCGGGCTCGGCTTCGGCATGAAGTGGAACATGGGGTGGATGCACGACACACTGGACTACATGGCCACCGATCCGCTGTTCCGCAAATACCACCACCAGCGCATCACCTTCAGCCTGTGGTACGCGTTCGCGGAGAACTTCCTGCTGCCGCTCTCGCACGACGAGGTCGTCTACGGCAAGGGCTCGTTGCTGCGCAAGATGCCGGGTGGCGACTGGCAGCGGTTCGCGAACCTGCGCTGCCTGCTCGGGTACCAGTGGACGCATCCCGGCAAGAAGCTCTTGTTCATGGGCGGCGAGTTCGGCCAGTGGGACGAGTGGAGTCACGACAAGGGCCTCGACTGGCACCTGCTCGACCTGCCGCCGCACGCGGGCGTGAAGCGCTGGGTGGAGGACCTGAACCGTTTCTACCGCAGCGAGCCGTCGCTGTGGCAGGAGGATTTCCGCAGCGACGGCTTCGAATGGGTGGACTGCAACGACGCCGACGCGAGCGTGATCAGCTTCCTGCGCAAGGATCGGAGCGGCGAGCGGGTGACGCTCGTCGTGATCAACTTCACGCCGGTGCCGCGGGCGAGCTACCAGGTCGGCGTTCCACGCGGCGGCTACTGGCGCGAAGTGCTGAACAGCGATGCCCGCGAGTACGGCGGCGCCGGCCACGGCAACCTCGGCGGGGTGGAAGCGGCGCCCACGGGCGCGCACGGCCGCTATCACTCGCTCGCGCTCACCCTGCCGCCCCTCGCCGTGCTGGTGCTCCAGCCGGCCCAGTGAGCTGACGCCGTGAACGCTTCCTTCGACCTCGACGCGGACGGCCGCCGGCGCGTGGTGATCGAGGGCGTGCGGCCCGAGGTCGACTGCGGGCGTTTCCCCGCGAAGCGCGTGGTCGGCGAGCGCGTGACGGTGGAGGCCACGATCTTCGCGGACGGCCACGACCGGCTCGCCGCGCGGCTGCTGTTCCGCAAGGCGGACCAGGCCGACTGGCGCGAGGCGCCGATGGCGCCCGTCGGCAACGACCGCTGGCGCGGCGAGTTCGAGGTGCGCGAGCTCGGGCGCTACCGCTACACGATCGCCGCGTGGATCGATCGCTTCGAGTCGTGGCGCCACGATCTCGCGCGGCGCCGCGACGAGCAGGACATCGAACGGGCGCTCGCCGTCGGCGCCGAGCTCGTGGAGCAGGCCGCCCAGCGCGCGACGGGCGCCGAGCGCGAGGCGCTCCGCGAGCACGCGGCGCGGCTCCGGGGCGGCGAGCCGCTGGCCGCGCGCGTGGCGCTCGCCGAAGGCCCGCTGCTCGGGGCGCTGATGTCCGCGCACCCGGACCGCTCGCTCGAGAGCGTCTACGACCGGGAGCTCGAGGTGGTGGCGGATCGCGTGCGCGCGCGCTTCTCCGCGTGGTACGAGTTCTTCCCCCGCTCGGTGGTGGAGGGCGAGGGTGCGCCGCACGGCACGCTGCGCACCGCCGCGGCGCGGCTCCCGTACATCGCGGAGATGGGGTTCGACGTGGTCTATCTCCCGCCCATCCATCCGATCGGCCGCACCCACCGCAAGGGCGCGAACAACGCGCTCACCGCGGGGCCAGACGATCCGGGCAGTCCCTGGGCCATCGGCTCGGAGGCGGGCGGCCACAAGGCCATCCATCCCGCCCTCGGCACGATCGAGGACTTCCGCGCGTTCCGCGACCGCGCGGCGGAGCTCGGCCTCGAGGTGGCGCTCGACCTCGCGTTCCAGTGCTCGCCGGACCATCCGTACGTGCGCGAGCACCCGGAATGGTTTCGCCACTTTCCCGACGGCTCCATCCAGTACGCGGAGAATCCGCCGAAGAAGTATCAGGACATCTATCCCCTGGACTTCGAGAGCGCCGCCTGGCGCGATCTGTGGCTCGAGCTCTCGAGCGTGGTGGAGCACTGGATCGCGGAAGGCGTGAAGATCTTCCGCGTGGACAACCCGCACACCAAGCCGTTCGCGTTCTGGGAATGGCTCATCGAGACCACGAAGGCGCGGCATCCGGAGGTGCTGTTCCTGTCCGAGGCGTTCAGCCGTCCCGCGGTGATGCACCGGCTCGCGAAGCTCGGCTTCACGCAGTCGTACACGTATTTCACCTGGCGCAACACGAAGCGGGAGCTCGTGGAGTACTTCACCGAGCTGTCCGACCCCCGCTGCCGCGATTACTTCCGGCCGAACCTCTGGCCGAACACCCCGGACATCCTGCACGAGTACCTGCAGTTCGGCGGCCGGCCGGCGTTCGCCGTGCGCGCCGTGCTCGCCGCCACGCTCGCGGCGAGCTACGGCATCTACGGCCCGGCGTTCGAGCTCATCGAGCGCGAGCCGCGCGAGCCGGGCTCCGAGGAGTATCGCGACTCGGAGAAGTACCAGGTGCGGCGGTGGACGCTCTCGAACCCGGCGAGCCTGAAGCCGCTCCTCACGCGGCTCAACCGGATCCGCCGGGAGAACGAGGCGCTGCAGTCGGACGACAACCTCGAGTTCCTGCCCGTTGACAACGAGCAGCTCATCGCGTACTCGAAGCGCACGGCGGATTTCGGCAACATCGTGCTCGTCGTGGTGAACCTGGACCCGCACCATACCCAGAGCGGTTACGTCGAGGTGCCCATCGACGAGTGGCACATCGGCGCCACCAAGCCGTATCAGGTGCACGACCTGCTGTCGGACGCCCGTTTCCTGTGGCACGGCCGGCGCAACTACGTGGCCCTCGACCCGCAGCGCTCGCCCGCGCACGTGTTCCGGCTCCGCCGTCACGTCGGCACGGAGAAGGACTTCGACTACTTCATGTAATTTTCAGCGATGAGCGCGACCGCCGATTCCATGGGCGTCGCCTGGCGCGACGATCCGCTTTGGTACAAGGACGCCGTCATCTATCAGGTGCACGTGCGCTCGTTCTTCGACCACAACAACGACGGCGTGGGCGACTTCCAGGGCCTCACGGACAAGCTCGACTACATCCAGGAGCTCGGCGTGAACGCCATCTGGCTGCTGCCGTTCTACCCCTCGCCGATGCGCGACGACGGCTACGACATCTCCGACTACCACGGCATCAATCCCGTGTACGGCACGCGTCGCGACTTCCGGCAGTTCATACGCGAGGCGCACAAGCGGGACCTCAAGGTGATCACGGAGCTCGTGATCAACCACACCTCCGATCAGCACCCGTGGTTCCAGGCCGCGCGGCGTGCGCCCAAGGGCTCGTCCAAGCGCAACTTCTACATCTGGAGCGATACCGACAAGGCGCTCGCCGGCACGCGCATCATCTTCACCGACACCGAGGACTCGAACTGGGCGTGGGATCCCGTGGCCCAGCAGTACTACTGGCACCGCTTCTTCTCGCACCAGCCGGACTTGAACCACAACAACCCCAAGGTGGTCGAGGCCATGATCCGGGTGATGCGCTACTGGCTCGACATGGGTGTGGACGGCATGCGGCTCGACGCGATCCCGTATCTCTGCGTGCGCGAGGGCACGAACAACGAGAACCTGCCGGAGACGCACGCGGTGGTGCGGCGGATCAGGGCCGCGGTGGACGCGCACTACAAGAACCGCATGCTGCTCGCGGAGGCCAATCAGTGGCCCGAGGACGTGCGCGAGTACTTCGGCAACGGCGACGAGTGTCACATGGCGTATCACTTCCCGCTGATGCCGCGCATGTACATGGCCATCGCGCAGGAGGACCGCCATCCGATCGTCGAGATCATCGAGCAGACGCCGGAGATTCCGCCGAACTGCCAGTGGGCGATCTTCCTCCGCAACCACGACGAGCTCACGCTCGAGATGGTGACGGACAAAGAGCGGGACTACATGTATCAGACCTACGCCGCCGATCCCCGCATGCGCGTGAACGTGGGGATCCGGCGCCGGCTCGCGCCGCTCATGGACAACGACATGGCGAAGATCCAGCTCATGAAGAGCCTGCTGTTCTCCATGCCGGGGTCGCCCATCGTCTACTACGGCGACGAGCTCGGCATGGGGGACAACATCTTCTTGGGCGACCGCAACAGCGTGCGCACGCCCATGCAGTGGAGCCCGGACAGGAACGGCGGCTTCTCCCGCGCGGACCCGGAGAAGCTCTTCCTGCCGCCGATCATGGACCCGGTGTACGGCTATCAGGCGGTGAACGTGGAGGCGCAGTCGCGCGAGCCCGCGTCGCTCCTCAACTGGACGCGCAGGATCCTCAGCATTCGCAAGGGCTACAAGGCGTTCGGCCGGGGACGGCTCAGGTTCCTGCGTCCGGGCAACCGCAAGATCCTCGCTTACGTGCGCGAGTACGAGAACGAGGTGCTGCTCTGCGTGGCGAACCTGAAGCGCACGCCGCAGGCGGTCGAGCTCGACCTGTCCGAGTTCCGCGGCATGGTGCCGATCGAGCTGCTCGGCCGCTCGCCGTTCCCGCCGATCGGCGAGCTGCCTTACTTGCTCACCTTGCCGGGACACGGCTTCTACTGGTTCGAGCTCGCTTCGGGCGCCGACGCTCCGAGCTGGCACCAGGAGTTCCTGGTCGGCGAGGAGCTGCCGTGGCTCGTGCTGTTCGCGGGCCTCGCGAGCTTCGAGCGCCGCGACGGCGAGCCGCTCACCCGCGCCGGGCAGCGGCTCATCGAGCGCTTCGAGACCGATGCCGCGCCGCGCTACCTCCGCCAGCAGCGCTGGTTCGCGGGGAAGGGCGGGGAGCTCCAGCGCGTGTCGCTCGCCGACGCCTGGGTGTGGCACGCGGAGCGCGGGGAATGGCTCGTGGCGTTCGTCGAGGCGGAGCTTTCGAGCGGCGAGAGGCAGCGCTACTTCATGCCGCTCGCCGTGGACTGGTCGTCGGAGCAGACGGGACCCGCGGCCGGCGCGGCGCTCGCGCGCGTGCGCCAGCAGGCGAAGACCGGGCTCCTGTTCGATGCGTTCGTGGAGGCGCGCTTCGGCCGCGACGCCCTCGAGGCGCTGCGCGACCGGCGCACGCTGACCTGGCACTCCGGCACCATCGAGTTCATCCCGACGTCGGCGCTCGGCGAGCTCACGCGCGAGGAGATCGAGGCGGCGCCCGTGCGCGCCGTGGGCGAGGGCAGCAACGCGGCGTTCGTGTTCGGGGATCGGCTCTTCATCAAGGCCTATCGGCGGCTCCGTGCCGGCGTGAACCCCGAGTGGGAGATGAACCGGTTCCTGACGGAGGTCTCGCCGTGCTCGGCCGTCGTGCCCGCCCTGGGAGCCATCGAGCACCGCACGCCGGACGGTCAGCGCTACACGCTCGTGCTGCTGCAAGCCGCGGTCGCCAACCAGGGCGACGGCTGGCAGTACACGTTGCAGTACCTCGAGCGCTACCTCGACGACGTGCTCACCCGCGGCGCGGACGAGGCGGCCGCGGCGGGCGTCACGCACGGCGCCTACCTCCTGTTCGTGCGCACGCTCGCGACCCGCACGGCGGACGTCCACCGCGCGCTCGCCGTGAGGACCGGCGATCCCGCGTTCGATCCCGAGCCGCTCGGCGGCGCGTGGCTCGAGCGCTGGCACGCGCGCGTGAAGCAGGACCTCGACGACACGGTGCGCTTGCTCGCGGAGCGCCGGGCCGACGTGCCCGAGGCCGACGCCCGCGTGGTGGATCGCCTGCTCGCGGCGCCAGACGTGCTGCGGACGCGCGTCGCGGCGCTCGCCCGGCCCGTCGACGCGCTCGCGACGCGTTACCACGGGGACTTGCACCTCGGACAGGTGCTCGTGCGCGAGGGCGACGTGGCGATCATCGACTTCGAAGGCGAGCCGGGGCGCACGTTCGAGGAGCGGCGAGCGAAGGGCACGGTGCTCAAGGACGTCGCCGGCATGCTGCGCTCCTTCGATTACGCGGCGGGCGCGGCCGCCCGCCACCTCGCGGAGCAGCGCCGCTTCGACGCGGCGCTCTCCGAGCCGTTGCTGCGCGAGTGGCGGAACGCCGCGCAGGCGGCGTTCCTCGACAGCTACCGGGCGGCGATGATCGGCAACCCGGCGTACCCCGCCGACGAAGACGCGGCGCGCCTCATCGAGCTCGCGGCGATCGAAAAGCTGCTGTACGAGATCCGCTACGAGCTCGGCAACCGGCCCGATTGGCTCTCGGTCCCGCTGCGCGGCCTGACGGAGCTGCTCTATCCCGCCGACTCGGTCTGACCGTGGCACGGGGCTTGCACCCCGCTTCATCGTGGGCGACCCCTATTTCTGGTACTACTATCCGCACTGGAACTACTACTGGCATTGGCGTGCGACGCGCGATGTGGTCCGCTCGCCGGGGCACTGGACGGAGACGAGCTACGTGGTCGTCGAGACTTCCCTGTACGACAATGCGAGCGACCAGCTCGTGGGGACGGCCAAGTCGGAGACGATGGACGACACCGAGTTCGAGCGCCTGGGCGACTCGATCGTGAACGCCGTGTCCCGGCGGCTGTTCGACGCCGAGCTGCTGGGATCGGGCGACGCTGCGCTCGGGGCGGCGGCACGGCGGGCGGGCGTGTCCGTCGCCGGACCCGGACGCTGAGTGCGGCATGGGAGGCGGGCTCCACCTCGCACGCGTGGCAGGCGTCGACGTCTATCTCGACTGGAGCCTGCTGATCATCTTCGCGCTCGTCACCGTGAGCCTGGGCGCGGGCGTGTTGCCGCTCTGGCACCCCGACTGGGGCGCGGTCACCGTGTGGCTCGTGGCGGTGGCGGCCGCGATCCTGTTCTTTTTGTCCGTGCTCACGCACGAGCTGGCGCACGCCGTCGTGGGGCGCCGGCAGGGCATGGACGTGCCGCGCATCACGCTGTTCGTGTTCGGCGGCGTGGCGCAGATGCGCGACGAGCCTGGCACGTGGCGGGCGGAGCTGTTGATGGCCATCGTGGGACCGCTCACGAGCCTGGCGATCGGCGTGACGTGTCTGCTGATCGGCTCGGCGATCGCGGGCCCCGTGGACATCGACCCCGCGCGCCCGGAGCAGGCGTTCGCCGCGCTGGGGCCGCTCGCGACGCTGCTCTTCTGGCTCGGTCCCGTCAACATCGTGCTGGCCGCGTTCAACCTCGTGCCCGGCTTCCCGCTCGATGGCGGCCGCGTGCTGCGCGCGGCGCTCTGGGGCGCGACCGGCGACCTGCGGCGGGCCACGCGTTGGGCGTCGAATGCGGGGCAGGTGTTCGCCTGGTACCTGATCGGCTCCGGGCTCGCGATGGTGCTCGGCTTCAGCGTGCCGGTGTTCGGCGCGGGCGGCATCAGCGGGCTGTGGCTCGCCCTGATCGGCTGGTTCCTCAACAACGCCGCCGTGCAGAGCTACCGGCAGCTTCTCGTCCGCGAAGCGCTGACCGACGTGCCGGTGTCGAGGCTCATGCTGACCGACGTGCGGGTCGTGAGCCCGGACGTCTCGGTGCAGCGGTTCGTGGACGACTATTTCCTGGGCAGCGGTCAGCGCGCGTATCCGGTCATCGACGGCGAGCGGCTCGTCGGGATGGCGTGCCTGCGCGACGTGCGCAAGGTGCCGCGCGCCGACTGGGAGGCGAAAAGCGTCGGCGACATCATGACGCGCGAGGTGGCGTCGGTCGCGCCGGAGTCTCCCGCCAGCGAGGCGCTGTCGGAGCTCGGCCGCCTCGGCGTGAACCAGCTCGCCGTGGTCGCGGACGGGCACGTGCGCGGGCTGCTGCGTCGCGAGGACATCCTGCGCTGGCTCGCGCTGCACGGCGACGCCGACCTCGAGCGGGACAGCGACCGCGAGCTCGGCCGCATCTGACACGCGCACCCCTGCGCGCGAGCGCGTGCGGCGCATGTTGCCGCCCGTTCGATGCAAGCCGGTCAGAGCGCACGCAGCTGGAAAAGCCCTCCAAGTAGGCCGCCGGTGCCCTCCCTGGCATGCAGCGCGAGGGCGACTGCGGACTACTCACGAAAGAGCAGCGGAAAGCGGAGATCGTCCGGCGTGCGCACGGCGCCCGACGAGCCGTCCGCCTGCATGACGATCTCTCCGGCTGGACATACGACACCCCTGCCGCTGGCTCCTGCCGCGAGTTCGCGACAGGGCGTCGGTCGTGGGCGACGGTGCAGAGCGTGGCATGAATATTGCTCCGCTCAGGCATCGACATGCGCGCGCGCCGTCTCCCCCTGGGCATGCTGCTGACGCTCGTCTACGGGTCGGCGGCGGGAGAAGTCGTCGTCGCTGGAGTCGAAGGCGAGGTGCTCGCGAACGTTCGGGAGTTCCTGACCGGTGAGCCGTCGTGCGACGCGAACGACGCGGAGGTCGGCGCGTACGCCGAAGCGCTTCCCGAGCGCGTGCAGCCGGCCCTGGAGGCTTTCGGGTACTACGAAGCCGCCGTGACGGCCTCCGTCGATCCTCGCGAGGACGATTGCTGGCGCATCGCGCTCGACATCTCGCCCGGCCCCGCCGTCACCGTCGAGAACGTCGCGCTCGATCTGCTCGGCCATGCGCGCGACGACCCACGCTTCCGCGCGCTGTTCGACCTCTTTCCGCTCCAACCCGGCAGCCAGCTCCGTCACGGCGACTACCGTGCCTTCAAGGCGCGCGTGGAGGCGCTCGCGAGCGAGCGGGGCTACCTCGAAGGGCGCTTCACGCGGGAGCGCATCGACGTGTTCGTGGAGGGCTCGCGCGCGAGCATCGAGCTCGCCTACGACTCGGGTCCCCGCTACCGCTTCGGCAACGTCACTTTCTCGAGCGGCGTGCTCGCGACGCGCGTGCTGCGCAGCTTCGTGAGCTTCGAGCCCGGCGACCCTTACGACGCGACGCTCGTGGTGGACCTGCAGCGCGAGCTGCTCGAGAGCCGCTACTTCGCCGACGTCCAGGTCACGCCGCAGGTCGATCGCGCCCGCGAGAACCGCATCCCCGTGCGCGTGGAGCTCGAGGCCGCACGGCCGCTCAGCTACTCGGTCGGCGCCGGTTTCTCCACCGACGACGGGCCACGCTTGCGGTTTCTGTACGAGAACCGGCGCCGCAACCGCGCCGGGCACCAGCTGCTCGCCGAGGCGCTCGTCGCGCAGGTGCGCCAGTACGCGAGCGCGGACTACCGCATTCCGCTCGGCAACCCGCAGCGCGATTGGATGAGCCTGAAGGCCGGCCTCGCCCGCGAGGACGTGGATGCAGGGATCGGCGCGGCCGCGCGCTTCGGCGTGCAGCGCACTCGGGTGCGGCAGGCGTTCACCGCCACGCGCTTCCTCGACGTGCTCATCGAGGAGGACGACATCGCGGACCAGGACATCACCACGCGGCTGCTCATTCCCGGCGCGACGTGGTGGACCCGACGATATCGCGACGATGTCGTCCGTCCGCGGCGCGGCTTCCGGCTGAACCTGGCCGTGTCCGCCGGCCTCGGTGAAGGCACACCGCTGGTCGAGACCGACTTCGGCGGCAAGTGGATCACGTCGTTGCCGTGGGGCGCTCGCGTCCTCGTGCGGGGCCGCGCAGGAGCCACGTTCGACGACGACGATTTCGACCGCGTGCCGTTGTCGATGCGGTTCTTCGCGGGCGGGGACCACAGCGTCCGCGGCTTCGACTACGAGTCGCTCGGCCCGCGCAACGCGAACGGCGAGCTCATCGGTGGCAACCGGCTGATCGAGGCGAGCGTCGAATACGAGCATCCGCTTCGTCCGACGTGGGCCGTCGCCGTGTTCGTGGACGCCGGCAACGCGTTCCTCGACGGCGACTTCGCGGCGGAGCGGGGCGCCGGCATCGGCGGACGCTGGTTCTCGCCGATCGGCCCGGTGCGGTTCGACGTGGCGTGGCCGCTCGGCCAGGACGACGGCTCGCCGCGGCTGCACATCAGCCTGGGGCCGGACTTGTGAGAAGGCATGAGCGATAGCCCAACGCGGCGAATTCGGGCGGCCAGGGCGGCGGCAGCCGTGGTGGCCGCGGCGGCGGCGATGGTGGCCACCGCGACGGGGCTCGCGGTGCTCGCGGCCGCGTGGGTGCTCGCGACGCCCGCGGGCGCTCATTGGGCGCTGCGCGCCGCCGATCGGCTCATGCCTGGGACGCTCGCCGTGCAGGCCGTGCGCGGCAGCGTGCTGCGCGGCGCGCGCCTCGAAGGATTGCGCTTCGCGCAGCCCGGCCTTCGCGTCGACCTCGAGCGGCTCGAGATCGACCCGCTGTGGACGGCGCTGCGCGAAGGCCGGTTCGCGCTCGCGCGCGTGGCGGCGCTGCGCGGACGCGTGGTCGTGACCGACACCGGCGATCCGGCGCCCGCTCGCGAAGGGCCGCCGCCGCTTCCGACCGTGCCGCAATGGCTCGAAGTCCGAGCGTTCTCGATCGCCGCGGTGGACGTGGACGCGCTCGGCACGCCCGTGGCGATCGAGCGCGCGGATGCGGCGGTCGCCTACGGGCGCATCGCGCTCGAGTCGATCGCCCTGCGCTCGGGCCCGGCCTCCCTCGCGCTCGCGGCCAGCATCGACGTGGACCGCGGCGCCGCGCGCGGCGTGGAGGGCGTGCTCGTGTGGCAGGACGGGGACGCGGCGCCGCAGCAGGCGACCTTCACGGGTCGCGTGACGCTCGTGACGTCGCCGCCGTGGCGCATCGAGGCGAGCTGGTCGCGCCTCACGTGGCAAGGCGCCCCGGCCGGCGAGTGGCGCAGCCCCGGCGGCCGCATCGTGGTCACGCCGGGCGTGACGCCCTTGCGCGTCGAGGCCGAGGCGAGCGTCGAGGGCGCGGCGCTTCCGGACGCCGTGGCCGTCGACGCCACGGTCGAAATCGACGGCGCCGCGGTGGAGGTGCTCGAGCTCCGGGCCGTCGGTGACGGCGCCACGCTCGCCGCGCGCGGCGCGCTCGATCTCGCCGCGCGCAGCGGATTCGTGGCCGCCGAGCTCGACGGGCTCGACCCGTCGCGCTTCGATCCGCGCCTGCGCGGCCGCCTGGGCGGCCGCGTCTACGTGGCGGCCGCGCAGGACGACGAACGGCCTATCGTCGGCGCGACCGGCATGCTCGCCGGCGAGCTCGGCGGCCACGCGCTCCAAGGGCGGCTGGCGGCGCGCTACGCGGCGCGCACGCTCGATATCCGGGAGGCGGTGATCACCCTCGACGACGGGCGCCTCGAGGCGCAGGGGCGTGTGTCGCCCGAGACGGCGAATCTGCAGCTCGCGGCCGAGCTGCCGCGCTTGGGCGACTGGCATCCGGCCGCGAGCGGCGCGCTGACGGCGACGGCGAGCGTCACGGGCGCGACGGACGATCCCACGGTCGCCGGGCAGCTCGAGGGCCGGGCGCTCGCGTGGGACGGCGTGCCGCTGCCGCCGCTCGAGGTGACCTCGAGCGTATCCGGCACGTGGGCGGCGCACACGGTCCACCTGTTCGCGTCCGCGGGCGCGTCGGACAGCGCCCGGCTCGCCGTGCGCCAAGGCGTGCGGGACGGCGTCGTGCGGGGCGCGCTGCTCGATTCGCGGCTCGTCACGGCTGCGGCGGGCGAGTGGACGCTCCTCGCCCCCGCCGAATTCGCGGTGGGCCGGGGGGTGCTCGATGCGGGGCCCGTGTGCCATCGCGAGCCGGGCGGCGGCGAGCTCTGCGTGACGGTCCGCGACCGGCGGCTCGAAGCGGACGCACACGGCCTGCCGGCGAGCCTCGCGGAGCCCTGGCTGCCCGAGGGCGTGACGGTCGCGGGCCGCGCGACCGCCCGCCTGGCGCTCGACTGGCGGGGCGCGCTGACGGGCTCGCTCGCGTTCTCGCAGCCCTCGCTGACCGTGCGCGCCGCCGGCGAGGCACCGCGCGACGTCGCGGAGCTGCATGACCTCGTGCTCGACGGCACGCTCGGGCCGGATGCGCTCGAGGCGAGCGTCGCCGCACGGTTCACGCCCACGGCCGGAATCCTCGAAGGACAGGTGCGCGTGGCGCCGCCGTCGCCGGACGGCGAGCTCACCGGCGAGCTCGTGGCGCGCGCCGACGATCTCGCGGTGATCGGCGCGCTGCTGCCGGCCGCGGAAGGCGTGAGCGGGCAGGTGGAGGCGCGCTTCGACCTGAGCGGATCGCCCGCCGCGCCGGGCGTGCAAGGCCAGCTCGTCGCGCGCTCGCTCGCGGCCGCGCTGCCGCGGTACGGCGTCGAGCTGCACGACGGTCGCGCGACCGTCACGGCGTCGGCACTCGATGGCATCGCCTTCGGCGGCGAGCTCTGCTCGGAGGGCTGCATCGCGCTCGACGGCCGGCTCGCGATCCCGAGCAAGGCCCCCTGGCGGCTCGACGGACGGATCCGCGGTCGGGGATTTCGCCTGGTCGACACGGAGGAGTATCGGGCCACCGTCGCGCCCGATCTGCGCGTGACGGCGGGGCCGGACGAGATTCGCGTGACGGGACGGTTCGCCGTCGACGACGGGCTGCTCGCGGTGGAGGACGTGCCGCGCACCGCCATCCGGCCCGCGGAGGCGACGGTCGTGCACGGCCGCGCCGCACCGGAGCGGAAGAGCGCCGGCGTGCCCGTGACCGTCGACGTGGCGGCCGTGCTCGGCGACGTGCGTTTCGTCGGCATGGGCATCGAGGCGCAGCTCGCTGGCGAGCTGCAGGTGCAGAGCTCGCCGGAGCGCAACCTGCTCGTGCGCGGCACGGCGACGGTCGAGGAAGGGCGCTTTCGCGCGTACGGCCAGGAGCTCGCGATCGAGCGGGGGCTCCTGATCTTCGTCGGCCCACCCGAGGATCCTGCGCTCGACATCCTGGCGACACGTCAGGTGGACGACGCGCGCGTGGGCTTACGAATCCGCGGCACCGCTCGCAGCCCGCGCAGCGAGATCTTCTCGGAGCCCGCCATGACCGAAAGCGAGGCGCTCGCCCGCTTGCTGACCGGACGCTCCCTCGCGTCCGCCGGCGCGCCGGACCAGCAGGCGCTCGAGCGCGCGGCCATCGCCCTGGGTCTGCGGCGCGCGCTGCCTGCGCTCGATCGGCTCGGTTCCACCCTGGGGCTCGACGAGCTCGCCATCGATTCCTCCTCGCGGTCGAACGGCGGGGCGCTCGTCGCCGGCAGGCGTCTCGGCGAGGACTTCTATCTGCGTTATCGCCATGGCCTGTTCGAGGACTTCGCAGGCCTCGAGCTCATCTACCGGATCAGCGAGCGCTTCCGGCTGCGCACCGAGACCGGCACCGCGCAGTCGATCGACCTGATCTACCAGGTCAACCGCGGCGAAGGCGTCGCCCCGGGCGACGAGCCGGGTGGGCTCGGGGTCGACGCGCCGAGCCCGGCGGACGTCGGCGCGCCGCCCGACCGGTAGGCATCCGCCCGCTCGGGCGCGTGGCACGGCATTGCGGCCGGCGACCGGTCGAGGATCGTGCCGTCGACGCCCACGAACGCCCACTGATAGGCGCCCGGCCGCAGCGCGAGCACCAGCACGCCGTAGCCTTCGTGGACGAAGACGCTGTTGCGGCGCTTGCGGACGGCCGGCATGAGCTCCGCGCCTCCCGTGCCCGCGATGATCTGCCGGATGCCCCGCGGGTGCGGCTCGAGGTCGGGCGTCTGCGGCTCGAACCGCTCGTAGAAGTGCTCGTGGCCGTTCACGACGAGCTCCGCGCCGAACGCCCAGAGCCGCGCCCAGGCGTCCGCCGCGTCGCGCCCCGCGTCCCACGGGGAGAGGCCGTGCCACCCCGACGAGGAGAGCGGGTGATGCCAGTACGCGAGCGTGCATTCGCTCGCGGCGTGCGCGAGCTCGGCCTCGAGCCACGCGAGCTGCGCGGAGCCGCGCTCGAGCGGCAGCTGGCTGTTCAGCGACACGAAGTGCCAGCCGAAGCGCTCGAACGCGTAGTAGCCGCGCGAGCGCGCCGCCGGATCGCGCGCGTAGTGGACGAAGTAGGCGAAGTAGGGCGCAGCGTTCTCCGTCTCGTAGTCGTGGTTGCCGGGCGAGGGGTAGGTGACGGCGTTGAGCCCGCCCCAGGTGGGACCGTAGCAGCGCGCGAGCTCCTCGCGCGCGCCGTTCGGATAGGCGTGGTCGCCCAGCGTGATGACGAGCCCGTCCGGCGCCGCCGCGAGCACGGCGGCCGCGATGTCCGCCGTGGCGCGCGCCTGCTCGAGCCGCTGGCAGTCGGCGATGTCGCCGACGGCCACGACGACCCCCGTCGCTTCCGCGAGCGGCAGCGCGTCGATCAGCGCCGCGAGCGCGGGCTCCGTGAGCGCGGGCGGCGGGCGCTCCTCGGGCGCGGCGCAGCCGGCCGTCGCGGCCGCGAGCGCCACGAGGCACGCGGCGCGCGGGAAGCGAGACGCCCGTGCGCCGACTATGCGGCCGGCCTCCGCGCGCTCGCCGCCGGCTCGAGCTCCACCTTGATCGCTTGCTCCTCGGCTTATGCGAGCCCCGCGTGCGCCGTCGTCTCCTGCTCGAGCCACTGGCGCATGCGCGCGAGGTGGCGTTCCTCCGCCGCGAGCGCGACCCGGAAGCGCTGCGCCGCGCCGTCGAGCCCGTAGGCTTCCGCGAGCTTCGCGAGCAGCTCCCAGCCGGCGTTGTCGGCGAGCTCCGCCGTCAGCATGGCGGTCAACGCTTGCGCGATGGTCGCGCGGGGGTCGCTCACGACCTGCAGCACGCCCGCGCTCGCGACGCCGGCCAGGTCCGCGTCGGGCGTCTGAGCAGTGGGATCGGCGCCCATCGACGCGAGCGTCTCGACGAGCAGGTTGAAGTGCTCCACCTCGTCCTCGCGGAACTGCTTGAGCTCCTCGACGGGCACCGGGCAGGCCCCTTGCGCCGCTTCGCACTTGGTGATGAGGCTGTCGTAGAGGCGTGCGCCGCTTCGCTCGAACGCGAGCCGCTCGCCGAGCTTGTTGATGAGCACCTCCGGGTTCTTCCCCGCGAGCTTGCCGAGCACGGCCTTGGTCGCACCCTTGACGGTCTTCGGCACTGGCACCGAGCCCACGGCGTCGGCCTCGTGCAGGAAATCGAGCTCGGCCGCGGAGATCGCCGCCGCGCCCTCGGCGCGGGACGCGTCGTCCGCCGGCGCGAGGCCGTTGCGCATGTCCTCGGCGCACATCGAGCGCGCCACGCCCGTGCGATTGGTGCCCATCTCCACCGCTTCCTGCATCTTCGCGCTCCTTTGGATCGAGTGGTCCGATCGCGCCTCAGGCGGCGCGCCCGCTGTTCGCGGCGAGCTCCGTCCCGGGCTGCCAGCGGTAACCCAGCGCGACGATCGTGGAGGGCGAGCCGTCGGCGTTCATGCGCTCGCGGTACGCCAGCGATTCCGCGCTGTCGTCGCC
>DATCLY010000058.1:0-156811 GCA_036563665.1 Gammaproteobacteria bacterium
GTGCGGCGTGTCCGGGCGGAACAGGCCGAACCCCGCCAGCAGCGCGGAGGCCGCGAGGGCGTTCCACACCAGCACGCGCCGGAACCCGAAGCGCTTCAGGATCCACGCCGCGATCGTCTTCATGAAGATGGCGCCGATGGACGACACGAACGTGAGGAGCCCCGACTCCACGGGGGTGAGCCCGAAGCCGAGCTGGAGCATCAACGGCAGGAGAAACGGCGTCGCCCCGATGCCGATGCGGAACAGCGCGCCGCCCGCCACCCCCGCGCGGTAGGTCGGGAGCCGGAGCAGGTTCAGGTCGAGCAGGGGTGCCGCGCTGCGCCGCGCGTGCACCACATAGCCCACGAGCAGCGCGAGCCCGAGCGCGAGCGCGGCGGCCGCGACTTCGGCGGGGACGAGGTGCTGGCCGAGCGTCGAGAACCCGAACATGGCGGTGGCGAGCCCCACGCCCGCCAGCAGGAAGCCGCGCAAGTCGAGCGGCGGCGCGTCCTCGCGGAGGTTGGGGATGAAGCGTTTCGCGAGCGCGATCCCCAGCAGCCCGATCGGGACGTTGACGAGGAAGATCCAGCGCCAGTGGAAGTACGTGGTGATGAACCCGCCGAGCGGCGGTCCCACCATCGGGCCCACCAGCGCGGGGATCGTGAGCCACGACAGCGCCTGCACGAGCTCGCTCTTCGGCACCGTGCGCAGCAGCACGAGGCGCCCCACGGGCACCATCATCGCCCCGCCCATGCCCTGCAGGAAGCGCGCGGCGACCAGCTCCCCGAGCGATCCGCTCGCGGCGCAGCCGACGGAGCCCGCCAGGAACACGGCGATGGCCGTCATGAACGTGGTGCGCGCCCCGTAGCGATCCGCGATCCAGCCGCTCACGGGTATGAACACCGCGAGCGCCAGCAGATAGGTGGTGAGCGCGAGCTTGAGCCCGATGGGGCTGGTCTCGAGGTCCGCCGCGATGGCCGGCAGCGACGTCGAGATCACGGTGGAATCCATGTTCTCGATGAAGAGGGCGCAGGCGACGATCAGCGACAGGAGCCGTGCTGGCTTCATCTCGCAGTGGGCGCGTCAGCGGGCGACGAGGCGGGGACGGACGGGGCTCGCGACCATGGCGCTCATCTTAACGAGGGCGCGGGAGGTCCGCGCGAGGTCTCGTCCGCGGCACGACACTTGCACGTTTAAAGTACCTCGCCCGCGAGCCGCTCCGGGGCGTCGCGCGAGGCTCAACGAAGAAGCCATCACGAGTCCAATAAAGAATCCCAAAGATCACCACGGGAGGACACGTCATGCCAGGCACGGCGGACATGCATGGTGATTCGATGGCCGCGCCGCGACGGCTCGGCCCGTTCCTCGATGCCGGTCTCCGCGCTCACGGAGAGCCGGGGGCGGCTTTACTCGCGGCGCCGCACGGAAGCGCGGCGGCGCACTGAAGCCTCACGCGAACCGAGAATCGAGGTCGGCGCTCATGGCAACATCGATCCCCGACCTGCGAGCGGTTTGCGTCGTCGTCGCGGTGCTCGGCCTGTCCCTGTGTGCCGGGGAACCGCCGGGTACCCCCCCTCTGACCGCCGGCGACGAAGGGGAACAGGCCCTCTCGGCGGCGCCGCCCCCCGAACCGCACGCCGCGGCGCCCCCGACGCAGGAACCTTCCGCGGACGTTTCGCCCGTCGAGGAAGGCGCCGACCTGCCGGCGGCCCAGGAGGCCGATTGCCCCGGCTCGGCGACGCTTGCGGCGGCGCCCGACGAGGCCGACTCGCCCCCGGCCGCGTTCCGCTGCGCCGTGCGGCTGCCGGACGGGCCCTACGACCTGACCTTCGGCTCCGCCGGCTCCGACGCCCCGACCACGAGGCTGGCGATCGAGGTGGAGGGCGGAACCCTCGTGCTCGAGCTCGCGCCTCGCGGGCCCGAGACGCTCGCGGCGACGAGCGCAGCGATACGGTGGACCGGGAGCCACGATGGCCGCGTCGCCGAGGGGGCCGGCGCTCTACGATCAGGGCGCGGCGGGCCCTAGCCGGTCCAGCGCTTCCAGATCCCAGCCAGCGAGGGTTGCCGCCTGACGGTAGGTGCTGTCGACGAACTCGGCGATGGCGACGTCGGGGGCGGAAGCCGTGCGCGCCGTCTCGTAGGGGAGGAGGAACTCCTTGAGCTCCGGGTGATAGTAGGCGCCCGCCGGTTGGACGGGAGCGGCCTCGAGGCCCGGCGGCCCGGGCACCGCGTAGGCGTAGAACGCGGGCTCCGGCAAGGCGTCGTTGCCGGGCCAGAAGCCGTGGCTGATCACCTCGTGGGAGTACGCGTCGCGCATGAAGGCAGGGCCCTCGCGGGGCGGCGCGGGGCGCCCTGAGAAGCGCGTGACGGCCAGGTCGAAGCTGCCCCAGAAGAAGTGGACGGGGCTGCTCTTGCCGACGAAGGCGCAGCGACAGGCGGTGAGCACGCGGTGCGCCCGTCGGAGCACTTCCCACCAGCGGCGCACCTGCTCGGCGTCGTAGCTGCGGTGCACGTCGTCGCGCTCGAACGGAATCGGGGAGGGAATCTCCACGGGCGTCGACCAGATCCGCACCGGCAGGCCCATCTCGTCCAGCGTGCGCAGGACTTCGCGGTAGAAGTCGGCCACGGGGCGCGGCGCGAGCGGAATCGTGCGCCTCGCGCCGTCCGACGTGTCGATCACGAGCCGATGCGCGAGGAAGTCGAACTCGATCGCGAAGTCGCGCTCGCCGTGCGCGAGCAGCGCCGTGCGCAGGCCGTGGGGAGTGAGATGGAACGCGCTGCCCCAGCCGTGGTTGAGCGGCGGCGCGTGGCGGAGCGCAACCTTCCCGACCACCTGCGTCCACATGTGGAGCGTGGCGTAGGTGTCCTTCCACGCCTCGTAGGGCAGCGGCGGCCAGGTCTCGGCTGCCAGACGGGCGGCGCTCGGCGTGTCGACGCTCACCCGCCCAGTCTGAACCGCGCCTCGCGAAACGCAAGCGCCCGGGTCGACCAGCGGTCGCGCCCCGTCCGGCCCGCGCTGGCACGAATCCTGCCTCGCGTCCGGCTCACAACGAGCGCGGGCGGCGGCGCGAGCGCCGCGCGCAAGGAGGGGCGAGCGCCATGTGGAGGTCGTGCATGGTTCTTTTTCTTTGCGGAGCCGTTGCGCTCGGCGGATGCGCCGCTACGGCTCCTTCGAACGACCGCCGCGACGCGCCGCGCGCGTCGTTCGGCGCGGCGGTCGTCGACCCCGAGGTCAAGACCGTGGAGCTCGCGGACTTCGGCGGCGAAACCGTGTGCGAGCAGCACAAGCGGCCCGGCTCGCGCATCGTGGCCGACACCGTGTGCTACACGCCGGATGCCGGCGCGTCGGACGATCAGGTGCTCGTGACCGTGTGGAGCGCATCGGGTGCGAGCAGCATGACCGTGGGCGCGGACCGGGCCGGGACCCGCTGGATCACGCGCGACGCGGCGCCCCGTAGCAAGGCCCGGGCGCCGTAGCTCGCTGCCGCCCGCGAGCGGCTCGCTTGGGCGGCGGCGAGAGCCCGGTCAGCGAGCGCCGAGAGCCTTCGAGTGAGCCGGCAACCCGAGCTTGCGCAGCAGCCGGGGCAGCAGGCGCGCGGCGGTGGACGAGAGGCCGTACGAGCCGCGGTTGGCGTGGGGGAGCGGGCGATCCGGCACCGGCTTGCCGACGAAGGCGCAGAGCCGCTCCCAGCCGTCGCCAGCCTCCCAGTTCACCGTGAGCAATGCGTCGGACCGGCCTTCGAAATAGGCGAGCACGTCGCGGTTGTGCGCCTCGTATCGGGCCACGAGCTGCTCGTCCGTGGCGGTCTCGACGTCGAACCCGTAGAGGATCCGGCGTCGGCGCCGCAGCTCGGCCGACGGCGGCGGCTCCGTGCGCAGCATGTTGCGGTAGCTGCGCAGCCACCGGTCGCTGTCGCGCAGGGTGAGCACGAACTTGCTACCCGGGAATGCCCGATCCAGCTCCTGGTAGAGGAGGATCCACGGCCAGTCGTCGAAGGTATCGCTGCGCGCGGCCACCGCGAGGATCGGCTCGAGGCGGTTCCCGGGCAGATGGTCGACCAGGTCCAGGCGCTGTCCCTGGTGCTTGTAACCCAGGATCTTGAAGCAGGTACCGAGCGTCGTCGTGCCCGTCTTCGCCCAGCCGATTCCGAAAATCTTGCCCATTGCAGCCACCCGTCGCTTCCCTCAAGGAAAGAGACGAGCGGCGAGCGAATTGGTTTCATTTCGGTTTCATTTCGGTCTGATTCCGGTTTCATCCGGCCCCGCGCGTGCGGCTCGGCACCGGCGCCGAATCAGAGCGTCTTCCAGCGGCGCGTGAGCATGAGGCGCAGCTTGCGCTGCTCCTCCTCCGGGAGGTCGCCCCGGCAGGCCATGACCTCCTCCTCGAGCGCCGCCAGCACGGCGTGGTCGCGGGCGCGCTCGAGGCGGTGCTTGAGCTCGTAGAAGCGCGGCGAGTAGTCGCCGCAGAGCTCGCGAATGAACGTGAACGACATGCGGTGGATGGCGCACGGCCCGTGCCGCCGGATCGCCTCCTGATGCTCCGGAGTGCCGTACCCCTTGTGCCGCTCGAAGCCGTACTCGGGATACTCGCGCGCGAGCTCGTCCATGAGGCGGTCGCGGTGCGTTTTCGCGATGATCGACGCCGCCGCAATGGAGAAGTTGATGCCGTCGCCCTTGTAGAAGCGGTTCTGCGGCACGTTCACGCCGGGTATGTCGCGGGCGTCCACGAGCACGTGTTGCGGCGGCATCGGCAGCGCCTCCACCGCGCGCCGCATCGCCAGCAGCGCCGCCTGATAGATGTTGATGCGGTCGATCTCGCCGACGTCCGCCACGCCGATGCCGATGCCGGCCGCCGCCGCGCGGATCGCGCGCTCCGCCTCCGCGCGCTGCTCCGGGTCGAGCCGCTTCGAGTCGTCGACGCAGGGCAGCTCGGTGTGCGGCGGAAACACCACGGCCGCGGCCACGACGGGGCCAGCGAGCGGCCCCGTGCCCGCCTCGTCCACGCCCGCGATGCGTTCCACGCCCGAGCGCCACAGCACGCGCTCGAAGTTGAGCATCGCATCGAGCCGCTGGCGCTCCGAGCGCTCGCGCTCGTAGCGCTTCTTCAGCGCTTCGTAGATCTGCCGCACGCCCTGGCGGGGGTCGCGCTTGAGCTTCGACAGCGTTTGCGGCGTGACGGGGCGATCGGGGCGCGCATAGCGCTCGCGAATCTGCTCGATCGAGAGCTTCGACAGGCTCGACGACAACTTGCGTTTCCTCGGACGGTCTGGCGCTCGCGGCCGGCCGGCGGCGAGCTCGCGCACCGCGCAAGGTAGCCAACCACGCCCGGCTTCACAAGGCGCGGCGGCTCCACGTGCGCCCCGTTATCGCGGCCAGCCGCGATGTTGCTAGTATGAGCGCAAGGCAACAGGGGTCGTTGTGGGACGCCGCAGGCTGCTCCGAGGCCGGACCTTGCTGCCGGCCGGTCTCGTCGCTTGCTTGCTCGCGGGGCTCGCGAGCGGGCAAGGGTTCTTGCGCGCCGGCGTCTCGAGTGCGCGCGAGCCGCCCGAGGCGGAGTTCCACATGGCGCGCCTCGCCTACGGCACCCGCGGCTGCGCGGGCTCGCGCGGGTGGTGCAATCCGTGGTGGGCCATCGACTACCCGCACGCAGAGGCCCATATCCTGCCCGCCATCGAGCGCATGACGCGCGTCGAGGTCTCCAAGGACAGCCGCCACCTGCCGCTCACGGACGACCGCATCTTCGACTACCCGTGGCTCTTCGCCCAGCAGGTGGCCCGCGGCTACTGGCAGCCGTCGCCGGAGGAGGCCCGGCGCCTGCGCGAGTATCTGCTGCGCGGCGGTTTCCTCGTGGTGGACGACTTCCACGGCGAGTACGAATGGTCGATCTTCCAGCAAGCGATGCGCGAGGTGCTCCCCGACCGGCCGATCGTGGACATCCCGCAGGACGACATGCTCATGAACATCCTGTTCAGCCTGGACGAGCGCACGCAGATCCCCGGCGAGCGGCACGTCCGCTGGCAGGCGATGGAGGGCCCGCCGCATTGGCGCGGCATCTATGACGATCACGGCCGGCTCATGGTCGCCATCAACCACAACATCGACATGGGCGACGCATGGGAGCACGCCGACGACCCGGGCTATCCGGCGCCCATGACGGCTACCGCGTACCGCTTCGGCGTGAACTACGTGATCTATGCCATGACGCATTGATGCGCGTCGGCGAGGAGGAAGTCATGCGAATCGAATGGCCGCTCCGCACCCTCGCGGCGCTCGCCTGCGCCGCGCTCGCCATCGGGTCCGCCGTGGCGCAAGAGGTCACCGTGTTCCGCGACGTGAACGTGGTTCCCATGGACACGGAGCGGGTGCTCGAAGCGCAGACGGTGATCGTGCGCGGCGAGCGCATCGAGTCGATCGGGCCTTCCTCGGCGGCGAACGTTCCCCGCGAGGCGCGCGTGGTCGACGGCCGCGGCCGCTATCTCGTGCCGGGCCTGGCCGAGATGCACGCGCACGTGCCCGGGGGCGATCGCGACGCGGTCGAGGAAGTGCTGTTCCTGTACGTCGCGAACGGGGTCACGACGGCGCGCGGCATGCTCGGTCAGCCCATGCATCTCGAGCTGCGAGAGCAGCTCGAGCGTCACGCGGTGCTGGGCCCGAGGCTCTACACGTCGGGCCCCTCGCTCAACGACCAGCGCGTGAACGGCCCGGACGACGCGTCGCGCATGGTGCGCGAGCAGGCGCGGGACGGCTACGACTTCGTGAAGGTGCACCCCGGCCCCACGCGCGCGGAATACGACGCCGCGGTGCAGGCGGCGCAGTCCGTCGGCATCGAGCTCGCGGGCCACGTGCCGGAGGACGTGGGCGTCATGCGAGCCATCGAGGCGCGACAGGCCACCATCGACCACCTCGACGGTTACGTGCAGTTCCTCGTGCCGGAGGAGAAGCGCGGGCCGGCGGGATTCTTCGGCCTCGCGCTCGCGGACGCCGTGGACAGGAGCCGCATCCCGGCCGCGGTGTCGGCCACGGTCTCCGCCGGTGTCTGGAACGTGCCGACGCAGACGCTCATCGATCACTTCGCCGCGCCGTCTCCCACGGTGGAGGAGCTGCTCGCGCGCCCGGAGATGGCGTACGTGTCGCCGCAGACGCGCGAGCAGTGGGCGGCGGCCAAGCGGCAGCTCATGAGCTCACCCGGCTACAGCGCGGAGAAGGCGCGGCAGCTCGTGCAGGTGCGCCGCGAGCTATTGAAGGCGCTGCACGACGCGGGTGCGGGGCTGCTGCTCGGCTCCGACGCGCCGCAAGTGTTCAACGTGCCGGGCTTCTCGCTGCACCACGAGCTCGTCGCGATGGTGGAAGCGGGGCTCACGCCGTACGAGGCGCTGCGCATGGGTACGGTCAACCCGGCGGTGTTCTTCGAGGCGGAGGACGAGTTCGGCACGATCCGCGAAGGGCTCGCGGCGGACTTGATCCTCGTCTCCGGTAACCCATTGGAGGACGTGCGGGCGCTGTCGCGCATCGAAGGGGTGATGGTGCGCGGCCGCTGGCTCGACCGCGAAAGCATCGATCAACGCCTGGAGGGCATCGCGGCCCGCTACCGCCGGTAACGAAGCATACGGCGAGCGGCTTTCCAGCCGCGCTTCTTCTCCGCACGGCCTCGTCGTCGCACGGGGCGGGCGCGAATCCTCGATCCGCGCCCGCCATGGCATCCTCCCGGCGTGGATCGTGGATCCGCGCGCCCCGCAATGTCCGGGCCCCGTGGGCCCGCGAGCGTCAGACGTCGCGCCCGATCTCCAGCGACTCCGCCGGCGCGGCGTCCGCGGCGTGGCTGCGCAGGCTCACGAGCCGCACGGTGGGCGTGACGGGCCGCGGAGGGCGTTTCTCCACTCGCCGCGCAGGATCACCGAGGTACGTCATGCCCTTCGCGCGCATCCATTGCAGCTGCGCTTCGCGCTTGTCCCTGAGGCTGCTCACCTCTTCGGTCGGCACGCAGTACGACGGTAAGGTCAAGAGATCGGACGACCAAGTCTTTTGTCTACCGAACAGCGAGAGCATGTTGTTCTTATCCTTGTAACAACCGGTGAGCGGCCACAATTTACCCGAGAACGCCGCTTCGTCCGTAATTCCTGCGAGCACCTGTCGATGGCGCGAGAACGACGTCACGAATTTGGTCGAGTTATGCAAAACATTACGCGCCCGTACTTGCCGTTACGGGGAGGCTGCGGGCGATGAGGCGGCACGCGCCGGCGTCCTCGTTCGACGTGCTGATCCTAGGCGGCGGCGCCGCGGGTCTCGCCGCCGCGCATGCCCTCGCTAGCGCGGGGCGATCGGTCTGCGTGCTGGAGGCGCGCGAGCGGGTCGGCGGGCGCATCTTCACGGTGGAGGACGGCGCGCTCGCCGTTCCGATCGAGCTCGGCGCGGAGTTCGTTCACGGCCGCCCGCGCATCACGCTCGAGTGGATCGAGCGCACCGGCGGCGTGCTCGTCGACACGCCGCGGAGCCATTGGACGCTGCGCCGCGGCACGCTGCGCCGCGAGGACAACTCGTTTGCAGAGCTACATGACTGGATAGAGCGCACCCCGCGGCCGCGCACCGACGTGAGCTTCGCCGAGTTCCTCGCGGGTCCCGCGCGCGCGTGGCCGCCGCGCGTGCGCGAGCTCGCCCGCAGGCTCGTGGAGGGTTACGACGCCGCCGACGCGACTCGCGTGAGCACGCACGATACGCTCGCGGAGTGGGTCGACGCCGGCGTCCCGGGCGCGCCGAGCTATCGGCCGCTCGGCGGCTACGGCCGGCTCATGCAGCAATTGCGGCGCGCGGCCGAGAAGGCGGGGGCGGAGGTGCGGCTGCGCAGCGTGGTGCGGGAGGTGCGCTGGGTGCCCGGCCGCGTCACGGCGGCCGGGACGGCGCGCGGGCGGCCGTTCGAGGCGCAGGCGGCTCGCGCCGTTGTCACGTTGCCGCTCGGCGTGCTCCAGGCGCCGCCGGATGCGCCGCACGCCGTGCGCTTCGACCCGCCGCTCACGGCGAAACGCGCCCCCCTCGCGAAGCTCGCGGCAGGGTGCGTGATCAAAGTGCTGCTCCGCTTCCGTGCGCCTTTCTGGGAAGAGGTGGACGGCGGGCGTTACCGCGACGCCGCGTTCTTCCACGCGCCCGGGGCCGTGTTCCCCACCTTCTGGACCACGTTGCCGCTGCGCACGCCGCTGCTCGTCGCGTGGTCGGCCGGCTCTAACGCCGCGAAGCTCGCGGGCGCCGACAGCGACGCGCTGGTGCGCGCCGCGCTCGCGAGTCTCGCCAAGCTGTTCAACGGGCGCCGGCTGCGGCGAACGCTCGAGCGAGCGTTCGTGCACGACTGGCAGGGCGATCCGTTCGCGCGCGGCGCCTATAGCTACGTGGTCGCGGGCGGCGCCGGCGCCCGGGCCGCGCTCGCGCGGCCGCTCGAGGACACGCTGTTCTTCGCGGGCGAGGCGGCCGACGTGGGCGGGCAGTCGGCCACCGTGGCCGGCGCGCTCGCGAGCGGCGCCCGCGCGGCGCGCGAGGTGCTGCGCGAGCGTGCCCGGAAGAGCGCATAGCGGCACGGGCGCGCGGCGCGAGCCGCCCGCCGCGCGCCCGGAGGCTCGCGACGGCGAGCGCTACGATTTGGGCGCGTCGATCAGCTCCACGAAGCGCCACATCTGTCCGTCCGCAAGCCCCGCGAGCTCGCGGCCCAGCGAGCGGTAGACGAGCGGCGATGCGACGAGATGCTGCGTGCCCGCGTGCATGTCGCGGAACAGCCGCTGCAGCGTGCCCGCGCGCAGCGCCGTGGTGCCCGCCGCCCTGTACGCGAACGTGGCCACCTCGTGCGACGACCAGGTCACGTGCGCCATCGCGAGCCGGATCAGCGAGTGCTGCCGCACGGAGAGCGGATCGCCGCGCTCGAGCGTTTCCTTCGCGTCGTTCCACGCCTCGAACACGAGCGCGCGCGCGGAGCGATACGTGCCTTCCGCTTTCGCGTACTGCTCGAGGAAGCTTTCGCTCGAGCCGAGCGAGCCCGGGCGGCCGCGCTTGGAATGCACGAGCGCGAGCAGCTCGTCGAGGATGCGGCGGCCGATGCCGAGCGCCCAACCGGAATGACACATGCAGGCGAAGCCGATGATGCCCGCCCTGTACAGGCTGCCGCCGCGCTTGGGCGTCTCGGTGGTGGCGAAGTGCGTGTAGTCCTCGCGCACGTACGCGTTGTCGATCGTGTAGTCGATGCTGCCGGTGGCCCTGAGCCCCATCACGTCCCAGTTGTCGATGAGCTTCGCCTGCTCCACGGGCAGCACGAAGATGCGCGGCTCGCCGGTGGTCTCGATGACGCCGAGCGTGTGGATGTGCGTGCCGTGCTTGATGCCGGATGCGAAGCTCCACGAGCCGGACAGGAGGAACCCGTCCTTGTGCGGCTTGGCGGTGCCGGGCCGCGTGCCCTGACCGGCGATGACCGGCATGCGCGGGCCTTTGAAGAGCTCCTTCACGGCGTCATCGCCGAGATAGGCGGCACCGGTGCCCGTGGCGAGCGCCGTGGCCATGAGCACCCAGCCCGCGGACGGATCGCCATACGCGAGGTTCTCGATGACGCGCAGGGAGGAGAGCGGGTCGAGCTCGGCACCGCCGCGCACGACGCGCGGCACCCACATGCCGAACAGGCCCTCCTCGTGCAGGGCTTCCACGACCTCGTCGGCGAGCCGGCCCTCGCGGTCGCCCCAGTCGGCATGCCGGTCGGCGATCTTCGCTACCCGCTTCGCGCGCTCCGGCAGCGCCGATGAATCTTCGACAACGTTCGCAATCACTTCGCGTCCCCCAGATGAAATCAAGACGAGCAACCGCGCCGCGGCGCGAAGCCACGCGCCCGACGGCGATGCCTGGCGGCTCCGACCCCGGAGTATACCGACCTCGCGCTCAGAAGAGCTGCAACAGGCGGTTCAGCGACCGCAGACCGTCGGCGGTGGGCGTCACGCGGCGCGGCTCGACGCGGAGCCACCCGCGGCGCTCGGCCTCTGCCAGCGGCTCGTGCACGGCCGCGAGCGACTGCCCGGTCCGCTGCTCGAAGGAGTCCGCGTCGACGCCGTCCGGGAGCCGCAGCGCGTTCATCATGAACTCCAGCACCGCTTGCCGCGGCTCCTCGATGCGCTCCACGGTGACGGCGGCCGGGGAGCCCGCGGTCTCCATGTACGTGCGCGGGTTGCGCGTCTTTGCCCGCCGCAGGATCACGTGGCTTTCCCCGAGCTCGCGGGAAGCATCGGAGCCGAGCGTGACTTTGCCATGGGCGCCTGCGCCGATGCCGAGATAGTCGCCGAACTGCCAGTAGTTGAGGTTGTGGACGCAGCGATGGCCCGGCCGCGCGTACGCCGACACCTCGTAGCGGCCGAAGCCTGCCGCCGCGAGCCGCTCGCGTCCGCGCGATTCGATCTCGAGCACGACGTCCTCGTCGGGCCGCGGCGGCGGATGGCGATGGAATGCCGTGCCGGGCTCGAGCGTGAGCTCGTACCACGAGAGGTGTGTCGGCTCGAGCGCGGCGGCGGTCTTGAGATCGGCGAGCGCGCCGTCCGGGTCGTCGCCCGGCAGGCCGTACATCAGGTCGAGATTCACGTCGTCGAAGCCGGCGCGCCGCGCGAGCTCCGCGGCCCGCACGGCCTCGGCGGCGGAATGCACGCGGCCGAGCGCCTTCAGCTGCGAGTCGCGAAACGACTGCACGCCGATCGACAGGCGATTCACGCCGGCGTCGCGATACTCGGCGAAGCGCTCCGCTTCCGCGGCGCCGGGATTCGCCTCGAGCGTGATCTCGGCATGGGCCGTCAGCGGCAGCCGCGCGCGGATGCCGACGAGCAGCCGGTCGATGGCGCGCCCCGAGAACAGGCTCGGCGTGCCGCCGCCGATGAAGACGCTCTGCACGGCGCGGCCCTGGGCGTAGGGGATCTCCGCGTCGAGGTCGCGCAGCAGCGCGTCGACGTAGGCGTCCTCGGGCAGGGCGCCCCGCGCCTCGTACGAGTTGAAATCGCAGTACGGGCACTTGCGCAGGCACCACGGCAGGTGCACGTACAGCGACAGGGGAGGGAGCGTGGCGAACCGCATGGGCGAATTATCGCCCATGCGGCCGTGCGATCCGCCGCCGGGATGGCGTGCCGCTGCTACTCGCGGTACGCCGCCTGGATCGCCGCGGCGATCCGTCCGGCGGAGCCCCGCGGCGTCGTGAGGTCGGCGAACTCCGCCTCGATGTCCGCCGCGAGCCGGCGCTGCGCTTCTTCCACGGACGCCCCGGTGCGCTTCGCTTCCCGCACGCGCTCGCGCACGGCCGTGAGGTACTCGCGATAGCGGCGGATCAGGCTCGTGTCGCCCATGCGGCCGTGCGCGGGCACGATGACCGCGGGCTCGAGCGCCTCGAACGCGTCGAGGTTCGCGAGCCACTTGTCGTAGCTCGCGTATTGCGCGCTCACGCTGGGAAAGACGGACATCACCACGTCGCCCGTGAAGAGCACGCGGTCCTCCTCGACGAAGAACACCGTGTCGCCGCGCGTGTGATTCGGCCCCGCGCCCCAGATGCGCACGCGCACGCCGCCGAGATCGAGCTTGAGCTCGTCGTGGAAGAGCACGTCCGGCGCACGATACGTGGCGCCGTCGAGGAGCTCGGCGACGACCGGAGAGAAGCCCGAGAACCGCCGGATGGTCTCGACGCCCGTCTCGTCGGCCTCCGCTTGCTGGCCGCTCCAGCGGACCAGCACGGCGTCGTCGGGGAACGCGCCCGCGCCCAGGTCGTGCTCCGGATGGAAATGCGTGGCCGCCACATAGAGCCGCTCGGCGGCCGACACCTTGCGCGCCTCGCCGAGCACGATGGCGCCGTTGCGCTCCCCGAGCCCCGTGTCGATCACGAGCGTGGCGCGCTCGCCCACGACGATGCCGACGTTGGGCACGAGGGGCACGTCCTCGTCGGGTATGACGTACACGTGCTGCGACACCTTGATCAGCGCGTCCTGATGGATGATCGGGCTCGGCGAACTGGACGGCGGCTGCGCCGTCGCCTCGTGCAGGCCGAGCAGGGCAAGAGCGACCAGGAGTGCGGATGCGATCTTCATGGCTTTGCTCAGGCGGACGCGTGAGGCATCGATGCGCAGCGAGTATAGCGGATGCGCCGCGTTCCCCTCGTCCGCGGGCCGTGCTACGCAAGCCTGAAGCTTGCCAGGATCGGCAGGTGATCGGACACGCGGCCCGCATCGCGCAGCGTGGCCGACGAGACGAGCTCCAGAGGCTCCGTGTACCAGATGCGATCGAGCGGCAGCAGCGGCAGGCGCGAAGGGTAGGTGGCGAGCGGCGGCACCGGCTGGAACGGCGGGCACAGGTTCCGCTCGGCCATGCCGCGGCCCGGGAAGTCGTTGAAGTCGCCGAGCGCCACCATCGGCCGGGCGGAGATCGCGTTGAGCCGCGCGCGCAGGCGCCGATACTGCCGCCGGCGCTCGAAGAACCAGAGGCCCAAGTGCACGGACATCACGACGATGTCGGCGCGCGGCGAGCGGACGGTGCCGAAGATGGCCGCGCGCGGCTCGAAGCGGCCGACGGTGAGCTCCTCCGTGCCGAGCGACTCCACGGGCCAGCGGCTCATGACGAGATGGCCGTAGTGGCCGTCCTTGGCGACGATCGTGTGCGCGGCGACCCACGTCCAGCCGCTGAAGAGGTTGCCGAAGTACGAGAAGAGATCCGGCGCCACGGCGCGCGCCGTGCGCGCGTCGATCTCCTGCAGCGCTGCGATGTCGGGCTGCTCCGCCTCGAGCACCCGTGCCACGCGCTCCGGATCGTACACGCCGTCTCGCCCCACGCAGCCGTGCACGTTCCACGTCAGCGCGCGGATCACCGAGTCGTCTCGAGTCATCGCCGGCCGAGGCGGTTGGCCAGATGCTGCGTGCCGAGCACCGCCGCCAGCCACACGACGGCAGCGGCGGCGAGCAGCCCCACGTTGGCGAGCGAAGGCTCGGTCCAGAGCTTCACCAGGCGGTCGCCGAACAGGGCGATGGCGGCCACGCCCGGCAGCATGCCGAGCGCGCTGCCGAGCAGAAAGTCGCGGTAGCGGATGGGCGATACGCCGAGGATCACGTTCACCAGGGCGAACGGCGCCACCGGCAGCGTGCGCAGCACGGCCACCGTCAGCACGCCGCGCCGGCGGAGCTGCCGCTCGACGCGCGACATCGTCTTGCCGAGCAGATTGCGCAAGGCGCCGCGGCCGACCGCTCTGCCGGCCCAATAGCCCGCGGTCGCGCCGAGCAGCGCGCCGGCCGATGCCCACACGAACCCTTGCAGCGGGCCGAGCACGATCGCCGTGGCGGCGATGAGCGCCGTGACGGGCACGAGCGCGATGCTGCCCACCACGAAGCTCGCGAGCACGAGCGGCACGCGCCAGCGGCTCGTCTCGATGCGCTCGAGCAGCGACTGCACGCGTTCCGCGATGCCGAGCTCGTCCGTCGGCACCATCTGCCAGAGCAGCGCGAGCAGCGCCACGAGCGCGACGAGCGCGAGGAGCTTAATGCCCCAGCGGATCTCGTAGCGGTGGCGCTTCAATCCCAGCACCTCGTGCACCAGGCGCTCGGGCGTGACCGGACGCTCGGGGTCGCCGATCTCGAGCACGAGCTCCGACGGCTCCTCGAGCGCGGGCGGCGGCAGCTTGCGCAGCGCCCGCGGGGCGCCGGGCGCGACGGCGTTGAGGCTGCGCATCACCGGCGCGCCGCTCGCGAGCGCGCACGCCACCGTGTGCGCATCCGTGCCGAGGTGCTCGGCGATCAGGCGGTTGCGCACCTCGGCGATCGCGGCACGGTGCCGGCCGGTCGCCGCCTCGATGGCGAGGTCGCACTCCGTGTCGAGACCCATCGAGCGGTTGTTGAGGTTCGACGAGCCCACCCGGAGCAGCGTGTCGTCCACGACGAGCAGCTTCGAGTGCACGTTGATCGCCACGTCGCCGTCGGCGCCCTCCGGCGCTTCATCGCCGGCGAACGTCACCTCGGCCGTGGTGATCACGGGATAGACGAAATGGATGCGGCGGCGCACGCGCGGCTCCTGGAACGCCCGCATGAAGTGCGCGCGGCCGACGCCCATCGTCTGAGCCTCGAGCCAGCCCGACTGCACGGCGTTGGTCACCACGATGGCTTCGAGCGACGGCTGCGCACGCATGCGCATGAGCAGCGCCTCCATCGCGACCTTGGCCGTGATGTACTGGTTCTCGATGTACACGAGCCGCTCGGCGCGGCCGAGCGCCGCGGCGGTGAGCCGCTCCACCTCGCGGATCTCGCGCTGGGCGGTCTCCGCGGCCGAGGTGCGCGAGATGCCGACCGGCACGCGCTCGAATTGCGGCGTCACGGAGCGCGGCCAGCAGTCGCCTGCCGGCGAGAACGGCTTCGGCGGCTTGCCGCCGGCCGCGCTCCAGCGCTCTCGCACGTGCTCCGCGAGCGCCTTCGCCGCGTCGCCGTCGACGACCATCTGCACGTCGTGGGTGGGCCGGTACTCGCCGCAGCCGGGATCTTGCCGGCGCGGATCGGCGAGGCGGTGCTCGGGCGTGTCCCAGCGACCAAGCGTGAGATCGACGCCGCCGCAATACGCCACGCAGTCGTCCACCACCACGATCTTCTCGTGGTGGCAGGCGCCGAGCGGCAACTGATCGTCGAGCAGGATGTCGATGCGCCGGGGTTTGCGCCAGCCGAACATGAGGCTCGGGAACAGCTCGCGCTCGAGCGCGTAGAGCAGGGAGTAATCCCACAGCAGGATGCGAATCTCGAGCTCGGGGCGATGGCGCACGAGCCAGCGCAGCAACCGCTCGAGGTGCTGCGGAGCGGCGTCGTCCGTCGGCTCGTGCGCGCCCCGTAACCGAACCCGGCTGTTGATCTCCCAGCCGAGGATGAACACGGAGCGCCGAGCGGCGAGCAGCGACTCGCGGAGCGCGCCGAAGTACTCGGCCGCATCGATCAGCACGGACGCGCGGTCCGCCGTCGCGCGGCGCCAGCAGGTGTCGCCTTCGACGAGGAACTGCACCGCGGCGCGATGTGGGAGTTCCGTAGCGTGCTTCATTCGGATGGCTTTGTCGCCAACGTCTGCAACATGCGTGCCACCGGCGCGCCGCATTCGAGGCGTAGCAACGTCTTGCCGGTGCAGTGTCTTCATTTGGCGACGCCCTGCAGCGCCGCGGCCGGAAAGCCGCTTTCCTGTCGAGACGTGCTTATCGATAGCAGATCGACATAACGGGCCTGGACGGCGGCGTATGAGGCGGTTCACAATTCCGCGCCGCGTCGCGGGGTAGGATGCGCCGCTCGGCGGTACACGCAGGGCTGTTCGACACCGTTGCCCCGCCGCCGCACAACCACAGGGAAAAGAGTGAGAAGCGTATGAAGAAAGTTTTGGGTCTCATCGGGCTCGCGGTTCTGCCGATGGCCGCCAATGCGCAGCAGGAAGCGAGCCGTGGCTTCAGCTACACGTACGTGGACGTCGGTTACGTGGATGTCGAGAACGACGTAGGATCGTTCGACGTGGACGGTGACGGCCTCCAGCTACGCGGTGCCGTCGAGCTTACCGATCTCTTCTATCTCACGGGCGACTACACCGACCTCGACCACGAGGGCAACATCGATAGCTCCATGCTCTCGGTCGGCGTGGGTGTGCGCCGCTCGGTGCAGTCGAATCTCGACCTGATTGGCGAGGTCACCTGGGTGAACGCCGAAGTGGACACGCCGTTCGGGGATGCGGACGAGGACGGGTACGGGCTCGCCCTGGGGTTGCGCTACCGGGCGAACAACGACGTCGAGCTCGAAGGCGCCATCCGCCACGTGGACGTGGAGGACTCCAACACGCTGCTGGATCTGCGAGGCCGGTACTATCTCAATCCGTCGCTCGCGCTGACCGGCGGGCTGCTGATCGACAGCGGTGACCTCGGCTGGACCGTGGGAATCCGAGCCAACTTCGGACGCTGATCCACCGGCCGGCGGCGCGCGGGCGCGCCGCCGGCCGCAGCACCCCTAGAAAGGGCGGCGCGCCTCCGTAGTTGCAGTTGTCCGCGCCGCTAAGCAAAGAATCGCGCCTAGAAAGGCGCTCCCACCATAGAATGGCCCCCACCATAGACTGGCCAGGTGGGAGCAGATGGCCAGGTGGGAGCAGATGGCCAGGTGGGAGCGGCTTTCCAGCCGCGATCTTCGCTCGTAACCCTCAGGCCAAATGCCGGACGACGTGCTCCACCTCGTCCGGGCTGCCCAGGATCACCGGCGTGCGCTGGTGAATGTCCTTGGGCTGCACCTCGAGAATCCGCTGGCCCGGTCCGGCCAACGCCTTCCCGCCCGCCTGCTCCACGAGCATGGCCATGGGGTTCGCCTCGTACATGAGCCGCAGCTTGCCCTGCGGGGCCTTCTTGGTGGGCGGGTACATGAACACGCCGCCTTTGAGCAGCGTGCGGTGCACGTCGGCCACCATCGTGCCGACGTAGCGGGTGGAGTACGTCTGGCTCTGGGCCCAGTCGAGATAGTTGCGATAGCCCTCCGGGAACGTGTGCCGGTTGCCTTCGTTGACGGAGTAGATCTTGCCCGACTGGGGAATTCGCACTTTCTGCTCCACGCGCATGAAGGCGCCGTACGCGGGATCGAGCACGAACAGGTCCACGCCGTGCCCGATGGTGAGCGCGAACACCGTGGAAGGACCGTAGAGCACGTAGCCCGCGGCCACCTGCTTCAAGCCCGGCTGCAGCAGCGAATCCTCGGGCCGCGGCAAGCTCGGATCCTGGCGCAGGATGCTGAAGATCGTGCCGACCGAGCCGCACACGTCGAGATTGGAAGAGCCATCGAGCGGGTCGAACAGCACGCAGTACTTTTGCTCGCCCGAGCGGCTGGTTCGCAGGAGGACCGGCTCCTCGTTCTCCTCCGAGGCGACGATCGCGACGCCATCGCGGCGGCTCAGCGTGGTGAGCAGGATCTCGTTCGCGATGACGTCGAGCTTCTGCTGCTGCTCGCCCTGCACGTTCTCGCGGCCGACGGCGCCCAGCACGTCGTCGAGGCGCGCCCGCCGCACGTGCGTGGCGATCATCTTCGCGGAGATGGCGAGCGCCGACAGAATCCAGGAGAACGTGCCCGAGGCTTCTGGATACTCGCTCTGCTGCTCGAGGATGTGGCCTTGCAGGGTAACGAAGCTCGGCTTGGGAACGGGGAATTCTGTCGTTTGCGCAACGGTGCTCATCGTACTCGCAGCTCCTTTGCCCAAAACACGAGGGGCGGGAGCAGAAGGATGCCATAGCGGCCGGCGTTTGTGAGGCCGTGGCGCCCGGCGCGGGCAAGGACCGGCCCGGTTACAATGCCCTCGCAGTCCGGCACACGGAAGGGTCATTCGCACTGCCGGGGGCTTCCAGATTCCAGAGATGAGCGAGAAAAGCATGAGAAGAAGCGTGTACGGGCTCTTGCTCGCAGCGGGCGCCGCGCTCATCGCGGCCGTGGCCGTCGCCCAGAGGGGCGGCGCCGACCTGCAGGCGCAGGACTACCTCGACATCCGGCAGCTCATGGACCGCTATACGCACGTGCTCGACAACTGCACCAACTCGGGCTACGACTACGCCGATCTCTTCACCGAGGACGGCACGTTCGGCGTGTCGTCGGAGTGGGGCGGCGGAGCGAAGATCTGGTTCCGCGGGCGGGAGGAGCTCGCTCGCGCGGGCGGCGGCGGCCCGGGCGGATGCCGACCGCGCCCCGGCAAGCCCATGTACCACATCAACATCAACCCGGTGATCACGCCCACTCCGGAAGGCGCCAAGGCCATCTCCACGCTGCTCGTCGTCACCAACGACACGAACGACCGCGGCGACATCGTCCATTGGGAAGGCGGCTACGAGGACACGTTCGTGAAGACGCGCGACGGGTGGAAGTTCAAGTCGCGCGTGCACGTGTGGCCCGAGATCCAGTGGACGGACAGGCCGGAGGACATGCCGCCGCGCAACATGGCGGACGAGTAGCGCCACCGCGCTCAGGGACGGGCTCGTGCGACTCGAGGCGTTGAGGGAGCAGCTGCGCGCCGCCGGCGCGAAGCCGCGGCACGAGACGCTCGTGCTGCGCGCGTGGGTGCGCGGCCTGCCGCTCGACGCCTTCGCGCACCTCGCCGAGTTTCCGCGGAAACTCGAGGCGGCGTTGCCCGAGCTCTCGGCCGCGTGGGCGGCTCTGGCGCTGCCGCGCGCCGAGCACCGGAGCGCAGACGGCTCGAGCCGGCTGCTGCTCGGTCTCGCCGACGGCCGGACGGTGGAGAGCGTGCTGCTCCCGGGCGACGGCGTGTGCGTGTCCACGCAGGTGGGCTGCGCCGTCGGCTGTCGCTTCTGCATGACCGGCCGCTGCGGGCTCGAGCGCCAGCTCGGCAGTGCCGAGATCGTCGCGCAAGTGGCGCTCGCCCGCGCGCGGCGCGCGATCCGCCGCGTGGTGCTCATGGGCATGGGCGAGCCCGCCCACAACCTCGACAACGTGCTCGACGCCGTCGACCTGCTCGGCACGGAAGGCGGCCTGCATTGGAAGAACATCGTGGTATCGACGGTGGGCGATCGGCGCCTGTTCGAGCGGCTGCACGCGGCGCGGGTGCGGCCCGCGCTCGCGTTGTCGCTGCACACGACCAAGCCGGAGCTCAGGCGCGAGCTCCTGCCGCGCGCGCCGCGCATCGATCCTGCCGAGCTCGTGGAGCTCGCGGAGCGCTACGCGCGCGTGACGACGTACCCGACGCAGTATCAGTGGACGTTACTCGCGGGCGTGAACGATGGCGACGACGAGGTGGAGCGCGTGGCCGAGCTCCTCGCCGGCAAGTACGCCGTGCTGAACTTCATTCCGTTCAACGCCGTGGAGGGCGCGGGCTTTGCGCGCACGCCGTGGGCGCGGGCGGCGGAGATGGCCCGTCGTCTTCATGCGCGCGGCGTGCTCGTGAAGCTCCGGCGCTCGGCGGGGCAGGACGTGGAGGCGGGCTGCGGCCAACTGCGCGTGCGCGCGGCCGGGCGGGCTCGAGCCTGCTGATCGGCCAGCAGCCGGTCGGGAAGCTAACCAGACAGGCCCCGTTTCTCGAAGGCGCGTCTCAACCCGCTCAGGCTCGATCTCCAGACGTCGTGGACATCTCTGACCGCTCCCCGGGCCATCGGCTCCTCGTGGAGCAGCGATAGCTTCGAGCCGCGCTCGTGCGGCTCGATGGAAATCGTGATACGAGCCGGCGGCGGGGGCGGCGAATCCCGATCGTATTCTGGACGGAGTTGTTCTAGTTCCGATGTATTGATCGTGTACACCAGTCGATTCGGCGGGGCGGCTTCGATGATCGTCCCTTCGGCCGCGATGTTCCTGTCTCGCACATCGATAAAGCGAATTGGCGATCCGACTCTCCAGTCGGACTCTATTGCCTGCTGTTGCCAGAACGCGCTGGCGGGCCCGGTTTTGGTCAACAAATCCCAGACGTCGGCTGGCTCGGCGTTGATCAGGACGGCATCGGCGTAACGGTGCGTTGGACCTATGACGAGAGGAAGCGTGAGTCCGGCCGCTGGCGAGTCGACGACCTCGACGATCCACCAGATGTGCGTGCCCGCAGCGTCGTTCGCCAAGAACACCGGTACCGTCGCAGGAACGAATGCGCCAAACGGAACGGGCTCGAAGAAACTGTCCGACTGTCCCAGCGACGTGAAGCCGCGATCCACGATCATGACTTTCGCGTATTCACCATCGGGGACGAAGTGCGTCGTTTCCTTCGCGAAGCTACCGATGTAAGGGCGCTCCCACCACAGGTTGAGATACTCCGTCCGGACGCCGGTATTCCCGGTGGATGGGACGTCGATCCTGAAATAGGCCCACCCTTCGACGCCGGTCATGATCCCTCCCGACTCGAGCCGCCACGTTCCTTGCTCTCCTGTCTTGAGGTTCTTCAGGTTCGACGGATACCAAGGCTCTTGCCACCACCCGTGCGGCCGACCGTCATCCTGCCAAATGATGGGGAAACGGGAGTTGTTGATGAGCGTTACTTGAACCAATCGTGCCGGCATGCTCCCCTCCTGTTCGTCCGAATTCTTGCGAGGACTCGTGCTGACCAGCGCACGGACGAACCATCGTCGAAACCGGTTCGCTTGGCGTCGGTCGACTTCGAGGAGAAAAGAATCGCAGCAAAAGCAACGGCCACTCTGCCGCACGAGGACTCGGGAGCTGGCGCTTATTCGAGAGTCGGCGTGGTGCTTGTGCCTCGAGCGCGCGCGGCGGATGGTTCGATATAGCCTACATGAATCGCAGTGTCAAGAAATCTCCAGTAACGCGCTATTCAAAAAATGCAAACGGAAATGACCCGCACCGCAAACCGACTTCCATTTCGCTGCGTGCGCCTGCATCGGTTCTGGCGGCTGAATCGTCCTGGGAATCGTCTTTAATTCTTTCCGCGCTTGGACGATTCTCCTTGGGTATCGGGCCGGGGGTGCTTTTCGTCACCGGAGCGAATGCACGCTCGCCCGGCCGCGCTCGAACCCGGCGACGTGGCGCACCCGGGTCTTCGCGTCGAGCGCAGCGCCACGGACTCGGAGACGCCTCGAGGCTTCACTCGGGGCAACGCCGAGCGGAAGGCAGCAAGCGTATGTGGGGCGGGATGTTGCGATGCTGGTGGGTGGTCCTAAGCCGTTGACTGGGGATGCAGCTTGGCGGAGAGGGTGGGATTCGAACCCACGGTACGGTTACCCGTACACTTGATTTCGAGTCAAGCCCGTTCGACCGCTCCGGCACCTCTCCGCGCGCGAATGTAGCACATTTGGCCGCGGCCCGCGGGCGGGCTCGGGGAATCCAGGGGGTGAGAATCGCAGTTGGAAAGCCCGCCCCCCACCTGGGCTGGTCAGCGTTGCAGCGCGGTGCCCAGGACATGCCCCAGCCAGACGGCCGCGAGGCACAGCGCCAGGGATGCGACCGCGTTGGCCGCGGCCGCTAGCCACTCCCCGCTCCGTGCGAGGTTCAGCGTCTCCAGGCTGAACGAGGAGAACGTCGTGAAGCCGCCCAGCACACCCACTGCGAGGAAGGCTCGCGCGTCGGGGTGGCCGAAGAGGCGATTCTCGGGCGCGAGCAGGGCCGCGAGCACGCCGATCAAGAGCGAGCCCGACACGTTCACGATGAGGGTGCCCCACGGGAACGAGGCGCCGAAGAGGCGTGCGGCGAGCCCGTTGCAGCCATAGCGCGCCATGCCGCCGAGCGCGCTTCCAAGCGCTACCCAGAAGTAGCTCATCGCCGTGATCCCGCTTCCAGCAGGCCTCCGAGATGCAGCGCGACGGCGACCAGCGCGGCGAGGAGCGTCAAGCCCGCGCCGACCATGAACGTGGCCGCCGACCCGAACGCATCCCACACCGCGCCCGCGATCACGCTCGCGACGAGCAGGACGATGCCCGTGACGAGGTTGAAGACGCCGAACGCCGTGCCCCGCTCGTCGGCGTCCGAGGCGTCCGCCACCAGCGCGGCGAAGAGCCCTTGAGTGAACCCCATGTGCAGCCCCCACAACGCGATGCCGATCATCGCGGAAAGCACGCCGCCGCTCCAGGCCAGCACGAGATCGGCGGCGATCAGCAGGGCGGAGCCCACGGCCAGCACGAGCCAGCGGTTCGCGCGGTCCGACAAGACGCCCGCCGGGTAGGCGGACAGCGAATAGACCACGTTCATCACCACGAGCACGAGCGGCACGTAGGCGGCCCGCAAACCCACTTCCGAGGCCTTCAGCACGAGGAACGCCTCGCTGAAGCGCGCGAGCGTGAAGAGCGCTGCCACGAGCAGCAGCAACCAATAACGGCGGCTCAGGCGGCGCACGGCCTGGCGGAAGGAGTAACCCGCCCCACCTCTCGCGGCCCCGGCTGTCGCGGCCAAGTCGGCCGTCGGCCGTGCGGACCGCGGCCGCTCGGGCTCCCTCACGAACAGCACCAGCGTCAGCACCGACAGCCCCGCCGGTATCACCGCGAGCCAGAACACGGTGCGGAAGTCGTCCTGCGTCGCGGCCATGAGCGCGATCGCGAGGAGCGGGCCGGCGAACGCGCCGACGGTGTCGAGGGATTGCCGCAAGCCGTAGCTCGCGCCCCAAGCCTCGGGCGGCGAGAGATCGGCGATCAGCGCGTCGCGGGGTGCGCCGCGAATGCCCTTGCCGATGCGGTCGGCGAACCGCGCCGCGAACACCCACGCGACGCTCGGGGCGAGGGCGAAGAACGGCTTGGTGACGGCCGCGAGGCCGTAGCCGAGCACGGTGAGCCCTTTGCGCTTGCCGAGCCGGTCGCTCAGCGCGCCGGAGAAGACCTTGGTGATGGACGCGACCGCCTCGGCCACGCCTTCGAGCCAGCCGACGACCGCCACGCTCGCGCCCAGCACCGACACCAGGAACACGGGCAGCAGCGCGTGGATCATCTCCGAGGAGACGTCCATGAAGAGGCTCACGAGGCCGAGCACCCAGACGCCGCGCGGCACGGCGCGCAGCCCCGGGCGGGCGTGCTCGAGGGACGAGGACGACATAGGGCGGGCGATTCTAGCCCAGCGGCATCGCTGCGTGGCCGGCGCGGATGTCACAATGGCGCGCGCAGGCGCAAGCAAAGAAGCGGCCGCGCGCCGGCCGACCGCGCCCGCACGGTAACCATGGAGCTCAACGAAGCGTTGCAACGCATCGCCGACGTGGTGGGGCCGAGCGGCCTCGTCGACCCCGCGTCGGCGCAAGGGATGCTGACGGACGAGCGGCGCCTCTATCGCGGGGCCGCGGCGCTCGTCGTCCGCCCCGCGTCCACGGAGGAATGCGCAAGAGTCGTGCGCACCTGCCACGACGCGGGCATAGGCGTCGTGCCTCAGGGCGGCAACACGGGCTACTGCGGCGGCGCCACGCCGTTCCACGATCCGGGGCGACCGCAGATCCTGCTGTCGCTCGCGCGCATGAACCGCGTGCGCCAGGTCGATCCCGTGGACTTCACGATGACGGTGGAGGCGGGCGTCGTGCTCGCGAACGCGCAGGCCGCCGCCCGCGAGCGCGGGCTGCTCTTCCCCTTGAGCATGGGCTCCGAAGGCTCGTGCCAGATCGGCGGCAACATCGCCACCAACGCGGGCGGGCTCGCCGTGCTGCGCTACGGCGCGATGCGCGACCTCGTGCTCGGGCTCGAGGTGGTGCTGCCGACGGGCGAGGTGCTGTCGGAGCTCAAGGCGCTCCGCAAGGACAACACGGGCTACGATCTCAAGTCGCTCTTCGTGGGCTCGGAAGGCACGCTCGGCGTGATCACGGCCGCGGTGCTCAAGCTCTTTCCGGCGCCGCGCTCGCGCGAGACCGCGTGGCTCGCCGTGCCGAGCGTCGAGGCGGCGTGCCGGCTCCTCGCGCGCGCCAGGCGCGAGAGCGGCGACCAGGTCGTCTCTGCGGAGTACGTCGCGCGCGGCTCGCTCGATCTCGTGCTGCGGCACGTGGCAGGCGCGCGCGATCCGCTGGACGCCCCGCACGAGCACTACGTGCTGCTCGAGCTCGCCTCGGCGGACGAGGACACCGCGCTGCGCGAGCGGCTGGAGCGCGTGCTCGCCACCGGTCTCGAAGCGGGCGAGATCGCGGACGGCGCGATCGCGGAGTCCGAGGCGCAGCGGGCGGACCTCTGGCGGCTGCGCGAGCGCGTGCCGGAAGCGGAGCGGCACGCGGGCGGCTCCGTGAAGCACGACATCTCCGTGGCGATCTCGAAGATCCCGGAGTTCCTGCGGCGGGCGGCGGCGGAGCTGGAGCGGCTCACGCCGCATCGGCTCTCGGTGTTTGGCCACATCGGCGATGGCAACCTGCACTACAACGTGCTGCCGCCGGAAGGTTCCGGCATCGAAGCTTTTCGCGCGAGCCACGCCGAGGCGATCTCCGATCGCGTGCACGCGCTCGCGGTCGCCCTCGGCGGCAGCTTCAGCGCCGAGCACGGAGTCGGTATCCTCAAGGCCGCCGAGCTCGAGCGGTTCGAGCCGCCGCCGGCGCTCGCGGCGATGCGGGCCGTGAAGCGCGCGCTCGATCCGCGCGGCATCATGAATCCGGGCAAGGTGTTGAGGTCGTTGGAGTCGCGATGAAGCTGAGCAAGGACCGGATCCTCACCACGCACGTGGGCAGCCTGCCGCGCGGGCCGGAGGTGGTCGATCTTCTATATAAGAAGGAGAGGGGCGAGCCGTACGATCAGGCCGCGCTCGACGCCGCCGTGGCACGCGCCGTGGACGAGGTGGTCGGCAAGCAGGTCGAGATCGGCATCGATATCGTCAGCGACGGCGAGACCAGCAAGGTGGGCTACTCCACCTACATCAAGGATCGGCTTTCCGGCTTCGCCGGCCACTACCCGCGCCCGCCGCACTTGGACCTCGCGCCGCATCCCGACTTCCGCGAGGCGATGACGCGCATGATCGGCCCGCAGGCGTTTCGCCGCGCGGGCTGCGTGGGGCCGGTGGAGCTCGTGAACCGCGAGGAGATGCAGAAGGACCTCGCGAACCTGCGCGCCGCGGTCGCCAAGCACAAGCCGGTGGAGGCGTTCATGAACGCCGCCTCGCCGGGCGTGATCTCGTCGTTCCAGTCGAACCGCTATTACCCCACGCACGAGGAGTACGTGGACGCCATCGCCGCGGCGATGCGCGACGAGTACGAGGCCATCGCGCGCGCCGGTTTCGTGCTGCAGCTCGACTGCCCCGACCTCGCGATGGCGAAGCACACCGGCTTCCAGGAGCTCTCCGAGCAGGAGTTCCTGAAGCGGGCCGAGTATCAGGTGGAGGCGTTGAACGCGGCGGTGGCGAACATTCCCGCCGAGCAGATGCGGATGCACATCTGCTGGGGCAACTACGAAGGCCCGCACGATCACGACATCCCGCTCGAGAAGATACTGGGCATCGTGCTCAAGGCGAAGCCGGCCGCCATCCTGTTCGAGGCCGCCAACCCGCGCCACCGGCACGAGTGGACGGTGTGGCGCGAAGCGAAGCTGCCGGAGAACAAGGTCCTCGTGCCCGGGTGCATCATGTCGACCACCAACTACGTCGAGCATCCGGAGCTCATCGCCCAGCAGATCTGCCAGTACGCAGACATCGTGGGACGCGAGCGCGTCATCGCGGGCACGGACTGCGGCTTCGGCACGTTCGCGGGGCTGTGGCGCGTGGCGCCGGACATCGCCTACAAGAAGCTGCGCGCGCTGGTGCAGGGCGCGGAGCTCGCGTCGCGGCGCTTGTGGAAGTGAGCGGCGGCCGCGAGGCGCGGCTAGCCGCGCCGGGCGCGGGCCAGCACGTCCGCGTAGTGGCGCTCGGCCACGTCCGCGTGCGAGCGCAGCCTGATCTTCAGGTAGTTGTCGCCGAACACGTCGAAGATCGGATCGTTCGGGTCGGCGTTCTGGCCGCCCGGCGCGCGCGCCGCGAGCGCGGGCGGCAAGGGGATGGGCTCGAACACGGACTCGAGTCGCGGGTGGAAGAAGTACGCGATCGAGATCCTCTCGCGGCCCGGCGGCGGGCTCTGCACCCGGTGCTTCGTCGCGCGCAGGAAGCCGGCCGTGGCGGCCTGCAGCATCTCGCCCAGGTTCATCACGTAGGTGCCGGGTCTCGGCACGGCGTCGATGCGCGTATCGCCGAGCAGCACCTGCAGGCCGCCCACGTCGTCCTGTAGCACGAACGAGACGAGCCCCGAGTCGTGGTGCCAGCCGACACCCTGATCCGCTGGCGCCGAGTGCGGCTGCGCGGGATAGCGGCTGATCTTGATGTGGGGATCGCCGCGCGGCAGCAGGAAGCGGTCGAAGTACTCGAGCGGCTGGCCCAGCCCCAAGGCCAGCGCTCGCAGCACCGCGAGGCCGACGCTGTCCATGGCGCGCATCCAGTCGAGCACGATGCTGCGCATCTCGGGCAGGCGGGCCGGCCACTGGTTCGGACCGCGTAGCCGCAGCCACGGCGGATCGTCGGGCGCGACCGACAGCGCCTCTTCCTCGGGCCCCGCGTCGAGCTGCTCCCGCCAATCCGGAACCCCCTTCGTGCGCTCCCCGCCGAGCACGGTGTAGCCGCGGAAGTGCGGCGAGTTGGCGATCGCTAGGGCGCGCTTCTCCGCTTCGGGCAGCGCGAAGAACCGCCGGGCCACGTCGAGGATGGCGCGGTCGAGCTCGGGCGGCACGCCATGGCCCGCGAGGTAGCAGAACCCCGGGCCGTGACAGGTCTCGAGCAGCGCGTCGACGAAAGCCGCGCCAGCGCGGCCGGTCGGGTCCTCGAGGAACCCGCGCATGTCGAGCTCCGGCAGCTGCTCGAGCGGTTGTGCGGCTTCGGTCGTCACGATGTGCTCCGTTCGAGGGCGCGCAGCATAGCTCGATACCGCGAGGGGAAGTACCCCAACGCTTGCGAGCACGCCGAGATGCCCCTTCGGGCTCGCGGCGCGAGGGCGTACACTCGGTTTCAGCGAATCGCCGGTGCGCGGCCGCGCCGGCGTTGCTGGCCAAGAAGAAGAGGGGAGTCGTCGTGCCGAACTGTCGCCTCGCCGCCTTCGCGCTCGCCGCCGCCGCATCCGCCGCGCTTGCGCAGACGCCGGAACCGAAGCCCGCGTTCTCGGGCCAGACCGACGCGCCGCCGCCCGAGCGGCCGTCGAGGGTGCGCGTGGAGGTCATCACGGACCGGCTCACGAATCCGTGGTCGATCGCGTTCCTGCCCAACGGCGATTTTCTGGTCGCGGAGCGGGCGGGCACGCTGCGCACCGTCTCGCCGGACGGCAAGGTGTCGGAGCCGATCGCGGGCGTGCCGCCCGTCAAGGTGGTGGCGGCGCAAGGCTTTCACGACGTGGTGCTCGATCCGGATTTCGAGCGCAACCGGCTCGTCTACTTCACCTACTTCGCGCCGCCGCGCGGCGAGCCGCCCGGCGAGTGGCCGGTGGAGCACTTCTACGACGAAGTGTGGAACAAGACGCTCGCGGAGCGCCGCGCGCTCGACATCGGCACCGAGCGCGTGGGCCGGGCCCGGCTGTCCGAAGACCATCGCCGGCTCGAGGACGTGGAGGTGCTGATCGAAGGCCGCGTGGAACGGCGCATCGTGTTCGCGCCGGACGGGACGCTCTTCGTGACGGGCGCCGACGCGTTCCGCTTCTACGACTCCGACCTCGACGGCATCGAGCACGACGAGCCGCACGAGCCGGACGTGCGCCGCAACTTCACGGGCCGCGTCATCCGTATCAACCCCGACGGCACGATTCCGCCGGACAACCCATGGCTCGGCCGGGCCACGGTGGCGCGCGAGACGTTCGCGCACGGCTTCAAGGACCCGGAAGGCGCGGCCATCCATCCCGAGACGGGCGAGCTCTGGGTGATCGACCACGGCCCGCAGGGTGGAGACGAGGTGAACATCGTGCGCCCGGGCCGCGACTACGGCTGGCCGGAGGTCTCCTACGGCGTGCAGTACGATGCGCGCCAGCCCGATGGGCGCAAGAACGTGCCGGTCGGGCTCGGCCGCACGTCGATGCCGGGCGTGGAGGAGCCGATCTACTATTGGGTGCCGTCGATCGCCCCCTCCGGCATGGCGTTCTACACCGGCGACCTGCTCCCCGAGTGGCGCGGGAATCTGTTCGTCGGCGCCATGGCAGGCCGGCATCTCGTGCGCCTCGTGCTCGACGGCGAGCGCGTCGTGGCCGAGGAGAAGCTCCTCGGCGACCTGAACCTGCGGATCCGCGAAGTGCGCCAGGGGCCCGACGGGGCGCTGTATCTCCTCGGCGGAAATCAGCTGCTCCGCGTGGTGCCGGAGCGCTAGGAGCGCGCGGTGCAGCCGCCACGCGCCCGAGCAGCCGCGCTTCACGTCGTGCGCGAATGGGACTTCTGTCTCAATTTTTGTTCAGAACGGGCCGGGCAGACGAGCCGGTGGGCGAAAGCAGCGGTTCGTGACGTAAAATGCCCGTCAGCGGAACGTCGCGGCGGAGTGACGCGCGCTCGCTGACACGGCCCGCGCATTCCGGCAAGGAGGCGTACCGCAACATGCTCCATCGCCGCCACACGATCCCCGTCCTGCTGATGGCGGCGGCGTTCGCCCTGTCGGCCTGCTATCAGCAGCCGGGTGGGCCGGGCGATGCCCGCGAGCAGCGGATTCCGGCCGTGGAGGCGGTGGAGGTGGTGCGCGGCACCCTGCCGCTCGAGGAGCGCCTCGCGGGCTCCGTGCTGGCCCGCAATCAGACTGAGATCTACCCGGAGGTCGCCGGCCGCATCGTCGAGGTGCTCGCCAACGACGGCGATCGCGTGGAGGCGGGGCAGCCGCTGGTCCTGCTGCACAGCACCGAGTACGAGGAGCAGCTTCGCCAGGCGGAGGCGGGCCTGCGCGTGGCGGAAGCACGCGTGCAGCAGGCCGAGGCCAACCTCGCGCGGGCGCGGGCCGATCTCGAACGCATCGAGGCCATCGTCGCGCGCGATCTCGCGAGCCGCGCCGAGCTCGACGCCATTCGCGCCCAGGCGCTGTCCGCGGAAGCGGAGGTGGCGCTCATGCGGGCCGAGCGCGCCCAGGCGGAGTCGCTGGTCGAAGAGCGCCGTAACGCGCTCGCGGAGACCATCGTGCGCGCGCCGGTCGCGGGCGTGGTGGGCGGCCGCAACGCCGAGGTGGGTCAGCTCGCCACCACCACCACGCCGCTCTTCGTGATCGGCGACCCCGAGGCGGTGCGCGTGACCGTCACGCTCACGCAGCGCATGCTGAGCTACATCGACGTCGGGACGCGCGTCAACATCTACACGGACGCCATCGGCGAGCAGCCGATTGCGGCACAGATCTCGCGCATCTCGCCGTTCCTGCATCCGGTCACGCGCACCACGCGCGCGGAGATCGACGTCGAGCAGAACGCCGGGCGGCTGCGCCCCGGCATGTTCGTCACGGTGGACGTGCTGTACGGCGAGAGCCAGCTCTCGTCGCTCGTGCCGAACAGCGCCGTGTACACGCACCCGCGGGACGGCCGCCAGGGCGTGTACGTCGCACGGCTGGCCGACGCGAATCGCGACCTCGAGGGCACCGGCGAGCCGCTGCGGCGCCCGGTGCTCGAACCGTCCGGGCCCGTCGCGGTCGAATTCGTGCCCGTGCGCGTGATCGCGCGCGGCCGCGAGGCGTCGGCCGTCGAGGGCGTCGAGCCCGGCCAGTGGGTAGTGACCGTGGGCCACCATCTGCTGTCGTCGGGCGACGCCAATCAGGCCGTCGTGCAGCCGACGCCGTGGGACCACATCATGCGCCTGCAGCGCATGCAGTCGCGGGACTTGCTCGAGATGATCGAAAGGCGCCAGGAACAGCTGCGAGACGAGGCGCCCACGCTCAACTAGCGCCCGACACGGTCATGGCCATCGCTCACGTTTCGGTGCACCGCCCCATCGCGACGACGATGGTCTACCTGATCATCATCACGCTCGGGATGATCAGCTTCCGCTTCCTGCCGGTGGATCTGCTGCCGCCCATCGAGTTTCCGCAGCTCAACATCTCCATCGACTACGGCAACGTGGGACCCGAGGAGATGGAGCTCATCATCACGGAGCGCATCGAGAACGCCGTCTCCGGCGTGCCGAACCTCGAGCAGATCTACTCCACCTCGCGCGAGGGCACGTCGAACGTGCAGCTTCGTTTCGCCCAGGGCACCAATCTCGACGAGGCGGCGAACGATGTGCGCGCGGCCCTGGACCGCGTGCGCGAGGACCTGCCGGACGAGATCGAGCCGCCCGAGATCCGCAAGTTCGACCCCGATCAGCAGCCCATCGTGATTCTCGGCGCGCGCTCCCGGCGCCCCCTGGCCGAGCTCACCGAGATCCTGGAGAACGACCTCATGCGGCGTTTCCAGCAGATCCCGGGCGTGGGCTCCATCGAGGTGTGGGGCGGCGTCTACCGCGAGGTCCAGGTGGACCTCGTCCGCGACCGGCTGGTGGCCACGGAGCTCACGGCGAGCGACGTGGTGGCGGCCATCGGCCGCGAGAACGTGAACCTCCCGGGCGGCAACGTCCGCGACGGCCTGCGCGACCTCTACGTCCGCTCGCTCGGCGAGTACACGAACGTCGACCAGGTGGCGAACACGGTGGTCGCCGTCGTGGACGGCAACCCCATCCGCGTGAAGGACGTGGCCGAGGTGCGCATGGGCTACCGGGATCTCGGCCGCTACGTGGAGATCCAGGACCTGCCCACGATCCGGATGGGCATCCGCAAGCAGACCGGCGCCAACACGGTGGAAGTGTCGCGGCGCATCCGCCAGGAGATGGCGGAGATCAACGAGCTGCGCTCGGACCTGCAGCTGCAGGTGATCCGCGACCAGGCCGACTTCATCCAGGACTCCATCGACAACGTGCGCAACTCCGCGATCTGGGGCGGCATCCTCTCCGTGATCATCCTGATCGCGTTTTTGCGCAACGGCTCGGCCACGCTGATCATCGCCGTGGCCATCCCGATCTCGATCGTGGCCACCTTCGGCCTCATCTACTTCACGGGCTTCACGCTCAACCAGATGACCTTCGGCGGCATCGCGCTCGGCGTGGGCATGATCGTCGACAGCTCCATCGTGGTGCTCGAGAACATCGTGCGCCAACGGCAACGAGGCGAGGCGCGGCAGGCGGCCGCCCTGATCGGTGCGCGTCAGGTCACCGGCGCCATCATCGCCTCCACGCTGACCACCTGCGTGATCTTCCTCCCCGTGGTGTTCATGCAGAACGTCACGGCGATGCTCTTCACCGAGCTCGCCGTCGTGGTGGTGTTCGCGCTGCTCTGCTCGCTGTTCATCGCGCTCACGCTCGTGCCGATGCTGGCGAGCCGCTTCCTCACGGTGCGTGCGGAGGCGGACGAGGTGAATCGAGCGGGCCGCCTCGCCGCCGTCGAGCGTTGGTACGCACGCACGGTGGATCGCGTGCTCGACCGGCGCGGGACCGTGGTGGCGACGGCGGCGGGGCTCGTGCTCGTGGCCGTGTTGCTGCTCCCCCTCATTCCGTTCGAGCTCGCGCCCGACATGGACGGCGAGCAGATCCAGGTCAGCATGCGCATGGACGACGGCACGAACATCGCGGTGATGTACGAGTACGTGCAGCTCCTCGATGGCGCCGTGCGAGAGGTGGTGTCGCCCGACGACGTGGTGTTCGTGACTAACGACGTGCGCAACAACCGCGCGGCCGTGGAGCTCACGCTCGTGGGGCCGGGCGAGCGCAGCGCCACGGCTCGGGAGATCGCGGACCGCATCCGGGCGCACGTCGCCAATACCATACCCGGCGCCGACATCAACGTGTCCGCGGAATCGGGCCTGTGGATCCTGCGGCGGCTCTTCCAGGGCGGCCGCAGCGGCGACGGCGGCGAGTCGCTGCAGCTCCAGCTCCGGGGCTACGACCTCGACGTCGCCGAGCGGCTCACGCAGGAGATCGCCAATCGCATCGAGGCGATACCGGGCATCGAAGACGTGGACGCGAGCAACCGCGAGCGGCGCCCCGAGCAGCGCATCGTGTTCGACCGCCAGCGCATCGCGGAGCTCGGCATCGGCGTGCAGGACATCGCGGCGGCGATTCAGACCAGCATCGGCGGCCGGCGGGCCGGCGTGTTCCGGGTGGGCGGCGAGGAGATCGACATCACCGTGCGGCTGCGGCCGGAGGATCGCTTCAGCGTGCTCGATCTGGACAACATCACGGTGCGCACGACGGAGGGCATCCTGCCCGTGTCCGCGCTCATCGAGCAGGAGTCCGGCCGCGGGCCGGTGGACGTCTACCGCATCGACGGCCAGCGCGTGAGCTATATCACGGCCAACCTCGAGAGCGGCGTGGCGCTCGGCGAGGCCGTGGGCAGGATCCAGCGGGCGCTCGCGGATCTCCCGCTTCCGGAGGGCTTCAGCCTCGACTTCGGCGGCGAGTACGAGGAGCAGCAGCGCGCGCAGCGCGACTTCCTGCTCGCCATCCTCACGGCGTTCGCCCTCATCTACATGGTCATGGCGGCCCAGTTCGAGCGGTTCATCGACCCGCTCATCGTGATGTTCAGCGTGCCCGTCGCGATCGTGGGCGTGGTGCCCGCCATGCTGCTCACCGGCACGACGTTCAACCTGCAGAGCTTCATGGGGCTCATCATGCTGGTGGGCATCGTGGTGAACAACGCGATCGTGCTCGTGGATTACGTCAACTTGCTGCGCCGCGAGAAGGGCATGCCGGTGCGGGCGGCCGTGGTGGAGGCGGGGCGGCTCAGGCTGCGGCCGATCCTCATGACCACCGGCACGACGGTGCTCGGCCTGCTGCCGCTCGCGTTCGCGATCGGCGCCGGCGAGGAGATGCAGGCGGCGCTCGCGCGGGTGGTGATCGGAGGGCTCCTGGCGTCCACGCTGATCACGCTCGTGCTGATCCCCGTGGTGTACGTGACCGTGGCCGAGTACTTCGAGCGGCGCGCGGCGCGGGCCGAGGCGCGGGCGCGCATTGGAACAGAGCCGCTCCCGCACTAGCCCGCGGCCCAACGCAGCCTGTGAGAGCGGCTTTCCAGCCGCGATCTTGCGCGCCAAACGAAGAATCGCGCCCGGAAAGGCGCTCCCACAGGCTTCGTTCGGCGGCCGCGTGCAGGGTTTGGCTGGAAAGCCGCTCTCACCGTACTAGAATCACGGGGTCGCGCCGGCACGGGCGCGTCATAGCAATAGCGGCGGACGGGAGCCGCAGGAGGAGGGGGCCATCACGAGCAACACCGGCGTCCGGCGTCTGGCGACCTTCGCCCTCTGGGCGGGCGTGGTCGCGCTCGCCACGTTCGCATTGGCAGGCATCGCGCTCAACCGCGGCGAGAGCATCGATGCGCTGTGGTTCATCGTCGCCGCGGTCTGCGTCTACGCGCTCGGCTATCGGTTCTATGCGGCCTTCGTGGCCGCGAAGGTGCTTGCGCTGGACCCCACGCGGGCGACGCCCGCGGAGCGCTTCAACGACGGCCGCGACTTCGTGCCGACGAACCGCTGGGTGGTGTTCGGCCATCACTTCGCGGCCATCGCGGGGCCCGGGCCGCTGGTCGGGCCCACGCTCGCGGCGCAGTTCGGCTACCTGCCCGGCACGCTGTGGATCCTGATCGGCGCCGTGCTCGGCGGGTGCGTGCAGGACTTCGTCACGCTGTTCTGCTCCATCCGCCGCGACGGGCGCTCGCTCGGGCAGATGGCCCGCGACGAGCTCGGTCCCGTGGGCGGCGCCGTGGCGCTCGTCGGCGTGATGGCCATCATGATCATCCTCATCGCCGTGCTCGGGCTCGTGGTGGTGAACGCCATGCGCGGCAGCCCGTGGGCCACGTCCACCGTGGCGGCGACGATCCCGATCGCGATCCTGATCGGGCTCTACATGCGCAACATCAGGCCGGGCCGCGTGCTCGAGGGCACGGCCATCGGCGTGGCGCTGCTGCTCTTCGCCGTGTTCGCCGGCGGGTGGGTGGACGAGCACCCGGTGTTGCGCACCTGGTTCGACTACGACGCGCCCACGCTCGCGCTCATGGTCATCGGCTACGGCTTCGCCGCCGCCGTGCTGCCCGTGTGGCTGCTGCTCGCGCCGCGGGACTATCTCTCCACCTTCATGAAGATCGGCACCATCGCGCTGCTCGCGGTGGCCATCGTGGTGCTGAACCCCGAGGTCAAGATGCCGGCGCTCACGCCGTTCGTGGACGGCACCGGGCCCATTTTCGGCGGCGACGTGTTCCCGTTCGTGTTCATCACCATCGCGTGCGGCGCCATCTCGGGCTTCCACGCGCTGATCTCCTCGGGCACCACGCCCAAGCTCATCTCGAACGAGCGGGACGCGCGGCTCGTGGGATACGGCGCCATGGCCATCGAGTCGTTCGTGGCCATCATGGCCATGGTGGCCGCCTGCGTGCTCGATCCCGGCGTGTATTTCGCCATCAACAGTCCCGCGGGCGTCGTGGGCACGCAGGCCGCGGAGGCCGTGGCGACGATCTCCTCGTGGGGCTACCCGGTCACCGTCGAGCAGATGGACGAGCTCGCGCGCGAGATGGGCGAGGCCACGCTGTTCGCCCGCACGGGCGGCGCGCCGTCGCTCGCCGTGGGCATGGCGAGCATCTTCTCGAGCGCCTTCGGCCAGACGCTGCTCTCGGTCTGGTACCACTTCGCCATCATGTTCGAGGCGCTGTTTATTCTCACGACGGTAGACGCCGGCACGCGCGTCGCGCGCTTCATGCTGCAAGACATGATCGGCAACGTGTTCCCGGCCATGGGCCGCACGAGCTGGTATCCGAGCGTGCTGATCTGCAGCGCGCTGGTGGTGGCGGGCTGGGGCTACTTCCTGTACATGGGCACCATCGACCCGCTGGGCGGCATCAACAGCCTCTGGCCGCTGTTCGGCATCGCCAACCAGATGCTCGCGGCCATTGCCCTGTGCGTCGCCACCGCCATCATCGTGAAGTCGGGCAAGGCCCGCTTCGCCTGGGTGACGGCCGCGCCGCTGGTCTGGCTCGTCATCATCACCACCACGGGCGCCTGGCAGAAGCTTTTCGATGAGGACGTCCGCGTGGGCTTCCTGTCGCACGCGAACGACCTCGCCGCGCAGATCGCTTCCGGGGCGCTCACCGGCGACGCCGCGGCGCAGGCCGCGCGCCTCATCTTCAACGACCGGCTGGACGCGGGGCTTACGGCGTTCTTCCTGCTCACCACGTGGGTCCTCGTGTTCGAGACCGCGCGGGTGTGCTTCGCCGCCGTGTCGGGCAAGCGAGTGCCGCCGTCCACCGAGTCGCCGCACATCCCGAGCCGTCTCGTGGAGGACTGGGTGCGTGACTGAGCAGCTCGCGCGTCTCTGGGCCGCGATCCGCCGCATGAGCGGCGACGACGCCTACGAGCGCTACCTCGAGCACTGGCGCCGCCATCACGCGCACGGCGACCCGCCGCTCGACCGCGCCGCGTTCTTCCGCGAGGAGCAGCGGCGCAAGTGGGAGGGCGTGAAGCGCTGCTGCTGAGGCGGTCCGCGAACCGACCGAAGCTGCACGACGCACGACGCGCCGGCGCGGGAAATCGGTAACGCGCGTTTCGATCGCGGACGCGCGTCTGTTATAGTCGCCGCCCGATGTCAGACCCAGAACGGAAGAACGGCGAGCCGTCGCTGCTCGCCTCGGTAGGCCTGCGGCTTTCCGATTGGTTCGAGAGGTGGTTCCCCGACGCGTTCGCGCTCGCGCTCGCGGCGGTGACGATCGTGTTCCTGGCGTGCCTCGCGGCGGGCAGCAGCGTGCTCGAGACCGCGCAGCGCTTCGGCACCGGGTTCTGGGACCTCATCGCGTTCACGATGCAAATGTCGATGATCATCGTGACGGGATACGCGGTGGCCACCTCGCCGCCCGCCTATCGAGTGATCCGTCGTCTCGCCGCGGTGCCGCGCACGGGCCGCGGCGCCGCCGCTTACGTCGGCCTGTTCTCGATGCTCTCCTCGCTCATCTCCTGGAGCTTCAGCCTGATCTTCAGCGCGCTGCTCGCCCGCGAGGTGGCGCATCGGGTGCGGGGGGCGGATTATCGCGCGATCGGCGCGGCGGCCTATCTCGGGGTCGGCAGCGTATGGGCGCTCGGGCTCTCCTCGTCCGCGGCGCTCATCATGGCCACGCCGGATTCGCTGCCCGACGCCATCGAGCAGATCAGCGGCGTGATTCCGCTTTCGCAAACGATCGGGCTGTGGCAGAGCCTGGCCATCGCCGCCGCGCTGATCGTCGCGTCCATGGCGATCGCGTTCTATTCGGCGCCGCCCGCCCATCAGGCGCGCGAGATGCGCGACATGGGCGTCGAGTACCAAGAGGCGACGAGCGACCTGGGCAGGCGCGAGAAGCCGGGCGAATGGCTCGAATACAGCCCGCTGCTCACGATCGTGGTCTGCGTGCTCGGCTTCGGCTATCTCGCCACGCAGGTCCGGGCGCGCGGGGCGGGAGTGCTGCTCGAGCTCAATCACTACGTGTTCCTGTTCCTGATCGTGGGGCTGCTGCTGCACTGGCGGCCGCGCTCGTTCGTGAACGCCATCGCCGCGTCCGTCACGCCGGTGGGCGGCGTGCTGATCCAGTACCCGATGTACGCCGGCATCGTGCGCATGCTCACGGACTCCGGCCTCGCGACGAAGATGTCGGACTTCTTCGTGTCGATCTCCACCGAGCACACGTTCCCCGTCATGGTGGGCATCTACTCGGCGTTCCTGGGGCTCTTCATCCCGTCCGCCGGCGGCAAGTGGCTCATCGAGGCGCCGTACCTGCTCGAGGCGGGCAAGGAGCTGGATGTGCATCTCGGCTGGGTCGTGCAGACCTACAACGCCACCGAGGCGCTCGCGAACCTCATCCACCCGTTCTGGATGCTGCCGGTGGTGGGCATTCTCGGGCTCAAGGCGCGCGACATCATCGGCTACTCGATGCTGCAGTTCGTGGTGCACGTGCCGCTGGTGCTGTTCCTCGTCTGGATCCTGAACTACACCCTGAGCGGCACGGCACACTAGGCGCACTGCGGTAGCCGCGCTCCCGCATGACAGCCAGGTGGGAGCGGCTTTCCAGCCGCGATTCTTCATACCGCCAAAGCTCGCGCAAACGTTTCGCGGCGTGGATTGCGTGCGCCCCTTCCAGGACGCTCGCGCGCAGGACGCGCGCGCGCGAGCCCACAGGGATGTGTTCACGGCGGTCCTGGAAGGGCCACACGCAAGCCGCGCCGCCTGCGGTGACGCGCGAATCGCGACTAGCAAGTCGCTCCCCGAGATGGAGATCGCGGCTGGAAAGCCGCTCTCACAGCCGAGGACGAGCCGCTACGGCGCACCGGCCGTCGGCCGCCGCAGGTACTTCTTCACGGTCTGCGACCAGACCTCGGCGCCGTAGATGTTGCCCGCCGCGTCGGCGGCGAGGCCGTGCGCGCCGGTCTCCTGCGTGCGCGCGGGATCGAACTCGGGATCGGGGATGAACGCCCAAACCGTGCCGTCGCGGGCGCTGCCGACCCGAATGCCGCGCGTCCAGCCGGCATGGTTGTCCTCGTTCGACTGGTTGTCCGACACGTAGAGCACGTCGTCGGGGCCGATGTGCAGGCCGCTCGGCCGCCCGAACTGCGTCCACTCCTCGAGGAAGGTCCCGTCCTGCGAGAAGATCTGGATGCGGTTGTTGTTGCGGTCCGCCACGAACAGCCGCCCGCGGGAATCCATGGCCAGCGCGTGCGGCACGAGGAACCGTCCCGGCTCGGAGCCGCTGCCGCCCCATTCGAGCAGAAACACGCCTTCCGCGGAAAACTTCACGATGCGGTTGTTCGAGTCGGGCTCGTGACCGTCCGCCACGAACACGTCGCCGTTCGGCGCCACCAGCACGTCGGTGGGCCCGTTGAAGTGCGCGGGTCCCGCGCCCGCCACGCCCGCTTCGCCGAGCGACATCAGCAAGCGGCCGTCCGCGTCGAACTTGTGCACCTGATGCCCGCGCCCGGCGCCCGCGCGGGCGTCCGTGACCCATATGTAGCCGTCCTTGTCGACGTGCAGGCCGTGGGGCCACGCGAAACGCCCGGCGCCGAAGCCCCGGAGCCAACGCCCCGAGGGCGCGTAGAGCAGGATCGGGTCGAGGTCGGGGCGGTCGACGCAGCTGTTCTGCCCGCAGCGTTCCGCGAGCCACACGTTGCCGGCGGCGTCCAGGTCCACGGCGCTCGCCGAGCCGAGCGGGCGTCCCGGCGCCTCGATCCACGCGTCCAGCGTCTCGTAGGGCGCCGGCTGCGCGAGCGCTCCGGCGGCGAGCGCGATCAGCGAGCATGCGAGGGCGAACGAGGCGGTGGGGCGAGGCGGCATCGTGCTTCATCGAGAGCCTGGTGCGCGCCAGTCTAATCGCACCCGGCCGTCGCTGGAACGCGTCGCGCGGGGACTGCAACGCGGCTACTTGCGTCCGTGGAGAGGCGGGGGTCTCCCGCGCGGCTTGGGGTTGCGTTCCTTGGGGAGGAAAACTTCAACGGTTAGGCCGCGAGGAGACCCCCTTCGAGCTTCGGCATCCCGCTGCGGCAGCCGTCCGCCCCAGCGGGGTACGGCCAGCGCGGTGCGCGTTGTGCGGGTAGCGCGACTGCTCCGGGCCCGCGCTCACGAGCACTCGGCACGCGGATGCGCGCACGCGCCACCGGCCCAAACGGGCGGCCGATAGCGCTGCCTGCATTACTCCCGATCCAGGAAACGGTCGATCGGCGAGCGTCGGGGTGCCAAGCGGGATGCTCTTGCGGTAACCTTGTGGTGTCTTGGGAAAGATTGGGGAGGACGGTGGGAGAACGATAAGGATCCCGGCATGCCGCGCTTTGGCTCTTTCGAGCTGGACACGCTTCGACGACAGCTCTTCTTCGACGGACGCCCCGTTCACCTCACCCCAAAAGCCTTCGATCTGCTTTCGATCCTGGTCGATGCGGCGCCCCGCGTCGTGTCCAAGGCGGAGCTGCACGAGCGGCTCTGGCCCCGCGTGGCGGTGACCGACGCCACGCTGTCCGGGCTCGTCAAAGAGGTGCGCCGCGCGATCGCCGCGCACGACCCGCTGCTCGATCCGATCCGCACCGCTCACCGGTTCGGCTATGCAATGGACGTGCCGGTCACGCGCGCGACGCCGGCCGTGTCGCGCTGGCTGGTGGTCGGGGACCGCCGCATGCCGCTCCTGCCGGGCGAGAACCTCATCGGCCGCGATCCGGCGGCCGCCGTGTGGCTCGACTCCCCGCTCGTCTCGCGCAGGCACGCCCGCATCGTCGTGCACGACACCGCCGTGCTCGAGGACCTCGGCAGCAAGAACGGCACGAGCGTGCGGGGTGCGCCGGTGAAGAGCGCGGTGGTCCTGCGCAACGGCGACTGCATCGTCTTCGGCGGGCTGCTCGGCGCGTATCGCGAGGCCGGCCCGCCGCCGGCCACCGTCACGCGACGCTCCGTCGCGGCGCTGCTCGGAGAGCGCACGCGATGACGCTGGTGCCCGGGACGCGCTTCGGCGGCTACGAAGTGCTGGAGTCGCTCGGGGCCGGCGGCATGGGAGAGGTCTTCCGCGCCCGCGACGCGCGCCTCGGCCGCGAGGTGGCGTTGAAGGTGTTGCCCGCGGCCGCGAGCGCCGACCCGGAACGGCTGCTGCAGTTCGAGCACGAGGCGCGCGTGCTCGCGTCCCTGAATCATCCCAACATCGGAACGTTGCACGGCATCGAGGAAGAGAACGGCGTGCAGGCGCTGGTCCTCGAGCTGGTTGAGGGCGACACCCTTGCCGAGCGGCTGGCGCTCGGGCCGCTGCCGCCGAGGCAAGCATTGCAGGTGGCGCAGCAGCTCGCATCGGCCCTCGAGGCGGCCCACGAGAGCGGCGTCGTCCACCTGGACGTGAAGCCCGGCAACGTGAAGCTGCGACCCGACGGCACGGTGAAGCTGCTCGACTTCGGCGTCGCCCGCGTGCTCGAGCGCGCGGGGGTGGGCCGTGAACGAGCGCGGCGGTCGGCGCCTACGCTCGCCACGGCGGCCACGGCGAGCAACGGCACGCCCCCGTACATGAGCCCCGAGCAGGTCCATGGCATGCCGCCGGACAGCCGCAGCGACATCTGGGCGTTCGGCTGCGTGCTGTACGAGATGCTCGCCGGGCGGCCCGCGTTCGAGGGCGCCGCCCCGGCGGAGACGGTGGCCGCGATCCTCGAGCGCGAGCCCGACTGGTCGCTGCTGCCGTCGGCCACGCCGCCCGCGGTGCGCCGTCTGCTGCAGCGCTGTCTCGCGAAGGATCGCAACGAGCGGCTGCGCCACGTCGGGGACGCGGCCATCGAGCTCAGGGAAGCGTTGCACGCAGGCTCGGGCCGCCCGGTGCAGACGGACGAGGAGCCGGCGGCCGTGCGACGCCGGCGGCGGATCGCGCTGCGCGTCGTGCTCGCCTCGCTGGCCGCCCTGCTCGGGCTCGGTCTCTGGCTGGTCCGCAGCGGAACGCCGCCCGCGGATGCGCCGGTGACGCGATTCGAGATCGTGCCGCCGCCGGACCTGCCGCTCGTCGTCCGCGCTCACACGAGCGACGTCGCGCTGTCACGGAACGGCAGCCATTTGGCGTACACGTCCGCGGACGGCTCGCTCGTGATCCGCTCGTTCGATCGGCTCGAGCCCGCGCGGCTGCGGCGTCTCGGCAGCGACGTCTCGCATCCGCTGTTCGCGCCCAACGGCCGCTCGCTCGCCTTCTTCTCCGAGGCGGCCTTGCAGACCGTCTCCGTCGCCGGCGGGCCCGCGCGGACCCTCGCGCGCCTCGAGGACGCGGCGTCCGCCATGGCGTGGGGACCCGACGGCACCATCGTCGTCGCGAGCTCGCGCGGCCTGCTGCGCATCCCGTCGGGAGGCGGCGAGCCCGACGTGCTCGCCGTGCCCGATGCCGCCCTCGGCGAGGCCGCCTTCGGCACGCCGAGCTTCCTGCCCGGCGGGCGCGCCGTGCTGTTCACGGTGCATCCGGCGGCCCCCGAGGACGGCCCGCGCATCGCGGTGCTCGACGTGGTCACGCGGTTCCGGCGCGACGTGCTCGGCGTCGGCACGCGGCCGGTGTACGCGCCCACGGGGCACCTCGTGTTCGCGCACGACGACGCGCTGCACGCGGTCGTGTTCGACCTCGAGACGTTGACCGCCGAGGGCGAGCCCGTGACGATGGTGCCAGACGTGCTGGTCAACGCGAACGGCACGGCGAATTTCGCGCTCGCCGACAACGGCACGCTCGTCTACGTGCCGGGCACGGCGCCGCGACGCATCGTGGTGGTGCTGAACTGGTTCGAGGAGCTCAGGCAGCGGCTGCCGCGAAAAGCGCGATCGGTGAGTTGACGCCGGGATCGTAGCGCGAGCTTCGGGATGAGCCGCGGAACGCCCGAACCACGGGGCGCCGCCCAGCGCGGAGGCTGCCTCTGCGGCGGCGTCCGCTACGAGGTGCGCGGCCCTTATCGCTGGATGGCGCATTGCCACTGCTCGATGTGCCGCCGGCACCACGGCGCGCTGTTCAGCACGTCGCTCGGCGTGCACGCGCACCGCTTTCGCTGGCTCGCGGGCGAGGCGGAGATCGTCCGCTACCGCGCGTCGCCCGCCTTCGAGCGGCCGTTCTGCCGCGCGTGCGGCGCCAAGGTTCCGGCCGCGTCGCAGCTTCCCGACGTCGTGAACGTTCCCGCGGGCACGCTCGACGGCGACGTCGCCATGCGGCCGCGCGCGCACATCTTCGTCGGCTCGAGGTCGCCGGCCACGGTGATCGCGGACGGCTTGCCGCAGTTCGAGTGCTATCCGCCGGGCACCGGCTGGGCGCCGTCCCCCGCCGCTCGCGCGGAGCCGCTACCGTGTGCCGTCTCCGCAAGCTGCCTGTGCGGCGCAGTCGCTTATCGCCTCGACGGCGCGCTCGGCGCCACGCTCCATTGCCATTGCAGGGCCTGCCGCCGGTGCAGCGGCGCCGCGTACGCCACGTGGTGCTCGGCCGAGCCCGCGGAGCTGCGCTGGGTGCGCGGCGCGGGCCTGGTCGCGAGCCATCGCCCGTCCGGCGCGCACCTCGCCGAGGTCCGCTTCTGCGGGGCGTGCGGCAGCCTACTGCCCGCCATCGGACGCGCCCACGGCCGCCTGCTGCTGCCGCTCGGCGCCCTCGATGGACTCGACGAGACGCGCGGCGGCGCGGCCGTCGGTCACGCGCACGTCGCCTCGAAGGCCCCGTGGCACGAGATCGCGGACGACTTGCCGCGCTTCGACGCCGCGCCGCCGCGCGCCGCCCGCTGGAGCTGACCGCCGAGCGGCTGCGCCGTGGAACGGAAGTTGCAGCCGCGGGAACGGGAAATGGTCGGGAGCGCACCTTGAAGCGAGCGGCACCGGCGCCGCGCGGCGCGGCGGGGCTCGGCGAGTACCGCGCCAAGCGCGACTTCGCCCGCACGCCGGAGCCGAAGGGCGCGAAGCGCGCGCGCAAGGCGAAGCGCCTCGCGTACGTCGTGCAGAAGCACGACGCGCGGCGCCTCCACTACGACCTCCGGCTCGAGCACGACGGCGTGCTCAAGAGCTGGGCGGTGCCGAAGGAGCCCACGCTCGAGCCGAAGCAGCGCCGGCTCGCCGTGCAGACCGAGGATCACCCGCTCGAGTACGGATCGTTCGAAGGCGAGATCCCGGCGAACGAGTACGGCGCGGGCTCGGTGGTCATCTGGGATCGCGGCTACTGGACGCCCGAGGGCGACGTGTCCCGCGGCCTAGAGGAAGGCAAGCTCGACTTCGAGCTGCACGGCGAGCGGCTGCGCGGCCGCTGGACGCTCGTGCGCATGCGGCGCAATCCCCGCGAGCGCAAGGACAACTGGCTGCTCATCAAGCGCTCCGATGCCCGGCCGCCGTCCACGGACGGCAAGGGCGCGCCGCGGCGCCGCGGCGCCGAGCGCAAGGCGCGCCCCGAGACGGTTCGCGGCGCGCGGCGCGGTGCGCTGCCCGCGACGCCCGCGCCGCAGCTCGCGACGCTCGTGAAGCGCGTGCCGAGCGGCCCGGAGTGGCTGCACGAGCCGAAGCTCGACGGCTATCGGCTGCTCGCGCGCCTCGAACGCGGTCGCGTCAAGCTCGTCACGCGCAGCGGCAAGGACTGGACGGACCGCTTCCCCGGCATCGCCGAGGCGGTGCGTGCGCTGCCCTGCGACAGCGCCCTGCTCGACGGCGAAGCGGTCGTGTTCGATGAGCAGGGCCGCACGAGCTTCCAGCGGCTGCAGGCCGCGATCGGCGCGGGCAGCCGCTCGATCGTGCTCGTGGCCTTCGATCTGCTGCACCTCGACGGCTGGGACTTGCGCGAGGCACCCCTCGTCGAGCGCAAGCGGCTCCTGCGCGAGCTGCTCGCGGCCGCGCCGGCGGCGCTGCGCTACGGCGATCACGTCGAAGGCGGCGGCGAGGCGTTCTTTCGGGAGGCCTGTCGCGCGGGCCTCGAAGGCGTGGTCTCGAAGCGCGCCGACGATCCCTATCGCGGCACGCGCACGAAGAGCTGGCTCAAGGTGAAATGCCTCGCGCGGCAGGAGGCGGTGATCGTTGGCTTCACCGACCCCGCGGGCTCCCGCCAGGGATTCGGCGCGCTGCTCCTCGGCGTGCGCGATCATCCGGAAGGGCCGCTGCGCTACGCGGGCAAGGTGGGCACGGGGTTCGACGAGCGCACCTTGCACGAGCTGCGCAAGCGGCTCGACGCGCTCGAGCGCAAGACCGCGCCCGTGGAGCATTCGCTGCCGCGGCATCAGACGCGCAACGTTCACTGGGTGCGGCCCGAGCTCGTCGCGGAGGTGGCGTTCGGTGAGTGGACGAACGACGGCCGCATGCGGCATCCGGTCTTCCACGGCCTGCGCGAGGACAAGCCGGCGCGCGAGGTGGTGGAGGAGCGCCCGGCGGATGCGCCGAACGGCGCGTCGGCCCGCGCCTCGGTGAAGCTCACGCATCCCGACAAGGTGCTCTTCCCCGACGTGGGCATCACCAAGCAGCAGCTCGCGGACTATTGGGAGCAGGTGGCCGACTGGGCGCTGCCGCATCTGCGCGACCGGCCGCTCACGCTCTACCGCTGCCCCGACGGCCGCGGCGCGCACTGCTTCTATCAGAAGCACGTCGGCGTCGGTGTGCCCGAGGCCGTCGGGCGCGTCGTCGTGACGGAGGGCGAGGACCCGTACGCGATGGTGGACGGGTTGCCCGCGCTCCTGGGGCTCGTGCAGATCGGCGTGCTCGAGCTGCACGTGTGGGGCTCGCGCGTGGGGCACCTCGAGCAGCCGGACATCATCGTGTTCGATCTCGATCCTTCCGAGGAGCTGCCGTGGTCGGCCGTGGTGGACGCCGCGCACGGCCTCAGGGAGCGCCTCGAGGCGCTCGGCCTGCATGCGTTCGCGCGCGTGACGGGCGGCAAGGGGCTGCACGTCGTGGTGCCCGTTGAGCCCGGGCCCGACTGGGCGTCGGTGAAGCGCTTCGCCCGCCAGGTGGTGCTCGAGATGGTGCGCGAGGAGCCGAAGCGCTTCACCGCGACGATGTCGAAGAGCCGGCGCGGCGGCAAGATCTTCGTCGACTACTTCCGCAACGCCCGCGAAGCGACCGCCATCGCCGCGTACTCGCCGCGGGCGAAGCCGGGGGCGCCGGTGGCCATGCCGCTCGAGTGGGACGCGCTCGATCACGGCGGCAAAGGTCCGCCTCGCTTCGGCGTGCTCGAGGTGCCGGACATCGTGCGCCGCCGCAAGCGCGATCCGTGGCAGGCCTTCGACGCGTCGCGGCGCCCGCTCGTCTGAGCGGCGCTCAGCTCGCCTTGCGGATCGCCTCGATGAGCTCGTCCTTCGACATGCCGCTGCGGCCCGGGATGTCGAGCGCCTTCGCCTGCTCGTAGAGCGCTTCCTTGCTCTTGCCGGCGAGAGCGTCTTTCGCCCCAGGCCGCTTGCCGGACGCCGTGGTGCCGGCCGCGCGGCGCTCGCGCCCCGCGGCTCGCCGCGTCTCGGCGGAAGCCCTGCGCGGCTCGGCCCGCCGCGCGCCGCCGCCGTCGACGCCCATGCGGCGCTTGAGCACGCTCATGATGTCGATGACCTCGGCGGCCTCGGTCTCGTCCTCCGGCGGCACCTCTTCTTCTACCTCGACCACGTCGCGGGCTTCCGCGCGCTTCTTCTCCGCGAGCTCGAGCAGCGCCGCCGACTGCTCGTCGCGCAGCAGCTCGACGTCGAGCGTTTCCGCTTCGAGCTTCGCGAGCGCGTCGGCCACGGCGCGGCGCCGTTTCGCGTCCGCCGTGCGCGGCGCGGGCAGCCCCACGTCGGCCGGCGTCCTGAGCTCGTCGAGGAAGCGCATGGTGGCCGCGCGCAGCAGGCCGCCTTCGGCGAAGATCGCGGCCAGATATTCCTTGCCGCGCATCACGAACGTGGCGATGCCGACGCGGCCCGTGCGCTCCATCGTCGCCGCGAGCAGGTGATAGGCCTTGGTGGAGTCGCCGGCCGGCGCGAGCACGTAGGTGCGCTCGAGCAGCCGCGGCGGGATCTCGGCGCGCTGCACGAAGCGGCGCAGGTCGATGTCGCGCGACTTGCGGGGCGCGACGGCCTCGAGCTCCTCGTCGGTGACGACCGTGTAGCTGCCGTCGTCCCACTCGTAGCCGCGCACGATGTCGTCCCAGGTGAGCGGCTGGTCGTCGGCCGAGCAGAAGTAGCGCCGCACGAGCGGCTGGCCTTCGGGGCCGAGCATGCGCAGCGGCACGCGGCTCGAGCGCACGGCGGGGTAGAGGTCCACCGGCACGCTCACGAGGCCGAACGTGATCGTGCCGCTCCAGAAGCCGCGCGGACCCGGGGCGCTGCGTTCCGGCTCAGCCATGGGCGGCCTTGCCTCCGCTCTTCAAGCTCGCCTGCAGCTGCGCGATCAGGGAACCCGCGCGCTTTGGCACGCGCTCCTTCGGCAGGCGCACGGGCTTGCCGCGCGCCTTCGCTTCGATGAGCTTCATGACCTGCTCGCGATGCTCGTCGCGGTACTCGGTGGGATCGAAGCGGTCCTCCAGCGCGCGGATCAGCTGCTCCGCGAGCGCGATCTCGCGCTTGTCGGGCGCGCGTTCCGGCGGCGGCCGCACCGACTCGATGTGCACGATCTCTTCCGCGTGTCGCAGCGTCTCGAGCACGAGGTAACCGTCGCTCGCGAGCAGCGCGCCGGCGTAGGGCTTCTTGCGCATGACCCAGCGCGCGAGGGCGAGGCGGTCGCCGTCGGCGAGCGCCGCCGCGAGCGCGAAATAGCCTTGCTCGTCGCCGTCGGGACCGAGGTAATAGGGACGGTCGAACCAGCGCTCGTCCACCTCGCCGCGACGGACCACCTGCTCGATGTGGATGTCGCGCGACGGCTCGGGCTCGAGCGCCGCGAGCTCCTCGTCAGTGAGCAGCACGTAGACCTGCTTGTCCACCTCGAGCCCCTTGCGGATCTGCTCCCGGGGCACGGGGCGATCGGTTTCGGGGTCCACCATCTGCTGCTTGACGGGGGCGAGATCGGTCTTGTGCAGCAGGCGGAAGTGCACTTGCCGGTCTTGCACGGCTGCATAGAGCTTCACCGGCACGCGCAGCGCACCGACGCACACGTCCGCTTTCCACATCGCCCGCGCGGCCATCGCCTTTCTCCTCGCAACTGCGGTGCTGTGCAAGCGGCGTGCCATGTAAACTCCGCGGCGCGCCGTCCGGCGACAAAGCCCGCGCGACGGCCGAACGGGAGCGCCTATGGAGAACGCGATGGATGCGGAGTTGCCGATCGGAGTCTTCGACTCCGGCGTGGGCGGCCTCACGGTGCTGCGCGCGATTCGCGCGGCGTTGCCCGCCGAGTCCGTCGTGTATCTCGGGGACACGGCGCGCGTGCCGTACGGCACGAAGAGCCCGGCGTCGGTGCAGCGCTATTCGCTGCAGGCGTCGGACCAGCTCGTGAGGCGCGGCATCAAGCTGCTCGTGGTGGCCTGCAACACGGCGTCCGCATTGGCGTTGCCGCAGATCCGCGCCCATCTCGCGCCGCTGCCCGTCATCGGCGTTGTGGAGCCCGGCGCCCGGGCCGCCGTGGCCGCGAGCCCGCGGCAACGGCACCTCGTGCTCGCCACCGAGGCGACGGTCGCGCAGGGCGCCTATTCGCGGGCCATCCATGCGCTCGAGCCGCGGGCGGAGGTGGCCGAGCTCGCGTGCTCGCTGTTCGTGGCGCTCGCGGAGGAGGGCTGGACGGAAGGGCCCGTGGCGGAGGCGGCGGCCGCCGCGTATCTCGGCGAAGCGGCCGCCGCGCCCGCGGACGCGCGACCCGACTGCGTGATCCTGGGCTGCACGCATTTCCCCCTGCTCGCGGACGTGATCCGCGCGGCGCTCGGCGCCGGGCCCCGCGTGGTGGATTCGGCCACCGCCACCGCCGCGGCGGTGGCCGCCGAGCTCGCGCGCTCGGGCGCGGCCCGCACCGCGGCGCAGGCGGGCGGGCTGCGGTTGCTCGTCACGGACGGCGTGGCGAGGTTCGTCCGGCTCGGCCCCCGGTTCCTCGGCGAGACGTTCGGGCCCTCGGACGTCGAGCTCGTCGACCTCTGAGCGGTTGACGTGTAACTAACCGGTAAGTATCATGCTGCTCCTCTCGAGGAGGATCGCGCATGGAACAGGAGAAGGAGCTGCTGCTCACGGTGACGGCCGCGAGCTTCGCGAAGGACGTGCTGGAGTCGCCCAAGCCGGTGCTGGTGGACTTCTGGGCGGAGTGGTGCGGGCCCTGCCGCGCCGTGGGGCCGATCATGGAGACGCTCGCGGCCGACTACGCGGACCGTTTGACGGTCGCCAAGGTGGACGTGGACGCGCATCCGCAGCTCGCGGCCGAGTACAACGTCCGCTCGATTCCCACAGTCATGCTCGTCGCCGGCGGCGAGGTTCGCCGCGTGCTGGTGGGGGCGCGGAGCGCGCAGGAGTATCGGGCCGAGGTCGAGCGCCTGCTCCACTGAGCGCGCGCCCGCGGCGCCGGCACGGCGCGAGGGGTGCCGCGGCGGTCAGCAGACGCCGTGGGCCCCTTGGCGCTCGTCCACGCAGGTGCCGTACTCGATCTCGATCGTGGCGTGCGCGATGGAGAAGTGCGACGCCAGCAGATGCTTGATCTCGCGCACGGCGGCGCCCGCGTCCTTGGTCATCTCGATGCACGCGTGCATCGTCACCATCGGGCGTTCCTGGCTGATGGACCACGCGTGCACGTGGTGCACGTCGGTGACGTAGGGCAGGGCGCGCTGGATGTCCTGCTTGATGGCGCGCACGTCGAAGCCCGGGGGCGAGCCCTCGAGCAGGATGTGGCCGCTCTCCGCCACCACCCGCCAGGCCGAGCGCACGATGATCAGGGCGACGAGCACCGACAGCAGCGGATCGATGGGCGTCCAGCCCGTGAGCAGGATCACGACCGAGGCGGTGACCGCGGCCACCGACCCCAGCAGGTCGCCTGCCACGTGCAGGGCCGCGGCCCGGATGTTGAGGTTGTGGCGATCGCCGTGACGCAGGATGAGGAATGCGATCACGTTCACGGCGAGTCCGGCGAGCGCCACCCAGAGCATGAGACCGCCCAGCACCTCGACGGGCCGGGCGATGCGGCGCACGGCCTCGACGACGATCCAGGCGGCGATGACGAACAAGGCGATGCCGTTCACGAACGCCACCAGCACCGAGAAGCGGTCGAAGCCGTAGGTGCGCCGCCAGTCGGCAGGGCGTCGCGCGAGCCGGAAGCCGAGCCAGGCGAGGGCGAGGCTCGCGAAATCCGTCAGCATGTGGCCCGCGTCGGCGAGCAGGGCGAGGGAGCCCGACAGCAGGCCGCCCACCACCTCGGCGATGAGAAACGTGCCGGTGAGCAGCGCGGCTACCGCTACGGATCGCTCGTTCATCGCGTGGCCGTGTCGGTGGTGCCGATGCTCGTGGGAGTGCCGGTTCGCGTGCGCGTGCTGTTCCATGCCGGGCCCCGGGGCGGGCGCAAATTCTAGCACGCTCGCCGCGGCCGCCCGGGGGCCGGGCTGGCGGGCGAGGGGCCCGGCAAAACGCAGCACCCTCGCGCGCGGGATAGATCCACCGCCGGCCGCTTTTCCGCATTTGACCGAAAACGGGAGCGAGCGGATCATTCCGCGCTGACCTATTTCACAAGACGCCGGGGCCCACCGGCGCATCCCGACGAACCGACCCAGGCCTTTGCTGAAGGCGAGACAGAAACTCGGCAAGTATCGTATTGAGCGGCGGATCGCAGACGGGCCGTCCGCGGCGGTGTATCAGGCACTCGACACGATCCAGCAGATACGGGTCGCGCTCAAGGTGCCGCACGACAGCGCCATGAACGAGTACTACCTCGCGGACTTCAAACGGGAGGCCCGGCTCGCGCCTTTGCTCGAGCACCCGAACATCCTCTCGATCCGGGACGCCTCGTTCATCGACGGCCGGTTCGTCATGGCGATGCCGCTCGGCGAGCGCTCGCTCGCGAGCCGCATGCGGCTGCGCCTCTCCAACGAGACGGCGCTGCACTTCATCGATCAGGCGCTGGCGGCCGTGGCCCATGCGCACAGCCGCAACGTCATCCACTGCGACATCAAGCCGGACAACTTCATCATCTTCCCCGGCAACCAGCTCAAGCTCGCCGATTTCGGGTTCTCCAAGGTGGCCGAGCGCACGCTGAAGGCGAGCGGCTCGGGCACCGTGGGCTACATCGCGCCCGAGCAGGCGGTGGGCCGGCCGATGTTCCAGTCCGACGTCTTCTCGCTGGGGCTCGTGTTCTACGAGCTCCTGTCGGGCTATCTCCCCGAGTGGCCGTACGGCTGGCCGCCGCCCGAGATCAAGCGCGTGCGGGCGCGCGTGGGCCCCAAGCTCGTCGATTGGCTGCGCCGCGCCATGGAGGTGCGCCCGGAGAAGCGCTGGCGCAACGCCGTGGCCATGTACGCCGAGTTCAAGCGGCTGCGCAACGGCGCGGGCAGGCGCCGCAAGGAGCGGCGCCGCACCGACGACGATCCGTCGCTGTGGCAGAAGGTGCTGTTCCGGCAGTTCCAGCGCCGCTACCGCAAGGTGCTCGAGACCAAGCATCAGTGCCGCAGCTGCGAGGGCCCCGTGTCGGAGCTCATGCAAACCTGCCCCTGGTGCGGCACCACGCCGCCGCTCGATCGGGTGGTGACCACGCTGCCGGCCACCTGCCCGCGCTGCCGCCGCGGGACGAAGCTCGATTGGCACTACTGCCCGTGGTGCTACGGCCCGGGGTTCGTGGTGGAGACGAAGCGCCGCTACAAGGATCGCCGCTACTCCACGCACTGCTCCAACCCGAAGTGCCGGGGGCCGCTGATGCCGTTCATGCGCTACTGCCCCTGGTGCCGGGGCAAGGTGAAGCGGCCGTGGAAGCTGCCCTACAGCACTGACAAGTGCCCGTCGTGCCGCTGGGGCGTGGACACGGATTTCTGGCACCACTGCCCCTGGTGCTCCAAGGTGCTGACGCGATGAGCACGCCGGGGCACGTGCTCTACCTTGGCGAGCAGGACGTCGAGGAGCACGACTACGAGCTGCCGCAGGGCCTCGTGTGCGTGCGCAGCCTGCGGTCGCCCGACAAGGAGACGCCGAACGAGGACTCGGCGGCCGTCATCGAGGTGGGCCCGGAGGCGCTCGTGCTCGCCGTGGCGGACGGCGTCGGCGGCACGCCGGCCGGCCGCGAGGCCTCGAACATCACGCTGAAGACGCTGTCACGCGTGCTGGCCTCGCAGCCCACCGACGTGACGTCGCTGCGCACGCCGATCCTCGACGCCGTGGAGGAAGCGAACCGCAGCGTCATCGACCTCGCCCGCGGCGCTGCCACCACCCTGGTGGTGGCCGAGGTGATCTCCCGCAAGCTGCGCAGCTACCACGTGGGCGACTCGGAGCTCATCGGCGTGGGGCAGCGCGGGAAGATCAAGCAGCGGGTGGTGCCGCACTCGCCGACGGGCTTCGCGGTGGAGGCGGGGCTGCTCGACGAGGACGAGGCCGTGCAGCACGACCAGCGGCACGTGCTGTTCAACGTGATCGGGACGCCGGACATGCGCGTGGAGGTGGGCACGGCCGTGCAGCTCGCGCCGCGCGACACGGTCCTGCTCGCGAGCGACGGGCTGCTCGACAACCTGTTCGTGGACGAGATCGTGGACCTGATCCGCGTGGGACCGCTGCCGCGCGCCGCCGACCGGCTCGTGGCCGCGGCGCGCCAGCGCATGCACGGCGACGGCCCGGACAAGCCGTCGAAGCCCGACGACCTCACGATCGTGCTGTACCGCCCGCACGCGCCCCGGCGCAAGCGCCCCCGAAGGCCGGCGCCGCACTAGGCGCGGTTCCTGCCGCGCTCTTCCGCGCGGCACCCACTCGCGACGACGCGTGGTGCCGCGATCTTCACGTCGCTCGACCTCGCGCGGATGTCTCGCGGCGTGGATCGCATGTGCCGCTTCCAGCAGGCGCGCGCAGGGGGATGTGCGCGCGCCAGCCTACAGGGACGTGCTTGCGGCGGTGCTGGGAGGGGCACCTGCGAGCCGCGCCGCCTGCGGTGACGCCAAAGACCGGAAGCCTGGCGTCCGCTTTCCAGCGACGGAGCGGTTGGGCGGTCTACCCTGCGGTGGCCTTGGCTTTGGAGCGCTGGTTGCCGGCCGCGCGAGCGTGCTCCTGCTCGTAGGCCTGGGCTAGCTCCTCGATGAATTGCGGCGGGAACTGATTCGGGGGCGCCTGCGTGACGACCTGGTAGAGGTCCTTGTAGACGTCCCAGTACTTGAGCTTGTTCGCGGCGTTGATGAGCGCGCCGCGCTTGCCGCTCGTGAACTTGCTTTCGAGCTCGTCGGGGTCGAGCCGGCCCACGTACGCCGTGAGCGCCGTGCGCACGGCGGCGAGCAGCGCCTGCTGGTGCAGCTTGATGTCGAGGAACGCCTCGCGCACGGCGTCCACCGGCGTCATGTACTCCGCCGACTGCCGGAACAGCAGGTTCTGCAGCGCCTCCTCCACGCCGGCCGCGAACTTGAGCGGGTTGTTGCCCCGCGGCTGGATCGTCGTATTCGGCACGCGCAGCGTGTTCTTCTGCTCCGCACGCGTGTGCAGATTCTCGGAGACGCCGACGATGAGCTCGCGCATGATCTGGCCGAGCTGATGCAGCACGTGCTCGGCCTGCCGCTCGTCGACGACCTGGCGCGCGATGCCGGCGCCGCGGAAGAACGCATCGAGCACGTCCGTCGGCCTGCCCGAGGGCCGGGCGGGCGCGGGCTCGGGCTTCGGGGCCGGCTGCGGCTGCGGAGCGGCCGCCGGAGCCTGTGGCTGCGCTCGCGCGGCGGCCGCGGGCGGCTGCGGCCGGGAGGCGGGCTCCCGCCGCGCCGCGGTGGCCTGAGAGCGGGCGGCCGGCGGTTGCGGACGCGTGGCCTGCGGCGCTGCCGCCGGGGCGGGCCGGGCCGCCGCCGGTGCGGGGCGCGGCGCGGGCGCAGGCGGGTCCTCCACGAGGCGCAGCTCGCCCGGCGCCGGCCTCTCCTCGACGTCGTCCTCGCTCAGGACGATCTCGAGGCCCACGCCCGTGATCTCGTGCGCCTTCAAGAGCTCTGCCGGCGTCGGATCCGGGGGCTCCACGCGTTGGGCCAGCTCCACGGGGTCGATGTGCTTGTCGTTCGCGAGCTGCTCCCGCGTCTCGTCCGCCTCGCCCTCGATCGTAACGACCATCTCGTACTCGCCCATGCGGATTCGGTCGCCGTTGAAGAGCCGCTGGGGGTTGCCGCGCCCGACGGGCGTGTCGGCGCCGTTCACGAACACTCCGTTGGTGGAGGTGTCGATGATGTAGTAGCTGCCCGAGCGGTAGTCGATCGACGCGTGTCGGCTCGAGAGGTAGCGTTGGCCGTCCGGAAGCACCCAGTCGCTCTCGAGCGAGCGGCCGATGGAGCCGCCGTTGTGGCCGAACTCCTTCACGGCGCGCTCGCCCAGGCGCTGCCGGTGACGGCTGACGATTTCGAGGCGCAGCGTCATGGTGGATGCGTTCCGAGAATGGTGGAGAGGTTCGCGTGCCGCTACCGAGTGTATCGGCCTGCGATGCGGGGCTATAAGCGCACGCTCGCGGGATTGTGACTGGCGTCTCAGGGCGCCGGGCCGTCCCGCTGGGAGCGGCTTTCCAGCCGCGATTCTTCTTCGCGCCACGGACGATCGCGGCTGGAAAGCCGCTCCCACCGGCTGCGCTCGAAGCGGTCCCGTGGCTTTCCGGCCCCCTCCGCCGACCGCCGCGACGGCTTGTGCTAAGCTCCCGGCAGCGTCTTCAGAGACGGATGAATGGCCTCGCAACCGATCTACAAAGTCATCTTTCTGAACCAGGGCAAGGTCTACGAGATCTACGCCCGCAAGGTCACCCAGAACGGTGCGCTGTACGGGTTCGTCGAGGTGGAGGACATCATCTTCGATGCCCGGAAGTCGATGGTCGTGGATCCCTCGCTGGAGCGTCTCCAGCACGAGTTCTCGGGGGTGCAGCGGACCTACCTGCCGATGCACTATGTGCTGCGCATCGATCAGGTGGAGAAGCAGGGCGTCTCGAAGATCACCAACGTGGACGGCAGCAACGTGACCCCGTTCCCGCTGCCGATGTACTCGCCCCAGGGCTCGAAAGGCCCGTCGGAGCGTTGATGCCGCGTTGACGCGCCCGTGACCGGCCCGTCGCACGCCGCCCCGTGTGTCTCTACCTGCTCCGCGCGCGGGCGGCGCGCCGTCGCGCCGTGACGTTGCGGTTCGCGTCCTTGGGCAGCGGCAGCCGCGGCAACGCGTCGCTGGTCGAGTTCGGTGCCACCTTGCTCATGGTGGACTGCGGGCTCCCCCGCGCCGTCGTGGAGGAGCGGCTGGCCGCGCTCGGCCGCGAGCCGCGCGACGTCACGGCCATCCTCGTCACGCACGAGCACGGCGACCACGTGCAGGGCGTGGGCTCGTTCGCCCGCCGCTACGGCACGCCCGTGTGGATGACCTGGGGCACGGCGGGGGCGAGCCGCGCGGTCCCGTCGCCGAACGGCTTGAGCTGTCATCGCGAGCTCGTGGTGGGCGGCATCGCCGTCGAGCCCTATCCGGTGCCGCACGACGCGCGCGAGCCTTGCCAGTTCGTGTTCCGCGCGGGCGGGCGCCGGCTCGGCATGCTCACGGACGCCGGCTTCGTCACGCCGCACATCTGCGAGCGGCTCGCGGGCTGCGACGCGCTCGCCGTCGAATGCAACCACGACCTCGACGCGCTGCACCGGGGGCCGTATCCGGAGTCGGTGAAGAGCCGCGTGGCCTCGCGCTACGGCCATCTGAACAACGAGCAGACCGCGGGCCTGCTGACCCGCGTGCGCCACGCGGGCCTCCAGTGGGTCGTGGGGCTGCATCTGAGCGAGACGAACAACACGCCCGCGCAGGCCCGGGCCGCGCTCGAGCCCGTCCTCGGCGAAACGGCGCTGCATCTCGCCACCCAGGACGCGCCGACGGGTTGGCTCGAGGTGCTGTAGCCACCGCGGCATTCGTGGGGACGCCCGGCCGCGCCGCTCCGCGCGTTCCGGTATCATTTGCACTGCGTCCCGCTCGAGAGCCGTGATCCTCCCATGACGATGCTGCAGTTGGCCGGTCCGGCGGCAGAGACTGCTTTCCGTTTGCGCAAGCTCGGCGCCGACCTGCGCGCGATAGAGCCCGGGATCGACGACGTCGTGGCGCGCTTCCGCCACTACGTGCACCTCGACGCGCCGCTCACCGACCGCGAGCTCGAGGTGCTCGAAGCGCTGCTCGACTACGGCACGCCGGCCCCGCCGCCCGCGCCGGGCGCGCTCGAGCTCTTCGTGGTCCCGCGCCTCGGCACGATTTCCCCGTGGGCGTCGAAAGCCACGGACATCGCGCGCCTCGCGGGCGTGCCCGTGCGGCGCATCGAGCGCGGCCGCGTGTACGAGATCTCCTCGCGCGCGCCGCTCGATGCCGAGGTCGTGCACCGCATCGGCGCCCTGCTGCACGACCGGATGACGGAGACGTTCCTCACGGCGCCGCCCGGCGAGGCCCTGCTCTTCACCGAGCACCAGCCGCGGCCCGCGCAGGCCGTCGACCTGCTGGGCGAAGGGCGCGCGGCCCTCGAGCGGGCCAACGCCGAGCTCGGCCTCGCCCTGTCCGCGGACGAGATCGAGTTCCTCGCGGTGCAGTTCGCCGCGCTCGGCCGCAACCCCACCGACGTCGAGCTCATGATGTTCGCGCAGGCGAACTCCGAGCACTGCCGACACAAGGTCTTCAACGCGAGCTGGATCGTGGACGGCACGCCCGCGCCGAAGAGCCTGTTCGCGATGATCCGCAACACCCACGCATGCGCGCCGCAGGGGGTGCTGTCGGCCTACAAGGACAACGCCGCGGTCGTCGAGGGCGCCCCGGCCGCGTGGTTCTTCCCGAATCCCGAGACCGGCCTCTACGAGCACGTGGAGGAGCCCGCCCACCTCGTCATGAAGGTGGAGACGCACAACCATCCCACGGCGATCTCGCCGTTCCCGGGTGCCGCCACCGGCTCGGGCGGCGAGATCCGCGACGAGGGCGCCACCGGCCGCGGCGCGAAGCCGAAGGCGGGGCTCACGGGGTTCACGGTGTCGCACCTCGAGGTGCCCGGGTGGCCACAGCCGTGGGAGGAGCGTTCGCCCGGGCGGCCGTCCCGCATCGCCTCGCCGCTCGCGATCATGCTCGAAGGGCCGATCGGGGCGGCGAGCTTCAACAACGAGTTCGGGCGGCCGAACCTCGCGGGCTACTTCCGCACCATGCTGCTCGAGGCGGACGGCGAATGGCGCGGCTATCACAAGCCGATCATGATCGCGGGCGGCGTCGGCAACGTGCGCGGCATGCACGTGGAGAAGCGCAAGCCGGGCCCCGGCGCGAAGCTCGTCGTGCTCGGCGGGCCCGCCATGCTGATCGGGCTCGGCGGCGGCGCGGCCTCCTCGCAGAAGAGCGGCGAGGGCGCCGAGGAGCTCGACTTCGCCTCCGTGCAGCGCGGCAACGCAGAGATGCAGCGCCGCGCGCAGGAGGTCATCGACACCTGCTGGGCGCTCGGGCCCGCGAACCCCATCGCGGCCATCCACGACATCGGCGCGGGCGGCCTCTCGAACGCGGTGCCCGAGATCGTGGAGCAGAGCGGCTGCGGCGCCGTCGTGGAGCTTCGCGACGTGCCGAACGACGAGCCGGGCATGAGCCCGATGGAGCTCTGGTGCAACGAGGCCCAGGAGCGCTACATGCTCGCGATCGAGCCGGCCGATCTCGAGACGTTCGCGCGGATCTGCGAGCGCGAGCGCTGCCCGTACGCGGTGATCGGCGAGCTCACCGCGGAGCGCGAGCTCGTCGTCAAGGACCGGGACTTCGGCAACGTGCCGGTGTCGATGCCGATGGAGGTGCTGTTCGGCAAGCCGCCGAAGCTCACGCGCCGCGCGTCGCGTCCCGAGCGCCGCGTCGAGGAATGGCGCTTCGAGGGCACGCTCGCCGAGGCCGTGGACCGCGTGCTCGCCTTCCCGGCCGTCGCCGACAAGTCGTTCCTGATCCACATCGGCGACCGCACCGTGGGCGGGCAGTGCGTGCGCGACCAGCTCGTGGGCCCGTGGCAGGTGCCCGTGAGCGACGTGGCCGTCACGGTGGCGGGTTACCGCGGGTATACGGGCGAGGCGTTCGCCATGGGCGAGCGCACGCCGGTCGCCGTGCGCAACGGCCCCGCCTCGGCGCGGCTGGCCGTGGCCGAGGCCGTCATGAACATCCTGGCCGCGGACGTCGAGCGGCTCGGCGACGTGCGCCTGTCCGCGAACTGGATGGCGGCGGCGGGTCACGGCAGCGACGACTACACGCTGTTCGAGATGGTGCGTGCCGTGGGCGAGGAGCTCTGCCCGGCGCTCGGCATCGCGATCCCCGTGGGCAAGGACTCGCTGTCCATGCGCACCGTGTGGCAGGAGCTCGGCGCGGAGCGGGCCGTGACGGCGCCCGTCTCGCTCGTAATCTCCGCGTTCGCGCCCGTGCGCGACGTGCGCCGCACGCTCACGCCCGAGCTCAGGCGCCCGGCCGGCGGCACGCTCGCCGACACCGTGGTGCTGCTCGTGGACCTGGGCGGCGGCCGGTCGCGGCTCGGCGGCTCGTGCCTCGCACAGACCTACGGCGCCTATGGCGGCGAGCCGCCGGACCTGGACGACCCGAGCCGGCTGGTCGCGTTCTTCGCGGCGCAGCGCGAGCTGCGCGAGGCCGGCCTCGTGCTCGCCTATCACGACCGCTCGGACGGGGGCGTGTTCGCGGCGCTCGTGGAGATGGCCTTCGCGGGGCACGCCGGGCTCGCCATCCGGGTGCCGGAACGCGCGGATCCCGTGGCCTGGCTGTTCGCGGAGGAGCTCGGGGCGCTGCTGCAGGTGGAGCGCGCGCGCCTCGAGGCGGCGCGCGCCGTGCTCGCGAGGCACGGCTTCGACGGGGCCGTCGTGGCGGAGCCCGACGAAGGGCGCGACGTCGTCGTGACGCGCGGGCAGGGCGAGGAGCTCTACCGCGCGCCGCGCGTCGAGCTGCGGCGCAAGTGGTCGGAGCTCAGCTATCGCATGCAGGCGCTGCGCGACGATCCGGACTGCGCCCGGGAAGCCTTCGAGGCCGTGCTCGACGACGACGACCCCGGGCTCACGGCGCGCGTCGCGTTCGACTTCTCCCGCGAGCCCGCCGCGGCCGCGCCGAAGGCCCGGCGCGCCACGCGACCGAAGGTGGCCGTGCTGCGCGAGCAGGGCGTGAACGGGCAGCGCGAGATGGCGGCGACGCTCGACCGCGCGGGGTTCGCGGCCTACGACGTGCACATGACGGACCTGATCTCCGGGCGCGCGTCGCTCGCGGACTTCGCCGGCGCCGTCGCGAGCGGCGGGTTCTCGTACGGCGACGTGCTCGGCGCGGGCGAAGGGTGGGCCAAGACGATCCTCTACAACGCCCGCGTGCGCGAGCAGTTCGAAGAGTTCTTCGCGCGCCCCGGCACGTTCGCCTTGGGCGTGTGCAACGGCTGCCAGATGTTCGCGGCGCTGAAGTCCTTGATCCCCGGCGCCGAGTTCTGGCCGCGGTTCCTGCGCAACCGCTCGGATCAATTCGAAGCGCGCGTGTCGCTCGTGCGCGTGGAGGAGAGCCCGTCGGTGCTGCTCCGCGGCATGGCCGGGTCGGTGCTGCCGATCGTCACGGCGCATGGCGAGGGGCGCGCGGAGTTCGCGAGCGCGGCGGACCTCGAGCGCTGCGAAGGCGGCTTCACCTCGCTGCGGTACGTGACGAACCGCGGCGAGCCCGCGTCGCGCTATCCCGCGAACCCGAGCGGCTCGGTGAACGGCATCGCCGGGCTCTGCAGCGCCGACGGCCGCGTGACGATCATGATGCCGCACCCCGAGCGCGTGTTCCGCACGGTGCAGCTCTCCTGGCACCCGGACGACTGGGGCGAGCGCTCGCCGTGGCAGAAGCTCTTCGACAACGCCCGCGAGTTCGTCGCCCCCTGAAAGGCGCCGGTACCCGCTGAACGAAGACTGCTCCCACCCTGCCACCTCGCGTAAGCGCTCCTGCGGTGTCGTGGCGTGTCGGCTGGCGTCGCCATTCGGCGACACGCGAGACGCGCGTCACGGCTCGATTTTTCGGTGTTTAGTGCCGCTAAGCGTTGCTGGTCGCCGACACTGCGCGTCATCGCGCGCCGCGTTATGTCGAGTCCGAGCACGCAAACAGGCCGTTTTTCGCAACGTCCCGTCCGCTGGCATGTTTCGTGCTCTCCTCGGTCGGTGAAATGCGCCGCAAGACGTATTGAGACCTGGCTCATAGACCCCTTTCCGCACCGCGACTTACCGTGCACGCGAAGACCAACGTCGCGTTCTGCACCGTGGTACGGTGCGCGCGGCGCGCTTTGCGCGGCGCGGGTGTCGCAGCGGCCTGCGGCGTGGTGGGAAGTGACGGGAACGCGACGATGAAGAAGCGCTGGATCGGTCTCGCGCTCGCGGCGGCCGTGGCGGCCGCGAGCACGGCGAGCGTGGGGGCGGCGGGGCTCGAGGGCGCCGAGGCGCCGGATTTCGTGCTGCGGAGCGTGACGGGCGAGAACCTGCGCCTGTCCGAATACCGCGGCGAGGTGGTGATGCTGTCCTTCTGGGCCAGCTGGTGCGGCGACTGCCGCTCGCAGCTCGAGGAGCTCGGCCGGATGCGCGAACGCTATCGCGATGCGGGCGTGGAGCTGCTCGCGATCAGCCTCGACCAGAGCCTGCGGCAGGCGGAGGAGGGTGCGGCGTCGCTCGGCTCGACGTACCCCGTGCTGCACGACGCCGGCGGCGCTGTGGGGCGGTTGTATCAGGTCGAGCGCATGCCGCTCATGGTGCTGATCGATCGCGCTGGCAAGGTGCGCGAGGTGTTCCAGGGTCATCGCAGGGGTCAGGAGCAGCAGTACCTCGAGCGCGTGCAGGCGCTACTGCGGGAGTGAGGTGACGGCTGCACGGGCGCGGGAGCGCGGCTGAAAGGCCGGATCCCGCGAACGTGGCGCGGGATGTGAGCAGATGGTCGAACAGGGAGCTCGGTCGATGAAACGTAGCGGTGCGGCGGGCGCTCGCTCGCCCAGGGCCTCGCGGGCCGCGGCGGCGGCCGCATTCGCGGCGCTCCTCGCGTCGTCCGGCGCGTTCGCGCAAGCGCCGCAGCCCGAGTTCGCGCCCGACGGCGGCGCCACGCAGGCGGCGGCCGCCGAGCAGCGCGCCGAGTTTCGCACGCTCGACGAGGAGGTTCAGGACCTCAAGAAGCTCGTCGTGGATCTGAACCGCGATCTTTTCCTGCTCGAGGAGGAGCTGCTGTTCCCTGCCAGCACGCAGGTGGCCGTGTTCGTGTCTATGGACGTGGGCGAGTTCTTCGCGCTCGATTCCGTGCAGCTCAAGCTCGACGGCAAGGAAGTCGCGAACTATCTGTACACGGCCCGCGAGGTGGACGCGCTGATCCAGGGCGGCGTGCACCGGCTGTACATCGGCAACGTGAAGGCCGGCGAGCACGAGCTCGTGGCCGTGTTCACCGGCGACGGCACGCACGAGCGGGACTACCGCCGCGCGACGGCGCTCACCTTCGAGAAGGGCATCGGCCCGAAGTACATCGAGCTCGCGATCTCGGACCGCGAGAGCAAGCTCCAGCCCGAATTCGTGGTCAAGGAGTGGGAGTAGCGTGCGGGCGCCCCGCGCGACAATCGCCGCGCTCGTCTGTCTCGGCGCCGCGTCGCTCGCGGCGCCGGCGGCTGCTCGCGAACGGGCGCCGAACGGCACCGTAGTGCAGGACCTCGCTTACGGCGAGGTGCTGTTCCACTTCTTCCAGGAGGACTACTTCACCGCGCTCACGAGGCTGCTCGCGGCGCAGCAGCGCAACGAGCTCGAGGTGCACGCGGCGGAGGCGGAGCTCATGCTCGGCGGGCTGTATCTGTCCTACGGGCAGCACCGCCTCGCCGGGGAGATCTTCGAGCGGCTGCTCGCGCAGTCCGTGGAGCCCGAGTTCCACGACCGCGCCTGGTTCTTCCTGGCGAAGATCTGGTACCAGCGGGGCTATCTGGCCGACGCGGAGGCCGCGCTTTCGCGCATCGGCGGCGAGCTGCCCGAGGCGCTCGAGCCCGAGCGGCGCATGCTGCACGCGCAGGTGCTCATGAGCCAGGAGCGCTTCGAGGAAGCGCTCGCCGCGCTCGAGTCCTGGCGCCGGCCGAGCGACGAGTGGGTCGGCTACGCCAAGTACAACGTGGGCGTGGCCCTCGTGCGCCTCGGCCGCGTGGAGGAGGGTGCGCGCGTGCTGAACGAGGTGGGCACGCTCGACCCCGAGAATCCCGCGCTTGCGGCGCTGCGCGACAAGGCCAACGTGGCGCTCGGCTACGCGTGGCTGCAGGCGGCCCGGCCGCTCGCCGCGAAGCCGCCGCTGCAGCGCGTGCGCCTCGAGGGGCCGTTCTCCAACAAGGCGCTGCTCGGCGTGGGCTGGGCGGACGCGGAGCTGCAGGACTACCGTGCGGCGCTCGCGCCCTGGCTCGAGCTCAAGAACCGCAGCCTGCTCGATGCGGCGGTGCAGGAGTCGCTCCTCGCCGTGCCGTACGCGTTCGCGCGGCTCGGGGCCGAGCGCCAGGCGGCCGACTACTACACCGAGGCGATCGCGGCCTTCGACGCCGAGATCGCCCGGCTCACGAGCGCGATCGAGGCCGTGCGCCGGGGCGAGCTGATCGGCCAGCTCCTCGGCCGCGATCCCCACGCGTCGGGTTGGTACTGGCGGCTCGAGGACGTGCCCGACTCCGTGGAGAGCCGCTACCTCTACGAGCTCCTCGCCACCCATCGGTTCCAGGAGGGACTCAAGAACTATCGCGACCTGCTCTATCTCGACGCGAACCTCGATCGCTGGCAGCAGAGCCTCGGCGCCTTCGACGACATCCTCGACACCCGCGAGCGCGCCTATCGCGCCCGGCTGCCCGTGGTGGAGGAGAGCCTCGCCCGCATCGACCTCGAGCGGCTCGCGGCGGAGCGCCTCGAGCTCGAGGCGCGGCTCTCGGCCATCGAGCGCAACGAGGACGTGGTCGCGCTCGGCACGCCGCGCGAGCAGGCGCTGTGGCGCGAGCTTCAGGCCGTGGAAGAGAAGCTCGCGCGCCTCGGCACGGATCCCGCGGCCGAGGAGGCTCGCGCGAAGCACCGGTTCCTCAAGGGACTGCTGCTCTGGGACCTGCGCCGCGACTACAAGGCACGGCTCTGGGCGGAGAAGAACAGCCTGCGCGAGCTCGACCGGCAGCTCAAGGAGGCGCAGCGGCGGCACCATCAGGTGAACGCCGCGCGGCAGGATTGGCCGGAGAAGTTCGCCGCCCTGAAGGCGCGCGTCGACGCGCTCGAGCCGCGGGTGAGCTCGCTGCGCGAAGCCGTGCGCTCCGCGCTCGCGCGGCAGGAGGCGTTTTTGCGGGACGTGGCGGTGGACGAGCTCGAAGCGCAGCTCGCCCGCCTCGACACGTATCGCGTGCAGGGCCGCTTCGCGCTCGCGTCGATCTACGACCGGGCGGCGGCGCGCACCGGCGGGCCGCAGGCGAGCGTGATGGCGGAGGGCGGGCGATGACGGGCGGCAACGTCCTGCTCGTGTTCCTCGCGTTCAGCGCCGTCTGGCCGTTCGGCCGCGACAAACGCGAGGCCGAGGGCACCATCAAGTCGCTCGAGTCCAGGCAGATCGAGGTGGACACGAGCGCGCCCATCGAGGGCGGCGACGCGAAGGCGATCGAGAGCTACCGCGCGTTCCTCGACCTCGCGTCCGACGATCCGCTGCTGCGCGCGGAGGCGATGCGCCGCCTCGCGGACCTGCAGCTCGAGGCGAACGAGGCCGAGCAGCTGCAGGCGAACGTCGAGTCGCTGCGCGGCGCGTTCAACGACACGATCGGCCTCTACGAGCAGCTTCTCGAGTCCTATCCGCACTACTCGAAGAACGATCTCGTGCTGTATCAGCTCGCGCGCGCGTACGAGTCGAGCGGGGAGCCCGAGCGGGCGCTCGCGACGCTCGACCGCCTGATCGCCGAGTATCCAAACACGCCGCACTACGACGAGGCCCAGTTCCGGCGCGGCGAGATGCTGTTCGTCGCGCAGCGCTACGCCGAAGCCGAGAGCGCCTACGCGCACGTGCTCGCGCGCGGCCCCGCATCGGAGTTCTACGAGCAGTCGCTCTACAAGCACGGCTGGGCGCAGTTCAAGCAGCTCGAGCACGCCGGGAGCCTCGACTCGTTCGTCGCGCTCCTCGACGCGAAGCTCGGCACCGACGACGCCGTGGACCCGGCGGCCGTCTACACGCGCATGGGACGCGCGGACCAGGAGCTCGTCGAGGACACGCTGCGCGTGCTGTCGATCAGCTTCTCGTACCTCGGAGGGCCCGAGGCCGTGACCGATTACTTCGCGGCACGCGGCTCCCGGCCGTACTCGTATATCGTCTACACCAATCTCGGCGACCTGTATCTCGAGCAGGAGCGCTATCAGGACGCGGCGGACGCCTATCTCGCGTTCGTCGCGCTCGATCCGTATCACCCCAAGGCGCCGCTGCTCGCGGCCGAGACCATGGAGGCGTACAAGGCGGGCGGCTTCGCCGACCTCGTGCTCGAGGCGAAGCAAGGCTTCGTCGAGCGCTACGGACCGGGGAGCCCCTACTGGCAGCGGTGGACGTACGAGCAACAGCCCGAGGTGGTCGCGCTGCTCAAGAGCAACGTGACCGACCTCGCGGCCTACCACCACGCCGAGGCGCAGGCGACCAAGGATCCCGCCGAGTACGCGGCGGCGGCGCGCTGGTATCGCAGCTACCTGCAGTCGTTCCCGGACGACCAGGACGCGCCGCGGACCCATTTCCTGCTCTCCGAGGTGCTCTACGAGAGCGGCGCCTACGGGGACGCGGCGCTCGAGTACGAGCGCACGGCGTACGGCTATCGGTTCCACGAGCACGCCGCCGAGGCGGGCTATGCGGCGCTGCTCGCGTATGCCAAGCACGAGGAATCGCTCGACGGCGCGGCGCGCGGGGCCTGGCACCGGCAAGCCATCGAGAGCGCGCTGCGCTTCGCGGCCACGTACCCCTCGCACGAGCAGGCGGCGGCCGTGCAGACCGACGCTGCGGAGAAGCTGTTCGCGCTGAACGAGTTCGCCCGTGCCCGCGACGTGGCGCTCGGCGTGACGGAGCGGCAGCCGCCGCCCCCGCCCGCGCTCGCGCGCACGGCGTGGACGGTGGTGGCGCACTCGGAATTCGACCTCGGCAACTTCGCGGCGGCCGAGGCCGCGTATCTGCGGCTCGCGGCCATGGTGCCCGCAACCGATCCCGAGCACGGCCAGATCGTCGAGCGCATCGCCTCGTCCATCTACAAGCAGGGCGAGCAGGCGCGCGACGCGGGCAACCACGCGGAGGCGGTGGCGCATTTCCTGCGGGTGGGCGAGGCCGCGCCCACGTCGAGCATCCGCGCCACCGCGGAGTACGACGCGGCCGCGGCGCTGATCCAGGCCGGCGACTGGGCGCGGGCCACGGCCGTGCTGCAGGGCTTCCGCGCGCGCTTCCCGGATCACGAGCTCGCCGACGACGTGACGGCGAACCTCGCGGTCGCGTACGTCGAGACGGGCGATCACGGCCGCGCCGCCACCGAGTTCGAGCGCATCGCCGACGGCGCCGGCCCGCCGGAGATCAGGCAGGAGGCGCTCTGGCGTGCCGCGGAGCTCTACGCGGAGACCGGGCAGACCGCGCTCGCCGCGAGCGCCTTCGAGCGCTACGTGCAGCGCTATCCCTCGCCCGTGGCGCCGGCCGTGGAGGCGCGTCAGCGCCTGGTGGCGCTCGCCACGGCGCACGGCGACTACGCCGCGCGCACGCGCTGGCTGCAGGCGCTCGTCGAGGCCGACGCCGCGGCCGGCGCGGAGCGCACCGACCGCACGCGCTATCTCGCGGCCAAGGCGCAGCTCGCGCTCGCGGAAGCGCCGCGCGACGCGTTCCGCGGCATCCGGCTCGTGGCGCCGCTCGACCGGAGCCTCGAGGCCAAGCGCACGCAGATGGAGCAGGCGCTCGCGGCCTACGGCAAGGCGGCCGACTACGGCGTGGCGGAGGTGACCACGGCCGCGAACTACGAGATCGCCGAGCTCTATCACGAGCTCGCCCGCGCGCTCATGGCCTCGGAGCGTCCGGCGGACCTCTCGCCCGAGGAGCTCGAGCAGTACGACATCCTGCTCGAGGAGCAGGCGTTCCCGTTCGAGGAGGAGGCCATCGAGCTGCACGAGCTCAACGCCGCGCGCACGGCCGAGGGGCTGTACGACGAGTGGATCGCGAAGAGCTTGGCCGCGCTCGCCGAGCTCATGCCGGCGCGCTACGGCAAGCGCGAGATCGGCGAGACGCAGGTGGCGCTCGCGCCGGCGGCCGACGCGTCGGTCGCGGCGGAGCCGGTCGCGGACGAAGGGCGCGAGCGGCGCCGCTCCAGGCGCGGCCGCGGCGAGGGCGACGGCGGGCGCGCGGAGGCGCTGCCGGAGACGCTCCTCGCGTCGCACCGGCGCGCGCTCACGGCCGTCGAGGCGGGCGACCTGACCGAAGCGGAGCTCGAGCTCGAGCAGATCACGCTCGAGCATCCGGGCTATGCCGCGCCGTACGTGAACCTCGCCATCGTGTATCGCGCGGGCGGGCGCGACGAGGAGGCGCGCGCCGCGCTCGAGCAGGCGCTCGCGCTCGATCCCGCGCACGCGCCCGCGAACAACCTGCTGGGGATCGTGCTGCGCGAGGCGGGCCGCTTCGCCGAGGCCGAGCAGGCGTACCGCCGCGCGCTCGATGCGGACCCCGAGTACGCCCTCGCGCACCACAACCTCGGCGTGCTGCTCGACCTGTACATGCACCGCCGCGCGGACGCGCTCGAGCACTACGAGCGGTATCAAAGCTCGCGCGCGGTGCCGGACGAAACGGTCGCGCGCTGGATCCTCGACCTGCGCCGCCGGCTCGGCGTGACCGAGGAGGCCGCGCAGGTGGCCAGGGGAGACGCGCAATGAGAGCGGCGCTGTGGTTGGCCGTCCTGCTGGCCGCGGCGACGGCCGCCGCGCAGCCCGGCGGGGACGCGGCGGGCGCGGTCCGCGCGCCGGAAGGGGCCGACGCCGCGGCGAGCCGCGAGCTCGCCTCGTCCGCCGCGCCGCGGCGCGCGCCGCTCAGAGCGGACGGCCTCGAGCCCGCGGTCGACACGAGCCGCACGGTCGGCGCGCCGGACACGCCGCGCCCGAGCCCCGCCCCCGCGTCGGGCACCGTCGCGCGCGCGGGCGATACCGCGCCGGCAGCGCGGGGCGGCGGCGTCATGGACACGTTGGATCTGGGAACCACGTCAATCACGGGTAACCAGGAATTGCCTAAGGTGCTCTACATCGTTCCGTGGAAGCAATCGGATCTCGGCGAGCTCGTAGGGCGCCCGGCGAACACTTTGCTGGACGAGGTGCTTGCACCCATCGATCCCGAGGAGTTCGAGCGGCACCTGTCCTACTACGAGACCCTTCACGGGAACGGCCAGACGAAGGAGTGAGACCACCATGTCCGTCTATTCCACCATCGTGAAGTTCTTTCAGGAGGGCGGGATCTTCATGTACCCCATCCTGATCGTGCTCGCTCTGGGCGTGGCGATCGCCGTCGAGCGCTGGCTGTTCCTCACGATGACCACGGCGAAGAACAAGGCGCTCTGGAACGCCGTCACGCCGTATCTCAAGTCCGGCAACATCGCCGGCGCCTTGCAGGTGACGAGCAAGTCGAAGGCCGCCATCGCGCAGATCATGACCTATGGCTTGAACCGCGTGCGCTCGGCGCGCCGGCGCGAAGATGTGGAGCAGGCGATGGAGGAGAGCCTCATGGAGGTCATGCCGCGCCTCGAGAAGCGCACGCACTACCTCGCCACGTTCGCCAACATCGCCACGCTGCTCGGCCTGCTCGGCACGATCATCGGCCTGATCACGGCGTTCACGGCGGTGTCCAACGCCAACCCGGCGGAGAAGGCGGACCTGCTCTCCGCCAGCATCTCGGTGGCCATGAACACCACGGCGTTCGGTCTCATCGTCGCCATCCCGCTGCTGCTCCTGCACACGGTGCTGCAGACGAAGACCACCGAGATCGTGGACAGCCTCGAGATGGCGTCGGTGAAGTTCCTGAACGCGATCACGGAGCGGGCGAACGCCCCCGCCGCGGAGGCGCAGGCGCCGGCGAAGGCGCCCGGCAGGTGACGGCGAGGCGGTACGGGTCGTTCTCTCACGGCTGAGCGCGAGCTGCGATCATGAAGCACCGTCACGCGCGCAAGCGCCTCCGCGAGGTGGAGGAGCTCAACATCACGGCCTTCATGAACCTCATGGTCGTGCTCGTGCCGTTCCTGCTGATCACGGCGGTGTTCTCGCGGCTCGCCGTGCTCGAGCTCAACCTGCCCGCCGCGCAGTCGCAGGCGACCGAGGAGCAGCCGCCCGAGTTCATGCTCGAGATCACCGTGCGCGAGTCCGGCATCGAGGTGGGTGACCGCACGGCGGGAACGCTCAAGCGCATCGAGCGCACGGGCGACGACTACCATCTCGACGAGCTCGGCGAGTATCTGCTGCGCGTGAAGCGGCAGTTCCCCGACAAGGTGGACGCGACGCTGCTGCTCGAGCCGGACATCCCCTATCAGCTCCTGGTGTCCGTCATGGACACGGTGCGCGTCGTCGAGCAGAAGGACGAGGCGAGCGGTCGCCTGGTCAAGGCGGAGCTCTTCCCCGAGATCTCGATCGGCGACGCGCCGGTGCCGAACTAGCGCGAGGTGTAGCCCGTGGCGTTCATGAGTCGCGCCGCCCGCATGGAGCGGCACCACAAGCGGCGCAAGGCCACCGTCGGCCTGAACCTCGTGTCGATGATGGACATCTTCACGATCCTCGTGTTCTTCCTGCTCGTGAACTCGGGCGACGTGGAGGAGCTCTCCACGCCCAACGGCGTGGAGCTGCCCGAGTCGATCTCCGAGGAGAAGGGACGGGACAGCGTGGTGGTGCTCGTGACGGACGAGGAGGTGCTCGTGCAGGGGCGCGTCGTCGGCCGCGTGGCGGACATCATGGCGAGCGACGCCGTCGTGATACCGGAGCTCAAGGCCGCGCTCGAGCGCGAGACCGAGCGCACGCTGCGTGCGGACGTGCGGGAGGACGTCGCGGGCCGCGAGGTCACGATCATGGGCGACAAGGAGATCCCCTACCGCCTGCTCAAGAAGGTCATGGCCACGTGCACCGAGGCCGACTACGGACGGCTGTCGCTCGCCGTGCTGCAGACGACTTCCGAGGCTCAGCTCGCGGCGGCGAACTGAGGGGCGGTCATGGCGAACGCGAGCGTGCTGTACCGCATCTACGACCTGCCCTGGTCGGCGGGCGCCGAGCAGGAGGAGAAGTTTCGGCGGATCCTCCAGTGGTCGCTCGGCACGGCGGTCGTGCTCGGGTTGCTGTTCGCCGTGCTGCCCGTGCCGCAGCGCGATGCCGCCCAGGTCGAGGAGATTCCGGAGCGGTTCGCGCGCCTGGTGCTGGAGAAGCCCCTGCCGCCGCCTCCGCCGCCCGTGGTGCGCGAGGAACCGGAGCCGGAGCCCGTGCCGGAACCGGAGCCCGAGCCCGTCGTGGAGCAGCGCGTCGTCGAGGCGGAGCCGCCTCCCGAGCCCGTGCGCGCGCCGGAGCCGGCGCCTGAGCCCGAGCCGGTGGACCGCACGCAGCGGGCGCGCGAGCGCGCCGCGGTGGCGGGCCTGCTGCCGTTCGCGCAGGAGCTCGCCGCGCTGCGCGACAACCTGGAGACGGCGCGGCGGCTCGATCGCGCGGAGACCGTGAGCGCGCCCGGGCCCGGCGCGTCGCCCGTGAACGAACGCTCGTTGATCACCTCCCGCGCCGGCGTCGGGAGCGGCGGCATCAACACGGCCGCGTTGAGCCGCAACACGGGCGGCGGCGGCCTCGCGGGGCGCGCTACCACGCAGGTGGAGAGCCCGGTCGCGGCCATCGGCGGCCCGGCCGCGGATGGCGGCGAGGCGGAGCGCACCGGCGGGCAGAGCAGCAAGCCGGCGCGCAGCCGCGAGGAGATCGAGCGCGTGTTCGACGCGAACAAGGGCGCGATCTACGCGCTCTACAACCGCGCGCTGCGCGAGAACCCGTCGCTCGAAGGCAAGGTGGTGCTGCGCATCACGATCATGCCGGACGGGAGCGTGTCGGCGTGCGAGATCGTCTCCTCCGACCTGAACGATCCGGAGTTCGAGCAGCGGCTGGTGCAGCGCGTGCTGCTGTTCCGGTTCGAGGCGAAGGACGTGGAGCCGATCACGACCACCAAGCCCATCGACTTCTTCCCCGCCTGACGCGTTCGCGCACCCCGCGTCACTCCGGCTGCCGCGAGCCGCCGAGCTGCACGGCCGTTCGCGGCGGCCATCCGGGATATTGCGGCGCGTCGTCCGCAATGACGTCCCACGGCGCCTTGTCCGCCACGAAGATGTGCGCCTTGGGTCGCCCGGCGAACGGCGTATCCAGCGTGCCGAGCCGTAGCCGCAGCACGTCGGGGCTCCGCTCGAGATAGGCGTAGATGGGCGAGCCGCAGGTGCCGCAGAAGACGCGAATCTTGCCGGGCGACGACTCGTAGCGGCGCAAGGCCGCCTCGCCGCTCACGAGCCTGAAGCGCGCGCGGTCCACGGAGGCGTTCGCGCCGAACGCCGAGCCGCTCGCCTTGCGGCAGCTGCGGCAATGGCAGTAGCCGAAATCCCCGAGCTCCCCTTCGATCTCGTAGCGCACCGCCCCGCAAAGGCAGCTACCCGCGTGCATACCGTGCCTCCCTGATCAGCCGCTACCCGGCCGCGACGGGCGGCGTGCGATTCGTCGTTGAGCAGCCGAGTGTTGCCCATTCTAGCAATGGCGCCGCCATGGATCCCCCCGCGAACGATGCCCCGTTTTGAACCCGAACGTCGCTCTTCGGGAACACCGCAACCGAGCGGCGAACCCGCATAATGGCCCCCATGGAACGAGAAGTGCCGATCGTCGATCTCGAAGATTTCGCGCTGGAGCTCGCCCGGACGGCGGGAGGCATCGCCCTGGCGCATTTCCGCAAGCCCATCAGCGTCCACGACAAAGGCCAGGGCGTGTTCGATCCGGTGACGACGGCGGACCGCGCCATCGAGCGCGTGCTCCGCGCGCAGATCGCGGAGCGCTATCCGGACCACGGCATCGTCGCGGAGGAGGAAGGATCGCGCGCGGGGACGGCGTCCTACACCTGGTTCATCGATCCGATCGACGGCACGCGCTCGTTCATGCTCGGCTCGCCGCTCTGGGGAACGCTGATCGGCGTCACGCACCACGAGGTGCCGCTGTTCGGCCTGCTGTGCCAGCCCGTGCTCGAGGAGATCTTCTTCGGCGGCCCGAGCGGCGGCTGGCTCGTCAAGCCCGATCGCCGCGAGCGGCTCAAGGCGCGCGCCTGCCGCAGGCTCGCGGACGCCGCGCTGACGACCACCGATCCCGCGTTGTTCACGGCGTCCGAGGCGCGGGCTTTCGACGCGCTCGCGAGCCGCTGCCTGCTCCGTCGCTTCAGCGGCGACTGCTACAACTACGCCATGCTGGCCGCAGGCTTCGTCGACCTCGTGGTGGAGTCGGGGCTCAAGGCGTACGACATCGTGCCGATCATCCCCATCCTCGAGGGCGCGGGCGCCGTCGTCACGGACTGGCAGGGCCGCGCGCCCTTGGCGGGCGGCAGCGTGATCGCCGCGGCCACGCCGGCGCTCCACGCCGAAGCGCTCGCCGTCCTCCAAGCCGAAACCTCCGAGTGACCGGAGCCTGTGGGCGCGGCTTTCCAGCCGCGATCCTCGGCGCCGCTCAGCGGCCGAGCTCGCTGCAGGAGGAGCCGAACTTGAAGCAGCTGTAGCAGCGGTGGTGGTGCAGCATCACCCGCTTGCCGAGCGTTTCCTCGAGCGTGCCGCCCAGGTCGTACGACGGGTCGTCGTCGACGAGCGTGCAGGCGTACACGCGCATGCGGCCGTTCTTCTTCACCACCATCTTCGAGAACGCGCACATGAACTCCCGCCGCGTCTCCTCGGTCTGGTAGGTGGTCATGCAATGCTCGGTGATGAGCGGCACGGCCGGGTGCTCGCCGGGCGGCAGGAAGTCCGGGAAGCTCACGATGGTGGTCGTCTCGGGCAGGCCGTGCCGGGCGAAGAGCTCGCGGAAGGCGCCGTCGACCGCGGCCGAGTCCTCGCCCGGCGTCATCTGCCGCGCCACCGACACCTTGAACCCGAGCGCGTGCAGCGCTTCGAGCGCGCCCCACGACTTGTCGAAGTTGCCCGTGCCGCGGCCCGCGTCGTGCCGCTCGCGGTCCGGGTAGTCGATGCTCACGCGGAACGCGATCGGGTGCGGCTGCGCGCGCAGCGGCGCCACCTGACGCAGCCGCTTGAGGAGCGCATCGGTCCCGTTGGTGAGCACGAGGCAGGGCCTGAGCGACGACGCGTACCGCAGGATGTTCACGAAATCCTTCACGATGAACGGCTCGCCGCCCGTGAACGAGAATTGCTCCACGCCGAGCCGCACGGCCTCGTCCATCAACGGCCGGACGTCGGCGAGCGTGACGCGATCCAGACGGCGGTCGCCGGGCTTCGAGCCCTCGAGGCAGAACGGGCACGCGAGATTGCACGCGGTGCCGGTGTGGAACCAGAGCTCGCGCAGCGCGTGCGGCTCGATGTAGCCGCGCGGCTCGCCGGCGGGCGTGAAGTGCAGGGGATCGAGCTGCGCGATCATCTCTTCCAGCCTAGCAGCCCGCGATAGGCGCGCGCCAGCCGCTCAGCGGGCACGCCGGCCGCGTAACAGAGCGCGAGCCAGCGGTTGTGCAACGTGCGGTACCACCAGCCGTCCCGCTCCCAGCGGCGCGTGGAGACCTCGATGGCCGCGGGCAGCGCGACGAACCGGCCGCCGGCGCGCAGCCGCCGGACGAGCCGGACTTCCTCGAACAGCGGCTGATGAGGGAAGCCGCCCGCGGCGCAATACGCGCGCCGTGTCGCGAACAGCCCCTGGTCACCGTACGGCGTGCCGCCGAGGCGCACGCGCCACGCGACGAGGCGCTCGAGCAGCGCCTTGTACCAGGTGCGCGGCCCCTGGAACGCGAACCGGAAGCACCCGCCGTCGGCGCCGCGTCGCACGGCGTCCGCGATGAGCGCGAGCGCCCCGGGCGGCGGGCAGGCGTCGGCGTGGAGGAACCACAGGATCTCCGACGTCGCCGCCGCGGCGCCGCGGTCGAGCTGCGCGCCGCGGTTCGGGTCGGCGGCGACGTACGTGCAGCCCCGCTCGCGGCAGAGCGCCGCGATCCGCTCGTCGGCGCCGCCGTCCACGACGACGATTTCGTCCGGACGCGGGTCGTCTACGGCGAGGCGCTCGAGCAGTGCGCGCAGCGGCTCCGCGTCGCCCAGCACCGGCACGATCACGGCGATCGACGGCCGCGCGCTCACGAGAGCAGCTTGAGCCAGGCTCCGAGCACGCGGCGCACGCCGGGCGTGAGGCGCGTGCGGTTGTAGTCGTCGCCCAGGCGGCGCAGGTACTCGGCGCGCGTGGGGTAGGGGAGCACCGTCCTCGCGAAGCGCGCGAGGCCGATGCCGTCGGCCATGGCGATGCAGAGCGGGGCGATCTGCTCGCCGGCGTCGGGGCCGACGATCGTCGCGCCCAGGATGCGGTCGCCGCCCCGCTCGGTCAGCACCTCGACGAATGCGTCCTCGTCGCCCTGCGTCTTGCCGCGGTCGAGATCGCCGAAGCGCACGCGCCGCACGTCGAACGGCGTGCCGCGCTCCTCGAGCTCGGCAGCCGTGGCGCCCACCTGCGCCACCTCGGGATCCGTGTAGGTGCAATGCGGGATCACGAGCTTCGCGGCGGACGCCGTCGGCAGAAACAGCGCGTTCTGCACGCAGATCCGCGCGTGCGCGTCGGCGACGTGCGTGAATTGCTGTGCCGAGCAGACGTCTCCGGCGGCGAAAATTCGCCGGTTCGTGGTGCGCAAACGGTGGTCCACGACGATGCTGCCGTGCGCGTCCACTTCCACGCCCACCGCGGCGAGATTCAAGTCCTCGGTGTTCGCGCGCCGGCCGGCCGCGACGAGCAGCTCGTCCGCCGTGATCTTGAGCGAGCCCGCTTCGATGCCGACCGTGCCCGCGTGGCGCGCCACGCGATCGACGCGCACGCCGAGATGGACGGCCACGCCGCTCCGGCGCAACGCGGCTTCGACCAGGCGGCTCGCCTCGGGCGTCTCCCGCGGCAGCAGCCGCTCCGCGTGCTCGATGAGGTCCACGGCCACGCCGATGCGCGCGAACGCCTGCGCGAGCTCGCAGCCGAGCGGCCCGCCGCCCAGGATCGCGAGCCGCCGCGGCCGCTCGCGCAGGTCGAAGACGGTCTCGTTCGTGAGGGGACGGCTTTCGGCGAGCCCGGCGACGGGCGGCAGGACCGGCCGCGCGCCGGTGGCGACGATCACGCGCCGCGCCGTGAGCGTGCGGTCCCCGATCCGCACGGTCCGCTCGTCCACGAAGGTGGCCGCCCCGAGGAAGACGTCGACGCCCGCGGCCGTGTAGCGCTCCACCGAGTCGTGCGCGGCGCTGCGCGCGCGCACGGCGCGCAGCCAGTCGAACGCGGCCGCGAACCGCTGGTCGGGATCCTCGGTTGCGATGCGGCGGCCGTGCTCGAGCAGGGACTTCGACGGCACGCAGCCCACGTTGAGGCAATCGCCGCCCATGGCGAGGCGCTCGACGAGCGCCACCTGGGCGCCGAGGCTCGCTGCGGCCATCGAGGCCACGAGGCCGGCGGGGCCCGCACCGATGACCACGAGGTGATAGCGGCGCCGAGGCTCCGGGTTACGGTAGTTCGGCGGGCACACGAGCCGGCGCCAGACGACGTCGTGCGCCGCGCCCGGATAGGCGTGGCCAGGCGTGCCGTCGCTCGCCGCGCTCATTCCGCGTGCTCCTCGGCGGGGGCGCGCGCCTCGCTTTCGCGCAGGTGCGCCCTGAGCGCGCTGTTCGCCTTACGGGTCACGACCACGGTCAGGAGCACGGTGGCCGCGAAGCCGAGCACGAGCAGCGCCCAAGTCGTCCACCTGCCGTTGCGCGCCCCGGCCGTGAGCTCCGCGAAGCTGTGCGCGAGCGTGCCCACGTACACGTACAGCACGGTGGCCGGCAACATGCCGATCCAGGTGCCGGCGAGATAGTCCTTGAAGCGCACGCCGGTCACGCCGAGGCCGTAGTTCAGCAGGTTGTATGGAAATAGCGGCGACAGCCGCGCCAGCAGCACGATGACGAAGCCCTCGCGCCGCGTGGCCAGATCGAGCGCGTGAAAGCGCGGCAGGCGCGCGATGCGCTGCGCCACCCAGTCGCGGGCGAGGAAGCGCCCCACGAGGAAGGCGCATGCTGCGCCGAGCACGCTGCCGGCGGACACGAGCGCCACGCCCAGCGGCAGGCCGAAGACGAACCCCGCCGCGAGCGTGAGGATCGAGCCGGGCACCACGAGCACGGCGGCGAGCGCGTAGACCAGCACGTAGACCGACCAGGCCAGCGGGCCGTGCGAGGCGATCCAATCCACGCCGCGCGCGAGCCAATCGCCGACCGGCAGCGTGGCGGCGGCCGCCAGCAGGGCGGCCAGGAGCACGACCAGAAGCGCCGCGCGGTAGCCCGCCTTCATGGCGCGAGGTCCGTCTGCTCGGCCAGCCAGCGCGCGAACGCGCGCCTGGCAGGCCGCGGATCCGCCGCGAGCCGGTGTCGCGCCGCGGCGAGGTCCGCCTGCGTGTCCACGTCGCCGCGCTCGGCGAGCAGCGCCACGGACAAGCCCGCGGCGAGGCAGCGCTCGCGCAACGCCGCGCCGAGCGCCGCCGTGCTCCAGGGCAGGTCGCCGAGCTCGGGCCACGGCCTGCGCGCCCCCATGAGCACGACCCCGCCGTCTCGCGCGGGTCCGAGCACCACGTCGTGCGCGTCGAGCGCGCTCGCGGCATCACGCAGGTAGCTGCCGTCGAGCTCGATGCAGTCCGTGCCGATGAAGACCGCGCGGCGCACGCCGCGACGGCGCAGCTCGCGGTCGACGTGCTCGATGCGCTCGCCGAGATTGCCGGTCGGCTGGACGACCACGAAGCCGTCGGCGCCTACCGGGCACGGGTCCGCGGCCGACGCGGGCGCGAAGCAGACGTCGTGGGGCCATTCGGCGAGATCCTCGAGCGCGCATTGATAAAGGTGTCGGGCAGCCTCCGTCGCCCGGGGCCCGATCTCGGCCGCCAGGCGTCGTTTCGACCGTTCCGGGGCCTTGAGCATCACCACGAGGCAGCACCCCGATCGCGCCGCGGGTTCGCGGATGCTCATGCGGGGCGGGGCGCGACTGCCCGGAGGGCAGGGGGGCGCACGGGGCTTGCCGCGGGGTGTGACGCCGCTAACGGCGCGCGGCAGGCGGTTGCGCTAGTGTCTGGCACAGGCCCTCGGTGCTGGTTTGACAGAACATGGTTCACGCCGAAGACGAGTCTCGCATCGAGCCGCCGGCCGAGGAAGGCCCTGCGCGCCGGTTCGGCCACGTGGAGTCGGATGGCCGGGGCCGCAACATCTGGCGCTGGGCGCGCGACCTGGCGGACAGCACGTCGGTGCTCCTGAAACGGCTGCAGAGCGCGGATTGGGAGCTCGAGCCCACGCGGCAGGTCAACGCCCGCATCGCACAAGCGAGGCACTCCGCGCAGCGCGAGGCCTCGGCCGGGCACGAGCTCAGCCTGGAAGAGCCTGCGCCCCGCGACGCCGGCGGCGGCTTCGATCCGTACAACTCCCGCTAGACGAACCCCTCTTCAGGCTCGCGCTGCCCGCGCCCGGGCCACCCCGCGGCATTTGTTATAGTGCCACGCCCCGCGGCGTGCGCGTCTGCCTCTCGGGCGCGCCCGGCCCATGGGCATTGCTGCCGAACGAGCCTGAATCATGGTGCGACTGTCGGTGACCGACCGTCTGGGACGACAAGTGACGGTGACGGCCCAGCCCGGGCTCTCCGTCATGGAGAACATTCGCAACCTGGAAGCGAGCGTCGAGGCCGTGTGCGGCGGCATGTGCGCCTGCGCCACCTGCCATGTCCTGATCGATCCGGCCTGGGTCGATCGCCTGCCTCCGCGGAGCTACGAGGAGCAGCTCATGCTCCAGGATCTGCCGTCCTTCGATCCCGCCCGCTCGCGCCTCTCCTGTCAGATCGTCGTGACCGAGGCGCTCGACGGGCTCGCCCTCGAGGTGGGCCCGGAAGACTACTGAACGATTCGGGTTCTCGGCGACGTCGCTTGCCGCAAGCGCCGGCACGGCGCGCCCGCTCGCGGGGCAGCGCCCCGCTTTGGTGCGCGCCCTGCACCACGATGACGCACTCCGCGCCCGCCCGCGTCGGCTGCCTCCGCCTAACTCCTTGAAGGGACGGGAATTACTCGCGTGGCACAGAAGCTGCACTAGCGGTGCCGTCCTACTACGACCCCGCGCAAGAAGGAGTGCGCACGAATGAACAACAAGCTGCTACCCGCGCTCGCCATCGCCGCCGCAGCGGTGCCCGCCGTCTCGAGTGCCGAAGTGACCGGCAACATCGGCTGGGTCAGCGAGTATCTGTACCGCGGCATCTTCCAGGACGACTCGTCCGCCTCGGCCGGCATCGACTACACCAGCGACGGAGGCTTCTACATCGGCTCCTGGCTCGCCGACGTGGGCCAGGGGCTCGAGCAGGACGTCTACTTCGGCTACAGCGGCGGCGAGGACTTCACCTACACGATCGGCTTCACGGGCTACTACTACACGGACGACTTCGACGACACCTACGAGGAGATCAACCTCGGCATCGGCTACAAGATGTTCGCCCTGGACGTGGCGGTCGGCGAGTGGGACGGCTTCGGTCAGCCGGCCGACTACACGTTCGCGTCGATCACGATCTCGCCCGAGAAGGGTCCCTACTACAAGTTCGGCAGCTTCGGCGACGACTTCGACGGCGACTACTTCGAGATCGGCTACTCCTACGACTTCATGGGCGTGGATCTGTCGGTAGCGCTGGTCTACAGCGACGACCTGATCGTTAGCGACCCCGCGGACGTCGCCGCGGACACCGACTATCAGCTCACGTTCGGCATCACGAAGACCTTCAGTTTCGGCTCGGAGTGAAGGTATTGCGCAGCGACGAGGTATGAACCATGAAACTCATCACGGCGATCATCAAGCCGTTCAAGCTGGAAGACGTGCGCCAGGCGCTCGGTGAGGCCGGCGTGCAGGGTCTCACCGTCACCGAGGTGAAGGGCTTCGGGCGGCAGAAAGGCCACACGGAGCTCTACCGGGGTGCCGAGTACTCCGTCGACTTCGTGCCGAAGACCAAGATCGAGGCGGCCGTGCCCGACTCCCTCGTGGAGCAGGCGGTGGAGGCCATCGTCTCGGCGGCCGGAACGGGCTCGATCGGCGACGGCAAGGTGTTCGTTTCCGATCTCGAAAGCGCGGTGCGCATTCGCACGGGCGAAACCGGCGATCAGGCGCTCTAGCGAATCAAGCGCTCTAGCAGGAGGACAACAACGATGAAGGTCTTCGATAGGACCCTGGCCGCGCTCGGCGCATCGCTCGTGGCGATGCCGGCGCTGGCGGGCGCGGAGGAGCTCGACAGCGGGAACACCGCCTGGATGCTGACGTCCACCGCGCTCGTGCTGTTCATGACGATACCGGGGCTGTCGCTGTTCTACGCCGGCATGGTGCGGGCGAAGAACGCGCTGTCCGTGATGATGCAGTGCTTCACGATCACGTGTCTCGTGAGCGTGCTCTGGGCGGTGTATCTCTACAGCCTGGCGTTCGGCGACGATATCGGCAGCTTCATCGGCGCGCTGAACAAGGCGTTCATGTCGGGCGTCGGCTACGACACGGTGAGCGGGACGATCCCGGAGACCGTGTTCGCCACGTTCCAGATGACGTTCGCCATCATCACGCCGGCGCTCATCGTGGGCGCGTTCGCCGAGCGCATGAAGTTCTCGGCGCTGCTGTGGTTCGTGTTGCTCTGGGTGACCATCGTGTACGCGCCCGTGGCGCACTGGGTGTGGGGCGGCGGCTGGCTCGGCTCGCTCGGCGTGAAGGACTTCGCGGGCGGCACGGTGGTGCACATCAACGCCGGCATCGCGGGCCTCGTGGCCGCCATCGTGCTCGGCAAGCGCCGCGGCTATCCGCAGACGCCCATGAAGCCCAGCAACCTCGTCATCACCATGGTAGGCGCCGGCATGCTGTGGGTGGGCTGGTTCGGGTTCAACGCGGGCAGCGAGCTCGCGGCCGACGGCGTGGCGGGCATGGCCATGATCGTCACGCAGATCGCGACGGCGGCCGCGGCCCTGACCTGGATGTTCGCGGAGTGGCTGTCGCACGGTAAGCCGAGCGCCCTCGGCCTCGCGTCGGGCGCGGTCGGCGGCCTCGTGGCGATCACGCCGGCGGCGGGCTTCGTGGGCCCGATGGGCGCGCTCGTGATCGGCATCGCGTCCGGGTTCCTGTGCTACATCGCGGTGGTGAAGGTGAAGCGCGCGCTCGGCTACGACGACTCGCTGGATGTGTTCGGCGTGCACGGCGTGGGCGGCATCGTGGGCGCCATACTCACGGGCGTGTTCGTCGATGCGAGCTTCGGCGGCGCCGGCCTGGACGAGGGCGTCACCATCGGCAAGCAGGTGGCCCTGCAGGCGCTCGGCATCGGCGTCACCATCGTCTACTGCGCCATCGTGAGCTTCATCATCCTCAAGATCGTGAACGCGTTCGTGGGTCTGCGGGTGAGCGAGGAGCACGAGCAGGAAGGGCTCGACCTCGTGCTCCACGACGAGCAGGGCTACAACTTGACTTGAGGCAGTCCCTCGTGGGTGTGGCGATGCGCCAGCATCGCCCTTCTGGGGGCCGGCGGCGGGAACGCCGCCGGCCCCGATTTTTCATACCGCGAGCGCGCGCGGGCGATCGCGGGTCGACAGCCCGCCGAAGCGCCGGTCGCGGGCGCGGAAAGCGGCGAGCGCCGCGCGGAACTCCCGCGCGGTGTAGTCGGGCCAGTAGGTGGGCGAGAAGACGAGCTCCGCGTAGGCGCACTCCCACAGCAGGAAGTCGGAGAGGCGCAGCTCCCCGCCGGTGCGGATCAGCAGGTCGACGGCGCCCACGCTCTGCACCGAGTGGGTCACCTCGGCCAGCCGCCGCTCGAAGGCGGCCCGGTCCGTCGGTCCGTTGCCGAGACCTGCCGCGGCCATCACGATGGCGTCGCGGGCGGAGTAGTCCACGGCGAGCCGCAGCAGCAACCGCCTGCAGGCGGCCGTGCGCCGCTCGGCGCGCTCGATGGCGCCCTGGAGCTCCGGGCCCAGCCGGTCGCGGCGGCCGATGACGTTCAGACGCACGCCGTTCTCGCGGCAGCCCTCGACCTCTCGTTCGAGGTAATGGCCGAGCAGCCGCATCAGCGCGCTCACCTCGCGGGCCGGCCGGCTCCAGTTGTCCGAGGAGAAGGCGTACAACGTGAGCACGTCCACGCGCTCGGCCGCCGCCGTTTCCACGATCGTGCGCACGACATCGGCTCCGGCACGGTGGCCGGCGGAGCGGGGCAGGCCTCGCTCGCGGGCCCAGCGCCCGTTGCCGTCCATGATGATTGCCACGTGCATCGTCGATCCTTGCAGTGTACTTTGTGACGCAGAGCGAGGAGTCGCAAGATCAGCCGCGTGCCGCGTTGATCAGCGACTCCATGTGGGAGAGGTAACGCTCGAGCACGCGCTTGCCTTTCGGGGTCAAGCTGTACTCGGTCTTCGGCATGCGTGCCGAGAAGCTCTTGCGGCAGGCGATGTAGCCGGCTTCCTCGAGCTTGCGGCTGTGAGCGCTCAGGTTGCCGTCCGTGGTCTTGAGCAGCGCCTTGAGCTCGTTGAAGGTCATGCTCTCGTTCACGCTCAACGCGCTCATGATGCCGAGCCGCACGCGCTCGTAGATCAGGCGGTCGAAGTCCTTGAGGCCCTTGTCCGCGACGTAGCTGCTGACCGTTCGCAGCCGCTCCACCTTGCCGGGGGGCGGCGCACGGTCCTTGTCCTTGTGTGCGGCGCGCCTAGCCACCGTGCCTCCGGATGATCAGCCAGCCGAGCGCGATGTGCAGCCCGCCGAAGCCCGCGGCGAGCAGCGCCGGCGACCAGGCCGGCACGATGCAGGCGACCGTGCCCAGCGCCATGAAGGCGAAGCCCGCGATGCTCACGCACGGCAGCGAGAAGACGCCGCTCGCGGCGAAGCCCACGCCGTACAGCAGGAGCCACGCGCCCGGGACCAGCTCGGGGCTGTCCGCTCGCAGCAGGGCCACGGTGAGCACGGCCCCGGCCGCGAGCGCGGGAATCAGCGTGAGGAAGAAGCGGCGCGCCACGCTCCGCCACAGCGGGAACCCCTGCTCACGGGCCTTGCGGACCATGAAGTAGACGGCGAGCGAGGCCGCGAGCGGCGCGGCCACGAGCCAGATGGCGAGCCGGCCGCGGGTCACGTCGAGCAGCGCGTCGAGCGCCGCGGCGCCGAGCGCCACGAGGCCCATCGCGACGCAGCCCTTGCCCGGCACCGACGTGAAGGTGCCCGCGGCCTCGATGGTGTCGCGAATGAAGCGCAGATGCGCGAGCGCGCCCGCGTCGATCGCGACCGGCGTGCCCGAGCCCCTGGTCAGCGTGCCGGAATCCGAGAAAGCCATGGCGTCATCTTCGATCCGTGGGTGCCGCGTCGTCAAGTGCTTTGTGTCACAAAGTTTGCATGCGGAGCGCCCTCACAGGCGTTGGCCGCCGTCGATCTCCAGCACGCGGCCGTTCACGTAGTCGTTCTCCACGAGGAAAACGGCGGCGTGCGCGATCTCGCGCGGCTCGCCCAGCCGTCCGAGCGGGATGCCGGCCGCCATCTTCTCGAGCATCTCGGGCTTCATGCTCGCCACCATCTCGGTCTTGACGAAGCCCGGCGCGATGGCGTTCACCCGGATGCGGTGTCGTGCGAGCTCCTTGGCCCACACCACGGTGAGGGCGGCCACGCCGGCCTTGCTGGCGGAGTAGTTGCTCTGCCCGAAGTTGCCCCTGCGCGAGAGGCTCGAGATGTTGATGATGCAGCCGCCGTGGCCGAGCTCGATCATGCGGGCCGCGGCTTCGCGTCCGCAGAGGAAGACGCCCGTGAGGTTGACGTCGATGACGGACTGCCACTGCGCGAGGCTCATCTTGTCCGTGACCTTGCCGTCCTTCGCCTTGACGAGCAACCCGTCGCGCAGGATGCCCGCGTTGGCGATGGACACGTCGAGGCGTCCGAAGTCCGTCGCCACCCGCTCGTAGAGCTCCGTCACGGAGCGCTCGTCCGCCACGTTGGCTGCGTATGCCTCCACGCGCACGCCGTGGGCGGCGCAGGCCTCGCGGCACTGCTCGAGGGAGGCGGCTTCGAGGTCGACGAGCGCGAGGTCCGCGCCCTGGGCGGCGAACGCTTGCGCCATGGCGGCGCCGAGCCCGCGCGCCGCGCCCGTGACGAGCACCGTCTTGCTGCGAATCTCCATCCCTTCGCCTCGCGGGTCGTGTTCGTTCCGATGGTACGCGCGGTGCAACCGGCCGACCAGCGCCCCCCTCCGCGGCGGCACGGGCGGGGGCGCCGCGCCGCGAGCCGCTCGAACGCAACGGCCGGCGAGGTGCTATGCTCGCCGCCCCGGACAGAGTGTCCCCTTGTCGTCGCAATGACCACCCCCAGGCTTCCGCCCGGCCACGCCTCGCGGTATTTCGATCGCATCGCGATCGCGCTTTCCGCGATCTGCATCGTGCATTGCCTGGCCGTGCCGTTGGCCGTGGCCGTGCTACCGGTGGCCGCGCTCGCGGTCGGCGGCGATGCGCACTTCCACCAGCTCATGCTCTGGCTCGTCGTGCCCACGTCCGTGGCGGGCTTCGCGCTCGGCTACCGCGTGCACCGGCGGGTCGGCGTCGTGGCGGTCGCCGCCGCCGCCGTGCTCGCGCTGGCCGCGGCCGCCACGTGGGGGCACGCCTCCTGGGGCTTCGCGGCCGAAGCCGCCGTGAGCGTGGCCGCGAGCCTCGCGCTCGCCGGCGCCCACTGGGTCAACTTCCGCGAAGTCCGCCGCCTCCACCACCACCCCCGCTGACGGGGCTACGCCGCTCAGCGCCTTCGCAGCCGCGATTTCGCTCGGCAGCAGGTGGGAGCGGCTTTCCAGCCGCGATCTTCAGCGCCGCACACACGCGACGACGCGTCACGCTGCGATTTTCTGGACGCCGAATTTCGCGCGGACGTCTCGCGGCGTGGATCGCATGTGCCCCTTCCAGCACGCTCGCGCACAGGACGTGCGCGCGCGAGGCTACAGGGACGTATTCACGCCGGTGCTGGAAGGGGCACATGCGAGCCGCGCCGCCTGCGGTGACGCCAATCGCACCGCGCCCCCTGCGGTGCCGCCGACAACGCGACCTGCGGTACCGCTAACGAAAGGGTCCGAGTCAACGCGCGCGAGCGGCCACGATCTCCCCGCGCTCGAGCACGAGCTCGTGCGTGAAGTGATGCAGATGCCGGCTCAGGTGCGATGCGCAGACGAGCTGCGTGCCGCCGGCCGCCACGCGCTCGAGCACCTCGTCGAGCAGCGCGGCCGCCGCGGGGTCGAGCCCCTCCCACGGCTCGTCGAGCAGCAGCACGCGCGGCCCGTTCGCGAGCGCGCGGGCGATCAGCGCGCGGCGGAACTGCCCGTAGGAGAGCGTGGACGTGGGCCGCTCGGCCAGCGCCTCGAGGCGGAACAGCGCGAGCAGTTCCTCCACCCGCTCGCGTTCCGCGGCCGTCGGCTCGCGGACGAGCCCGATGCTCGACTCGAAGCCCGAGGCCACGCACTGCCTCACGGTGGACGGGAACCGGTAACGGGCCTGCAGCTCCGGGGACAGCCACGCCACTTGCCGACGCAGCGCCCACACGTTGCGCGGATCGCCGAGCGCGGGCCACGCGATCCGGCCACCGCGCGCCGGTCGGAGCTGCCCGTGCAGCAGGCGCAGGAACGTGCTCTTGCCCGCGCCGTTGCCGCCGGTCACGAGCCAGTGCTCGCCGGCCGAAAGCCGCCACGTCACGTCGTGCAGCACGCGCCGCGAGCCGAGCCAGACGTCGGCGTGTTGCACCTCGACGAGGGGTGCGCCGTCCGGCGCCGGCGCTTCGGCGGCGGCCGCGGTCCGCGCGGAAGCGGCGTCGGCGGTCGCGGGCGAGGCGCCGCCCGGCACGCGCTCCGCGTCGGCTGGCGGCGCCGCGAACGTCCCGCTCGCGACGATCCTGCCCCGATCGAGCCGCAGCAAGCGATTCACGGCGCGCGGGAGGTCGGCGTCCGAGTGCCCGGTGCAAACGAGCGCGGGCGTGCGTTCGCCCGGGTGCCCGGGCGCGCTCACCGCGGCGAGCAACATCGCGTCGAGCTCGCGGCGGGCGGCGCGGTCGAGGCCGCTCGCGGGCTCGTCGAGCAGCAGCACGGCGGGCCGAAAGGCGAAGCCGCGCGCGATCAGCACGCGCCGCTGCTCGCCGCGCGACAGCTCGAGGAACGGACGGTCCGCGAGCGCCGCGATGCCGAGCCGACGCATGAGCGCGAGGGCGCGCAGCCGCTCCGCCGTGTCGGGCCGGCGGCGCGGCACGTCCGTGCGATAGACGCCGGACAGCACCACGTCGAGCGCCGAGAAGTTCCAGCCCCAGCGGGCGTAGCGGTCCTGCAGCTCGTGGCTCACGAGCGCGACGGCCTGGCGCGCCTGCACCGCGTCGCGCTGCGGGCCGTCCCCGAAGTCGTAGCGGCGCTCGCCGTCTCCGGGGGCGGGCCAGAGCGTTCCCGCGAGGAGCCCGAGGAAGCTCGTCTTGCCGCTGCCGTTCGCGCCCACCACGCCCCAGTGCTCGCCCGGCAGCAGGCGCCAGTCGATGTCGTGCAGCAGCGCAGCGCCGTTCACACGCACGTGCACGCCGCTGAGCTCGATGATCGGTGAAGAATCGCTGGTCATGAGCGGGGTCGGGTTGGTTAGCCGCGTCGCGGGAGGCCGCCGCGGCCCGGCGCGCGGAGTTTACCCCGTCGCTTGCCGTTTGCGGGGCAGGCTGTTATTGATAGGCCGCCAACATTCTGTCGCACCGGACGGTTCCTGCGGGGCGCACGTTGATGACGACGAGTGTTTTGCCGACTGCGCAGGACGTCGACGAGGCGAGCGAACGCCTCGCCGATTGGGTCGTGGAGACCCCGGTGCTCGAATCGCCGGCGCTCGACGAGCGCATCGGCGCTCGCGTGCTGCTCAAGGCCGAGAACCTCCAGCACGGCGGCAGCTTCAAGATCCGCGGGGCGCTGAACCGCATGCTGCAGCTCGCCGCCGAGGAGCGCGACGCGGGCGTCGTGGCGTATTCCTCCGGCAATCACGCGCAGGCCGTGGCGCTCGCGGCGCATTGGCTCGGCATCAAGGCGACCATCGTCATGCCCGCCGACGCGCCCCGCGTGAAGCAGGAAGCGACGCGCGCGTGGGGCGCCGAGGTGGTGCTCTACGATCGCGAGCGCGAGGATCGCGCGAGCATCGCCGCGGACATCGCCGAGCGGCGCGGCGCCGCCATCGTGCCGCCGTTCGACCATCCTCACGTCATCGCCGGGCAAGGCACGGTGGGCCTCGAGCTCGCGGCCGCGGCCATCGAGCGCCGCGCGCCGCTCGATGCGCTGTACGTGCCGTGCAGCGGGGGCGGGCTCGTGGCGGGCTGCGCCCTGGCCGTGCAGGCGAGCTTCGAGGATTGCGCCGTGTACGCGGTGGAGCCCGTCGGCTGCGACGACACCGCCCGGTCGCTCGCGCGGGGCGAGCGCTGCGTGCCCAGGCGTCAGGGCGAGACGATCTGCGACGCGCTGCGTGCGCCCGCGCCCGGCGCCATCACGTTCGCGATCAATCGCGAGCGTCTCACGGGCGTCGTGACCGTCGACGACTCCGAAGTGCTCGCGGCGATGGCGTTCGCGGCGCGGCATCTGAAGCTCGTGCTCGAGCCATCCGGCGCCGCGGCGCTCGCCGCGGTGCTGCGCGAGCCTCGAGCGGAACGGGCGACGGTGGGCGTGGTGCTGTCCGGAGGGAACGTCGACGGGGAGCTCCTCGGCCGTGCGCTGGCGCACGGCGCGCAGGCATAATACGCCGCACTCATGTACAGCGAGGAGCCGAACGTCGCCACGCGCCTCTCCTGGGGTCGTTCCTGCGGGGTGCAACGCCGCCATCGAGGGCGGGCGCGCTGATGCAGCTGCGGCAGATCGAACGCCTCGACGAGTGCTATCGGCTCGAGACCGGCACGGTCTACATGACGGGCCTGCAGGCGCTGGTGCGCGTGCTGCTCACGCAGCACTATCGCGACCGGCGCGCGGGCCTGCGCACGGCGGGATTCGTCTCGGGCTACCGCGGCTCGCCGCTCGGCGGCCTCGACCGTGAGCTGTGGCGCGCGCAGCGGTATCTCGACGCCGCGCACGTCAAGTTCCAGCCCGGCCTGAACGAGGATCTCGCGGCTACCTCGATCTGGGGGTCGCAGCAGACGGGGCTGTTCGCGGGCGCCCGCTACGACGGCGTGTTTGCGCTCTGGTACGGCAAAGGGCCGGGCGTCGACCGCTCGGGCGACGCCTTCAAGCACGGCAACGCGGCCGGCAGCTCCCGCTACGGCGGCGTGCTCACGGTGGCCGGCGACGACCACACCTGCAAGTCGTCCTCGCTGCCGCACCAGAGCGAATACGCCTTCATGGACGCCATGATTCCCGTGCTGAATCCGGCGGACGTGCAGGAAATTCTCGAGTTCGGGCTGCTCGGCTTCGAGCTGTCGCGCTACAGCGGCTGCTGGATCGCGCTCAAGATCACGCAGGAGACGGCGGATGCGACGCAGACGGTGGTGCTCGAGGCCGATCGGCGCATCGTCACGCCCGACTTCGAGCTCCCGCCCGGCGGGCTCAACATCCGCTGGCCGGACCCGCCGAACGACCAGGAGTACCGGCTGCAGCGCTACAAGCTGCCCGCGGCGCTCGCGTTCGCTCACGCGAACAATCTGAACCACACGGTCATCGACAGCCGCAACCCGCGGTTCGGCATCGTCACCACCGGCAAGGCGCACCTCGACGTGCTGCAGGCCCTCGAGGACTTGGGGATCACCGCGGCGCGGGCCGCGGAGATCGGCATCAAGGTCTTCAAGGTGGGCATGAACTGGCCCCTCGAGCCGCAGGCCATTCGCCGCTTCGCGGAAGGGCTCGACGAGATCATCGTCGTGGAGGAGAAGCGGCCGGTCGTCGAGAACCAGCTCAAGGAGCAGCTCTACAACTGGCACGCGAAGCTGCGCCCGCTGATCATCGGCAAGTACGACGAGCACGGCGAATGGATACTGCCGTCGACGGGCGAGCTCACGCCGGCGCGGGTGGCGCGCGTGCTCGCGAAACGGCTGCAGCGCTTCTACTCGAGCAGCGACATCGAGGAGCGCGTGCGCTTCCTGGAGCAGCAGGAGCGCCGCCTCGCCGTGCACACCACCGACGTGCAGCGCCTGCCGCACTTCTGCTCGGGCTGCCCGCACAACACCTCCACGCGCGTGCCCGAGGGCAGCCGCGCCGTGGGCGGCATCGGCTGCCACTACATGGCGGCGTGGATGGAGCGCGACACCGTCACGTTCACCCAGATGGGCGGCGAGGGCGCCACCTGGATCGGGCTCGCGCCGTTCACCGACACGCCGCACGTGTTCCAGAACCTGGGCGACGGCACCTACGCGCACTCCGGCATCCTCGCCATCCGCGCGGCCGTGGCGGCCGGCGTGAACATCACCTACAAGATCCTCTACAACGACGCGGTGGCCATGACCGGCGGCCAACCCGTCGAGGGCGACTTGACGGTCGGGCGCGTGGCGCGGCAGCTCCTCGCCGAAGGCGTGCAGCCGGTCGTCGTCGTGACCGACGACCCGACGAGGTATGCGGGCCGAACGGACCTGCCGCCCGGCGTCGAGGTGCATCATCGGCGCAAGCTCGACCGCGTGCAGCGGGAGCTGCGCGAGCGCAAGGGCGTCTCGGCGCTGATCTACGACCAGACCTGCGCCACGGAGCTGCACCGCAAGCGCAAGCGGGGGCTCGCGCCGCCCGCGACTCGGCGCGTGATGATCAACGAGCTCGTGTGCGAGGGCTGCGGCGACTGCAACGCGCGCTCGAACTGCCTGTCGGTGATGTCGTTCGACACCGAGTTCGGCCGCAAGCGCAGGATCAACCAGTCCTCCTGCACGCAGGACCTGAGCTGCCTCGAAGGCTTCTGCCCGAGCTTCGTCACGCTCGAGGGCGCCGAGCGCAACCCGCCGCGGCCGCTCGCGAACGAGCCGCTGCCGCCGCTGCCGGAGCCGCCGCAGGTGGAGCCGCGCGTGGTGCACAACATCCTCATCGCCGGCATCGGCGGCACGGGCGTGGTCACGGCGAGCGGTCTGCTCGGCCTCGCGGCGCACCTCGAAGGCAAAGCGGTGCTGCAGCTCGATCAGACGGGCCTCGCGCAGCGGTTCGGCGCGGTCTTCTCGCACGTGCGGATCTCGGCCGACCGGGAGCGCATGCACGGCATGCGCATCCCCGACGGCCAGGTGGACGTCCTGCTCGGCGCGGACCTGCTCGTCGCCGGCAGCAAGGAGGCGCTGACGATGCTCTCGCCCGAGCGCTCGGCGGTGGTCGTGAACACGCACGAGGAGATGCCGCCGCGCTTCATCCGCGAGCGCGACCTCGAGTTCCCGTCGCGCGCGCTGCTCGCGGGGTTGCGGGCCGCGAGCCGCTGCGACGCGCTCGCGACGGTCGACGCCACGCGGCTCGCCTCCGTGCTGCTCGGCGACAGCATCGCCGCGAACGTGCTGCTGCTCGGCTTCGCGTTCCAGCGGGGCCTGCTGCCGGTGAGCGGCGCGGCGCTCTATCGGGCGCTCGAGCTCTACGGCGTGAACGTGGCGGAGAACAAGCGCGCCTTCGATTGGGGGCGCTTCGCGGCGGCGCGCCCCGAAGCGGCGGAGCGGCTCGCGGCCAAGGCCGAGCGCCGCACCGTGCTGGCCGACTCCTTCGAGGAAGTGGTCGCGGTGCGGGCGAGGTTCCTCGAGGAGTACCAGGACCGCGCGTACGCCGCGCGCTACACCGCGTGGGTGGAGCGCGTGCGCGCGGCCGAGCAGGGCGTGCGCCCGGGTAGCACCGAGCTCGCCGAGGCGGTGGCGCGCAGCTACTTCGCGCTGCTCGCGTACAAGGACGAATACGAGGTCGCGCGGCTCTACACCGAGACGGACTTCCTCGAGAGCGTGCGCCGCAATTTCGGCGACGGCGTGAAGATCGCCTTCCACTTCTCGCCGCCGCTCTTCGCCCGCCACGATCCCGACACGGGTCGACCCCGGAAGTACCGCTTCGGTCCCTGGGTGCTGCCGATGCTGCGCCTGCTCGCGCGCGGCCGGCGGCTGCGCGGCACGCGGCTCGATCCGTTCCGCTTCTCGGCGGACCGCCGCCTCGAGCGCGAGCTGCTGGCGTGGTTCGAGGCGTTGCTCGCGCGGCTCGTGGACGAGCTCGACGAGCCGCGGTTCGAGCTCGCGGTGGAGCTCGCGCGGCTGCCGCAGTCGATTCGCGGCTACGGGCCCATCAAGCGGGAAGCGGCGGAGAAGGCGCGCGCCCGCGAGCGGGAGCTCCTCGACGCCTGGGCGCGCGCCGTGCGATCGCCCGTGAGCGTGCGCAGGGCGCGTGCGACGGCGGCATGAGGGCGGCGACGAGCCGGCGCGCCGGCCCGAGACCGCCAATTACATCTTTCGACGACGCGCTTCCTCCGCGGTGGCGCAGCGGATGCAGCGGTCTGCGAACGGATGGGCCTTGAGACGCGCCATGGGTATCTCTTCGCCGCAGTCGATGCAGATCCCGTAGGTGTTGTTCTTCATCTGCTCGAGTGCCTTCGCGATCTTGCTGAGCTCGATACGCGCCTCGTTGCCGAGCGCGTCCACGACCTCGGCGTTCTCCAGCTCCTGAGCCTGCTCCTGCGAGTCTGCGCTGCGACCCGCCGTGAGGTTGCCCTTGATGCGCTCGAGGCGCTCCGTCAGCTCGCGCTGCTTGACGATGAGCCTTTCGCGAATCTCGGCATACTGGTCCATACGGCAGCATCTCCATCATCTTCGCTGGCATCCCGCCGGCGTTCCGGCGGTCGGCGTTGGCCGAGCAGGGCAGGGACGGCCAGGTTTTGTTCCGGGCGCGGCCGCGCCCGTTGGCGATCGCTCGACGCGGCGGCCCGCTCGCGCGCCGCACGGTTCCCGGTCCCCTCGACCCAAGGATAGCTCGTCTCGCAGGCGAGACCAACGCCGCCACCGGCGCCGCGGCGTGCGATAGTAGGCGCATGCGCATCCTGGCCGGCACCAGCGGGTTTTCCTACAAGGAGTGGAAGGGTCCCTTCTACCCGGAGCGCCTGCCAGCCGCCCAGATGCTCGAGTTCTACGCGAGCCGGCTCCCGGCGGTGGAGATCAACAACACGTTCTACCGCTTGCCGAGCCCGGCCCTGCTCGAAGGCTGGCGGGCGCAGGTACCGCCGTCGTTCCGGTTCGCGCTCAAGGCCCCCCGACGCATCAGCCACGTGAAGCGCCTGCGGGGCTGCGAGGAGGACCTGCGGTATTTCCTCGGCGTGGCGGACGCGCTCGGCGCGTCGCTCGCCTGCGTGCTCGTGCAGCTGCCGCCGTTCATGAAGGCCGACCCGGGTTTGCTCGCCGCGTTCACGGAGCTGTTGCCAAACGGGACGAAGGCGGCGTTCGAGTTCCGGAACGCTTCCTGGTTCACCGACGGCGCCTACGAGACGCTCGCCGCGCGCAACCTCGCGCTCGTGGTGAGCCAGAGCGACGAGCGGTCGAGGGTGGACTTGCCGTGGACGGCGGACTGGGCGTATCTGCGGCTGCGCAAGCCCGACTACGACGAGCGCGAGCTCACGGCGTGGCTCGAGCGGCTGCGCGCGGCGCCGCTCGTCGAAGCGCACGTCTTCTTCAAGCACGAGGACGAAGCGCGGGGTCCGAAGCTCGCCGAGCGTTTCCTCGCGCTCGCCGCCGAGCGCAGGCACGCGTCGGCGGAGCCGCCCGCGGCCACGTGAGCCGCGCGGCCGCCGACGCCGTCACTTGCGCGTGTGGCGGGTCAGGGCCTTGAAGCGGGCGAGGTGGCGCAACGCCGCGCGCAGGTCGCCGATCTGCTCGTACAGGCGCGCGAGGTTGTAGTGCACGTCGGCGGGATGCGCTTCGAGCTTCGCCGCCTCTTCGTAGGTTTCGATGGCGGCGCGCGTGTAGCCCTGATCCTCGAGCACTACCCCCAAGTTGAAGCGCGCGATTGGATGCTCCGGGTCGTACGCGAGCGCCTCGCGATAGAGCCGCTCCGCTTCCGCGAGCGCGCCGGCCGAATGGCGCAGGCGGCCCAGGTTGATCCGCGCCGCCACGTGCTCCGGCGACGCCTGCAGCGCCCGCCGGTAGGCCGCCTCCGCTTCGGCGCTCGCGCCCCGGTTCTCGTGCTCCAGGCCGATCTCGAACCACTCCTCCGCGGTTTCCATGGCGCGCGTGGGCGGCTCGGGCGCGCGGCGCCGGAGCGGCGCGACCTTGCCGCTGCGCGACTCCAGGCTGAAGTCGAGCAGGCGCTGCCGCGTCTCGGGCTCCCAAGCGGACTTGTCGTCGCGGACGAGCACGCGGTCGTCCTCGATCTGCACCCGCACGGCCGACAGCGGCCGGTCGGGCGGCAGCTGCTGGGCGATGGCCTTGAGCGCGCTCCACAGGCGCCGGGGCGCCACCTTCGCCTCGTCCAGACCCTTAGCGGTGCGCAGCAGCACGAGGTCCTGGAACGAGAACAGATACCGGCCCGTGGGCGTGCGCTGCGGGTGGAGGAAGCCGGCCCGTGCGAGCGCGCGAATGCGTGCAGGACGCATGTCGAGCAGCTCGGCCACTTCGTGCGTCGAATACGCCTTCATCGACGGCGGATCAACGTGCGGCGCGTCGCTTGGCGGGCTGTTTCTTGCGCGCCGTCTTCTTCGTGTCCGGTTGAGCGGGTTTGCGCGTGCCGCCCGCGGCGAGGCTGGCCTTCAGCGCTTCCATGATGTCGATGATCTTGTGCTCGGGCTCCGCGACGGGCGCCACGGTGATGTCCTCGCCCTCCACCTTGCGCTGGATGAGCTCGAGCATGCGCTCGCGGACCTCGTCGCGGTACTTCTCGGGCTTGAACTCGTCGGTGGCCGTCTGCTCCACGAGCTGCTTCGCGAGCGCGAGCTCCTCGGGCTTGATGACGGCCTCCTCGATGGGCACCTCGGAGAACGGCCGCAGCTCGTCCGGGTAGTGGAGCTGCTCCATCACGAGGCCGTCCTCGAGGGGGCGCACCATGACCAGGTGCTGCTTGCCGCGGGCCGCGTACTTGCCGAGCGCCGCGCGGCCGGTCTCCCGCAGCGCCCGGGCGAGCAGCCGATACGCGCGTGCGCCGCCCTTGTCGGGCCCGAGGTAGTACGCCTTGTCGAGATAGAGGCGATCCACCTGCTCGGCGCGCACGAACTCGGCGATGTCGATGGTGTGAGTGGCGACGGCTTCGAGTGCCTTGAGCTCCTCGGGCTCGAAGAGCACGTAGCGGCCCTTCGCGAACTCGTAGCCTTTGACGATCTCCTCGCGGGGCACGACCTCGCCGGTCTTGGAGGAGACGAGCTGCTGCTTCACGCGCGAGCCGTCGCGCCGGTCGATCTGATTGAAACGGATCTCGTGGCCCGATTCCGCCGTCGAATAGAGCTTGACGGGGATCGACACGAGGCCGAAGGAAATCGTCGCGGCGGACAGTGCTCGCGCAGCCATTCGCGGATCATATATGCTCGGCGGCGACGTGGCAACGAAAAATGCCGGAAAACTAGAGACTTATCGCGCCAAGCGGAACACGGAGCGAACTCCGGAGCCGTTCGGCGGCGGCCGGGCGGGCAGCCGGCGGTTCGTCGTGCAGCTGCACGCCGCCCGCCGCCGGCACTACGACTTCAGGCTCGAATGGGACGGCGTGCTGAAGTCCTGGGCCGTCCCCAAGGGACCGTCGCCGAACCCCGCCGACAAGCGCCTGGCCGTGCAGGTGGAGGATCACCCGGTCGAGTACGCGGGCTTCGAGGGCCTCATTCCCGCGGGCAACTACGGCGCGGGGGCGGTGATCGTCTGGGACCGCGGCCAGTGGGTGCCGCTCGGCGATTTCGGGGCGGGCCTCGAGTCGGGCAAGCTGCTGTTCGAGCTGCGGGGGTACAAGCTGCGCGGCAAGTGGACGCTCGTGAAGACGCGGCGGGGCGCGAACGAGTGGCTGCTCATCAAGGAGCGCGACGCGCTCGCGAGCGAGCGCGGCACGGAGGACTACCCGCCGGAGTCGATCCTGTCGGGGCGCACGGTGGAGGCGCTCGCGGCGGGCGATGACCGCACGGCGCCGCTCGTGAAGCGACTCGAGGCGCTGCGCGCGCCGCGGCGCCGGCTCGACTGGGAACGGTTGAAGCCGATGCTCGCGACGAGCGGCCGCGCGTTCTCGCGCCCCGGATGGGTGTTCGAGATCAAGTACGACGGCTATCGGCTGTTCGCCGCGAAGCGCGACGGCGTCGTCACGCTGCGCTCGCGCGCCGGGAACGACTTCACGGCGAGCTTCCCCGACATCGCCGACGTCGTGGCGGCCCTGCCGTACGACACATTCGTCATCGACGGCGAGGCGGTCGTGCACGACGAGCGCGGGCTGCCGAGCTTCGAGCGCCTGCAGAAGCGGGGACGGCTGCAGAACCGGGCGGACATCGAGCGCGCGTCCGTCGAGCTGCCGGCCGCGTTCTACGCGTTCGACCTGCCGTACTTCGAAGGCTTCGATCTGCGCGACCTGCCGCTGCTCGCTCGCAAGGAGCTGCTGCGAGCCGCGCTGCCGCCCGTCGGGCCGCTGCGCTTCTCCGACCACATCGCCGAGCGCGGCGAGGAGATGTTCGCGAGCGTCGAGTCGATGGGCCTCGAGGGCGTGGTGGCGAAGCGCGCGGACTCGAAGTACGTGGGCCGGCGCTCCGCCGACTGGGTCAAGGTCGCCGCGGCTCGCACGCACGACTTCGTGGTCGTGGGCTACACGCGGCCGAAGTCGGCGGGCGGCGGGTTGGGCGCTCTCCTGCTCGGCGAGCATCGGGGCGGCGAGCTCCGTTACGCGGGCCGCGTGGGCACGGGATTCTCCCACCGTCAGCTCGAGGCGCTGCGGGCGGCGCTCGACCGCCTGCCGCCGGCGCCGCCGCCGCCGGGCGCGCCCGCGGAGCGGGGCGCGGTGTGGGTGGCCGGCGGCCCGGTCGTGACCGTCAAATACAAGGAGCGCACGGCCGACGGCGTGCTGCGCCAGCCCGTGTTCGAGCGCGTGCGGGACGACAAGACGGCGGCCGAGTGCGTGGCGGAAGAGGAGCGCGCGCTCCCCGAGCCCCCGGTCGCGCCCGCGGCGCGCACGGTGGACTTCACCAACCTCGACAAGGTGTTCTGGCCGGCGGACGGGCTCACGAAGGGCGACCTGGTCGCCTACTACGAGCGCGTAGCACGCTGGCTCCTGCCCTATCTGCGGGACCGGCCCGTGGTGCTCACGCGTTACCCCGACGGCATCGAGGGCAAGTCGTTCTTCCAGAAGGACGCGCCGGCGTACGCCCCGGACTGGGTGCGGCTCGAGACGATGTGGAGCGAGCAGGCGCAGCGGGAGCTGCGCTACTTCGTGCTGGACGACGTGGAGTCGCTGCTCTACGTGGCGAACATGGCGACGATCCCGCTGCACGTCTGGTCGAGCCGCATGGCCTCGCTCGAGCGCCCGGACTGGTGCATCGTCGATCTCGACCCGAAGGGCGCGCGGCTCACCGACGTGGTGGCGATCGCGCGCTTCCTGCACGCCCTCTGCGACGACGTCGGCCTGCCGTGCTACGTGAAGACCAGCGGCTCGAGCGGGCTGCACCTGCTGATCCCGCTCGGCGCGCGCTACACGTACGAGCAGTCGCGCACGCTCGCGGAGCTGCTCGCGCGCGTGACGGTGCGCGCCTTGCCCGACGTCGCGACGGTGACGCGCGCCGTGGGCAGCCGCGGCGGCAAGGTGTATCTCGACTACCTGCAGAACGGCCACGGCAGGCTGCTCGCGGCGCCGTTCAGCGTCCGCGCCCTGCCGGGGGCGCCCGTCTCGATGCCGCTCGAGTGGCGGCACGTCACGAAGCGTCTCGATCTCGCGCGGTTCAACATCCGCACGGCGCCCGCACGGCTCGAGGAGCACGGCGACCCGCTCGCGCGCGTGCTCACGGAGACCATCGACCTCGCCGCGGTGCTCGAGGCCCTGGCGCGCCGCGTGCGGCGGGAGGCTCGGGCGCGAGCGCGCTAGGCCCGCCCCGCCGCCCGCTCGGGCACGTGCGCCGCCTTTCGGGGCGGCCGGGCAGCGGCTATGCTGGGTTCGTCCGCTTGCCACGACTCGCGAGGAGACCCATGCGGCTTTCGACGATCGCCCTCGCCGTGGCCGCGCTGTCGGCCGGCGCGGCCTGCTCGCCCCGCGGCGACCAGAGCCCGGACGACGCGGCCGGGACCGACGCGCCCACAGTGCAGGAAGCGCTCGATTTCCTCGCCGCGGCGGAAGCCGAGCTCGAGGCGCTGACCGAGCTCACGGCGCGCATCGGCTGGGTGCAGGCCAACTTCATCACGTTCGACACGGATTGGCTCGCGGCCAAGGCGGGCGCCGACTACACGGAGACGGTCGTGCGGCTCGCGAACGAGACGAAGCGCTTCGAGTCGCTGGAGCTGCCGGAGGACGCGGCGCGCAAGATGCGCATCCTGCGCACCGGGCTCACGCTGCCCGCCCCCACGCGGCCCGGGGCCGCGCAGGAGCTCTCCGAGATCGCCACGTGGCTCGAGTCCACGTACTCCACGGGCACGTACACGTACAACGGCGAAGCGCTCGACCTGCCCGCGCTCGAGCGCATCATCGACACGAGCCGCGACCCCGCGGAGCTCGCCGAGGTGTGGGCCGGCTGGCGGACGGTGTCCAAGCCGATGGCCGCGCGCTACGCGCGCATGATCGAGATCGCCACCGAAGGCGCACGCGAGCTCGGCTTCGACAATCTCGCGCAGATGTGGCTGTCGAATTACGACATGGAGCCGGAGGAGGTGGAGCGCGAGGCGAACCGCCTGTGGTCGCAGGTGCGCCCGCTCTACGAGCAGCTCCATTGCCACGTTCGGGCGCGGCTCAACGAGTTCTACGGCGACGAGGTGCAGCCGGCGGAAGGGCCGATCCGCGCGGACCTGCTGGGCAACATGTGGGCGCAGCAGTGGTCGAACATCCACGACCTCGTGGCGCCGGAGGACGCGGACAGCGGCATCGACCTCACGAAGCTCCTCGTCGAGCAGGGCTACACGCCGGAGCGCATGGTGCGCACCGGCGAGGCGTTCTTCACCTCGCTCGGCTTCGACCCGCTGCCCGAGACGTTCTGGGAGCGGTCGCTGCTCGTCCAGCCCCGCGACCGGCAGGTGGTCTGCCACGCCTCCGCGTGGGACCTCGACTCGCGAGACGACCTGCGCATCAAGATGTGCACCGAGATCAACGCGGAGGATTTCCAGACGATCCACCACGAGCTCGGGCACAACTTCTATCAGCGCGCCTACTCGGGCCAGGACTTCCTGTTCCGCGACGGCGCGCACGACGGCTTCCACGAGGCGGTGGGCGATTTCATCGCGCTGTCGATCACGCCCGAGTACCTGCGGCAGATCGGGCTCATCGACGACGTGCCGCCGGCGAGCGCCGACGTCGGCCTGCTGATGCAGCAGGCGCTCGACAAGATCGCGTTCCTGCCGTTCGGCCTGCTCATGGACCAGTGGCGCTGGCGCGTGCTGCGCGGCGAGATCGGCCCGGCGGATTACAACGCGGCGTGGTGGCAGCTGCGGGAGCAGTATCAGGGCGTGCGCCCGCCGGTCGAGCGGCCGGCGGACGCGTTCGATCCGGGCGCGAAATATCACATCCCGGCGAACGTGCCTTACTTGCGCTACTTCCTGTCGTTCATCATGCAGTTCCAGTTCCACCGCGCGGCGTGCGAGATCGCGGGGTGGGAGGGGCCGCTGCACCGCTGCTCGATCTACGGCAACCAGGAAGTCGGCCGCCGCCTCGAGGCGATGCTGGCGATGGGCGCGTCGCGCCCGTGGCCGGAGGCGCTCGAGGCGTTCACGGGCACGCGGCAGATGGACGGCGACGCGATCATCGAGTACTTCGCGCCGCTCATGTCGTACCTCGAGGAGCAGAACGCCAACCGCACCTGCGGCTGGTAACGCCGCCAACCCCGCCAGCTGGGAGCGGCTTTCCAGCTGCGATCTTCGGCGCGACGCTCCCGCGACCACGCGTCAGGCTGCGCTCTTCGACGTCGCCAACGCTCGCGATGCGGTGTGGGGCCGGGCCTCTGCGGCTACACCTGCGCTCGCGATCTTCGGCCGCATCGCGGGCGGCGCGGCTCGCATGTGCCCCTTCCAGCACCGCCGCAAGTACATCCCTGTAGGCTGGCGCGCACACATCCCTGTGCGCGAGCCTGCTGGAAGGGGCACATGCGATCCACGCCGCGAGACGGCCGCGCGGCGTTTGGCGACGAGAAGATCGCAGGTGACGCGTGGTCGCGGGAGCGCGTCGCGCCGACGATCGCGGCTGGAAAGCCGCTCCCACAGGCTTCGTTCGGCGGGAGGCGCGGCGTTAGTAGTGCAGCAGCGAGATGACGTTGCGGCCTTGCAGGCTCTGGCGGCCGTTCAGGAAGTCGAGCTCGATCACAAATGCGCAGGCGGCCACGATGCCCCCCTGGCGCTCGACGAGCTCGGCCGTGGCCGCGGCGGTGCCGCCCGTCGCGATGACGTCGTCCACGATGAGATAGCGGCCGCCGCGCTCGATCGCGTCCGCGTGCATCTCGAGGTGGTCGAAGCCGTACTCGAGCGCGTAGCGCACGCTGACGGTGGCGCGCGGCAGCTTGCCCCGCTTGCGCACGAGGTGCAGCGGCAGCCCGCAGCGCTGGGCGACCATGGCGCCGAAAATGAAGCCCCGCGATTCGATGGCGATGACCGCGGCCGGGTCGAGCGGCGCCGCCAGCTCCGCGAGCCGGTCGATCGCGTGCGCGAGCGCCGCGGGCGCCGCGAGCAACGGGGTGATGTCCTTGAACACGATGCCGGGCTTCGGGAAGTCCGGCACGTCCTTGATGTAGGCCTTCAGATCCAGCGCACTCATTGCCGTCTCGCGCGCGCCTGGGCGACAATGCCCGCGCGAATGGTAGCAAAGCCCCGAGCCCCGCGAAGCGCGCCCGCGCGCCTTTCCACCGACAGAACCGCATGACGTTACTCGAAGCGACGGTGCATCGCGCCGTTCGCATCATGAATGCGGGCGGCCGCGTGCTGCGCCGCCACGGCATCGATCCGCCGGCCCTGGACGCCGCGTCGCTGCGCCGCGCCGCGGAGCGGCGCGCGCGCCTCGAGGACTACGGCGACTGGCCCATCGAGGAGCCGCTGGACCGGCTGCTCGCGAGCTACGAGCGCGAGGCGGACCTCACCACGCTCGGCCGCGTGACCGTGCGGGAGCTCGTCGTGAGCCTGCTCGAGAACCTGCTGCGCCTGGAGGCGGTGCGGGCCGCCAATCCGGCCATCGAGGCGGAGCGCATCGAGGCGCCCGTGTTCATCGTCGGGCTGCCGCGCACGGGCACCACGCTGCTGCACGGCCTCATGAGCGAGGACCCCGCGAACCGCGCGCCGCTCTCCTGGGAGGTGATGTTCCCCGCGGCCGCCGGGGGCGCGCCGGCCGCGGTGGCGCGCGCGCGCAAGCGCACGGCGAGCCGGCTCGAGTGGGCGAATCGGCTCGCGCCGGAGTTCCGCCGCATCCATCCCATCGCGCCCGACCTGCCGCAGGAGTGCATCGCCATCCAGGCGCAGGCGTTCGCGAGCATCCAGTTCCACACGACGCACTACGTGCCGTCGTACCAGGACTGGCTCGAGAGCACGCCGCAGGCTCTGGGCTACCGCTTCCACTATCGATTCCTGCAGCACTTGCAGGCGGGCGCGCCGCGGCGGCGCTGGGTGCTCAAGGCGCCTGGACACCTGTTCGGCCTCGACGCGCTGCTCGACCGCTACCCGGACGCGCGCATCGTGCAGACGCACCGCGACCCGCTGCGCGTGGTGGCCTCCATGGCGAGCCTCGCGACGGTGCTGCGGCGCGCGTTCAGCGCGAGCGCGGATCCTGCGCAGATCGGGGTGGACTGGGCCGAGCGCTGGGCGCGGGCGCTCGAGCGCTTCCTCGCCGTGCGCGACCGCGCGCCGCGGGAGCAGTTCCTGGACGTCGCTTACGAGGAGCTCGAGACGGACCCGCTCGCGACGGTGGAGCGCGTGTATCGCTTCCTCGGCTGGCCGCTCACGGACGAGGCCCGCCAGGCGATGCAGCGGTTCCTCGCGGCGAACCCGAAGAACAAGCACGGCGCGCATCGCTACTCGCTCGCTCAGTACGGCCTCGACCGCGACGCCGAGTACCGCCGCTTCCGCGGCTACTGCGAGCGCTTCGGGATCGCCGTCGACGACGCCTGAAGCGCCTCAGTACGAGCGCGTGAGGATGAACTCGGAGAGCCAGCGCAGGCCGCCGGCCGGGCGTCCCACCGCCTCGAGGGAGGCGAGGGCGCGCGCGTAGAGCTCCTCCGCGCGGGCGCGCGCGCCTTCCACGCCGAGCGTCGAAGGGTAGGTGGACTTGTCGTTCTGCGCGTCGCTGCCCGCGTTCTTGCCGAGCGTGGCCGTGTCCTGCTCCACCTCGAGCAGGTCGTCGCGGATCTGGAAGACGAGACCGATGTCGCGCGCGAAGCCGTCGAGCCGCTCGCGCGCGCCGTCGTCGAGCTCGCCGAGCTCGCTCGGCATCATGATGGCCGCGCGGATGAGCTGCCCGGTCTTGCGGCGGTGGATGTCCTCCAGCGCGGCTTCCGCGAGCCGCTTGCCCTCCGCCTCGAGGTCGAGCGCCTGCCCGCCCACCATGCCCGCCGGGCCGATGGCGCGGGCGAGCCAGCGGATCACCTTGATTTGCCGCTCGGGCGCGGCCGCGAGCGCCTCGTCGGTGCACAGCACCTCGAAGGCGAGCGCCTGCAGGGCGTCGCCGGCCAGGATGGCCGTGGCCTCGTCGAACGCGCGGTGCGTGGTGGGCCGGCCGCGCCGCAGGTCGTCGTCGTCCATCGCGGGCAGGTCGTCGTGGACCAGCGAGTAGGCGTGCACGAGCTCCACGGCGGCGGCGATCGGGTCGACGACGCGCTCCGCGACGCCGCACACCTCCGCGCTCGCGTATGCCAGGAGCGGCCGAACGCGCTTGCCGGGCCCGAGCACCGAGTACTCCATCGCCGCCCGCAGGCGTTCGGGCACGTGTCGATCGGCGGCTATGATTTCGCCGAGCCTTGCATTGACTCTTTGACGATATTGTTCGAGGCGCTCGGCAAAAGCGTCCTGGGGGGCTCGTGCTATCATAGCGGGCCATCGTAACACCGAAACGGCGCGCACGGCGCAAGGCATTCGTGAAGACGGAACCGAGCACCCCGGGCGGCGCCAAGGCCGAAGACCTCGCGTATCAAGCGGCGATTCTTCCCGGCGTCTCGCGCACGTTCGCGCTCACCATCCCGGTGCTGCCGGAGCGCCTCGCCGAGGTAATGACCAACGCCTATCTGCTGTGCCGCCTCGCCGACACCATCGAAGACGACGTCGCACTCGATAACCGACAGAAGTCGGAGTTTCATCGCCGCTTCGTGGCGGTGGTGAAGGGAGAGGAGCCGGCCGAGCCGTTCGCGCGCGATCTCGCGCCGCTGCTGTCCTCGCGCGTGCTGCCCGACGAGCGCGACCTCGTGGTGAACGCGGCCAAGGTGATCCGGGTGACGCACGGTTTCACGCCGGCCGAGCGGGCGGCGCTCACGCGCTGCGTGTCCATCATGTGCGAGGGCATGCCCGAGTTCCAGCGCAACAAGAGCCTGCGCGGGCTCGCGGATCTCGAGGAGATGGACGCGTACTGCTACTACGTGGCGGGCGTCGTCGGCGAGATGTGCACCGAGCTCTTCTGTCTCTACTGCCCGGAGCTCCAGAAGGAGCGGCACCGCATGATGCGGCTCGCCGTGTCGTTCGGCCAGGGCCTGCAGATGACCAACATTCTGAAGGACATCTGGGACGACCGGCAGGCGGGGTCGTGCTGGCTGCCGCGCTCGCTGTTCGAGCCCGCGGGCGTGTCGCTCGAGCGGCTCGAGGAGCACCACACGGGCGAGGCTTTCCGGGCGGGGCTCAACGAGCTCATCGGCGTCGCGCACGCCCATCTGCGCAACGCGCTCGAGTACACCTGCATCATCCCGAAGCGCGAGGTCGGCATCCGCCGCTTCTGCCTGTGGGCCATCGGCCTCGCGGTCTTGACGCTGCGCAAGATCTACCGCAACCCCGCGTTCCGCTCGGGCGCGGAGGTGAAGGTGTCGCGCCGCACGGTGAAGGCGACCGTGCTCACGACCAATCTCACGCTCATGAGCAACCGCGCCGTGCGCCTGATGTTCGCCCGCGCGGCCGACGGTCTGCCGCTCGCCGACCTCGATCTGTCGCTGCCGCACGCCGCGGCGGCGGGGCAGAGACGTCTCGATGCCTATTGACCGCCGCGCCGCCGCGGAGCCTTCCGCGGCGGTGGCGCGGGTCGTCGCCGTGGCGGCTCTGTCCTTCGAAAGCGAGGCGCTGCGCAAGCCGCTGCGCCATCCGTCCGTCGACGTCGTCGTGGCGCAGAGCGGCCCGGGCGCCACTCGGGCCGCGGCGGCCGCGCGCGCGGCGGTGGCGGACGGCGCGGCGGCGCTCGTGTCGTGGGGCGTCGCGGGCGGGCTCGACGCCGCGCTCGCGCCGGGCACGGTGGTGGCGCCGGCCCGCGTGCTGCACGGCGACCGCTGGCTCGAGGCGGACGCGGCCTGGCGGGCCGCGCTCGTGGCGGCGCTCGGGCCGCATTTCACCGTGCAAGAGGGCGGGCTGCTCTCGGCCGACGAGGTGCTGCGTACGCCCGCCGACAAGTCGCTCGCGGCGGCGCGCTGCGGCGCCGTCGCCGCCGACATGGAATCCGGCGGCGTAGCGGCGGTGGCCGCCGAGGCGGGGCTGCCGTTCGTGACGGTGCGCGTCGTGCTCGACGCGCTCGACGACGAGCTGCCGGCCGACGCGGAGCGGTGGATCGACGAGCGGGGCAATCGCCGCCTCGCCCCCGCGCTCGACGCGGCTCTCCGGCCCGCGCGGTGGGCGGCCCTGCTCGGCCTCGCCCGGCGTTATCGCGTCGCCGCGGGCGTGCTCGACCGGCTGGCCCGCGTCTTGCTGCCCGCGGGATTCCTGTTTTCGCCGCGGGTGGCAAAGTTCGGCTGACGGGCGTACGGCTCGATGTCCTCCGTCACGCATTGGATCGGCGCGACGCTCGGCGGTTGGGCGCGGCTCGCGTTGCGCTTCCGCAAGACCGTCGTGGCCGTGGCGGTCGTGGGCGCGGTGCTCGCCGTCGCGTATGCCGCGGGACGGCTGGGCATCAACACCGACACCGCCGATCTCTTCGCCGACGACCTCCCGTGGCGGCGCGCGTTCATCGAGTACCGCGACGACTTCCCGCAGCGCGACCGCAACCTCGTGATCGTCGTCGACGCGGAGTCGAGCGAGGCCGCGGATCGATTCGCGTCCGAGCTGCTCGCGGCGCTGCGAGCACGTCCCGATCTCTATCCGGCCGTGTTCATGCCGGGCGAGGGCGAGTTCTTCGACCGCAACGGTCTGCTGTATCTGTCCGTCGAGGAGCTCGAGCGGCTCTCCGACCGGCTCGCCGAGGCGCAGCCGCTGCTGGGGCTGCTCGGCGAGCGCTACGACGGCGCGGCGCTGCTCGACGTCGTGGCGCGGACGCTCGAGGCGGACGGCGCCGACGCCGAGCTCGCGCCGCTGCATCGCGAGCTCGCGGCGGCGTTCGACGCCGCGAGCCGCGGCGCGAACGATCCGGTGTCGTGGCGCCGCCTGCTGACGGGCCAGGAAGAGCAGGGCGCGCGGCGGCTCATCCTGGTGCAGCCGCGGCTCGATTTCTCGCGCGTGCAGCCCGCCGCGGAAGCGATCGCGATCATTCGCGCCGCGGCGGCGGCGCTCGAGGCCGAGATGCAGACGCCCGTGCGCGTGCGGCTCACCGGCGCCGTCGCCATGGAGCACGAGGAGCTCGTCACGCTGCGGCAGGGCGCGAGCTTCGCGAGCATCGCGTCGTTCGTGCTGATCGGCGCCATCATGTTCGCGGCGCTGCGCTCGTGGCGGCTGCTCGCCATCGCCGTGGGCACGCTGCTCGCGGGCCTGTCGTTCACGGCCGCGCTCGCGGCGGCGGTCGTGGGCCACCTGAACCTGCTCTCCGTGGCGTTCGCCGTGCTGTACGTGGGCCTGGGCTCCGACTACATCATCCACCTCGTCTTGCGGGCGAAAGAGCTCCGGGCGCAGGGCGTCGCTTCCGACGACGCGATCGTCGACGCCACGCGGGAGATCGGCGCGTCGCTCGTCATCTGCGCCGTCACCACGAGCGCGGGCTTCTACGCGTTCATGATCACGTCGTTCGAAGGCGTGGCGGAGCTCGGGCTGATCTCGGGCTCGGGCGTGTTCGTGAGCTTGTTCGTCGCGGTGGGGCTCGTGCCGGCGCTGCTCGGCCTGCTCGGGCGGGGCGGCGACGCGCTCGCCAGGCGGCCGTGGGTGGATGCGCGAGCGCTCGAGCCGCTCGTGGCCCGTCCGCGGCTCGCCGTGGCCGTGACGGCGATCGTGGTGCTCGCCACCTTCGCCGCGCTGCCGTGGACGTCCTTCGACAGCAACCCCGTCAACCTTCGCGACCCCTCCACGGAGTCCGTGAGCACGCTCCGCGAGCTCGCGGCCGACAGCGAGGCGCCGCTGCTGAACCTGGTCGCCGTCGCGGAGGATCGCGCGGCGGCGCGAGCGCTCGCGCGCGAGCTCGAAGGCCTCCCGACGGTGCGCGAGGTGCTGACCGTCGAGTCCCTCGTGCCCGAGGACCAGGACGAGAAGCTTGTGCTGCTGGAAGATCTCGCCCTGATCCTGGGTCCCGGCTTCGCGGATCTCGAGCGCGGCGCGGCCGAGCCCGACGCGCTGCGCGCGTCGATCGAGGCGCTGCGGGCGAAGCTCGCGGCGGAGCATGGGGCCGGCGGGCGCGCGCTCGGCGCGGCCATCGACGCGTTCCGCCGCGCGCTCGAGGCGGCGCCGGCCCAGGCGCGCGCGGACGCGCTCGCGCGGCTCGAGACGAACCTGCTCGGCGCGCTGCCGGAGGAGCTCCGCCGGCTCGAGGCCGCGCTGTCGGCCCGGCCGTTCGGCGTGGACGACCTGCCCGCGTCGCTGCGCGAGCGGTGGATCGCGCCGGACGGCCACGAGCTCGTCGAGATCGTGCCGCGCGAGGACGTGGGCCAGGGCGAGGCGGCGCGGCGCTTCGTCGCGAGCGTGAAGAACGTCGTGCCCGACGTGACCGGCCTGCCGGTGGTGTATCAGGAGGCGTCGAGCACGATCGTGGCATCGTTCCGTCAGGCGTTCCTCTGCGCGGCCGGCGCGCTCGCCGCGATACTGTGGCTGAGCCTGCGCAGCGGTCGCGACGTGGCGCTGGTGCTCGGTCCGATCCTGCTCGCCGCGGGGGCGACGGCCGGCCTCACGGTGTATCTCGGCATGCCGTTCAACTTCGCGAACATCATCGCGTTGCCGCTGCTCGTCGGCATCGGCACGGATAGCGGCATCCACATCGTGCATCGCATGCAGATGGGCGCCAGCCGCGGCGAACGGCTGTTCGACACGAGCACGTCGCACGCGGTGCTCGCGAGCGCGCTCACGACGGTGGCGAGCTTCGGCAATCTCGCGTTCTCGCCGCACCGGGGCACCGCGAGCATGGGCGTCCTGCTGACCTTGGGCATGACGATGATGGTGGCGTTTGCGTTGATCTTCCTCCCGGCCGTGCTGGCCCTGCTGGAGCGGCGATGACGGCGGCGGTCACGGGCGCGAACGGCTTCGTGGGCGCGGCCGTGGTGCGCGCGCTCGCCGCGCGCGGCGATGCGGTCCGCGCGCTCGTGCGTCGCGGCAGCAACCGCTCGAACCTGGACGGGTTGCCGGTCGAGATCGTCGAGGCCGACATCACCGTGCCGGAGTCGCTCGACGCCGCGTTCACGGGCTGCCGCCACGTGTTCCATGTGGCGGCCGACTACCGGCTCTGGGCGGCCGACCCCGAGCCGATGTACCGCACCAACGTGCAAGGCTCGCTCAACGTGCTCGAGGCCGCGGCGCGCACGGGCGTCGAGTGCGTCGTGTACACGTCGAGCGTGGCGACGCTCGGGCTCAACGCGGACGGCACGCCGGCCGACGAGGACACGCCCGTGTCGCTCGCGGACATGATCGGCCACTACAAGCGCTCGAAGTTCCTGGCGGAGCAGGCCGTGCGCGAGCGCGCGGCGGCGCTCGGCCTGCCCGTCGTGATCGTGAACCCGTCGACGCCCATCGGGCCGGGCGACATCCGCCCGACGCCGACCGGACGGGTGATCCTGGACGCGGCCGCCGGCCGCATGCCCGCCTTCGTGGACACCGGCCTCAACGTGGTGCACGTGGACGACGTAGCGCACGGGCACCTGCTCGCGCTCGAGCGCGGCGCTCCGGGCGAACGGTACATTCTCGGCGGCGAGGACATGAGCCTCGAGCGCATCCTGCGCTGCGTCGCTGAGCACGTCGGCCGCCGGCCGCCGCGCGTGCGTCTGCCGCACTGGTCGGTGTATCCCGCGGCGATCGCGGCGGAGGGCTGGGCGCGAATCAGCGGCAAGGAGCCGCGCGTGACGCTCGACGGCGTGCGCATGTCCACCAAGCACATGTATTTCACGAGCCGCAAGGCGCGCGAGGCGTTAGGCTACGCGTGGCGCGAGCCCGAGCTCGCCATCCGCGACGCGGTCGACTGGTTCCGATCCCATGGCTATTTCTGACGACCGAGAAGCGGCCGAGAAGGGCAGAGGCGGCATGGAGGCCAGCGCGCGCGCCCGGGCGAACTTCGCGCTCGTGAAGTACTGGGGCAAGGCGGACGCCCGCTTGAACGTGCCCGCCGTGGGCTCGATCTCGATCACGCTCGACGCGCTCTGGTCCGACACGCACGTGCGCTTCGACCCGGAGCTTCCGGCCGACGAGGTCGTGCTCGACGGCCAACGCCGGGAGCGCGACGCGGCGCGCGTGTCCGCCTATCTCGACATCCTGCGCGAGCTCGCGGGCGTGACGACGCGCGCGCGGGTGGAGAGCCGCAACAACTTCCCCACCGGCGCGGGCCTCGCCTCGTCGGCGTCGGGCTTCGCCGCGCTCGCGGCCGCCGCCGCGGCCGCGCTCGGCCTGAAGCTTTCGCCACGCGAGCTCAGCGTGCTGGCGCGGCGCGGGTCGGGCTCGGCCGCACGCTCGGTGTTCGGCGGCTTCGTCGAGATGCACGCGGGGCGCTCGCCCGACGGCAGCGACAGCTACGCGGAGCCCCTGCTCGCTGCGGCCGCCTGGCCGCTCGAGGTGGCGATCGCCATCACCGCGAGCGGCGAGAAGGAGGTCGGCTCGACGAGCGGCATGGGCCGCTCGGCGGAATCCTCACCCTACTACCCGGCCTGGGTCGCCACGCATCCGGCCGACATGGCGGCGGCGCGCGCCGCAATCGCCGCCCGCGACTTCGACGCGCTCGCGGACGTGGCCGAGCACAGCTGCCTCAAGATGCACGCCGCGGCGCTGGCCGCGCGTCCGCCGCTTTTCTATTGGAACGGCGTGACGGTCGCCTGCCTGGAGGCGGTGAGGAAGCTGCGCGCCGCGGGCGTGCCGGTCTTCTTCACGGTGGACGCGGGGCCCCAGGTCAAGGCGATCTGCGCCCCCGGCGCGCGAGCCCGGGTGGCGGCCGCCCTGGCCGAGATCCCGGGCGTCTTGCGCGTGCTCGAGAGCGGCCTCGGCCCGGGCGTGGAGGTCGGCTGAGTGGCGGCGGTTGCGCGCACGCCGGGCAAGCTCGTGGCGCTCGGCGAGTACGCCGTGCTGGACGGGGCGGAGGCGCTCGTGCTGGCCGTGGACCGCTACTGCGAAGCCGCGGTCGAGCGCAGCACCGACGAGGAGTGCCGGCTCGAGATCCGGGCCGGCGATACGCGCACGCTGCGCTTCGCCCCCGGGCAGGCGAGCGGCGTCCCGCTCGTCGATCTCGTCACGGGCGCCCCGGCGGCGCCCGCGTGGCGCGGCCGGATCGATTCGAGCGCGTTCTACGCCGGAGGCCGCAAGCTCGGGCTCGGCTCGAGCGCGGCGGCCCTCTGCGCCTGGGCGGGCGCCTGGCGGGCCTACGAGACGACGGTGGGGGGGCGCACGCAGCCGCCGCTCACGCTCGAGCGGCTCATCGACCTGCATCAACGGTTCCAGGGTGGGGGCAGCGGACTGGACGTGGCCGCGAGCCTGCACGGCGGCGCCCTCACGTTCGCCGCGAAGCGGGACGGGAGTGTCCGCGTCGGTTCAGTCCGGCTCCCGAACGGTGTAGGATTCGCGGGTATTTTTGCCGGCCAATCGGCGTCGACCCCCGAGCTGATTGCCCGCTATGCGGCATGGAAGCAGGGCCGCCCCGCGGAGGCGGCCGACCGGATCCGCGCACTCGCGGCCATCGCCGCGGCGGGCTGTGCGGCCGCTCGGGAGGACGACGCGCGGCGCTTCCTGGACGCGATCGACGCGTACGGGGCCGCGCTGGCGGAATTGGGCACCGCGATTGGCGCGGATATCGTGACGGCCGACCACCGTGCGATCGGGGTCGAGGCACGGAAGTACGGGGTGGCGTACAAAGTGAGCGGGGCAGGCGGCGGCGACCTGGGGATCGCTTTCGCGGCCGATGTGGGCGCGCTCGATGCGTTCTGTGCGGCGTTGACCGAACGCAACTTTCTGACAATCGGCCTGCGGCTGGCCGAGCATGGCTTGGTGATCGAGGAGCGTGAGCAGTGACAGCCGATCGGTCGAGGATTCCCGAGTTCTACAAGCTGAGCGTGGAGGAGCGCGTGCGTCTCGTGCACGAGCGCGGCCTGTTGAACGCGGCGGATTTCCGCGCCCTCGCCACGGGCCGGCACACGCTCGATCTCGCCGCCGCCGACAAGATGATCGAGAACGTCATCGGCGTGCTCGGGCTGCCGCTCGCCCTCGGCATGAACCTCGTCGTCAACGACAAGCAGTACATCGTGCCGATGGTCGTGGAGGAGCCGTCGGTGGTGGCGGCGCTCGGCTCGGCATGCAAGCTGGTGCGCCGCAGCGGCGGCTTCCGCGCGGAGGCCACCGACCCGATCCTGATCGGCCAGATCCAGGTCGTGAACGTGCCGGACCTCGAGGCGGCGAAGCGGGCGCTGCGGCGGCGTCGCCAGGAGATCATCAACCTCGCGAACAGCTTCCACCCGAACATGGTCGCCCGCGGCGGCGGCGCGCGGGACATCGAGCTCTTCGTGCATCCGCTGCCCTCGAGCGGCAAGCCGATGCTCGTGGTGCACCTGCTCGTGGACACCCGCGACGCGATGGGCGCGAACCTCGTGAACGGCATGTGCGAGGGCGTGGCGCCGCTCATCGAATCGATTACGGGCGGTGAGGTGTTCCTGCGGATCCTCTCCAACCTCACCGACAAGTCGCTGGTCCGCGCGTGGTGCAAGATCCCGGTGGAGCACCTCGCGGGCCGCGGCTACACGGGCGAGCAGGCGCGCGACGGCATCATCGTGGCCGCGGAGTTCGCGGCCGTGGACCCTTACCGGGCTGCCACCCACAACAAGGGGATCATGAACGGCATCGATCCGATCGCCATCGCCACGGGCAACGACTGGCGAGCGATCGAGGCGGGCGCGCACGCCTATGCGGCGCGCAGCGGCCGCTACACCTCGCTCACGAGCTGGTGGAAGGACGACGAGGGCAACCTCTGCGGCAAGATCGAGATCCCCATCAAGGTGGGCATCGTGGGTGCGCCGCTCGAGTCGAACCCCACCGTCGCCCTGAACCTGAGGCTTTTGGGCGTCAAGTCCGCCACCGAGCTCGCGCAGATCATGGGCGCCGTGGGCCTCGCGCAGAACTTCGCCGCCATCCGCGCGCTCGCCACCGAGGGCATCCAGAAGGGCCACATGACGCTGCACGCGCGAAGCGTCTGCACCGCCGCGGGCGCGCCGAAGGAGATCTTCGACGAGGTGCTCGAGCGGCTGATCCAGAGCAACGTCATCAAGGTCTGGAAAGCGCAGGAGATCATCGCGGAGATCCAGGAGGAGCGCAAAAAGAGCGAGACCGCCCGCCGGCGCCAGAAGAAGCACCGCGAGGCCGCCATGGGCGTGGGCTACGGCAAGGTGGTCCTGCTCGGTGAGCACGCCGTGGTCTACGGCCGGCACGCCATCGCCGCGCCGGTGCCGCTCACGATCAAGGCGCTGGTCGAGGATTGCGACGACGGCATCCATCTGCTGATCCCCCGCTGGGGCGTGGAGTACCGGCTCGCCTCCAATCCCGCCGACCGCCGCTCGTTCGAGAGGCCCGCGGGCGTCGTGCTGGACAAGCTCGGCCTCTCGGGCCGGGCCATGCGGATCGAGGTGTTCCCCGAGGTGCCCCGCAGCATGGGGCTCGGCGGCTCGGCCGCCATGGCGGTGGCCATCGTGCGCGCCCTGGACAAGCATTTCCGCCTCGGGCTCAGCGACGAGGAGGTCAACCTGCTCGCCTTCGAGTCGGAGAAGGTGGCCCACGGCAACCCCAGCGGCATGGACAACACCGTGGCCTGCTACGCCAGGCCGATCGTGTTCCGGCCCGGGACGCCGCCCCTCGTCGAGCCCCTGAACATCCGCCAGCCGATCCCCGCCGTGATCGGCATGACGGGCTACGAGGGCCTCACGGCGAAAACGGTGGGGCGGGTACGAGAAGCGTGGCAGCAGGATCCGAAGCTCTACGAGCGCATTTTCGACCAGATCGACGCGCTCACGCTCCGCGGAGTACAGGCAATCCAGGACAACGACTTGCACACGCTCGGCGAGTTGATGAACATCTGTCACGGCATGCTGAATGCCTTGCAGGTTTCCACCCCCGAGCTGGAGCAGCTCGTCGACATCGCCCGGCAGAACGGCGCCTTGGGCGCCAAGCTCACCGGCGGCGGGGGCGGCGGTTCGATCATTGCGGTCTGCGAAGGGGACACGGCTCCCGTCGTGGATGCGATCCGCGCGGCTGGCTTCCAGGCCGTGGCGGTCCAACTGGGAGCCGAGCTCAATGGCGCGTGAAGAAATAGTGTCGAGCGCGAGCGAGGAGCTGATCCTCGTGGACGAGCACGACCGGGAGATCGGCTTCAAGCCGAAGGGCGACTGCCACACGGGGCAGGGCGTGCTGCACCGGGCGTTCTCGATCTTCGTGTTCAACGGCGCGGACGAGGTGCTGCTGCAGAAGCGCAGCCCCGAGAAGCCGCTGTGGCCGAACTACTGGTCGAACACCTGCTGCTCGCACCCGCGCCGCGGCGAGACGATGGAGCAGGCCACCAAGCGGCGGCTCGAGCAGGAGCTCGGCTTCTCGTGCCCGCTCGAGTTCCTCTACAAGTTCAAGTATCACGCGCAGTACGGGGCCACGGGCGCCGAGCACGAGTACTGCTGGGTGTACCACGGCCGCTACGACGGCCCGGTGGACGTCAACGTCAACGAGATCGCCGACTGGCGCTGGGTGGGCGTGGAGGAGCTCGAAGCGGAGCTCGCCGCCGCCCCCGAGCGTTTCACCCCCTGGTTCAAGATGGAGTGGGCGCACATCCGCGAGCACCATCTCGACGGGATGCTGCGCTATCGCGTGGCCGCAGGCGGCCGCTCGTACCGCTAACGAGACAAGGACTTTCAGGAGAACGAATGGGAATTCCGCTGGTACAGAGCTACTCCATCGCCCGCTACATCCTCAAGCAGAAGCTCAAGGGCAACAAGCGCTATCCCCTGGTGCTGATGCTGGAGCCGCTGTTCCAATGCAACCTCGCGTGCGCGGGCTGCGGCAAGATCGACTACCCGCCCGAGATCCTGCGCAAGCGCATGAGCGTGGAGGATGCGCTTCGCGCGGTGGACGAGTGCGACGCGCCCGTGGTGTCGATCCCGGGCGGCGAGCCGCTCATCCACAAGGAGATGCCGAAGATCGTCGAGGGCATCATCGCGCGCAAGAAGTTCGTGTACCTCTGCACGAACGCGCTCCTGCTCGAGCAGCGCATCGACGACTACCGCCCCTCGCCGTATCTCACGTTCTCCATCCACCTCGACGGCAACCGCGAGCGGCACGACGCGTCGGTGTGCCGCGAAGGCGTGTTCGACAAGGCCGTGGCGGCCATCAAGCTCGCGCGCTCGAAGGGTTTCCGCGTGACGGTGAACTGCACGCTGTACGCGGGCGAGGACCCCGACGACGTCGCCGACTTCTTCGACTACGCCATGCAGCTCGGCGTGGAAGGGGTGATGATCTCGCCGGGCTACAGCTACGACCACGCGCCGCGGCACGACGTGTTCCTCGGGCGGCGGCAGTCGAAGCAGCTCTTCCGCGAGATCTTCAAGCGCGGCAAGCAGCGCGGCAGCAAGTGGCACTTCAACCAGTCGAGCCTGTTCCTCGACTTCCTGGCCGGCAACCAGAGCTACCAGTGCACGCCGTGGGCCAACCCCACCTACAACATCTTCGGCTGGCAGAAGCCGTGCTACCTCCTGGTCGACGAGGGCTACGCGAAGTCTTTCAAGGAGCTCATGGAGACCACGGACTGGGACAAGTACGGCACCGGCCGCAACCCGAAGTGCGACAACTGCATGGCGCACTGCGGCTACGAGGGCACGGCCGTCGAGCACACCCTGCGCAATCCGCTGAAGGCGCTCGCCGTGTTCCTGTTCGGCCCGCGCGTGGACGGCGAGATGGCGCCCGAGCTGCCCGTGCTGCACGGCGGGCACGGGGGCGTGGCCATCCCCGTCGACCGCATCGGCAGGATCGACCGCAAGCGCTGACGCGGGGCGCCGCGAGCGCCGGCCCGGCGTGGTGCTGACCGCCGCCGCGTTCCTGGCGCTCGCCGTCTGGCTGGCCGTGCTGCTCCTGCCTTGGCGGCCGCACGGGACGCGCGAGCGGCTCGAGGCCGCCGCAGCGCCCGAGGATCTCGGCGACGTCACGGTGCTCGTCCCCGCGCGCAACGAGGCGGCCGTGCTCCCGCGCACGCTGCGGGGGCTCCGCCGCCAGGGCCCCAATCTCGCCGTGGTCGTGGTGGACGACGAGTCCACGGACGGCACGGCGGAGGCGGCGCAGGCGGCCGCGGCGCCCGCGGAAGCGTCCGAGCACCCGATCGCGCTGCGCGTCGCGCGCGGCACGCGCCCGCCGAGCGGCTGGAGCGGCAAGCTCTGGGCGCTCGAGCAGGGGCTGCGATTGGTCGACCGGCCCTACGTGCTGCTGCTCGACGCCGACATCGAGCTCGCGCCGCACACGCTGCCGGCGCTGCGCGCCCGCGCCGCGGCCACCGGCGCGGATCTCGTGTCCATCATGGCGACGCTGCGCTGCGTGGGCTTCTGGGAGCGGCTCCTGGCGCCGGCGTTCGTGTTCTTCTTCAAGCTGCTCTACCCATTCGCGCTCGCGAGCTCGCCGCGGAGCAGAGTCGCGGCCGCGGCCGGCGGCTGCATGCTGCTGCGCGCCGCGGCGCTGCGCGCCGCCGGCGGGTTCGAGGCGGTGCGCGGCGCGCTCATCGACGACTGCACCCTCGCCGCGGCCGTCAAGCGCAACGGCGGCGCGATCTGGATCGGCATGAGCCGCTCGGTCGATTCGCTGCGCGCCTACGGCTTCCGCGACTTCTGGCGCATGGTCCGCCGCACGGCGTACACGCAGCTCCGCTATTCCGCGGCGCTGTTGCTCGGCACGACGGCGGCGTTGGGCGTGGCGTTCGTCGCGCCGCTCGCGGCGCTCGCGGCGGGGCCTTCCGGGGCGGCCCGCGCGGCCGGCGCCGGCGCCTGGGTGGCCATGGCGCTCGCTTACCGGCCGGTGACGCGCTTCTACGGCTTGCATGCGGCCTGGTCGTTGACCCTGCCCGCCGCGGCGCTATTGTTTCTCGGCATGACGTGGGACTCCGCGCTCGGCTACTGGCGCGGCGTGAAGGCACGCTGGAAGGATCGCGCCTATGAGGTCACGGACTGACGCCTCGTTGCTCGCGCGGCTCGCCGTGGTCGCGCTCGCCGCCTGCGTGCCGCCGCTCGGCGCGGCCGAGGTGAGCACCGACACGCCGGACGCGACGGTGCGCTCGCTGCACGAAGGCCTCGTCGCGCTCGCCACCGAGGAGCCGGACGCGTCGGTCGAGCGCCGCTACGAGGTGCTCGAGCCGCTCGTGGAGGCCACTCACGATCTGCCCTACATCGCGGAGTTCACCATTCGTCGCCAGTGGCGCGAGCTCTCTTCCGACGACCGCGCGCGCTTCCTCGATGCGTTCGAGCGCCTCAGCGTGATGACGTACGCGAGCCGTTTCACGGGCCTGAACGAGCGCTCGTTCGAGCGCCAGGAAGCTTCCGTCGACGGGCCGCAGGCGCAGGTGCAGGCGGCCGTGCGCCGCGCCGACGGCAGCTCGGTGCCGCTCGAGTATCTGCTCCGGGAAGGCGAGGACGGCTGGAAGATCATCAACATCCTGGCCGACGGCGTGAGCGATCTCGCCCTGAAGCGGGCCGAGTATCAGCGGGTGCTGGCCGACGGAACCATCGACGACCTGATCCGGCACCTCGAAGAGCAGATCGCGCGCCTGCAATAGCGACGCGCGCTGCTGCGCCGCCTCGTCGAGATCGCGACGGAGCAGCAGTATCACTGCATGGTCGGCGTCATCGAGGCCGGCACGCGGCGAGCATCCCCTGGCACGAGCGCTCGGGTTCACGGCCGCGGGCTGCATCCGCCACGCGGGCTTCAAGGTCGGCCGCCGGCTCGACGTGGCGTTCTATCAGCTCCTGCTGCCGACGCCGCACGCGCCCGTGGACGGCTGATCGATCAAACGGCGTACAACGGATGCACGGGCGCCCCGCCCAGCCGCACGCGGCCCGCATCCTCGAGCCACAGCGCCTGGCCGACGATGTGCCGGCGCATCGCGTGCATGTCGCGATGCGCGCGCTCGAGCGGGCAGGTGGTGTACAGCGAGCTGATGCCGCCGGCCGCGTACATCGCGTCGACGGCCTTCTCCGCGACGTCGGCGGCATGCAGGCTCGCGCCCCATGCCGACGTGATCTCGTCGATCGCGGGCGGTCCGCCGGCCGCCGCCGTGCGCCAGAGCTGCGCGGCGCACGCGTGCAGGTGGGCGCGCGCCGCTTCGAGGGCCGTGCTATGCCGTGCGATGTCGGCGAGCAGGGCCGGCCGCTCCCGGAGCGCCGGGCCTTCGGGCGGCCGCTTCGTGCTCGTGAGCTCGATCAGCGTGTCGACGGCGCATTGCGCGATGCCGAGCGCTTGCGCGCCGTACGCGGTCGCCATGGAGCAGATGATCGGGACGCGGCCGAGCGGCCCGTCGAGCGTGGAGGGCTCGGCCACGAACAGCGTCAATTCCTGCGGCACGCGCACGCTGTCCGCCACGACGTCCTGGCTGCCGGTGCCGCGCAGCCCGCAGGTCTGCCAGGTGTCGACGATCTCGCAGTCGTCGCGGCGCAGGAAGGCGAAGCGCAGCTCGGGCGTGTCCGGCTCGAGCATGCGCGGCGCGCCGTTCTCCTCGACGATGCAGAGCAGCAGGATCCACTCCGCGAGCTCGCAGCCGGAGACGATGTTCCAGCGGCCGCTGACCTCGTAGCCGTCGCTCGTCACGGCCGCCCGCCCCGTCGGGCGCGTGGAGGACGCGTAGAGCCAGCGCGGGTCCGCGAACACCTCGGCGCGCACATCGGGCGCGAGGAATCGCGCGAGGTAGCACGGCAGCGAGTTGTTCCAGGCCACCCAGGCCACCGAGGCGTCGGCATAGGCGAGCGCCTCGTAGACGTCGAGCGCCGCGTCCACGGGCAGCTCCGCGCCGCCGAGCTCCTTCGTCACGGCGAGGCGGCACAGCCTGCCGTCGCGCAGCGCCGCGACGATCGGCGCGGCGATGTTCCGGGACGCGTCCGTCGCATCCCGCAGGCTTGCGATCAAAGGCGACAACTCACGAGCGGTGGCGAGCGCTGCGGTTTCCATGGCAATTCTCCTCGCGGTTCGGCCGGTGCAAGCGGCCACGATACGAGGCGCTCCGCCGCGGCGCTTCGGAGAAACCCCCCACGCCGGAAAAGGGCGGCCCGTGGGTGATCTCACCCACGGGCGCATGGCGCTGGGTGTCGCGCCGCGCTCGGTGCGGCGCTTCGTCCTCGCGGAAGGGATGCTGCCCGTGCGCCGGGCCGTGCGCGTGGACCCCGCGATCGCGCTGCGCGGCGACCGAGGCCCGGCCGCGCCGCGCCTCACAGCAGCCGATGGCGGAACGCGTACGCGGTGGCCGCCGCGCGCGACGGCACGCCGAGCTTCGCGAAGATGTTGCTCACGTGGCGATCCACGGTCTTCTCGCTGAGCGCGAGCTCGGCCGCGATCTGCCGGTTCGTGAGCCCCGTCGCGACGAGCCGCAGCACCTCGAGCTCGCGCGGCGTGAGGCCCCTCGCGGCGGAGCGCGACGCGGTCGGCCGAGCGCGCAGCGCATCCACGTGCGCGAGGTCCGGCCGCGCCGCCAGCCGCTCGAAGGCCGCGCGCGCGGACTCGAGCTCGAGCGCCGCGCCGTCCTCGTCACCGAGCGCGCGGCAGGCGCGGCCCATCGACACGCGCGCCCGGGCCGCGAGGTACGGCGCGCCGAGCGCCTGCCAGAGGTCGAGCGCGCGGCGCAGCGATACGAGCGCCCCGCACGCGTCGCCGTCCACGAGCTCGATGTCGCCGCGCGCCTGCGCCGCCGTGGCGGCGACGAGCTCCGTGTCGAAACGCGCCGCGATGCGCTCGATCTCCTCGCATGCCGCGCGCGCCTCGGCGACGTCGCCGGTCGCGATCATGATCTCGACGTAGGCGGGCAAGACCTTCACGCGCTCGAGCGGCGCCTCCGTCATGCCGGCGACCCGCCGGATCGCCGCGGCCGCGAGCCGCGGGCGCCCCTGCGCGAGCCGCAGCAACGCGAGCCCCGGCTGCGGCTCGCAGCCGTAGCGGCTCGCGTCGCGGTAGGCGCGCTCGGCCTCGCGAAGCTCGCCGCGCAGCCTAAGGATCTCCGCCATCTCGTAGAAAGCCGTCGCCGTCGAGCGCGGGTCGCGCTCGGGATCGCGCCGCGTCGCGCGCTCCGCCTCCGCGAGCGCTTCCCGCCACGCCCCCTCGAGCCGCAGCACCTCGGCGCGATGCACGAGGCACGACGCCGTGAATGCGACCATCTCCGGCTGCTCCTCGCACCACTCCGCGAGGGCGCAGGTCCATTCGCGGGCGCGTGCGGCCGCGCACACCTCCCGGCATGCCCCGATCACCGCGCAGTACATGAGCCCGGTCACGACCGGCGAGAGCGCCTGCGTGGTGACCGCGAGCATCACCTCGTCGAGCCGCGCGAGGCCGCTCTCGGTGTCGCCCTGGAGCAGCAGGATGCGCCCCTCGTCGAGCCGCGCGCAGGTCATGAGCTCCGGATCGCCGCAGTGCTCGGCGATCGCGGTGATCTCGGCCGCGAGCGCGGCGGCCCGGTCGAGGTCGCCTGCGCGGACCGCCTGCTCCACCGCGGGCAACAACAGGTAGCCGCGCTCGGCGCACGGGCGCGTCTCCGGCTCGACGAGCCGCTCGGCGCGCGCGAACCAGCCGCCGGCGCGGCCGCCCTCGCCGCGAAAGAGCAGCCGCAAGCCGAGCCAGAACGCGCAGCGCACGCTGCGCAGGCGGCGGCCCTCGTTCAGATGCAGGTGATGGGCGCGCTCGAGCGCGGCGAGATAGTCGTCGTCGTGGCCCGCGAGATACGCGGCCTGGGCGAATCGCTCGAGGTCGTCGGCCGAGAGCTCACCGGTGCGATCCGCGCGGCGGAAGGCGTCGAAGCAGAGGGCCCATTCGCGGCGCGCGTGATGCCGGCGGGCCCGCTCGAGCTCGGAGGTCCCTGCGCCCTCCATGGGCCGATCCTCGCGATGCGGTCGTTAGCCCGTGTATAGCGTCCTGCGCTCCGGGAAACAACTCGCGAGGGGAGTTGCGCCGCTCCGCCGGCCGCGGGCGGCGCGGCGGTCAGCGGACGAAGCGGTAGTACTCGATGCCTTCGTCGCTGAATTTCGGGTTCGAGCTCGTGCCGATGGACTCGATAACGAAGCCGTCGTCGGGCGGAATCAGGCCTTCCGCCGTGCCCGTGTCGTGCAGCGTCTCGTACTGCTGGCGCGTGAGGTTCTGATACGGCTCGAGGGCGGCCGCGAAGCCGATCAGCGACGCCGCGCGGCTCCAATCCTCCGCCACCGTCATCGGAATGGCTTCGGCCGCGTCGCCACTGCCGTAACCGACGGCGAGCACCTTGCGCCCGGCGAGGTCGAGGCCTTGGGCGTGCGCGTCTTCCATGCCGGCCGCGATCCATGCCGGCAGCGCCGCGCAGTACACGTTGCCGATGTCCTTCATGATCTCGGAGCCGAGCGAGATCTTCGTCGACACGAGCTCGGCGAACTCGGGGCTCGCGCGGAACTCCTTCAGCAGCTGCACGCTGAGCGGATACGCGTCGGCGTCGATGTTGCCCTCCTTCACGAGCTGGAGGAGATCGGGGCTCGAGCTCATCTCCGCGGTGACCGCCCGCGGATCGATGTTCGCCCGCCGGCAGTAGCTCTCGAACTGCGCGCGACCCTCGCCGCCGTCGCGGGCGAAAGCGAACAGGTAGCTCATCGCGAGCGCCGTCTCCGGCATGCGGTGATAGGGCCGGTGCATGAAGACGGCCGCGACCTCGCGATAGTAGTCGGCCGCGTCCCGGCCGAGGCGTCTCATCATGTCGTCGAGCGCGTGCTGCGTCTCGTCGAGATAACAGGTGGTGGAATATTTGCCGTTGAAGACGGGCAGGTCCTGGAAGTGGCAGTTGAGCTTGCCGCGGATGATGTTGCGCAGCACCGGCTTGCGGAAGTCCACGGCGCGGTACGACGAGGCGCTGCCGATGTGCTCCAGGTGGATGGCGAGCATCTTCGGCCGCCGCTCCACGAGCATGGCCACGGCGCCGGCGCCTTGGGTGGGCTCGCCGGAGCTGCCGCGCGCGTACTCGGCGATGTCGGCGCTGACCACGATGGCACAGCGGCCGGAGCGCTCGAGCGCGAGGTAGCGCAGCGCATGCTTCAGGGCGTACACGCCGCCCAGGCACGCGTGCTTCACCTCGGGCACCTCGCAGTTGCGGGACAGCGGCGCCAGGCCCTGCAGCTTCAGCGCCTCGTCGAGCATGCCTTTGATGATGACGGCGCCCGCGGAGTTGTCCGTGCTCGACTCGGTGCCGAGGCCCAGGAAGCCCACGCGGCCCGGGTCCACGTCGTAGCGCTCGATGAGCCGCAGGACCGCGTTGGCCGCCATGGTGTAAACGCTCTGCGCGGGGCCTCGCATGCGGAAGCTCCGCCCCACCACGGCGCGGGTCTTGTCCCACGACGTGTTGGTCCACTCGCACCACGATTGGAGGTCGACGCGGTAGGGCGGCACGTAGACGGCGAAACCACTGATCCCGACTTGGTCGCTCATAGCACTCCCACGAAATGATGGCCCGGGATCGCTGTTGGCCGCACGTGCGCAGCGTTCCCCTGTCGTCCCCGGGCCGCGATTATATGGCAACGGCTTAAGAATCACCTAGTTAGAAAGCGCATCTGAGGCGGGCGAATGCCACCCGCGCCGCGCGGTCGAATACGGAGCGCGCGTACGAGCGCCGGCCCCTGCGATAGAATGGCCCGCCCGTGGGCAGCGTTCGGCGGCAGTAGGGATTTCCACACTCGCCCAGGCGATTGATTTGGTTGTAGAAGGGCAGGGATGAAACTTCGGGTTCGCGGCAATTCGATCCGCTTGCGGCTGACGAAAAGCGAGGTCGAGCGGCTCGCCACGGCGGGCGTTGCCGAGGACGCGGTGCGCTTCGCGCCGCAGGCGGAGCTTCGTTATCGCGTCGAGGTGGTGCCCGACGGCCCGCTCGCGGCGCGCTACGCCGACTCGAGCGTGACGGTGCTCGTGCCGCGGCAGGCCCTCGAGCGATGGCTCGACCCGCAGGAGGTTTCCATGCGCGGCGAGCAGGCGCTCGGCGGCGGGGAAATGCTCAAGATCCTGGTCGAAAAGGATTTCGCGTGCCTCGTGCCGCGCCCCGACGAGCCCGTGGAGGACCTGTTCGAGAATCCGCGGGCGGAGCGCTGCTGAAGCGAAGCCCGCACCGGACGCACGGGTGTACCATTCATTTAAATGAGAAGGTGGAGCAGCGAATGGCAGGACAGCACGCGCGAACGGCGAGCCGGCGCAGGCAGCGCTTGAACGGGGGGCACGACGAGCGGACGGCGACGGTCCGCCGCATCGCGGAAGGGCTCGCGGACCAGCCGGGCGCGCTGCTGCCGATCCTGCACGCCATCCAGGACGAGCTCGGCTACGTGCCCGACACCGCCGTCCCGGTGGTGGCCGACGTGCTGAATCTCTCCCGTGCCGAGGTGCACGGCGTGATCACCTTCTATCATCTGTTCAGGACCAAGCCGCCGGGTCGGCATACGGTGTATCTCTGCCGCGCCGAGGCCTGCCAGTCGATGGGCGCCCGCGCGCTCGAGCGGCACGCGCGCGAGACCCTGAACGTGGATTTCCACGAGACGACGGCCGACGGGCGCTTCACGCTCGAGCCCGTGTATTGCCTCGGCAACTGCGCGTGCTCGCCCGCCATCATGGTCGACGAGACGGTCTACGGGCGGGTCACGCCCGAGCGCTTCGACGCCATTCTCGCGGAGCAGGAGCAGCGATGAGCGCCGTCAAGATCTTCGTGCCCGCCGACACCACCGCGCGCTCCCTCGGCGCGGACGCGGTGGCCGCCGAGATCGCCCGCGTGGCCGCCGCGCGCGGCGTCGACGTCACGGTCGTGCGCAACGGCTCGCGCGGCCTGTACTGGCTCGAGCCCCTGGTCGAGGTGGAGGTGAACGGCGAGCGGCTGGCCTACGGCCCCGTCGGCGTCGCCGACGTGGCGGGCTTGTTCGACGCAGGCTTCACGAGCGGCGGCGCGCACGCGCTCGCGCACGGCCCGACTCGCTCGATCCCGTACCTCGCCGAGCAGACCCGTCTCACGTTCGCCCGCGCGGGCCTCACGGAGCCCCTGTCGATCCCGGACTACGAGCGGCACGGCGGCTTCAAGGGCCTGCGCAACGCGCTCGAGCAGAGCCCCGAGGCGATCGTGGCCGCGGTCACGGCGTCGGGGCTCCGCGGCCGCGGCGGCGCGGCCTTCCCCACGGGCATCAAGTGGAAGACCGTGCTCGACACGCCCTCCGAGCAGAAGTACGTGGTGTGCAACGCGGACGAAGGCGACTCCGGCACGTTCGCCGATCGCATGATCCTGGAAAGCGACCCGTACGTGCTCATCGAAGGCATGACGATCGCGGGCCTGGCCGTGGGCGCCACGCAAGGCTACGTGTACATCCGCGCCGAGTACCCGCAGGCCGTGCGCACCATGCGGGCCGCCATCGACCACGCGCGCGCGGCGGGCTACCTCGGCAACGACATCCTGGGCAGCGGCCGGCGCTTCGAGCTCGAGGTGCGGGAGGCCGCGGGCGCCTACATCTGCGGCGAGGAGACGTCGCTGCTCGAGAGCCTCGAGGGCAAGCGCGGCATGGTCAGGTACCGGCCGCCGCTGCCGGCCGTGAAAGGCCTGTTCGGCAAACCCACGGTCGTGAACAACGTGATCTCGCTCGCCACGGTGCCGTACGTGCTCGCGGAGGGCGCCGAGGCCTACCAGGCCTACGGCAGCGGCCGGTCGCGGGGCACGCTGACCATCCAGCTCGCGGGCAACGTGAAGCGGGGCGGCCTCATCGAGATCGGCTTCGGCCGCCCGCTGCGCGAGATTCTGTACGACTTCGGCGGCGGCACCGCCTCCGGCCGGCCCATCCGGGCCGTCCAGGCCGGCGGGCCGCTGGGAGCTTATGTTCACCCGTCGCAGTTCGACACGCCGCTCGACTACGAGGAGTTCGCGCGGATCGGGGCCATGATCGGCCACGGCGGGCTCGTGGTCTTCGACGACACGGTGGACATGGGCGAAATGGCCCGCTTCGCCATGGAGTTCTGCGCCATCGAGTCCTGCGGGAAGTGCACGCCCTGCCGCATCGGCGCCGTGCGCGGGGTCGAGGTCATCGATAGAATTCGTAACGGCGAGAACGCGGCCGCCAACGTGGAACTCCTGCGCGATTTGTGCGACACAATGGTCACGGGGTCGCTGTGCGCCCTGGGCGGCATGGCGCCGTTCCCGGTTTTGAGCGTGTTGAACCACTACCCCGAGGATTTGGGGGCCGGCTCGACGGCGGGGCGGCAGATTGGAGAGGGACTATGAGCGCGGCTTTCCAGCCTTACCAACGAGCCCGGGATTTCGGCACTCCGCCGAGCCCGTCCACCCGCAAGGTCACGCTCACCATCGACGGTGAGACCGTGACCGTGCCGGAAGGCACCACGGTGCTGCGAGCCGCGGCGCTCGCGGGCATCAACATTCCCAAGCTCTGCGCCACCGACAGCCAGCAGCCGTTCGGCTCGTGCCGGCTGTGCCTCGTGGAGATCGAGGGGGCGAAGGGTCTGCCGGCCTCGTGTACCACCGAGGTGCGGGAGGGCATGCGGGTCACCACGCAGAGCGAGCGCGTGGCGCGCATCCGCCGCAACGTGATGGAGCTCTACATCTCCGATCACCCGCTCGACTGCCTCACCTGTCCCACCAACGGCGACTGCGAGCTGCAGGACATGGCCGGCGTCGTGGGCCTGCGCGAGGTGCGTTACGGCTACGAGGGCGCCAACCACTTCTCGCTCGAGAAGGACACGAGCAACCCGTATTTCACCTTCGATCCCACCAAGTGCATCGTGTGCTCGCGCTGCGTGCGCGCCTGCGACGAGGTTCAAGGCACCTTCGCCCTCACGATCCAGGGCCGCGGCTTCGACTCGAAGGTGGCGGCGAGCCAGGATCAGCCGTTCCTCGACTCCGAGTGCGTGTCGTGCGGCGCTTGCGTGCAGGCGTGCCCCACGGCCACGCTGACCGAGAACTCGCTCATCGACCTGGGCGTCCCGGAGCACTACGTCATCACCACTTGCGCCTACTGCGGCGTCGGCTGCTCGTTCCGCGCGGAGATGAAGGGCCAGCAGGTGGTGCGCATGGTGCCGAACAAGGACGGCCACGCGAACCACGGTCACTCCTGCGTGAAGGGGCGGTTCGCGTTCGGCTACGCCACGCACAAGGACCGGATCACGACGCCGATGATCCGCGAGTCGATCCACGACCCGTGGCGCGTGGTGTCGTGGGACGAGGCCATCTCGTTCGCCGCGAGCAAGCTCAAGGCCATCCAGCAGAAGTACGGCAAGGACGCCATCGGCGGCATCACCTCCTCCCGCTGCACCAACGAGGAGACGTACCTCGTCCAGAAGCTCGTGCGCGCGGCGTTCGGCAACAACAACGTGGACACCTGCGCGCGCGTGTGTCACTCGCCCACGGGCTACGGGCTCAAGACCACGCTCGGCGAGTCGGCCGGCACCCAGGCATTCGACTCCGTCATGAAGGCGGACGTCATCATGGTGATCGGCGCGAACCCCACGGACGCGCACCCCGTGTTCGCCTCGCAGATGAAGCGCCGACTGCGCCAGGGCGCGAAGCTCATCGTCGTCGACCCGCGCGCCATCGACCTCGTGCGCTCGCCGCACATCGAGGCGGCCTATCACCTGCAGCTGCGCCCCGGCACGAACGTGGCGGTCCTGAACGCGATGGCCCACGTCGTGCTGTCCGAGGGGCTCGAGGACAAGGAATTCATCCGGCAGCGCTGCGACCTCGAGGCGTACGAGGACTGGCGCAAGTTCATTCTCGATCCGAGAAATTCGCCCGAGGCGCTCGAGGCCGAGAGCGGCGTGCCGGCGCAGCTGGTGCGCGAGGCCGCGCGGCTCTATGCGACGGTGCCGAACGCGGCCATCTACTATGGGCTCGGCGTCTCCGAGCACGCCCAGGGCTCCACCGCGGTCATGGCCATCGCCAACCTCGCCATGGTCACCGGCAACCTCGGCCGCGAAGGCGTGGGCGTGAACCCGCTGCGCGGGCAGAACAACGTGCAGGGATCGTGCGACATGGGCTCGTTCCCGCACGAGCTGCCGGGCTACCGCCACATCTCGGATCCGAACGTGCGCCGGCTCTTCAGCGAGGACTGGGGCGTGGAGCTCGTGCCCGAGCCCGGCTACCGGATCCCGAACATGTTCGACGCGGCCATCGCGGGCCGCTTCAAGGGGTTGTACGTGCAGGGCGAGGACGTGGCGCAGTCGGATCCCGACACGCAGCACGTCACGAAGGCGCTGTCGTCGCTCGAGTGCATGATCGTGCAGGACCTGTTCCTCAACGAGACGGCGAAGTTCGCGCACGTGTTCTTACCCGGCTCGTCGTTCCTCGAGAAGGACGGCACGTTCACGAACGCAGAGCGGCGGATCTCGCCGGTGCGCAAGGTCATGGAGCCGCTGTCCGGCATGCAGGACTGGGAGATCACCCAGGCGCTCTCCAACGCCATGGGCTACCCCATGAACTACAGCCACCCGAGCGAGATCATGGACGAGATCGCCCGGCTCACGCCCACCTTCGCGGGCGTCACGTACGAGAAGCTCGAACGGCTCGGCAGCATCCAGTGGCCGTGCAACGAGAAGGCCGAGGAGGGCACGCCCACCATGCACGTCGAGGAGTTCGTGCGCGGCAAGGGCCTGTTCCGCGTGACGCCGTACGTGCCTACGGACGAGCGCACGACACCGATGTACCCGCTGCTCCTCACCACGGGCCGGATCCTCACGCAGTACAACGTGGGCGCGCAGACGCGCCGCACGGCCAACGTCGCCTGGCACGACGAGGACGTGCTGGAGATCCACCCGCACGACGCGGAGCAGCGCGGCATCGAGGACGGCGACTGGGTCGGCCTGAAGAGCCGCGCCGGCGAGACGGTGCTGCGCGCCGTCATCACCGAGCGCGTGCAGCCGGGCGTGGTGTACACCACGTTCCACCATCCGGAGTCGGGCGCCAACGTCGTCACCACGGACAACTCGGACTGGGCGACCAATTGTCCTGAGTACAAGGTCACGGCGGTGCAGGCGTACAAGGTGACGAAGCTGTCGGAGTGGCAGCAGAAGTACGAGCAGTTCACGGAGCGGCAGATCGAGCTCCTGAAACGCGCGAAGGCCGCCGAGGACGCCGTTTCCTAGACGCCATGAAGCTCGAGAAGCTCGTCAAGATGGCGAATCAGATCGCCGCGAACTTGTCCTACGGCGACGAGGGGAAGGCGGCCGAAGGGGTCTGCGACCACCTGCGCCGGTTCTGGACACCCGACATGCGCGCCCAGATCATCGAGCACTACAGGCAAGGGGGCGCGGATCTGAGCCCGGTGGCCAAGGCCGGCGTCGCGAAGCTCGCCGAAAAGGAGACTCGGGCGGCCTAGCGCGCGGGCGGGGCTTGGCCGCAGGCTCTTGTCGCGGTTGGGAGCGGCTTTCCGGCCGCGATCTTCGGCGTAGCCGCAGGGGCCCGGCCATGCAGACCCCCTTCCAGGAACGGCGTGAATACATCCCTGTAGCCTCGCGCGCGCGCGTCCCTGCGCGCGAGCGTCCTGGAAGGGGGTCTGCATGGCCGGGCCCGCCTCCTCGTCGCGAGAACGTGCGAAGATCGCGGCGAGAAAGCCGCTCCCACCGGAACGCATGGCCGAGATGACGCAGCCCGCCAACCCGAGCGTGCGCCGCCTCGAGATCGAGCGCGTGGGGCGGGGCGGCGGCACGGCCGCCGACGTCGTGGCCGCCGAGGAGCCCCTCGAGATCCGCCTGGGCTACTCGCGGCGCGACGGCAGCCGGGCCGAGGAGAGCATCTCGGTCACGATGCGCACGCCCGGGCACGACGCCGAGCTCGCCGTGGGCTTCCTGTTCACGGAAGGCATCGTGCGCTCGAGCGCCGAGGTCGAGGGCGTGGTGCCCCGCGGTCAGCCGTCGCCCGAGGGGCTCGTGAACGTGGTGCGCGTGGAGCTGCGGCCCGACGTCAGCGTGAACTTCGAGCGCCTGCAGCGGCACTTCTACACCACGTCGAGCTGCGGCGTGTGCGGCAAGGCGTCCCTCGAGGCGGTGGCCGTGCAGGGCGCCTACGACGTGCGCGGCGCCGGCTTCGCCATCCGCCACGATCTCCTGGGCACGCTGCCGCAAGCGCTGCAGCGCGAGCAGGCCGTGTTCGAGCAGACGGGCGGGCTGCACGCGTCGGGCCTGTTCGATGCGAACGGCCGCATCGTGCTCGTGCGCGAGGACGTGGGCCGGCACAACGCGCTCGACAAGCTGATCGGCCGCGCCCTCATGGACGGCCGCGTGCCGCTCGCGGACCACGGCATCGTCGTGAGCGGCCGGGCGAGCTTCGAGCTCATGCAGAAGGCGATGATGGCCGGCTGCCCGTTCGTCGCCGCTGTGGGAGCGCCGTCGTCGCTCGCGGTGGATCTCGCCCGCGAGTTCGGCATGACGCTCGTCGGGTTCCTCAAGGCCGACCGGTTCAACATCTACTCGCGGCCGGACCGCGTGCTGCGCTAGATGGCGCCGCGCGGCGGCCGCCAGTACACTGCGGCCCCCTCCACGCCGGGAGGCCGCCTTGACCAGGGTCACGGAGCTCGAATACCGCGCCGATTCGGCCGAGCGCTTCGCGGCGCTGCTCGGCCGACCCTGGGCCGTGTTCCTCGACAGCGGCCCCGCGGCGGACCACCGCGACGGGCGCTACGACGTCTTCTCCTGCGACCCGTATCTCACGCTCACCACGCGCGGCGGCATCACCGAGGTCGCCGACCGCTGGGGCGTGGAGCGGTCGGCGCGCGATCCGCTGGACCTGCTGCGCGAGCGCTTAGGCCCGCCCGCGCCGTCCGTCCGCGGGCTGCCGTTCGCGGGCGGCGCCATCGGCTACGTCGGCTACGACTACGCGCGGCGGCTCGAGCGCCTGCCGGCGCGCACCGTCGACGACGTGGCCATGCCCGACGTCGCCTTCGGCCTGTACGACTGGGCGGCCGTCGTCGACCATCGCGAGCGGCGCGCGTGGCTCGTGGGGCAGGGCCGCGACGAGCGCACGTTCGCGCGCTGGGACGCGCTCGTCGAGCGGCTGCAGAAGGCCCCCGCCCCGCGGGGCGGCTCGTTCGAGGTGCTCGAGCCGCCGCGCTCGGACTTCGACCGGGCGTCGTACGGCGAGGCGTTCCGGCGCGTGCAGGCGCACATTCGCGCAGGGGACTGCTACCAGATCAATCTCACGCAGCGCTTCGCGGCGCGCGTGGCGGGCGACCCCTGGCTCGCGTACGGGCGGCTGCGGCGCATCAACCCGGCGCCGTTCGCGGCGTTCCTCGATCTGCCCGACGGCGCCGTGCTCTGCTCGTCGCCCGAGCGCTTCCTGCGCGTGCGCGACGGGCACGTCGAGACGCGGCCGATCAAGGGCACGCGGCCGCGGGATCCGGACCCCGTGCGCGACCGGCGCCTGGCCGAGCAGCTCCGCGCGAGCGCCAAGGATCGGGCCGAGAACGTCATGATCGTGGATCTGCTCCGCAACGACCTCGGCAAGAGCTGCGCGCCGGGCTCCGTGCTGGCGACGCGGCTCTTCGAGGTCGAGAGCTTCGCCACCGTTCACCACCTCGTCAGCACGGTGGAGGGCCGGCTCGCCGCGGGCAAGGACGCCCTGGACGTGCTCCGCGGCTGCTTCCCCGGCGGCTCGATCACGGGCGCGCCCAAGGTGCGCGCCATGCAGATCATCGAGGAGGTGGAGCGGCACCGGCGCAGCGTCTATTGCGGCGCGATCGGGTACGTGGGCTTCGACGGCGGCATGGACGTCAACATCGCGATCCGCACGATGGTGCAGCACGCCGGGCACGTGTACGCCTGGGCGGGTGGCGGCATCGTCGCGGACTCCGAGGCCGACGCCGAGTATCAGGAAGCGCTCGACAAGGTCGCCGCGCTGCTCGCGGTGCTGCGCCCCTGAGCCGCCGCGGGCCGCGCTACGATGAGGGACGCCCGGCGGCGCCTCCGCGCCGCTCGCGGCATGGAGGTGCTTCAGGCAGTGCGAATCGTCGTCCATCTCGAGCACGAAGTCCCGGCCTTCACGCCGTCGCCGCGGCAGGCCGAGGCGCTGCGGCAGGCGCTCGCCGCCCACGACGTGCGCATCTGCCGCGATCGCGACGCGTTCTTCGAGGGGCTGCCGGCCGCGGAGGCGGCCGTGGTGTGGGAGTTCGCGCCGGAGTGGTACGAGCGTGCGCCGGCGCTCCGCCACGTGTTCACGCCGGCGGCCGGACGCGAGCGCGTGGCCGCCGATCCGCGGGGCCGCGTCGTGCCGACCTACGGCACGTTCCACGGCCGCATCATGGCCGAGAGCCTGCTCGCCATGATCGGCTTCGTGAGCCGCCGCTTCGGCGCCGCGCTCGACGCCCAGCGGCGCCACGCGTGGGACCGCGCGCCCTACCTGCGCCTCGCGCGCCTGGCCGGGCAGACGGTCCTGATCGTGGGCTACGGCCACATCGGCCGCCACTGCGGGCGGCTGCTCAAGGCGGTCGGCATGCGGGTCCACGCGCTCAAGCGCGACGTGTCCGTCGGCACCGAAGGCGCTGACCGCGTCTTCGCGCCCGCCGAGCTGCACGCCGCGTTGCCCCACGCCGACCACGTCGTCTGCATCCTGCCGGGCGACACCGGCACCGACGGGCTCATCGACCGCGAGGCGTTCGCGCGCATGAAGCCCGGCGCCGCCGTCTACAACATCGGTCGCGGCAACGCCATCGACGCAGGGGCGCTCGAGGAGGCGCTGCGCGCGGGCCGCATCGCGGCGGCGTTCCTCGACGTGCTGCCCGAGGAGCCGCTGCCGCCGGGCTCGCCCCTGTGGTCCGTGCCGAACCTGATCATCACGCCGCACGTGTCGGCCCTGACGGCCGACTATCTCGACCTCTACTTCGAGGAGCTCGTGCCGCTGCTCGAGCGCTGCGCGACGGAGCGCGCGCCCGTCAGGGATTGAGGTGCGACCAGCCGCGATAGGCGGCGACGTGACCCGCGACGTCGTGGACGCGCAGGATGTCCACCCCCTGCGCGCAGAGGTGGAGCGACGCGCCGATGGTCGTGAGGTCCCGCTCCGCCTCGGCCGCGCCGGCGAACCCGCGCATGAAGGACTTGCGCGAGTGGCCCACGAGGCAGCGCACGCCCATCGCCCGGAACCGGCTCGCGTGCCGCAGCAGCGCAAGCGACTGCAGCGGGTTCTTGCCGAAGCCGATGCCGGGATCGAACACCACCCGATCGAGGTCGATGCCGGCGCGGCGCCACGCCTCGAGGCGCTCGGCGAGCCACCGTTCCACCACCTCGCAAGGGTCGCTCTCGGGCGGCAGCACGCGGGCCCGGTCGGCCGGCACGCCCAGGTTGTGCATGGCTACCCACTGCACGTTGCTCTCGGCGGCGAGCTCGATCATCGCGGGCGCCGTGAGGCCGCTCACGTCGTTCACGATGTCGCAGCCGGCCGCCACGGCGCGCCGGGCCACGTCCGGGTGATACGTGTCGACGCTCAACCAGGGTCGGAGCGGATCGTCGCGCAGGCGCTCGACGAGCGGCTCGAGCACCGGTGCCAGCCGACGCCATTCCTCGTCCGCGTCGAGCGGCGTGGCGCCGGGCCGCGTGGACTCGGCGCCGAGATCGACGATCTGCGCGCCCGCGTCGGCGAGCGCGAGCGCGTGCTCGAGGGCCCGCTCCGGCGCGAAGTAGCGGCCGCCGTCGGAAAAGGAGTCGGGCGTCACGTTCACGATGCCCATCCAGAGCGGGATGTGGTGCGGCAGCCGTCGCGACCACTCGAGCACCGTGACGTCGCCGCGCCCCGGCAGCGTGAGGCTCGGCTTCAGCGCCACCAGCGGCGCGAGGACGAAGGCGCGCTCGGTGATGCCGGTGTGCGGCACCTGCAGCCGCTCGTCGCTGATGCGCTCGTCGCCCCACACGAGGATGTCGATGTCGATCGTGCGCGGCGCCCACCGCTCGCCGCGCTCGGGACGGCCGAGCTCGCGCTCGAGGCGCTTCACGGTCGCGAGCAACGCGTGCGGCGCGAGGCTCGTGGTGCACTCCACGGCGAGGTTCAGGAAGGGCCTGCACCACTCGGCGGGCGCGCCCGGTGGCAGGAGCGCGGGCGATTCCACCACGGGAGACACGCGCAGCACGGATACGCCCGCTTTCTGCAAGGCCAGGACGGCGCTCCGCAGATGCTCGCGACGGTCGCCCAGGTTCGAGCCGAGTCCGAGAAAGATCGTCATGAGGAAGCCGGAGGGCAGGCGACATCGAGGCCGCAAGGCGCATAATATCGAGCGCGGGCCTTCAACGGGGGCGCACGCCGCAGCGAGGTCGCGCTAGAGCCCAATCACAATCTCGCAGGAGCCGGTCATGAAGTCCAGAGCCGCCGTCGCTTGGGAAGCAGGAAAGCCGCTGTCGATCGAAGAGGTGGACGTGCAGGGGCCGAAGGCGGGAGAGGTCCTGATACGCGTCGTGGCCACGGGCGTGTGCCACACGGACGCTTACACGCTCTCCGGCAAGGATCCCGAGGGCGCGTTCCCCGCGATCTTGGGCCACGAGGGAGGCGCCATCGTCGAGGAGGTGGGGCCGGGCGTCACGAGCGTCAAAGTCGGCGACCACGTGATTCCGCTCTACACGCCGGAATGCGGCGAGTGCAAGTTCTGCAAGTCCGGCAAGACCAACCTCTGCCAGAAGATCCGCGTCACTCAGGGTAAGGGCCTGATGCCGGACGGCACGAGCCGCTTCTCGAAGAACGGCAAGCAGATCCTGCACTTCATGGGCACGTCCACGTTCTCCGAGTACACGGTGCTGCCGGAGATCGCCGTGGCGAAGATCAGCAAGGAAGCGCCGCTCGAGAAGGTGTGCCTCCTCGGCTGCGGCATCACCACAGGGATAGGCGCCGTGCTGAACACGGCCAAGGTCCAACCGGGCTCGACGGTGGCCGTGTTCGGGCTGGGCGGCGTGGGCCTCTCGGTCATCCAGGGAGCCGTCATGGCCAAGGCGAGCCGCATCATCGCGATCGACATCAACCCGGCCAAGGAGCAGATCGCGCGCCAGCTCGGCGCCACCGACTTCGTGAACCCGAAGGATTACGACCGGCCGATCCAGGAAGTGATCGTCGACATGACGGACGGCGGTGTCGATTACTCGTTCGAGGCGGTGGGCAACGTGAAGCTCATGCGCGCCGCGCTCGAGTGCTGCCACAAGGGGTGGGGCGAGTCCACGATCATCGGCGTGGCGGCGGCAGGCGAGGAGATCTGCACGCGGCCGTTCCAGCTCGTGACGGGCCGCGTGTGGCGCGGCAGCGCGTTCGGCGGCGTGAAGGGCCGCAGCCAGCTGCCCGGCATGGTGCAGCAGTACATGGACGGCCAGATCAAGATCGACGAGCTCATCACCCACACGATGGGGCTCGAGGACATCAACAAGGCCTTCGACCTCATGCACGAGGGCGCGAGCATACGCACGGTCATCCGCTTCTAGCCGCGCGGCGCCTCTCGCGAAAGGGGTGGTCGCGCCCTCACCGTCGTGCCTGACCCGCAGCGCCGCGGCTGGCAGCCCTCCCGGGGCGTCGCCGCGGCGGCGCTCGCGGGGCTGATGGCGGCCGTGCCGCCGGCGCGCGGCCAGGAGGCCGGGCCCGCGCCGCCCGCGGCCTGCCCGGCCGAGGCGCCCTGCCCGGTGCCGGTGCCCGTCTACATCGGCTCGCGCGTGTACAACGCCCACTGCGCTTCCTGCCATGCCGAGGACGCCGTCGGCAGCTCGTTCGCGCCCGACCTCACGCGGCGCATCGCGCAGATGGACGAGCGGGAGTTCGTGGACGCCCTGGACCGTGGTCACCTCGGGCCGCGGGACCCGACGCCGCCGCGCGGCGCGAACCCCGACGTCGCGCGCTACTACGCGGAGCTCTGGGCGTATCTCGAGGCGCGCGCGTCGGGCAGGCTCCCGCCGGGGGCCGTCACGCCCGTGCGGCCCCGCTGATGCCGGCCGTCAGAAACGGACCTTCACGCCGAGCCACCCGGCCCGGGGCGCGCCGGGGCCGAAGAAGCGCGGGTCCTCGAAGTCGTCGCCGAGCACCTCGTCGGCCTCGCCGAACAGGCCAAACGTCTCGTACTCCGCGTCGAGCACGTTGTCGATCAGCGCGAAGAGCTGCACGCGGTCGTTGAGGCGATATTCGCCGCGCACGTTGAGCACGGCGTAGCCGTCGATCTCCTCGATGTCGTTGCCTTCGTCGCCGCGCAGGTGGCGCGAGGAGCTCGCGACGACCTCGCCGCCCACCGAGAGCTTCGGCGTCGCGTCGTAGCGCACGCCGCCCTTGAACACGTGCCGCGGGATGAGCGGCAGGCGGTCGCCGGGCTGCACGAAGATCTCGCCATCCACGGCGGCCGGGTTGTTCGGGCTCGCCACCGCGAAGGCCTCCTCGAAGGTGGCGTCGAGGAACGTATAGCTCGCGAACCACGACCAGCGCTCGGCGCTCGCGGCGACGTCGAGCTCGACGCCTTGCCGCCGCGTGGTGCCCACGTTGTCGAAGTAGCCTTCGTTCGTGAGGGCGCCGGCGCTGATGAACAGGATGTCGCCCTCGTTGCGGGCCCGGAACACGCCCGCGTGCCAGGTGCCGTCGCGTCCGCTCGCCCCGAAGCGCCCGCGCACGCCCACCTCGTAGGTGGACGCTACCACCTGCTCGAGCGGCGGGTCGGCGACGAAGGCGTTCGGCAGGCGGCACGGGTCGTCCTCGTCGGCGCAGGTGAGCTCGACGGGGGAGGGCGCCCGGTTCGATTCGGAGTAGCTCGCGTAGACATCGACGCTTGGCGCGAGCCGGAACGTGACGCCGACGGCCGGGTTGAAGGAATCGAACTCGTGATCGCCGTCGAGCTCCGTGCCGCGCAGGTCGCGCAACGTCACGTCGGTGCGGTTGTAGCGGGCGGACAGCGTCAGCGCGACGGCATCGCCGAACGAGATGGTGTCGGAGAGAAACACGCTCGTGTTCGACGTGCGCGCGTCGAGCCCGGTCAAGGACTCGCCGACGAGCACGCCGCCCGGCACGGCGAGCCGCGTGGCGTCGAGCGTGCCGAGCTCGGTGCTCGCCGCGAACGCGATGTCGCTCGAGTCGTGCCCGAAGCCGACCAGCAGCCGGTGCGGCCCGGAGCCGCCCCATTCGGCTTGCAGCGCGAGCCCCGCGCCGTCCTGCTCGGTGCGCGTGCGGTTGACCGTGCCGCCCTCGAGCTCCTCGAGCGCCAGCACGGGGTTGCCGAGCGGATCGAGGACGATCTCCTCCTCGTCGTCTTCCTCTTCGCAGATGAACGCGGGGTCGTCCTCGCAGGCCTCATAATCCGAATCGTCGCCGTTGTAGGTGTCGATGTCGCTCGAGCGGTAGTAGACGTTGCCGGTCAGCGCCCATTGCCCCACGGCGCGACTGCCGCGCAGCGTGACGAGCATGAGATCGTTCTGCGTCTGGTCCGGGCGCGTGAAGATCGCCTCGCGGTCGAGCTCGAGGAGCTCCACGGGCGCGGCGCCGTTGCCGATCAGGTCGGTGTCGGCGTAGGTGAGGCTCGCGTCGAACGCGGTCCGCCCCGCCTCCCAGCCGAGCCTGGCGAAGACCCGGGCCGCTTCGGTGGGCGAGAAATCGCGCCAGCCGTCCTCGTCGAGCCAGTCGCCCGCCACGAACCAGTGGAGCGACTCGCCGGCCGAGCCGCCCGCTTCGGCCTGCGCCTGGCGCCGGCCGAACGAGCCGGCCGAGAGCTCGAGGCCGGCGCCGGGATGCGTGCGGCCGCTCTTCGTCTCGAGGCTCAAGGCGCCGCCCAGTGCGTTCAGCCCGAACAGCGGGTTCGACCCGGACTGCAGTGCGATGGAGGCGATGGCCGACTCGGGGATCAGCGCCCAGCTCACGGTGTCGCCGAACGGCTCGTTGATGCGCACGCCGTCCTGGTACACGGCAAGGCCCTGCGGCAGGCCGAGCAGCGGCGAGCCCACGAAGCCGCGGTACTGCACGTCGGGCTGCAGCGGGTTGCTCTGGGCGTGGTTCACGAACACGCTGCCGACCGTCCGGTCCATGAAGTCGGCGAGGTCGAGGGCGCCTTGCCGCTCGATGTCCTCGGCCGTGGCGCGCCGCACGTTGGCCGCCACCTTGTCGGCGTCGAGGTCGCCGCCGAGCGGCGTGGTGCCGATCACGTCCACGGTGTCCACGGACTGGCCATGGGCACCGGCGGCGGCGAGGACGAAAGCGAGCGGCCAACGCTGACGCATGCGAGCCTCCACGGATGAGGGACCGCCGATTGTAGGCGGCCGTTCGCGCCGGCCGACAGGGAAGAATTCCCGGCGCCGGCCCGCGCCCGCGCGGACTATGCTTACGCCGTCGCCTCCGCAATGAGCGTCGATGCGAGACGAGACGTACAAGCGAGCGGGCCGGATGCCGGGCGGCCTCCTTCCATGAGCCTCCGCGCCCGGCTGAACCTGCTGCTGACGGCGATGTTCCTGCTCGTCCTGGGCCTCGGCACCGTGCTCGTCATCTACAACGCCAAGCGCGCGGTGGAGGCCGAGACGCAGTCGACGGCGCGGCTCGCGCTGCAGCTCATCGAGGTGGCGCTGGCCGGCGCGCCGGCGGAGGCGCCGCCCGACCGGCTGCTCGGGCGCCTGGGCGAGCTCGAGGGCGCGCGCCACCTGCGCGTGGCGCTGGTCGAGGGCGGGCGCGAGGTGCCGCTCGGCGCGGGTTCGCCGGGCGAACGCGTCGCCGATGCGCCCGCGTGGTTCGTGCGGCTGGTCGCGCCCGCGCCGGCGGAGTTCCGCCGCCCGCTCCCTGCCGGCGTGCGCGAGGCCGAGATCGTCGTGCGGGCGGACCCGGCGGACGAGATCGAGGAGTCGTGGCACGACGCTCGCATCGTGCTCGGCCTCGTGCTCGCGTTCTCGATGATCGCCAACGGGCTGCTGTACGTCACCATCGGCCGGTGGCTCAAGCCGGTGCGGCGCATCGTCGAGGGCCTCGAGGGCATCGAGAAGGGCGACTATCGGGCGCGCCTGCCGGCGTTCCCGCTGCCGGAGCTCGCGCACATCGCCGCGAAGTTCAATCGCATGGCGGAGGTGCTGGAGCTGAGCCGCGAGCAGAACCGGACGCTGACCGGCCAGGCGCTCGCCATCCGCGAGGCCGAGCGGCGGCTGCTCGCGCACGAGCTGCACGACGAGCTCGGCCAGTCGATCAGCGCGATCCGGGCCGTGGCGGCCTCGATCGAGCAGTCCGACGCCAAGGCCGCGGCCGGCACGATCGCCGGCATCGCGAGCGGCATGCAGGAGGTCGTGCGCGGCATCACCCGGCGGCTGCGGCCGGTGCTGCTCGACGAGTTCGGCCTCGTCGCGGCCCTGCAGGACCTCGTGGACGGCTGGAACGAGCGCCACCCCGAGTCGTTCTGCCGCCTGAGCGCGCGGGGCCGCCTGGACGAGCTCGGCTCCGAGATGGGCATTCACGTGTATCGCATCGTCCAGGAGTGCCTCACCAACGCGAGCAAGCACGCCGGCGCGACGGCCGTGAGGGTGGACGTGCACCGCACCGAGGAGGACGGCGACGCGGTGGCGATCGCGGTGCGGGACGACGGCGTGGGCTTCGACGTGCGGACGAAGGGGCAGGGGCTCGGCCTCCTCGGCATCCGCGAGCGCGTGGAATCGCTCGGCGGGCACGTGACCATCGAGAGCGCGCCGGGGCAGGGGGTGGCCGTGGCCGCCCGCATCCCCTTGAGTCCCGTCGCGGAGGCCCGGGCGTGACGGGGCCACGCGTGCGCGTGCTGCTCGTGGACGACCACGCCGTCGTGCGGGCCGGCTACCGGCTACTGCTCCGGCAGGCACCGGAGATCGAGGTGGTGGCCGAGGCCGGCACCGGCGAGCAGGCCTGCAGCGCCTTCGTGGCGCACCGGCCGGACGTCGTGGTGATGGACCTGTCGCTGCCGGGCATCAGCGGGCTCGAGGCGTTACGGCGCATCCTGGCCCGCGATCCGGCCGCCCGCGTGCTCGTCTTCAGCATGCACGAGGACGCGCTGTTCGTGGAGCGGGCGCTCGCCGCCGGCGCGCGCGGCTACATCGCCAAGAGCAGCGCCCCCACGGTGCTCGTGGACGCCGTGAAGCGCGTGGCGGGGGGCGAGATGCACGTCGATCCCGGGCTCGCGCCGCGGCTGCAGGCCCATCGCGCGCGCGGGGCGGACACGCCGTTCGGGGCGCTGTCACGCCGCGAGTTCGAGATCTTCTGTCTGCTGGCGGAGGGCCTGAGCTCGACCGACATCGCCCGGCGGCTCGCCCTGAGCCCCAAGACCGTCGCCAATTACGCGAGCCAAATCAAGGACAAGCTCGGGGCTGGCACCACGGCGGAGCTCGCCCGGCTCGCCATCCGCCATGGGCTCGTCCCCCCGTGAGGGAGTGTCTCGTACGACGATGCGAACGGCTCTCAATTGACAACGATTATCGTTTCGGCGATGCTTGGCCGCATGTACGTATGCCTCTGCAACGGCCATCGCGACAGCGATATCCGCCAGGCCGCCGCCAGCGGCCTGACCTCGGCCCGGGCCATCTACCGCCATCTGGGGAAGCCGCCGCGCTGCGGACGCTGCCTGGAGTTCGCCGACAAGCTCGTGGCCGAGGTCCACGGCCGGGGCGCGGCGGCGGAACGCAAGACCGCCTGAAATCCTCCTCCCGCGCGTTACCCCGACCAGCGCGTGACGAGCGCATGACGTGACTTTGCACGGGCAACGCGCCTGCGTCGCCATTCGAAGGGTCCGCTGCAACTGCTCGTGGGACGGCGCCGCTATAGCCGCCCGGCGTACCTAGTCCGCCGAGGAGCTCTGCAGCTGCACGTAGTTCTCGAGGCCCATCCGCTTCAGCAGATCGAACTGTGCCTCGAGCCAGTCGATGTGCTCTTCCTCGCCCTCGAGGATCTCCTCGAGCAGCCGCCGCGAGTTGAAGTCCGCTTCGCGCTCGCAGATCGCGATGCCTTCCTTCAGCACCGGCAGCGCCATGTGCTCTAGCTTGAGGTCGCACTCGAGGATCTCGCGCACGTCCTCGCCGATCAGCAGCTTGCCGAGGTCCTGCAGGTTCGGCAGGCCCTCGAGGAACAGGATGCGCTCCACGAGCTTGTCGGCGTGACGCATCTCCTCGATGGATTCCTTGTACTCGTACTCGGCAAGCTTGGTCACGCCCCAGTTCTTGAGCATGCGGGAATGCAGCAGATATTGGTTGATCGCGATGAGCTCGTTGTACAGGACTTTGTTGAGAGCCGTGACAACGGCCTGCGATCCTTTCATGACTGCCTCGTGCGAATTGCCTGCGATCAGAAGCGGTAGTTCAGAGTGACGCCGGCGTAGCCGTTGCGGCCGGGGCCGGGCTCGTAGAAACGGCCGCCGAACGCGTTCAGGCGCACGTTGGCCGTGTAGGTCTCGTCGAACAGGTTGTTCACGCCGATGAACGGCGACACCCGCAGATTGCCGATGTCGAAGTCGTAGCCGAACCGCACGCTAGCGAGCGTGTAGTCGTCCACCCGAACGGTGTTCGCGTTGTCCCCGAACTGCTCGTCGATGTAGATCACGTCGCCGGCCGCGTACCACCCGCGCGGGTGGGAGTAGGAGAGCTCCGTGAAGAACACGTTCTCCGACGTGCCGGGAATCACGTTGCCGGAGAACACGTTGCCGTCGGCGTCCACGAAGTTGGAGAACGTGAAGTCGGAGTACGTGTAGCTGACCGTGGCCTGGAGGTTGTCCGTGGGCCGCGAGACGAACGAGAACTCGAAGCCTTTGCGCTCCGACTCCGCGGCGTTCACGAAGTAGTTGCGGCCCAGGTTGCCCGGCACCTCGTAGGGGACGAGCTCGTCCTCCACGTCGATGCGAAACACCGTGAGCTCGTAGCGGTTGCGCTCGCCGGCCCGGCCGCGGATGCCCACCTCGAAGTTCTCCGCGAGCTGCGGCTCGAGGTCGGGGTTGAAGCCGCCGGTGAGGTCCGGCTTGTTGAGCTCCGTGGTGGTGGGGGTCTCGAACGCCGTGGAGTAGGTCGTGTACAGGCTCAGGTTGTCGGTCAGGTCCACGACGAGACCGACCATCGGGCTCGTGTCCTCGAACTCGATCGTGCCGGAATCGTCGAACCCGTCCGCGAGGAAACGGTCGGTGACATCGAACTCCACCTGATCGAAGCGGAGCCCGAAGGAAAGCTCCACGTTGCGGCTGACCGAGAGCTCGTTCTGCAGGAAGATGCCGCGGCTCTTTACGCGCTCGTTCTGGTCGAACGTGAGCGGGCCGCGCGCGCCCTGCAGGTTGTCGTAACGGCGCCGGTCGTCGTCCTGATCGTCGTAATCGATGCCCACGATCAGCCGATTGGGCCGATCGAGCCAGAAGCCGTCGTAGCTGTACTGGAAGCCGCCGCCCACGAACTGCCTGTCGAGGTCCACGATGCCGCCGGCGAGCGTGGGCAGCAGGTTGCCGAAGTCGCGCCAGGCATAGTAGTTGCGGGCGGTGATCTCGTGACGCTCGCCGAGCGGCATCGAGTACACGAAGCCCACGCGCGTCTGCTCGAGCGCCTCTCCCGCGTTGAACTGCACGTTCGCGGGCCAGGCCGCGGCCGGGTTCGCGGCCGCGAGCGCAGCCGTGATGCCGCCGGGATCGTCCGAGACCGGCTGGTCGGTGTAGTTGACGACGGCCAGCAGCTCGCGCTCCTGGCCGAGGTCGATATCGAACCGCCCCGTGATCTGCTCGTTCTCCGCGCGCGAGTGCTCACGGAAGCCGTCGAACGTGGAATCGGACACGCTCACGAGGTAGCCAACGCGATCGGTCCCGCCACCCGCCTTGAGCTGCACCTTCTGGAAGTCGTACTTGCCGCCGGAGAGCCGCACCTCGGCGAACGGCTCTTCCGCGCCGCGCTCCGTGACGACGCTGATCACGCCGCCGGACGCGTTGCCGTAGAGCGATGAGCTCGGGCCGCGCAGCACCTCTATGTGGCTGGTCGTGCCGAGGTCGATGCTGTCTACCGACCCCTGGCCGTCCGGCAGCGTTTCCGGGATGCCGTCCACGAGCACCTTCACGCCGCGGATGCCGAACTGCGCGCGCGCGCCGAAGCCGCGCAGCGAGATGCGCAGGTCCTGCGCGAAGTTGTAGCGGTTCTGCATGAACAGGCCGGGGACGCGCGCGAGCGCCTCGTCCAGCGCGAGCTGCTGGCGCCCCGTCTGGATGTCGTCCACGGTGACCACGCTGGCGGCGGCCGGCACGTCCGAGAGGCTGCGCTCGAGCCGCGTGGCGGTGACGATGAGCTCGTCCACGTTGCTCGACGTGCCCGCGCGCGCGGGGCCGGCGCCGGACGGCTGCGCCGCGGCAGGCCACGCCGCGAGGGTCGCCAACGCGAGGGTCGTGAGGCGAGCGGTTGCGGTGATGTCGGCCATAGGAACGCCCAGGCTGGATCGGTGCGTGATCGACTATGATGACCGACGGCCCCCTTCCGGGCAAACGGCCGGGCGGGGGCGCGCTGGCTGGGCGGCCGGCGTTACGTGCACACTAACGCCTTTCCGACCCGGGGATGAGCTGAGCAAGCCGTGGAGCTGATCTCGTGGCCGGAGCTCCTGGCTCTGGCACAGGTTGTTTTGGTCGATTTGGTCCTGGCGGGCGACAACGCCATCGTGATCGGCATCGCCGTCGCGGGCCTGCCCATGGAGCAGCGGACGCGGGTCATGGTGCTCGGCATCGGGGCCGCCACGGCGCTGCGCATCCTGTTCGCCTCGGTCACGGTTCAGCTCCTGCAGATCATCGGGCTGCTGCTCGCGGGCGGCCTGCTGCTGCTGTGGGTGTCGTGGAAGCTCTGGCGGGAGCTCAGGGCCCAGCGGCTCGAGGCGAAGCTCGCGGCCGAAGGGGGCCCGATCGACGAGACGCTGGCCGACGGGCCGCCGTCCCGCCAGCGCCCGCCCCCGAAGACGATGCGGGAGGCCGTCGTGCAGATCGTGGTGGCCGACGTGTCGATGTCGCTCGACAACGTGCTCGCCGTAGCGGGCGTCGCCCGCGAGCACACCTGGGTGCTGGTGTTCGGGCTCGCCTTGTCCGTGGCGTTCATGGGCTTCGCGGCCGCGCTGATCGCGCGGCTGCTGAACCGCTATCACTGGATCGCGTACGTGGGCCTCGCGATCATCTTCTACGTGGCGCTGCGCATGATCTGGGAAGGCGGCGCCGAGGTCATCGAAGCGGCGGCCTAGCGCTCGGCGCGCGGCTTGAGGCGCAGGGCGTAGGTCCCCGTGAACTGCACCGCGGGCCCGCGCTCCGAGGGCACGACCGCATCGAGCGGCAGCGTGGCGCGGCCCGCGGCGAGGAGCTCGTCGAGCAACGCGCGCTCGTCCGCGGGCTCGAGGCGCGAACGGCATTCGATGTAGCCCGTCACGGGGCGGCGATAGTCGATGCGGCTGTCGGTGACGACGATGCGCGCGGTGACGCCCTGCCTGTGCAGGGCGAGCCACAGCCGCCCCCAGGCCGCGAGCACGCACACCGAGAACAGGCTGCCCGCGAACGCCGTGCCGTGGACGTTGATGTTGGCGGCGAGCGGCGCGCGCACGTGCAGCGTCTCGCCGTCGAACGCGGCGGCCTCGATGCCCATGGCGGCGGCGAGCGGGATGCCGCGCCACGCGGCCTGCAGCGCCGCGCAAGGATCGTCCGGGCTTTCGGTGACCGTGCTCACGGGGCGTAGTATCGCACGGCGCTTCGGCTCGGCCGTGCGGCCGCCCGGATGCCCCGGCCGATCGCCGGGCCGCCCGGCGGCGGCCGAGCGCGCGCGAGCGGTCGCGATGCTATGATCGGCCTGCCCGCCGATCGGCTGAGGGGGAGAACATGAACAAGCAGCTCTTCGTCGCGTCGTCCGTGCCCGCTTTGCTCCTCGGTGCGTCGCTCGCGCTCGCCCAGGGCCAGGACTTCTCGCAGGTGCAGGTCACCGCGCATCAGGTGTCGGGCAACGTCTATTACCTGCAAGGGGCGGGCGGCAACATCGGCCTGCTGATCGGCGACGACGGCGTGCTCATGGTCGACGATCAGTTCGCACCGCTCACGGAGAAGATCGTGGCGGCGATCCGCACGCTGTCGCAGGGGCCGATCCGATTCCTCATCAACACCCACGTGCACGGCGACCACGTGGGCGGCAACGAGAATTTCGGCAACATGGGAGTTCCCATCGTCGCGCACGACAACGTCCGCGTGCGCCTGCGCCGCGGCGTGAACAACGCGCCGCCCGCACCCGACGTGGCGCTCCCCATCCTGACCTATGGCGACGCCGTCACGTTCCACATGAACGGCGAGGAGATCCGCGTGGTCAAGGTGCCGCCCGCCCACACGGACGGCGACAGCATAATCCACTTCGTGAACGCCGACGTCATCCACATGGGCGACGTCTTCCGCACCACGGGCTACCCGGGCGTGGACGCCGGCAACGGCGGCTCGGTCAAAGGCACGATCGAGGCGCTGCAGATGGCGATCGACATGGCCGGGCCGGACACCAAGATCCTCCCGGGCCACGGCGTCGTGGCCACGCGCGACGACATGATCGAGTTCCGCGACATGGTCGTCGAAGTGCAGCGCCGCATCTCGGCGCTGGTGGAGCAGGGCATGACGCTCGAGCAGGTGGTGGCGGCGAAACCGACCGCCGATCTCGACGAGCGCTGGGGCTCGTTCGAGCGCTTCCTGCCGGGCTTCTACCAGGCCGTCAAGAACGAGCTGTAGCCGCCGTCCGCGGCGGCGCACGTCGACTCCGGGGCCCATGGCGCGGCCGAAGGTCTTGATTTACCGCGTCGTGGACGAGAGCGGCCGGTCGCACGGCGAGCTCGAGGCCGCGGGCTGCGAGGTGGTGATCGCGGAGCCGGGCACGCACCGCGAGCGCCTGCTCGAGCTCGCGCGCGGCGCCCACGTGCTGCTCGGCGCCACGTTCCCCGCCGAGGGGCGCATCGACGCGGAGTTCTTCGCGGCGGCGCCCGAGCTGCGCATCGTGGCGAAGTACACCATCGGCGTGGACGACGTGGACCTCGAGGCGGCGTCGGCGCTCGGGATCCTCGTGACCCATTCCCCCACCGAGGCGAACTGGGGCGGCGTGGCCGAAGGCACGATCGCCGCGCTGCTCACGCTGCTCAAGAAGGTGCGCGAGCGCGACCGGCACGTGAGGCAGGGCGGCTGGCGGAGCCCCGCGCTCCAGGGCGTGTACCTCGGTGCCCGCGACGACGGCTATCCGGGCATCACGGTGGGGATCGTGGGGCTCGGCCGGATCGGCACGCGCGTGGCCGAGCTGCTTCGGCCGTGGCGCGTGCGGGTGCTCGCGACGGACCCGTACGTGGACGACGAGCGCTTCGCCCGCTGCGGCGCGCGGCGCGTGGAGCTTCCGGAGCTCCTCGCCTCGGCGGACGTCGTGACGCTGCACTGCAGCCTCACCGCCGAGACGCGCGGCCTCATCGGTGCGGCCGAGCTCGCCCGCATGCGGCCGGGCGCCGTGCTGATCAACACGGCCCGCGGCGCGCTGCTCGACCTCGACGCGCTCTGCGACGCGCTCGAGTCGGGCCGGCTCGCCGCGGCGGCGCTCGACGTGTTCCCGGAGGAGCCGTTGCCGCGGGGCGCGCGGGTCTGCGGGCTCGGGGACCGCGTGCTGCTCTCGCCCCACATGATCGCCGCCAACCAGGGCGGCACGCTCGGCCCCGCCGTGCCGTGGGCGACGGCGGCCGTGCTCGCGGCGCTGCGCGGCGACCTGCCCCGGTACGTTTACAATGTCGAGGCGGTCGCGCGTTGGCGGGAGCGGTTCGGGGGGCGATCCCTGCTCGAGGGGCGCGACGGAGAGCAGCATGCATAGCAGATCGCTCGATCGTGAAGCCCGGCGCGCGTCGGTGCGCGTGGCCGCCGTCGCGGTGGGCCTGCTGTGCGCGGCCCCGAGCGTCGCGCACCACTCCTTCGCCGTGCACTTCGTGGAGGATCGCCTCGTGACGGTCTCGGGCGTCGTCACGGAGTTCCGCTTCCGCAACCCGCACGGCATCGTCACGCTCGCCGCGGACGACGACGGCGGCGAATGGCGGGCGGAGACGAACTCGCCGAACATCCTGCGTCGCCGCGGCTGGACGCCGGACTCGATCAAGCCCGGCGATCGCGTGACGATCGAGGGCTATCCCGCGCGCGACGGCTCGCATTCCATGCGCATCTACCGGGTGATCTATCCCGACGGCCGGGAGCTGATCTCGCAGCGGCCGCCCGCGGGCGTGGCCGCCGACGGCGAGGACTGACGGCCCGTGCGCGCGCCGACGCGGGCCGCCTCGCGGCATGTCTTCCGCCTGCTGGCCGCGGCCGGCTGCCTCGCGGCCGCCGACGCGCCCGCCGAGGACGCGGTGCCCGACCTCGAAGGCTTCTGGGCGGTCAAGTTCGAGCGCGAGCCGTCCGGCCGCGCGCTCATCGACGAGCTCCCGGACGGCACCGTGCTCATCGACGACGCGGGCGGCGGCGAGCTCGGCCTGAACGATTTCGGCGGGCTCGAGCTCACGCCGGAGGCGCTGGCCGAGGTGGCCGAGTACGACTACTCGCAGGAGCTCGAGCGCGAGAACACCTGCGTGGCGCCGTCCGCCGCGTTCTACATGCAGGCGCCGTTCCCCATGGAGATCTACCAGGGGACGGAGCTCATCGTGCTCAAGATGGAGTACTTCGATCAGTATCGGGTCATCTTCCTGGACGGGCGGCCGCACCCGCCGCCGGATGCGCCGCACACGAAATCGGGCCACTCGGTGGGCCGCTGGGAAGGCGACACGCTCGTGGTGGCCACCACGCACCTCGCGGCCGGCACGTTCATGAACAACGGCCTGAACCACAGCGACGACATTCACATGGTGGAGCGGTTTCGCCTGAGCCCCGACGGCAGCACGCTGTGGCTCACGCAGCTCTACGAGGATCCCGCCGTGTTCAAGGGTCGCGCGGCGCGTTACATGGCCTGGACCCGAGTGCCTGGAGAGTACGTCTATCCATACGACTGTGACCCCAGCTACGGTCGGTAGCGGGCAGCGGCGCGTCCTCTGGTCCTGGGCGCTGTACGACTTCGCGAACTCCTCGTTCACGACGCTCGTCGTCACGTTCGTCTACGCGACCTATTTCACCCAGGCCATCGCGGCGGACGCGATCACCGGCACGGCGCTCTGGTCACGGGCCGTGACGGTGACGGCGGTGATCGTGGCGCTCGCCTCGCCCGTGCTCGGCGCCATCGCGGACCGCGGCGGCTATCGGAAGCTGTTCGTGGTGATCTCCACGCTCGTCTGCGTGGCGGCCACGGCGGCGCTCTACGACGTGCTGCCGGGCGAGGTGACGGCCGCCCTCGTGCTGTTCGTGATCGCGAACGTCGCCTACGAGCTCGGCACGGTGTTCTACAACGCGTTCCTGCCCGACATCGCGCCGCCCGGCCGTATCGGCACACTGTCGGGTTGGGCCTGGGGGCTCGGCTATTTCGGCGGGCTGCTCGCGCTCGCCGTGGCGCTCGTGGGGTTCGTGCAGCCCGAGGCGCCGTGGTTCGGATTCTCCAAGGAAGGCGGCGAGAACATCCGCGCCACCAATCTGCTGGTGGCCGCCTGGTTCCTCGTGTTCAGCCTGCCGCTGTTCCTCTGGGTGCCGGAGAGCCGGCGGCGCTCCGCGGTGTCCGCGCGCGTCGTGCACGATGCGTTCGTGCAGCTCAAGCGCACGTTCGCGGAGGTGCGCAGGTACCGGCAGGTCGTGCGCTTCCTCATCGCGCGGCTCGTGTACAACGACGGCCTGGTCACGATCTTCGCGTTCGGCGGCATCTACGCCGCGGAGACCTTCGGCTTCGGCTTCGACGACGTGCTGCTGTTCGGCATCGCCGTGAACGTGACGGCGGGCATCGGGGCCGCGGCGCTCGGCTCGCTGGACGACAAAATCGGCGGCAAGCGCACGATCATCATCTCGCTCGCCGGCCTCATCGCGGCCACGACGATGGCCGTGCTCGCGCCGTCCGCCGGCTGGCTCTGGGCGGCCGGGCTCCTGCTCGGCATCTTCACGGGGCCCAATCAGGCGGCGAGCCGCTCGCTCATGGGACGATTCGTGCCGCGCTCCGTGGAGAACGAGTTCTTCGGCTTCTTCGCCTTCTCGGGCAAGCTCACCGCGTTCATCGGGCCGCTGCTGCTCGGCATTCTCACCGAGTGGTCGGGCTCGCAGCGCGTGGGCGCGGCCGTCGTGATCGTGATGTTCGTGCTGGGCTGGCTGCTGCTCTTGTCCGTGGACGAGGCGGAGGGCAGCCGCGCGCGCGCGGACGTCAGTCCCGCGTGATCGACGGCCACGGATCGACGTCCAGCACCTCCACCGGCATGCCGGTGCGGCGGTCGATCACGACGCTCAGATCGCGGTTCTTGGCGAGCAGGGGGAGGAAGCCGAGCTGCGCCTCGGGGAGATCGATGCGCCGCAGGAGCTCGGCCACCGCCCGGGCGGCGTCCTCGCCTTCCTCCTCCACGAGCGCCGCGAGCGGGCGCGCCCGGTCGACGACCGCGGCCGCGTTGGCGGCGTAGGGCCGCCAGAGGTCCGGCCGTCGGTCGATGTCCCGCCCGCCGCGGAGCACGTCGAGCATCAGCCGCAGGGACTCCTGTCCGTCCTCGGGGACCTCGGCCGCGACGAGCAGGGGACCCACGAGCGGCTTGCCGCCGAAGCGCTCGGCGTCGAAGGGGGGCGCCTCGGCGGCGGCCCACACGTGGAAGCGGTCCACGGCGAACACGGCGACGTACGGGCGCTCCCGGTAGAGCAGCGTGACGCCGTAGAGGAGGGCGGCGAGCTGCACGACCGCGATGAACGCGAGGTCGAACTTCAGGCCCCGCTTGCCGGGCTTGAAGACGATCAGCGTGAGCGTGGGCCCGAGCACGACGTCCACCGCGACCAGCACGCGCAGCGGATTCCACGTGCCCATGGCCTCGAAGTACGGGTGCGGGTACCAGGCGAAGAATACGAGCGCGCACACCGAGCCGACGATGCCGGCGCTGAGGCAGAGGTGGGTCAGGAACGCGCGCTTGCGGCTCACCGCGAGCCAGGCGCGTTGCTCGGTCGGCGCGATGTTCTCCATCACGGCGTCCATGGCGCGGTTCAATAGTGCAGCGCTCTGGCGTTTGCAAGAGCGCGGAGCCCAAATTGTGCGCTTCGTCGAGCTTCGGCGACCTTGAGCGATCGGTGCCTGGGGGCGTATTCTGCGCGCCTCCGACGCGGCCTCTCGGTGCTTACGGTGTCCTCGCGCAAGTTGCTGTTCATTTTTCCCGGTCAGGGCTCGCAATACGCCGGCATGGGCTCGGATCTCGTGGAGGAATTCGAGGCCGCGCGGCGCGTCTACGACGAGGCGAGCGAGGTGCTCGGCTACGACATGCGGGAACTGTCGTTCCGCGACCCGCGCGGGGAGCTCGCGCAGACGCGCTTCACGCAGCCGGCGCTGCTCACGCACCAGATCGCGTGCCTCGAGTCCCTGCGCGCGCTGGCCGGCGATGCCGCCGTGCCGACGCTGGCGGCGGGACACAGCCTCGGCGAGTACGCCGCGCTCGTCGCAGCGGGCGCGTTCACGTTCCGGGCGGCGCTGCTGCTCGTTCAGGAGCGCGGCCGGCTCATGAGCGAGCACGGCAGCGGCGGGATGATGGCCACCACGCTCGACGCCGCGGCCGCCGCCGCCCTGGCGGACAAGCACTACTGCGCCATCGCCGGCTGCAACCTGCCGGATCAGACCGTGGTGGCCGGCGAGGAGCGCGACCTCGAGGCGCTCGTCGCCGACCTCGAAAAGACGCATCCCGGCAAACGCGCCATCAAGCTCAACACGGAAGGCGCGTTCCACACGTATCTCATGGTGACCGCGGCGCGGAGGTTCCGCGAGGTGCTCGATCGGACGGAGCTCGAGGCGCCGACGTTCGACGTGCTGTCGAACTACACCGGCCAGCTGCACGAGCGGGATCCCGACGCGATCCGCGCGCGGCTGTTCTTTCAGCTGTTCAATCCCGTGCGCTGGACCGACTGCATGAGCACGGCCATCGACTCGGGCGTGGACACGATCGTCGAGCTCGGCGGCGGCATCGGCAAGGGCGAGGAGCCGGGCGCGAAGCGCCCCAACCTCGAAGGCATCGTCAAGAAATCCTTGAAATGGCGGCAGCGCGACGCAGAATACCTGCCCGCCATCCACGTCGCCGGCATTCGTGCGGCCGCGGAGCGGCTCAAGGGCGCCTGACGCCCTGCGCCCGTCGGCCCGAACGCCTGAACCAGCAAGCGGAGAGAGCGATCAATGGGAGCTTTCAAGGAGCCCCACGGAGGGGAGCTTAAGAACCTGTACCTGCACGGTGCCGCGGTCCAGGAGGAGAAACGGGCCGCCCGGGACCTCAAGTCCTGGGACCTCACGATGCGGCAGCTCTGCGACATCGAGCTCCTGTTGAACGGTGCGTTCTCGCCGCTCGAAGGCTTCATGGGCCGCGCCGATTACGAGCGCGTGCTCACCGACATGCGGCTCGCGAGCGGCGTGCTCTGGCCGATGCCCATCACGCTCGACGTGACGCCCGCGTTCGCCGACGGCCTCAAGGAAGGCGACCGCATCGCGCTGCGCGACCAGGAAGGCGTGCTGATCGCCACGATGGAGATCTCCGACATCTACCGCCCCGACAAGGAGCGCGAGGCGCAACTGGTGTTCGGCACGACGGACGAGCTGCACCCCGGCGTGCGCTATCTGCGCCGCCAGGCCGGCGAGGTGTACCTCGGCGGGCGGCTCCGCGGGGTGGAGGCGCCGATCCATTACGACTTCAAGCACTTGAGAGATACTCCTCGAGAGCTTCGAGATCGATTCCAGAAGCTCGGCTGGCGCCGCGTGGTGGCGTTCCAGACGCGCAACCCCATGCATCGGGCCCATCAGGAGCTCACCTTCCGCGCCGCGAAAGAGGTGGAGGCCAACCTGCTGATCCACCCAGTGGTCGGCATGACGAAGCCCGGCGACGTGGATCACTTCACGCGCGTGCGCTGCTACGAGCACCTGCTCAAGCACTACCCCGAGCAGACGACGACGCTGAGCCTGCTGCCGCTCGCCATGCGGATGGGGGGCCCCCGCGAGGCCATGTGGCACGCCATCATCCGCAAGAACTACGGCTGCACGCACTTCATCGTCGGGCGCGATCACGCGGGGCCCGGCAAGGGGAGCGACGGCAAGCCGTTCTACGGGCCGTACGACGCCCAGGCTCTCCTGAGGGAGCACGAGAAGGAGCTCGACATCACGATGGTTCCCTTCAGGAACATGGTGTATGTCGAGGAGAAAGCTCAGTATTTTCCGGAGGATGAGATCGATCCCTCGTGGCGCACGCTCAGCATCTCGGGCACCGAGCTCAGGCGGCGGCTGCGGGACGGCCTGGATATCCCGGAGTGGTTCTCGTTCCCGGAGGTGGTGGCGGAGCTCCGGCGCACGCACCCGCCGCGGCACAAGCAGGGCTTCACCGTGTTCTTCACGGGCCTCTCGGGATCGGGCAAGTCCACGATCGCCAACGCCCTCATGGTCAAGCTCATGGAGATGGGCGGCCGGCCGGTCACGCTGCTCGATGGAGACATCGTGCGCAAGCACCTCTCGAGCGAGCTCGGCTTCTCGAAGGAGCATCGCGATCTCAACATCCTGCGGATCGGCTTCGTGGCGAGCGAGATCACCAAGAACGGCGGCATCGCGATCTGCGCGCCGATCGCGCCCTACGCGGCCACGCGGCAGCAGGTGCGCGAGATGATCGAGCCCCTGGGCGGGTTCGTGGAGGTGCACGTGTCCACGCCGCTCGAGGTGTGCGAGAGCCGCGATCGCAAGGGGCTCTATGCGAAGGCGCGGGCTGGCATCATCAAGAGCTTCACGGGCATCTCGGACCCGTACGAGCCGCCCGAGAACCCGGAGCTCCGGATCGACACGACCGAGCTCACGCCCGACCTGGCGGCGCATCGCATCATCGTGAAGCTCGAGGCGCTCGGCTTCATCCGCTGACCGGCTGCGCGGCCGGCCCGACTCTTTCGCCGACGCGCTCGCGCCCGGCGGGCGGCGTCAGGTCGGGAAGTAGGCGGAGAAGAACTGGTTGAGCAGGCGATCCCCGGGGTCGAGCTCGCGGCGCACCTTGTTGAAGAAGGCGAGGCGGTTGTCGTAGCACCGGGCGACGAGCTCCGGCGGGACGTTCCGCGTCTGATTGAAGAACGGGACGCCGTGGTGGGCGGCCGCGAACTCCGCGAAGTCGAACACGAAGTCGTCCCAGCCGTCGGACTGCGTGGACAGCGCGCTGATCGTGAACATCGGCCCGTTGAACGACGGCGACAGCAGCGCGCTCTTGTCCTGGTTGAGCCTGAAGCTCACGGCGGGCATGTCGCAGCGGAAGCCCGTGCGCGCGTAGTGCTCCTTGCAGAACAGCTTGAACGCGAGCACGGTGTGCGCGAACTGCTCGGCGGGGAACGCCCAGGTGCTGTACGTGAAGCGTCCCTTGCCGGTGAGCAGGCGATACCGGCCGCTCTGCTCCACGGCGTTGCTGCCGGTGCGGGCCAGCGTGCTCGTCACGATGCGCTGGGCCACGTCGCTCAGGCTGTCGATGAGCGGATAGCGGATCTGGCGGATCGGCACCGCCATGCCGAGCGAGCGCGCCGCTTGCGGCAAGGCCGAGTACACGGCCCAGTCCTTGAGTCGCCAGGCGAACTTCTTGCCCGGATCGCCCGCGGCCGCGGGACGGCGCAGCTCGAGGTAGATGCGGTCCTTGAACGGCAGCAGATAGAGCTTCAAGCCCGCCGTGGCGCCGGCGAGCTTCGCGCCCAGCTTGCCGAAATCCTTGAACGACACCTTGGCCGTCTGCACGGCGAATCCCTGCACCGGGCGCACGCGCAGCGTGATCTCGTAGACCACGCCGAGGAGACCGTAGGAAAGGCGCATCAGGCCGAGCAGCGTCTTGGTGTTGTTGCTCACCACGAACTTCTTGCCGTTGGGCGCGAGCACCTTGAGCCGCACGGCGTGGGCCGCGAACTGACTCACGTCCCCGGCGATCGATGCCTCGAGGCCCGGGGCGCAGACTGCGCCGCCCACCGTGCGGCTCGCGAGATCGAACCCGCCCACGAGCTCGAGCCCTTCCTCGGCCAGCACCTCGGCGAGCTCCGGCAGCTCGATGCCCGGCTGCACCGTCACGGTGTCCGAATCGATGCGCAGCACGCGGTTCATCTCGGACAGGTCGAGCACCGTGCCGCCGTTGGCGGCGATGCAGCGCGTGGTGGAGCTGCCCGAGCCGACGGGCCGTACCGGCGACGGATAGCGCTTCGCATCGCGAAGCACCTCGGCGATCTCGTTCGGAGTGGTGGGCCGGGCGATGACGGCCGGACCCGCGGGTGCCGAAACCGTGCCGGGCACCCGCTTACGTGCGACGACGGCATTCATTGCGAGCGATCTCCCTTGCCCCGTTTTGCGCGTAGCGCGGTCCGCGCGCTCGAAGGCGACGGCCGGCTGTCGCAACGCCGCCGGAAAAGGAACGAGGGGGGAATGCTGCAGAGGCCGGAAAACCGGAAGGCCGCTGGCAACCCCGCTGTCGTAGGACTACGTCCCTTAGACCGGAAGCTTTGTGTCCCCGGCTTTCGCCGGGTTTACCTTTTTCAGCCGGACGACTATGGCTCAGATCGGAGCCGGCGGCAAGCGGGGCGCAACGGCGCCGACGTTATGTCAACTCACAGCACGTCGTCGAGGAAGCGATAAATTTTCCTTCGCGAGAAATTCACGCCGAGCGGCGTGAGCGAGTAGAACGCCGTGCGGTGCCGGTAGACGAGCGTGATGCGCTCCGGATGGCCGGTGGCCTCGTACAGCGCCTGCCGGGACCGGCGCGGCATGCAGTCGTCGAAGCGCGTGTCGATCATCAGGATCTCGCGCGGATCGTAGCGCCCGGCGAAGCGCACGGGCTCCGCGGGCGCGAACAGGTCCGCGAAGAAGCTCCGATACTGCTCCGGCGTCCAGCCGTACTCTCGGAAGACGTGCTCGCGCACCTCGGCCGCGCGCTTGGCGCACGTGGCGAACACGTTCGCGTACTCAGCCGAGCCCATCATGATCACGCCCGCGTTGATGCGGCTCTCGTTGCCGAGCAGGGTGGCCGTCACGAGCGCGCTCATGCTGAAGCCGACCACGCCGATGCGGCTCGAGTCGATCTCGGGACGGGTCTCCGCCCAGTCGATGAGGCGGCGGACGTCGACCACGGCGCTGCGGAAGCGCTCGGCGCTGTCGCGCGCGCGGGCGATGAACTCCGCTTCGCTCTCGGTGGAGGACAGCTCGTCCCACGGGAACACCGGCGTCTCGCCGGACAGCCAGATCACGTGTGCCTCGCCTCGCGAGCGCTTCGCGTAGCCGCGCGAGATCTTGCCTGGGGGGTAATTGCTCGCGCCCCACACGGGCAGCACGATCACGAGCTTCTTCGGCCCCGGCTTGCGGCTCCTGAAGTAGAGGCCCGAGACGAGATTCTGCGGGTGGCCGTTGCGGCCGCTCGACTCGAACGTGATCCGCACGAGGTCGTGGTAGCGCGTCGTGTCGAGCACCTCCGACACGGTGACCGGTCCCGGCGCCACGTATTCGAAGGCCGGGTCGGCCTCCACGGGCGGCGTGTACACGTAGTCGGGCGGAGGCGAGCTCTCGTGATGCACGTGCAGCGCGCAGCCGCCAGTGAGCAGCACGCCGCCGAGCGCGGAGAGTTTCCGAAGGCTGCGCGAGATCAAAACCCTGGCTTCCGTAGCATGGTTCGGCTCGCGTGCGCGACGTCGGCACGAGCACCCGCCGCGAGCGGCCGCACATGATAACGCACGCGGCGGGGCGTGCACGGCGGGGGCGGGGCCGCTTTCCGGGCGGGAGGCTTCGCTTTGCGGCGCCGAGGAGCGCGGCCGGAGAGCCGCGCCCACGGCGGCTATTCGTAGCGCAGCGCCTCGATCGGATCGAGGCGCGCCGCGCGGCGCGCCGGCCAGAGGCCGAAGAACAGGCCGACGGCCACGCTGAACACGAACGCGAGCACCACGGATTGCGGCGTGACGAACGTCTGCCAGCCCGCGAGGCGCGACAGCATCGCGGCGGTGCCCGCTCCGAGCAGGATGCCGAGCACGCCGCCGAGCACGCACAGCGTGACCGACTCCACGAGGAACTGCAGCATCACGCTGAAGCGCGTGGCGCCGAGGGCCTTGCGGATGCCGATCTCGCGCGTGCGCTCGGTCACGCTGACGAGCATGATGTTCATGATGCCGATGCCGCCCACGACGAGGCTCACGCCGGCGATGCTCGCGAGCAGCATGGTGAACGTCTGCTGCGCCTCCTGCTGCGTGCTCAGGAAATCGCGCCGGTCCACGATGGCGAAATCGTTCGGCTGCCCAGGCAGGAGCTTGTGCTCGCGTCGCAGGATCCGCTCGATGTCCACCATCGCCCGCTCGAGCGGCGTGCCTTCCCTCACTCGCACGCTGATGTTGTCGAGCTCCTCGCGGCCCAGCACGCGCCGCTCGGCCGTGCGCAGCGGGATGAACACGCCGAAGTCGGGATTCTGATTGCCGAAGCCGCCGCCGATGCTCTCGAGCACGCCCACCACCTCGAACGGCTGGCCGTTGATCGAGAGCGTGCGCCCCACGAGCGCCGCCGGCTCGATCTCGAGCCGCTCCGGGATGTCCGCTCCCACCACGGCCACGCGCCGCCGCGCGTCGTCGTCCGCGCCGGTGAAGAAGCGCCCGTGCGCCACGTCGTAGTTGAAGATCTCCCGATACTCCGCCGTCGTCCCGACGAGGCGGGCGTTGGTGTTGCGGTTGTCGAGCTTGAGCTGGCCGCGACCCTGGATCTCGGGCACCACGAGGTCGATGTGGCGGGCGTCGTTGCGCAGCGCATCGACGTCGCTCACGCGCAGCGTCTGCTGGTCGCGCGACACGCCGCGCGAGAAGAACTGCGAGGCGGTGACGTTCAGCACGTTGGCCCCGAGCGCGGCGATCTGCTCGTCGATCCGGCGCTGCGCGCCGGCACCGGCGGCCAGCATGGCGATGACGGCGCCCACGCCGATGACGATGCCGAGCATCGTGAGCATGGCGCGGAACAGATTCGCGCGGATGGATTGCAGAGCGACGAGGATGATCTCGCCCACGAGCATGGCCGGACGTCCGGGGCCGTCGGGATGGCGCTACCGTAGCAGCTTCCGAAGGCGCGTCAATCGCCCGGCCGCCGGGTCGACAGGCTCGGAGGGCCGCGGGTAGCATCGGGAACGTGCAAGGGGAACCCTCGAGCCCGCGCACGGCGCGCGCCCCGCGCGTCGCCGTGGCCTTGGTGGTCGGTCTGGCGCTCGCGCTCGCGCCGCTCCTGAGCGAGCAGAGCCTTCCGGCCGTCGAGCTCGCGCCCTACACGCCGCGCTCGCCGCATCACGCGTACGGCTTCGCGCTCGCCGGCACGCGCCTCGCCCGCAATCCGGCCGGGCTCGCGTGGCTCGCGGCCGGCGAGCGGGCCGTCTCCGAGCCCGTCAGCGTGGCCACTCCGTACGAGGCGGCCGGATCCTTCGCGCCGGGAGAGGCGCAGGCGTTGGGCGTGCGGTTCTCCGTGCCGGAAGGCCGTCGCGTGCGCGTGGACGTGGAGGTGGATGCCGCCGCGCCCGTGGAGGTTTTCGTGGACCTGTTCGAGGCCGCGGACGGCCGTGCGCCGCGGCCGGTCGCCACGCTGCCGCCCGGACGGTTCGGCCCGGGCTCGTTCACGAGCCGCGCCCTCGAGACCGAGACCGTCGCCGCCACGGACTACATCGTGCGCCTGCAGCCCGAGCTCGCGGCCGCGGGCCACTACCGGCTGCGAATACGCACGACGCCGCTGCTCGTGTTCCCGGTGGACGGCCACGACATCCGCGCCATTCAAAGCGGCTTCGGCGCCGCGCGCGACGGCGGCGCGCGCGCCCACCGCGGCGTGGACATCTTCGCGGCGCGCGGCACGCCCGCGCTCGCGGCCGCCGACGCGTGGGTCACGCGCGTGGAGACCACGCCGCGCGGCGGCAACGTCGTGTGGCTGCAGCCGCTCTTCGGCAACATGCGCCTCTACTACGCGCATCTCGATACCCAGCTCGTGCGCCCGGGCGACTTCGTGCTCGCCGGAGAGCCGGTGGGCACGGTGGGCAACACGGGCAACGCCCGTACGACGCCGCCGCACCTGCATTTCGGCGTCTACTTCCGGCCTCGCGGCGTGCGCGGCGGGGCGCGCGATCCGTATCCGTTGCTCGCCGAGGTCGCGAGCCGCCGCTGAGGCTCGACTCGGTCGCGGTTCGCGACCGCGATCCACATCGCCGAAATGCGCGCTGCGTTCATTGCGACCGCCCGTCCTTGTCGTATACAGTCCGGCGGGTGTGGCCTTGCCTTGATGTCAGTCGCAACGCAGCGCAGCATGTCGAGCGTCGGCACGTGATGACCCTTCGCGAACAGGTGGAACGACTGCTGCCCTCGTGGCGGCAGTGGTATCCCAGCCTGTTCGAAGCGGCCCGCGACCTCGGACTCATACGCGCCCGCGTCTGCTCGCCCGGCAGCCTGCTCCTCAGCCGCCGCCACGCGGACGTGCAGCGCGCGGCAGAGGACATGCACCGCGAGCGCTGGGGAGGCGGGCCGAAAGAGGAGTGAGCCCGTCGTGCAACAACGTCCACCGTTACCGCCCTTCACCGAGGAGACGGCGCGCCAGAAAGTGAAGGCCGCCGAGGACGCCTGGAACAGCCGCGACCCGGAGCGGGTTGCGCTCGCCTACACCGAGGACTCCGTCTGGCGCAATCGCGACGAGTTCATCCAGGGGCGGGCGGAGATCGTCGCGTTCCTGAAGCGCAAGTGGGCCAAGGAGCTCGATTACCGGCTGCGCAAGAGCCTGTGGGCGTTCACGGACAACCGCATCGCCGTCCGCTTCCAGTACGAGTGGCACGACGCCGCCGGCCGCTGGTACCGCTCCTACGGCAACGAGCTCTGGGAGTTCGACGACAACGGGCTCATGCGGCGGCGCGAGGCGAGCATCAACGACGTCCCGATCGACCCGTCCGAGCGGCGCTTCGCGTCCGACGACTGGCAGGCACGCGACATTCCGCTGCGCTGAGCCGGCGCCCGCCGGGCGCGGATCTGCACAGGCGCCCAGTTGCTCAAACTGGCCGGTTCGTTGGAGACCGGGAGTTGCCGCTGACTGTTGTTACTGAATGGCGACAATCGCCGGTAAGTGGCTGACGCGCCGAGCATTTCCAAAATTTGACGCTTTTTTGATCAACTTGAAGCGGGCCGCGAAAACAGCAGGGCGCGGGACCCTGTTTCAAGCCCTTGTCCACAACGTTATCCACAGATTCTGTGGATTTCCGAAGGGCCCCTGCGGAAACCCGCAAGGCCGGTTCGGAGGGCCCCGCCGGCGGCCCCTCGGAGTGCCTGCCGAGCCTCGACGCAACCGCCCGAGCCGGACCCGCCGCTCGCGCGTGGTCCCGGCGCGCCGTGGAGCTCGGGGCGAGGGGAGCGCGCCGGGGACATGAGCGCGAGCCACTCGACGCCACGGGGCGGCCGGGACGGTCCCGCGACTTGAGTTTTTCGCATATGCAAGGTCGCGTTTCGTATAAACGGCCCGGCGGGGGCGCTGTGTAGAATACGCGCTTTGTCGGGTGCTCCGTGACTCAATGCCCCGGATGATTGTCGCGAGCCGTCTTGCGGACGGAGCGGTCGTGTTCTTTACCGCCGCCGAGGGGTGGACGCCGTCCATCGACGCCGGCGTTGTCATCGACGACGACGCCGAGGCCGAACGCCTGCTCGCCGTGGCCCAGACGCACCAGGCCCGGCAGGTCGTCGAGCCCTACCTCATCGAGGTGACCCTGGAGGACGGACGGCCCCGGCCCATCGCCATCCGCGAGGCGATCCGGGCGTTCGGGCCGACCATCCGCACGGACTTGGACAAGTACGAGTGAGGCGGCATGTATCGGTACGATGAATTCGATCACAAGCTCGTCGGCGAGCGCATCGCCCAGTTCCGCCGCCAGGTGAAGCGGCGCCTCGCGGGCGAGCTCACCGAGGACCAGTTCCGGCCGCTCCGGCTCATGAACGGCGTGTATCTGCAGCTGCACGCGTACATGCTGCGCGTCAACGTGCCCTACGGCACGCTGTCGTCGCGGCAGCTGCGCAAGCTCGCGCACATCGCGCGCGTCTACGACCGCGGCTTCGGTCACTTCACCACGCGGCAGAACATCCAGTATCACTGGGCCAAGCTCGAGCAGGTGCCGGACATCCTGGAGGAGCTCGCGTCCGTCGAGGTCACCTCCATCCAGTCCTCGGGCAACTGCGTCCGCAACATCACGTCCGATCAGTACGCCGGCCGCGCCAAGGACGAGATCGAGGATCCGCGCGTGTACTGCGAGCTCCTGCGGCAGTACTCGGTGCTGCACCCCGAGTTCTCGTACCTGCCGCGCAAGTTCAAGATCGCCGTCACCGGCTCGCCGCACGATCGCGCGGCCGTGGCCATTCACGACATCGGCTTGCGCATGCATCGGAACGAGGCCGGCGAGCCCGGCTTCGAGGTGCTCGTCGGCGGGGGTCTCGGCCGCACGCCGTACATCGCGCACACGATCCGCGAGTGGCTGCCGAAGCAGCACCTGCTCGCGTACGTGGAGGCCATCCTGCGCGTTTACAACATGTACGGGCGCCGCGACAACATCTGGAAGGCGCGCATCAAGATCATCGTCAACCAGATGGGCATCGACCGTTACCGCGAGCTCGTGGAGCGCGAGTTCGAGGCGATCAAGGACAGCCCGCTGCAGGTGCCGCCCGAGGAGCTCGAGCGCATCGAGCGTTATTTCGCGCCGCCTGCATACGAGCGGCTCGAGGACCAGCACGAGGCGCTCGCGAAGCTCCGGCAGGCGGACCGCGCCTTCGATCGCTGGTGCCGGACCAACGTGGCCGAGCACAAGGTGCCGGGCTACGCCATCGTGAACATCTCGCTCAAGGCGCCCGGCAAGCCGCCCGGGGACATCACGGCGGACAAGATGGACGCGGTGGCCGATCTGGCCGACCGCTACAGCTTCGGCGAGATCCGCGTGTCGCACCGGCAGAACCTCGTGCTCGTGGACGTGAAGCAGTCGGATCTCTACGAGCTCTGGCACAAGCTCGCCGCGCTGGAGCTCGCCACGCCGAACGTGGGCCTCCTGACCGACATCGTCTGCTGCCCGGGGCTCGACTACTGCGGGCTCGCGAACGCGCGCTCCATGCCGGTCGCGCGCGACATCAGCCGGCACTTCGCCGACTTCGAGCGCCTCGCCGAGATCGGCCAGTTCACGATCAACATCTCCGGCTGCATGAACGCCTGCGGCCACCATCACGTGGGCCACGTCGGCATCCTGGGCGTCGACAAGCGCAATCAGGAGTTCTTCCAGATCACCCTGGGCGGCTCCTCCGACGAGCGCCCGGCGCTCGGCGACCGGCTCGGCCCCGGCCTGCGCCAGGACCAGGTGCCCGCCGCCATGGAAGCCATCGTGAGCAAGTACCTGGAGCTGCGGGCGGACGGCGAGCGGTTCCTCGACACTTATCGCCGCGTCGGCATCGAGCCGTTCAAGGCGGCCGTGTACGGCGACGCGGACGCCAAAGCCGCGGCGTGACTGCGCTGGTCAAGGACGGGCGGCTCGTCGACGATCCGTTCGTCGACGCGAGCGGCGCGGAGTCGATCCCCGCCGACGGGCCCGTGATCGTGAGCCTCGAGCAGTGGCAGGCCGGGCGCGACGCGCTGATCGCGCGCGGCACGCCGCTCGGCATCAGGCTCCGCAGCGACCAGCATCCCGAGGCCATCGCGAACGACGTCGAGCGTTTCGCGGTCATCGCGCTCGAGTTCCCGAAGTTTCGCGACGGCCGCGCCTACTCGTACGCGCGGCTCCTTCGCGAGCGCTACGGCTACCGCGGAGAGCTGCGGGCGGTGGGCGACGTGCTCATGGAGCAGCTGCACTTCATGCTGCGCGTGGGCTTCGACGCGTTCGAGATCAAGGAGCCGGATCCGCTCGCGGCTTACCGCACGGCGCTCGCCGAGTTCTCCGTGTGGTACCAGCCGACGGGCGACGGCCGTCCCACCGCCATGCAGCTGCGCCGCGGGCCGCTGCCGCCTCAGGCGAGCAGCGCGGCGAGCGACGACACCAACGGCTTCATCGAGTAGCTGTCCGTCGGCATCGCGTCGACGCGGAAGCCGGACGCTTCGAGCTCCGCGGCGACCACCGGCCCGACGGCCGCCACGCGCGTGCGCGCGAGGCCGCTGGCGAGCGTCTCGGCGAGGCCGCGCGCCGCGGCCACCGCACGCAGCCGTTCCACCTGCGACTTGCTCGTGAAGGCGATGGCGTCGATGCCGCCCGCCGCGAGCCGCTCGATGAGCTCCGCCACGCGCTCGTCGTCCGCAGCCGAGGCGTACACGTAGGGAGCCACGGCGTCCACCTCGGCGCCCCGGGCGCGCAGGTGGTCGGCGAGCTTCGTGTCCTGATCGGGGCTGTAGAGCTGCACGGCGACGCGCGCGCCGGCCACGTCCAGGCGGTCGAGCGCGGCAATCAGGCCGTCGGTGGTGGGCTCCGACGCCGCGGCGTCCACCTCGAGCCCCGCACGCTGCAGCGCGCGCCGCGGCTTCGGTCCCCGCACGACCTTGGTGGTGACCCGCAGCGCGTCCAGGAAACGCTGCTCGAGCCCGGCGTCGCGGGCGAAGCGCAGCAGGCGCTCCACGCCTTCGCCGGTGTAGAACACGACGACGCGCGGCGGCGCCGCGACGAAGCGCTCGATCCACGCCGTCACCGGACCCGCGTCCGCGTCCACGATGCTGACGAGCGGGCAGCGCACGACAGTCGCGCCGCGCCGCTCCAGCAGGCCGGCGAGCACGTCGAGCTGCCGGGCCTCGGGAACGGCCACCGTCTTGCCGGCGAGCGGCGTGTCATGACCGCCTGGCGACGCTTCGCTCATGTCACGAGGTTAGCCGACAGCGCGCCGCAGGCGAAAGCGCCCCCTGTGGGAGCGGCTTTCCAGCCGCGATTCTTCAGCGCCAAGACCCGCGCCAACGCTTCGCGGCGTGGATCGCATGTGCCCCTTCCAGCACGCTCGCGCACAGGACGTGCGCGCGCGAGGCTACAGGGAAGTATTCACGCCGGTGCTGGAAGGGGCACATGCGAGCCGCGCCGCCTGCGGTAACGCAAGAATCGCGGCT
>DATCLY010000064.1:0-30738 GCA_036563665.1 Gammaproteobacteria bacterium
ACCTTCGGCAGATCCGAGTGCATGCGCTTGCCCTGGCCGGCGGCCAGGAGAACGACCGATAGGGGCAACGACTGCTCCTCGAACGCGAGCCTGCGCTCATGATAGCGCGCGGCATGCGGTCGAGAATGCGAAAAGCTACGCGGAATTCGACGTAAGGTTGACGCCGGGACCGGATCTTTTCGGCGGTTTGAAAGGCGGGCGGGCGCGCGCCGGGCTCTTGATTACCCGGCGCGCTTGCCCTTCAGCTTCTGCGCCGCGCGGTAGCGCGCCTCGGCTTCGACCAGCTGCCGCTGCGCCTGCTCGAGGTCGACCTCGCCGGTCCGGCCCTCGAGTGCCTGGCGCGCGCGCTCGCGGGCCTCGAGCGCCGCGGCCTCGTCCAAGTCCTCGGCGCGAAGCGCGCTATCGGCGAGCACCGTGACGACGTGCGGCTGCACCTCGAGCATGCCGCCCGTCACGTAGAAGAAGAGCTCCGGGCCGTCGTCGCGCTGCACGCGGACCTCGCCGGGGCGAAGGTCCGTCAGGAGCGGCGCATGGCGCGGCGCGATGCCGACGTCGCCCATCTTCGCCGGGGCGAAGACCATCTTCGCCTCGCCCGAGTAGATCGCGCCCTCGGCGCTGACGATGTCGACGTGGATCGTCATCGGTGCTCACCTCCGCTCGCCGTCAGGCGAGCTTCTTCGCACGCTCGACGGCTTCCTCGATGCCGCCGACCATGTAGAACGCCTGCTCCGGCAGGTGGTCGTACTCGCCCTGCACGATCGCCTTGAAGCCGCGGATCGTCTCCGCGAGCGGCACGTACTTGCCGGGCTGGCCGGTGAACGCCTCCGCGACCGCGAACGGCTGCGACAGGAAGCGCTGAATCTTGCGCGCACGCTGCACGATCAGCTTGTCTTCCTCGGAGAGCTCGTCCATGCCGAGGATCGCGATGATGTCCTGGAGCTCCTTGTAGCGCTGCAGGATCGCCTGCGTCTGACGCGCGACGTCGTAATGCTCCTGGCCGATCACGTTCGGGTCGAGCAGACGGCTCGTCGACGCGAGCGGGTCGACCGCCGGATAGATGCCGAGCTCCGCGATCTGTCGCGACAGCACGAGCGTCGCGTCGAGGTGCGCGAACGTCGTCGCGGGCGACGGGTCGGTCAGGTCGTCGGCCGGAACGTACACGGCCTGGAACGACGTGATCGAGCCCTTCTTCGTCGACGTGATGCGCTCCTGCAGCACGCCCATCTCCTCGGCGAGCGTCGGCTGGTAACCCACCGCCGAAGGCATGCGGCCGAGCAGCGCCGACACCTCGGTGCCGGCGAGCGTGTAACGGTAGATGTTGTCGATGAACATCAGCACGTCGCGGCCTTCGTCGCGGAAGTACTCCGCCATCGTGAGGCCCGTGAGCGCCACGCGCAAACGGTTGCCGGGCGGCTCGTTCATCTGGCCGAACACGAGCGCCACCTTGTCGAGCACCCCGGCTTCCTTCATCTCGTGGTAGAAGTCGTTGCCCTCGCGGGTGCGCTCGCCCACGCCGGCGAACACGGAGTAGCCGCCGTGCTGCTTGGCGATGTTGTTGATGAGCTCGAGCAGCGTCACGGTCTTGCCCACGCCGGCGCCGCCGAAGAGGCCGATCTTGCCGCCCTTGGCGATCGGCATGATGAGGTCGATGACCTTGATGCCCGTCTCGAGCAGCTCCGTGGCGAGGGCCTGGTCCTCGTAGGTGGGCGCCGGGCGGTGGATCTGCCAGCGCTCCTCGGCGTTCACGGGGCCCTTCTCGTCGATGGGGTCGCCGAGCACGTTCATGATGCGGCCGAGCGTGGCGGGACCCACGGGCACCGCGATCGGCTGGCCCGTGTTGGTCACGGCGAGGCCGCGGCGCAGACCTTCGCTCGGGCCCATGGCGATCGTGCGGACGATGCCGTCGCCGAGCTGCTGCTGGACCTCGAGGGTCAGGTCGCGGTCCTGGAGCTTGAGCGCGTCGTAGACCTTGGGGATGGACTCGCGGGGGAACTCGACGTCGACCACCGCGCCGATGACCTGGACGATCCTGCCTGTCGTGCTCGTGCTCATGGGCTTCTATGTCTCGCTGTTCAAAGATCGCGGCTCGAAAAGCCGCTCCTACCGCTCGTTCGCTCCTACCCGGTTCGCTCGCGGCACCTGAGACCGCCTACACCGCCGAGGCGCCGCCGACGATCTCGGCGATCTCGCGCGTGATCTGCGCCTGCCGCGCCTTGTTGTACTGCAGCTGCAGCTGCTCGATGAACTTGCCCGCGTTGTCGCTCGCGGCCTTCATCGCCACCATCTTCGCCGCCATCTCGCAGGCGGTGTTCTCCACCGCGCCGCGATAGACCTGCGACTCGATGTAGCGGGTGAGCACGTTGTCGAGCAGGTCGCTCGCGGACGGCTCGTAGATGTAGTCCCAGTGCTGCTGCAGGGCCTCCTTGTCGATGGCCTCCACCGGCAGCAGCGTGCTGATCACGGGCGTCTGCGTCATCGCGTTCACGAACACGCTGTGCACGAGGAACAGGCGATCGATCCGCCCTTCCTTGTACGCGTCCGTCATCGCCGTGATCGCGCCGATGAGGTCCGCCACCTTGGGCGCCTCGCCCAGGTGGCTCGTGGCGGCCACGATGTTCACCTTGAGGCGCCGGAAGTAGGCGATGCCCTTCGCGCCGATGAGGCAGAGGTCCGCCTCGATGCCCTGGTCCTGCCACTTGCGCAGGTCCGCGAGCACTGCGCGGTACGTGTTCACGTTGAGCGAGCCGCAGAGGCCGCGGTCGGTGGTGATGATGATGTAGCCGACGCGCTTCACCTCGCGCGTGACGAGGTAGGGGTGCCGGTAATCCGGGTTCGCCTCGGAGAGGTGGCCGATCACCGTGCGGATGCGCTCCGCGTACGGGCGCGACGCGGCCATGCGCTGCTGCGTGCGCCTGAGCTTCGACGCAGCCACCATTTCCATGGCCTTGGTGATCTTCTGCGTGCTCCGGACGCTCGCGATCTTGGTGCGGATTTCCTTGCCGCTCGCCATCGTGCCTCTCCCCGGGCCCCTCAGTAGGCGCCGGTCTGCTTGAAGGCCTCCACCACTTTCTTCAGCTCGGCCGCGATCTCGTCGTTGTAGTCGCCGGACGCGTTGATGCGGTCGAGCAGCGCGCGGTGGTTCGAGCGCGCGTAGTCGTGCAGCGCCGCCTCGAAGTCCGTCACCTTCGCCACCGGCACGTCGTCGAGGTAGCCCTCGTTCACGGCGTACAGCGACAGCGCCATCTCGGCCACGGAGAGCGGCGAGTACTGCTTCTGCTTCATGAGCTCGGTCACGCGCTGGCCGCGCTCGAGCTGCTTGCGCGAGGCGGGATCGAGGTCCGACGCGAACTGCGCGAACGCCGCGAGCGCGCGGTACTGGGCGAGCGCGAGGCGCACGCCGCCGCCGAGCCTGCGGATGATCTTCGTCTGCGCGGCGCCGCCCACGCGCGACACCGAGAGACCCGGGTTGATGGCGGGCCGGATGCCGGCGTTGAACAGGCCCGTCTCGAGATAGATCTGGCCGTCGGTGATGGAGATGACGTTCGTCGGCACGAACGCCGACACGTCGCCGGCCTGCGTCTCGATGATCGGCAGCGCCGTGAGCGAGCCCGTGCGGCCCTTGACCTTGCCGTTCGTGAACCGCTCCACGTAGGCCGCGTTCACGCGGGCCGCGCGCTCGAGCAGGCGCGAGTGGAGGTAGAACACGTCGCCGGGGTACGCCTCGCGGCCGGGCGGGCGGCGCAGCAGCAACGAGACCTGCCGGTACGCCCACGCCTGCTTCGTGAGGTCGTCATAGATAATGAGCGCGTCCTCGCCCTTGTCGCGGAAGTACTCGCCCATGGCGCAGCCCGCGTACGGGGCGATGTACTGCATGGCGGCCGACTCCGCGGCGGTGGCGGCGACGACGATGGTGTGCTCCATCGCGCCGTGCTCCTCGAGCTTGCGCACCACGTTCGCGACGGTGGACGCCTTCTGGCCGATGGCGACGTAGATGCACTTCAGGTCGCCGCCGCGCTGGTTGATGATGGTGTCCACGGCGACGGCGGTCTTGCCGGTCTGGCGGTCGCCGATGATGAGCTCGCGCTGGCCGCGGCCGATCGGCACCATCGAGTCGATGGACTTCAAGCCCGTCTGCACCGGCACGCTCACGGACTGGCGGTCGATCACGCCCGGCGCCACCTTCTCGATCGGGGAGGTGCCCTCCGCCTTGATCGGGCCCTTGCCGTCGATCGGGTTACCCAGGGCATCCACCACGCGGCCGAGCAGCCCCTCGCCCACGGGCACCTCGAGGATGCGGCCCGTGGTCTTGACGGTGTCGCCCTCCTTGATGTGCTTGTAGTCCCCGAGAATCACGGCGCCCACGGAGTCCTGCTCGAGGTTGAGGGCGAGCCCGAAGGTGTTGCCGGGGAACTCGATCATCTCGCCGTACTGCACGTCGGCAAGGCCGTGGATGCGGCAGATGCCGTCCGTCAGCGCGATGATCGTGCCGACGTCGCGAGCCTCCGCTTTCGCTTCGAAGTTCTTGATCCGCTCGCGGATCAAGTCGCTGATTTCGGAAGCCTTGATAGCCATGTTGCAGTCCTCGGTCTTCTAATGGGTGAGGCTCTCGGCAAGCCGCTGCAGGCGGCTGCGCACGCTGCCGTCGATGACCATGTCCTCGGCCCGAATGACGGCGCCGCCGAGTAACGACGGGTCCACTTCCTGCTCGATCTCGACCAGGCGGCCGAGCTTGGCTCGAAGCGCCTCCGCGATCTTCTCGGTCACCGCGCCGTCCACCGGCACGGCAGTCACCATGGTAACGCGAAGCTTGTTCTCGGCCTGCGCTTTTAGCGCGTCGAACTGCGCAGAGATCTCGGGCAGCACCTTGAGGCGACGGTTCTCGGCGAGCAGGAGCAGCAGGTTCTTGCCGTGGCCGCTCTCGAGCAGCCGCCCTTCCGGCACCTGCCCGGCGATGCTCGCGACGAAATTGGCGCGCTCCTCGTTCGTGAGGCCCGGCTGGCCGAGATACGCCTTCGCCACGGGGTCACGCACCACGGCGGCCGCCGCCGCCAGCGCGGCCGACCACTCCGCGAGCTTGCCTTCGCCTTGCGCGATCTCGAACAGCGCCCGCGCGTAGGGGCGGGCGACCGTGCCGTGATCCGCCATCTACGTGCCTCGCTTCAGAGCTCGGCCGCGAGCCGGTCCAACAGCTCGCGGTGCTTGTTGGGATCGATCTCGCGCCCGAGCACCTGCTCGGCGCCGGCGATGGCGAGCACTGCCACCTGCCGCCGCAGCTCGTCGCGGGCGCGGTTGATCTCCACGTCGATCTCGGCGCGCGCGCCTTCGAGCTGGCGCTTCTTCTCCGCTTCGCCGGCCGCCCGCGCTTGCTCGACGATCTCGGCGGCGCGCGCGTTGGCCTGCTCGATGATGCCGCGAGCCTGATCCCGCGCCGCGGCGACGATCTTCTGGGCCTCGTCCTTCGCGGCCGCCAAGTCGGTGCGGCCGCGCTCCGCCGCGGCCAGCCCCTCGGCGATGGCCGCCTGGCGCGCTTCGATGGCGCCCATGATCGGCGGCCAGATGTACTTCATGCAGAACCAGACGAAGAAGATCATCGCGATCGTCTGGCCCACCAGAGTCCAGTTCAGGTCCACGGCTGGCTCCTCTTACCGCAGAGAGGACGGCCGTCAGCTGGTCAGCTGGCCGATGAACGGATTGGCGAACGTGAACAGGAGCGCAACGGCCACGCCGATCATCGCCACGGCGTCGAGCAGGGCCACCACGATGAACATCTGCGTACGCAGCATCGGGGCGAGCTCGGGCTGCCGCGCGGCGCCCTCGAGGAACCGGCCGCCGAGCAGACCCATGCCGACGCCCACGCCTACCGCGCCGAGGCCGATGAGGAGAGCAACCGCAACCGCCGTCAAGCCAATCACAATATCCATCAGAGTCTCCAGTCGAGAATGGTCCGTAGCGTCAAGAAAGAACTCGCGGTCAATGCCCCGTGTCGTGGGCCTGACTCAGATAAACGATCGTCAGCATCATGAAGATGAACGCCTGCAGCGTCACGATCAGGATGTGGAACACGGCCCAGCCGAAATGGAAGGGCAGCTGCCAGACGCCGATGAGGGCGATGAGGATGAAGATCAGCTCGCCCGCATACATGTTGCCGAAGAGACGTAAGGACAACGAGAGCGGTCTGGCCAGGAACGCAACTCCCTCCAGCACGAAGTTGAACGCGATGGCGATCGGCGCGGCCACGATCGCGACGCCCTTCGTAGGCGGCGAGAGCGGATGCATGGTGAACTCTTTCAGGAACCCGATCGGGCCCTTGACCTTCAGCGAGTAGTAGATCACCAGCACGAACACGGCCAGCGACATCGCGAACGTGATGTTCGCATCGGCCGAGGGCACCACTCGCAGGTACTCGATCCCCAGCAGGGACGCCGTCCACGGCAGCCAGTCCACGGGGATCAGGTCCATCGCGTTCATGAAGAACACCCACACGAAGATCGTGAGGGCGAGCGGCGCGATCAGCGGGTTCTTGCCATGGAAGGCGTCGCGGACGGAGCTGTCGACGAAGCCGACGATCATCTCGACGACGAGCTGCAGCTTGCCCGGCACGCCCGGCGTGGCCTGCTTCGCCACGCGGCCGAACAGCCAGATGAAGGCCACGCCGAGCACCAGCGAGAAGAACATCGAGTCGACGTTGATGGTCCAGCTCGCAAAGCCGGCGAAGATGCCCTCGGGGCAGTGGTTCCATACCCACTGGCCGTCTACGCGGCAGAGCTGGAGGTTCTCCAGATGGTGTTGGATGTATTCGCCGGACGTCTGCTCGGCCGAATGCTCACCTGCCATTCTTCGAACTCTTCCTGTTGTCGTTGCCGTTCGCTCCGCCGTGCAGCAGCGCGCCGAACACCACGAGTTGCGCTGCGATGTACCCGCCGAGCACGGCCACGGGCGAGATCGGTCTTATGAGCGCAAATGCGGCGCCGAACAGCAATGCCGTCAGAAGTAATTTGCCGATCTCCCCCAACCACGCGGCACGCATCAAGGCCCGCGCGTTCGCCGCCGCTCGCGGCGCCAGCAGCCGCGCGGCGAGGAACCCGTTGGGAATCACTGCGGTCATGCCGCCGATGAGCGCGGAGCGGGCGACCACGTCGCCTTGCCCGAGCTTCAGCAGCAGAGCCAGCCCCACGGTCACGCCCGTCTGCGCGAGCAACATCAACGGCACGACTCGGCTGTCGTCAGTCAGCACAGCGGCCTCTCTTTCGCGCCGGGAGCCGTACCGTGGGGGTCGGCAAAAAAAAGCCACGACGGCGGCGTGGCCTTTTACAGCCGCGCATTGTAGCAGACACCTCTGTCTATTCAACCGAACGCAGCCGTGCTCCGGTAAGTACCTACCGGATGTGGGCGAGAATCCCTTCGAGCTCGTCGAGCGTGTTGTAGCGGATCACCACGCGGCCGCCTTTCGCGCCGTGCTCGATGCTCACCTTGGCCCCAAGCGTCTCGGCAAGCTGGGTTTCGAGCCGCTGCACGTCGGGATCGGGCGCCTTGCTCGCCACGGGCCTGGCCGCCGGCGCGCCCTCGAGCAGCCGCCGCACGGCCCGCTCGGTGTCCCGCACGGACAGTCCTTCCCGGTACACCCGCTGGGCCAGCTCGATTTGTTGCTTCGCGCTCGTGAGCCCGAGCAGGGCGCGAGCGTGGCCCATGTCGAGCTCGCGCCGCTCCACCATCGCGCGGACGGGCTCCGGTAGCTCCAAGAGCCGCAGGAGGTTGGTCACCGCCGTGCGCGAGCGGCCCACGGCCTCCGCGGCCTCGGCGTGCGTCAGGCCGAAGTCGTCGGTGAGACGCTTCAGGGAGCGGGCTTCTTCCAGGGGATTCAGGTTCTCGCGCTGGATGTTCTCGATGAGCGCCACCGCGACCGCCGCCTCGTCCGGGATGTCCTTGACGATCGCCGGCACGGTGTGGAGCCCCGCCATCTGCGCCGCGCGCCAGCGGCGCTCGCCCGCGATGATCTCGTAGCGCGTCTCGCCGCCGTCTCCGCGGCTCAGCGGCCGCACGACGATCGGCTGCACGATGCCCTGCGCGCGGATGGACTCGGCGAGCTCGGCCAGGGTCTCCTCGCGCATGTCGATGCGCGGCTGATAGCGGCCGCGCTGCAGCAGATCCACGGGCAGCTCCTTGAGGTGGCCGTCCGGGATGACCGACGCCGACGGCGCCGCGGGCTCGGCGGCGGGCGCGGCTTGCGGCAGCGCGCTGCTCGACAGCAGCGCCTCGAGGCCTCGGCCGAGACTTCTGCGCTTGTTCATGGTGCGGGCGGCTCCGCGGGGCGTGGGGAATCGGCGTTCGAACCGCGCGCGATTGTAGCGCGATTCGCCAGGAGGTTACGGGCGGGCCGGCGCCGCAACGGTTCAGGAGCCCGTGGAGGACTCCGGCGCGACGGCCGGCGGAATGCCCGCCCGGCGGTTGATCTCGCCGGCGAGCGCGAGGTAGGCGAGCGCGCCGCGCGAGTACTTGTCATGCAGCAGCACCGGCCGGCCGAAGCTCGGCGCCTCCGCGAGGCGAATGTTGCGGGGGATCACGGTGCGGTACACCCGGTCGCCGAAATGCTGCAGGAGCTGCGACGAGACCTCGTTCGCCAGGTTGTTCCGGGGATCGAACATCGTGCGAAGGATGCCGTGGATCGTGAGCTCCGGGTTCGCGGCCGCCCGGATCTGCTCGATGGTGCCGAGCAGCGCCGTGAGCCCCTCCAGCGCGAAGTACTCGCACTGCATGGGGATCAGCACGTACCCGGCCGCGGTGAGCGCGTTCACGGTGAGCATGTTGATCGCGGGCGGGCAGTCGATCAGCACGTAGTCGTACCGGTCGAGCACGGGCTCCAGCGCCCGCCGCAGCCGGAACTCCCGCTGCTCGAGCTTCAGGAGCTCCACCTCGGCCGCCGTGAGCTCCTGGTTGCTCGGCAGCACGGCGAAACCCGCCTCGGCCGCCGGACGGATGGCCTGCTCCGCCGGCAGGTCGTCGAGCAGCACGTCGCACACGGTGCGCTCCACGGCGTTCTTGTCGATTCCGCAGCCCATCGTCGCGTTGCCCTGCGGGTCGAGGTCCGCGAGCAGCACGCGGCGCTGCGTGGCCGCGAGCGAGGCCGCGAGATTGACGCACGTCGTGGTCTTGCCGACGCCGCCCTTCTGGTTGGCCACGGCGATCACGGCGGTCATGCCGACGCCTCGTTCACTCAATGCGCTCCAGCATCAAGATCGATCCCCGCAGGCCCGGCCGGCGGTGGTGCGCGGCCCGGCGCAGGCCGTGGCCCGGGGCGAGCGCTTCGAGCTCGGCCGCGAGCCGGTCCGTGGTCAGCAGCAGGACCGCGCCGCCCGGCGCCGCGAGCGGACGGCAGATCTCGAGCAGCTCGGCCGGGGGCGCCACGGCTCGGGCGAGCACGGTATCAAACGGATGCGCGGGCCGTAAATCTTCGGCGCGCGTCTGCGCCACGGTGACGTTGCCGAGCTCGAGCTGCGCGGCCACGTGCCGCAGGAAGCGCACGCGCTTCGCACGGGGCTCTATCAGCGTGAACTGCCGCTCGGGCTCCACGATCGCGAGCGGGATGCCGGGCAGGCCCGCGCCCGTGCCGACGTCGGCGATCCGTGTGCCCTGCAGCAGCGGCGCGAGCGCGAGGCTCTCCGCGAGGTGCCGATCGACGAGCTCCTCGGTGGAGCGGATGGCCGTGAGGTTGTAGACGCGGTTCCAGCGCGCGAGCAGCGCGAGGAACGCGGCCAGCCGCTCCACCTCCGGCGCGGACGGCGAGAACCCCGCGGCGGCGAGGCGCTCGCGCACGACGGGGGGCGTGGGCGCGGCGTCGGTCACGGGTGCGCCCGCCGGTTGGCGACTGGCTGCTGCATGGCGGCGCCAGCGTAGCGCGATCCGCGCCCCGCCGCCGCGGCCGGCCGGTCACGGCCGGCGCGGCGACGTCGCCGTCAAGGCGCGTTGAGGGTGAAGAGTTGCTCCTGGGACGCGAAGTAGGCCGCGATCTGCTCCACCGTCTGCTCGTCGAGCCCCGCCACCATGGGGGCCATCACCAGGTCCTGCCGCTTGCCCGTCTGATACTGCTGGATCGCGTGCTGCAGATACGACGCGTGCTGCCCCGCGAGGTTCGGCCACTGCGACGCCTGGGCGATGCCCGCCTCGCCGTGGCACTGCACGCAGGCCGTGGCCTTGCGCTTGCCTTCCTCGATGGTGGCCGGGTCCGCCGCGGATTTGCCGGACGACGGCTGCCCCTCGACGCTCGCGAAATACGCCGCGAGATCGGCGATGTCCTGGTCGGTGAGCGTGCTCGCCTGCGCCTGCATGGTCGGGTGCGAGCGCGTGCCGCGCCGATAGCCCTGCAGGGCCACCTCGATGTAATCCGCGTTCTGCCCGCCGAGCTTCGGCACGTGATAGGACGGATACGCGTTGCGGTAGCCGTCGATGCCGTGACACCCCTCGCACGTTTGCGCGAGCACGCGGCCCCGCGCGGGATCGCCTTCGATCGTGAGCGGCATCAGCGGCGGGGCGTTGGTGCCGTTCGTTTGGCCGAGCGCCGCCGCGGCGCCGAGCGCGAGCAGCGCCCCGAGCGCGCCGCGCAGAACCATTCCGTTGTTCACAAAATCGCGACGAGACAAGACCAGATCACTCCAGGGTGGGTTGCGTGGGGGCGGTATGGTAGGGGGCCGGCGGGCGGATTGCCAGTTCGGGATCACCGTATGGCACGGCCGGGCCGCCGCCGGCCCTTTGGGCCGGGCGGCGTCACGCGCGGCGCAGCGCCCGCTTCTTCAAGTGCACCAGGAGCAGCGAGATCGCGGCCGGCGTCACGCCGGAGATGCGGGCGGCCTGGCCGATGCTCTCCGGGCGCACGCGCTCGAGCTTCTCGCGCACCTCGGCCGACAGGCCGCGCACCTCGCGGTAGTCGAGATCGGGCGGCAGGGGCGTGCCGTCCTCGCGGCGGCGGCGCTCGATGTCCTCCGCCTGGCGCTGCACGTACCCCGCGTAGCGCGCCTCGATCTCCACGCTCGCGGCCACGCGCTCCGCCTCCTCGGCGTCGAGCCCGGCGAAATGCGGCGACGGGCCCACGCGCTCGAGGGCGACGAGGTCGTCGTAGCGGACCCCGGGACGCCGCAGCAGCTCGTAGGCGTTGGCCTCGCGCGCGAGCGGCGCGAGCGGGCTCGCGGCGGGCACGTCCTTCGGCCGCACGACGATGCGCTCGAGCCGGGCGGCCTCGCCGGCGGTGGCCTCGCGGCGCGCCTCGAACCGCCTCCAGCGCTCGTCGTCCACCACGCCGAGCGCGCGGCCGACGGGCGTGAGCCGCAGGTCCGCGTTGTCCTCCCGCAGCGTGAGCCGGTACTCGGCGCGGCTCGTGAACATGCGATAGGGCTCCGTCGTGCCGCGCGTGATGAGGTCGTCGATGAGCACGCCGATGTAGGCCTCCTCGCGGCGCGGGTACCAGGGCTCGCGGCCGAGCGCCGCGCGGCCCGCGTTGATGCCGGCGACGATCCCTTGCGCCGCCGCCTCCTCGTAGCCCGTGGTGCCGTTGATCTGGCCCGCGAAATACAGGCCCTCGATGGCCTTCGTCTCGAGCGTGGGCTTCAGGTCGCGCGGATCGAAGAAGTCGTACTCGATGGCGTAGCCGGGCCGCGTGATGTGCGCGCGCTCGAAGCCGGGGATGGAGCGCACGAGCTCGTGCTGCACGTCGAACGGCAGCGAGGTGGAGATGCCGTTCGGGTAGATCTCGTGCGTGGCGAGCCCCTCGGGCTCGATGAACACCTGGTGCGACGTGCGGTCCGCGAAGCGCACCACCTTGTCCTCGATGGACGGGCAGTAGCGCGGGCCCGTGCCTTCGATGGCACCGCTGAAGAGCGGCGAGCGGTGCAGGGCCGCGCGGATGATGTCGTGCGTGCGCTCCGTGGTGCGCGTGATGTAGCAGGACACCTGTCGCGGGTGCTCGGCGCGGGAGCCCAGGAACGAGAACACCGGCGTCGGCACGTCGCCGGGCTGCTCCTCGAGCCCGGCGTAGTTCACCGTGCGCCCGTCGATGCGCGGCGGCGTGCCGGTCTTGAGCCGCCCCACGTTGAGACCCAGGTCGCGCAGCGCCCGCGCGAGCCCGATCGCCGCCGGGTCGCCGGCGCGGCCGCCCGCGTAGTTGACCTCGCCCACGTGAATTTTCCCGGCCAGGAACGTCCCCACCGTGAGCACGACGGTGGAGGCCTCCACGGTCACGCCCGCCTGCGTGACGACGCCGCGGACCCGCCCCCCCGCGAGCAGCAGGTCGTCCACGCCCTGCTGGAGCAGCGTGAGGTTGGGCTGCTCGTCGAGCAGCTGCCGGATCGCCTGCTTGTAGAGCACGCGGTCGGCCTGCGCGCGCGTGGCGCGCACCGCCGGTCCCTTGCTCGCGTTCAGGATCCGGAAGTGGATGCCGGCCCGATCGGCCGCCCGCGCCATCGCGCCGCCGAGCGCGTCGATCTCCTTCGCGAGATGGCCTTTCCCGACGCCCCCGATGGCGGGGTTGCAGCTCATCTGGCCGATCGTCTCGAGATTCTGCGTGAGCAGCAGCGTGCGGGCACCGCAGCGCGCGGCCGCGAGGGCCGCTTCCGTGCCCGCGTGCCCGCCGCCGACGACGATGCAGTCGAATCGAGTGGGATAGCGCATGAGACCGCGAATTGTAGCGCGGCGGCGCGCATATCCGGCTTGGCAACCACCCCGCCGCGCGCCAACATTCACGCCCATGCGCTTCGCCTACCTCGCGTGGCTGGGGCTGGCCGCCGCCGCGCTGCCGCCTGCCGCGGCCGCCGAGCAGCCGCTCGAGCTCGGCGCGTGCAGGCTCGAGACCGGGTCACTGCCCGCGGTGTTCGCCCGCTGCACCACGTTGACGGTGCCCGAGGATCCGCGCGAGCCCGAGGGCCGCACCATCGAGCTCTTCGTCGCGCGCATCGGGGCGCAAACGGCCACGCCTCGCCCGGACCCGCTCGTCCTCATCGCCGGCGGACCCGGGCAGAGCACGGTGGACTTCTATCTGCAGGTGCGCGAGCAGTTCGAGCCGGTGCGCCGGGACCGCGAGCTCGTGCTGCTCGACCAGCGCGGCACGGGGCGCTCGGCGGAGGACCTGCTTTGCGAGACCCCGGACGATCTCACGCTCGAGATGGCCGACACCGGCGAGCTCGCGCGCTACGTGGAGCGCTGCCTCGCCGAGCTCGACGGCGATCCGCGCTTCTACACGACCAGCGTTGCCGTGCAGGACCTCGAGCGTCTGCGCGCCGCCCTCGGCGTGGAGCAGTGGAACCTGTACGGCGTCTCCTACGGCACGCGCGTGGCGCAGCACTATCTGCGCCGCTTCCCGGAGCGCACGCGGGCCGTCATTCTCGACGGCGTCGTGCCGGCCGAGGTGGCGCTGGGGCCCGACGTCGCGCCGCACGCGCAGGCCGCGCTCGAGCGGATCTTCGCGCGCTGCGCCGAGGACGCGGCCTGCGCGCACCGCTTCGGCGACGTCGAGGCGCGCTTCCGGGCGCTCGCGGCCGCCGTGGCGGAGCAGCCGCTCGAGGTCGAGACGCTCGACGCCGGGTCCGGCAGGCGCACGCCGGTCGTGTTCACGTCCGCCCATCTGCAGGCCGTGGTGCGCTTCATGAGCTACTCGCCCGCGACGGCGTCGTTGCTGCCGCTGCTCGTGTCCGAGGCGCTCGACGGCAACCCCGAGCCGCTCGTGAGCCAGGCGCGCGCCCTGCTGCAGAACCTTCCCGAGGCGTTGAGCTTCCCGATGCACAACGCCGTGGTGTGCACCGAGGACTATCCGTTCTTCCCCGTCGTTGCGCGGGTCGGCCTCGGGGAGACCTACCTCGGCACCGCGATCGTGGACGGGCTCGAGACGATCTGCTCGCGCTGGCCGCGCGGCGTGATCGATCCGGACTTCAAGCGGCCGGTCGTGTCCGATCGGCCCGTGCTGCTGCTCTCCGGCGAGCACGATCCGATCACGCCGCCCGCCTACGCCGAGCGCGCGATCGCCGGCGGCCTCACGCGCGCGGCGCATCTCGTGGGCCGGGGGCAGGGGCACGGGCTCGCGGCCGTAGGCTGCGTGCCGCGGCTGATGCGCGCGTTCCTCGAGAGTGCCGACCCCGGCGCCGTCGACGGCGCCTGCCTCGAGCAGGAGCCGCCGGCGCCGTTCTTCCTGAGCTTCATGGGGCCCGCGCCTTGAGTGCGCTTGGGGCCAGCCCGGCGCGGGCCGGCAGGGTTCGTCGATGATCGCGGTCCGCGGCTTGAGCAAGCGGTTCGGCGCCGTGCAGGCGCTCGACGCCGTCACGTTCGACGCGGCGGACGGCGAGATCACGGGCCTGCTCGGCCCGAACGGCGCCGGCAAGTCCACCTGTCTGCGAATCCTGTCCACCGTGATCTCGGCGGACTCGGGCACGGCCACGGTGGGCGGCATCGACGTGGCCGCCGATCCGCTCGGAGTGCGCCGGGTGCTCGGCGTGCTGCCCCACAGCGCCGGGCTCTATCAGCAGCTCACGGCGGCGGAGAACATCGCGTACTACGGCCGGCTGCACGGCCTGCCCGAGCCGCTGCTCGCGAAGCGCGTGGAGGAGCTCCTCGACCGGCTGGACCTGCGCGCGATCGCGCATCGCAAGGCGAAGGGCTTCTCGCAAGGCGAGCGCACCAAGGTGGCGCTGGCCCGGGCGCTCGTGCACGACCCCAAGCACCTGCTGCTCGACGAGCCCACGAACGGGCTCGACGTCATGGCCACGCGGCATCTGCGCGACTGGCTGCGGGAGCTGCGCGACCAGGGCTGCTGCGTGCTGCTCTCCAGCCACATCATGCAGGAGGTGGAAGCGCTCGTGGATCGGCTCGTGATCATCGCGGGCGGCCGCGTGGTCGAGCGCGGCACGCCGGCCGAGCTCGCCGCGCGCCATCCGGGCCGCAACCTCGAGGAGATCTTCGTCGCCGCCGTGCTGGGCGCGAGCCGCGGAGCGGCCGCATGAGGCGTGCGATCGCGGTCGTGTGCCGCAAGGAGCTGCTCGAGACGGCGCGCGACCGCCGCATCATGTTCTCGCTGCTGCTCGGTCCGCTGCTCGGCCCCGTGCTGTTCGCGGTGATCATGAGCGTGGCGGTGTCGCAGAGCGTGTCGTCCATCGAGGAGCCGCTCGAGGTGCCGATGCTCGGCATCGAGCAGGCGCCGAACCTGCAGGCGTTTCTCGCGGCGCGCGGGATCGAGCCCCTCGCCGAGCACGGCCTGCAGGACGCCGACGACGCGGCCGCGGCCGTGGCCCGCGGCGAGCACGACCTCGTGCTCGCGCTGGACGAGCGCTTCGCCAAGGACTTCGGGACCACGGCGGCCGCGCGGATCACGTTGATCTTCGACCGCTCGAAATCCCGCGCCAGCGGCCGCGTCGAGCGCGTGCGGCGCGCGCTGGGCGCCTACGCGTCGCGGATCGGGACGCTGCGGCTCGTGGCGCTGGGCGTGGACCCCCTGCTGCTCAGGCCGATCGCCATCGACGAGCGCGACGTGTCCACGCCCGCCGGGCGCTCGGCGCTCATGCTCGGCATGCTGACCTACTTCCTGCTGTTCGCGATGCTGACCGGAGGCCTGCACCTCGCCATCGATTCCACGGCGGGCGAGCGGGAACGCCGCTCGCTCGAGCCGCTGCTGAGCCTGCCGGTGGCGCGGACGGAGCTCCTGCTCGGCAAGATGGCGGCCACCGTGATCTGCATGCTGCTCACGCTCGGCCTCACGCTCGCGGCGTTTCCCGTGGCGGTGCACTACCTGCCGCTCGAGCGGGTGGGCATGAGCGCAGGCTTCGGCGCGGGCACGGCGCTCGCCGTGTTCGGGGTGCTCGCGCCGTTCGCGCCGCTCGGGGCGGCCGTCATGATGCTCGTGGCCTCGTTCACCAAGACCTATCGCGAGGCGCAGACCTACCTCACGTTCGTGCTGCTGGTGCCCACGATCCCGCTGGTGTTCGCCATGATCCTGAACGTGGAGCCGCGGGCGGCGCTCATGTGGATACCGAGCCTGAGCCAGCATCTGCAGATCATGGCGTTGCTGCGGCAGGAGCCCGTGCCGCTGTCGCTCGCCGCGCTCTCCGCGGGCACCACGCTCGCGTTCGGCGCCGCCGTCGCGGCGCTCGCGGCGCGCTTCTATCGCCGCGAAAGCCTGCTCGGCTGAGCCGCGCGCCCGCTTATGTCATACGGCGCGTCGCGCTTCTGCGAGCCCGGTCACGTTGGCGCGCGCGTCCGGCTGGCAAGCTGGCCGGAAACGACGACGACAACGATCCGCCATGGCACGACTCTCCGTACCGCTCGACGCGCCCTGCTCGCGTGACGGCCTCACGCGCTTTCTCACGCGCCCGGCGTTCCTCGCGCTGCTCGGCGAGCGCGTCGAGCGGGCCGCGCAGCGGGGGGAGTCGCTCGCGCTGCATCTGCTCGACGTCGACGCGCTGCGGAGCGTGAACGACCGGCACGGGCAGCGGGCCGGCGACGACGTGCTGCGCGGCTGCGCGGAGCGCGTGGCCGAGGAGCTCGCCGCGGAGCGCTGGCGTGACGCCGAGGCGCTGGTCGGACGGTACGACGGCGACGCGCTCGCCGTGCTCGCGGAGCTGCCGCCCGCGCCGCGTTCCACGGATCTCGCGGAGGCGCTGCGGGCGCGTATCGCCGGCGCGCCGTTCGGCAACGCGCGGGTCACGGTGTCGATCGGCGTGGCGGAGCACCGCATCGGGGAGTCGGCGGACGAGCTCGTGGCGCGTGCGGAGCGCACGCTCCACCTCGCCAAGCAGTTCGGCGCGGACCGCGTGGAGCTGTCGCCGCGCCCGCCCGCGGCCACGCGCCGCGCGTCGGTGACGGCGCTGCCCCGACGCTGACGGCCGGCGGCCCTGCGGCGGGCCGCTACTTGCCGATGCAGAACGTGGCGAAGATCTCGCCCAGCAAATCGTCGCTCGTGACTTCCCCGGTGAGCTCCGAGAGCGCCGCCTGCGCTCCGCGGAGCTCCTCCGCCGCGAGCTCGAGCGCGCCCGGCAGATGTGCGCGGGCCGCGCGCAGGCGCTCGCCCGCGCGCCGCAGGGCGTCGAGATGCCGGCGCCGGGCGCTGAAGGCGCCGGCCGCCGCGCCGCCACGGCTCGCCACCCGCTGCAGATGCTCCGCGAGCGCGGCGACGCCGTCGCCGCGGAGCGCCGACAGCCGCACCACGGTCATGCCGTCGTCCTCGGTGATCCCCGCCGGCTCGCCCGTCAGGTCCACCTTGTTGAGCACGACCGTGAACGGCGTGTCGCCTTCGATCTGAGCGCGGGCCGCGCGGCGCGCGGCCTCGAGGCCGTCGCGGGCGTCGGCCACCCACAGGACGTGATCGGCCTTGGCCATCTCGGCCCGCGCGCGGCGCAAGCCCTCGCGCTCGACGGGATCGTCGCTCGCCCGCAGCCCCGCCGTGTCCACCACGCTGACCGGCACGCCGCCGATCAGGAGCTGCTCGCGCAGCGGATCGCGCGTGGTGCCCGGGATCTCCGTGACGATCGCGGCCTCGAAGCCGGCGAGCCGGTTCAGCAGGCTCGACTTGCCGGCGTTCGGCGCGCCGGCGATCACCACCGCGAGGCCGTCGCGGAGCACGCTGCCTTGCTCGGCGCGCTCGAGCAGCGCCTCGAGATCCGCCTCCACGGCGTCGAGGCGCCCGGCGAGCGACGCGGCGCTCGCGGGATCGATGTCCTCGTCGGGGAAGTCGAGCCAGGCCTCGGCGTGCACGCGGACCTCGGTGAGCCCCGCCTGGATATTGCGCACGGCCGCGGAGAACTCGCCCTGCAGCGAGCGCAGCGCCGCCTGCGCGGCGAGCCGCGAGCCGCTGCCGATCAGATCCGCCACGGCTTCCGCCTGCACGAGGTCGAGCTTGTCGTTGAGGAACGCGCGCAGCGTGAACTCCCCCGGCCGGGCCGGCTCCGCGCCGAGCGCGTAGACGCGCTGGAGCAGCCAGTCGCTCACGATGGGGCCGCCGTGCACGTGGAGCTCCACGACATCCTCGCCCGTGTACGAATGCGGCCCCGGAAAGGCGAGCAGCAGCCCGCGATCGATGACGGTGGCGTCCGCGTCGCGAAGCGTGCAGAGCTCGGCGCGCCGCGGCTCGGGCTCGAGGCCGGTGAGCTCGCGGGCGATGGCGAACGCCCGGGGCCCGGACAGGCGCACGATGGCGACGGCGCCCACGCCGGGGGCCGTCGCGAGCGCCGCGATGGTCGTGCCGCTCAGCCCTCGCGCGCCACGATCGTGTTGATCCGCCACTGCTGGAGTATCGACAGCACGGTGTTCGTGAGCCAGTACAGCACGAGGCCGGACGGGAAGAACGCGAAGAACACCGTGAACACGATCGGCATGATCTGCATGACGCGCGCCTGCACGGGATCGGGCGGCGCGGGATTCAGGCGCGTCTGGAAGAACATCGCGGCGCCCATGAGCAGCGGCAGCACGAAGTAGGGGTCGCGCGAGGAGAGGTCGTCGATCCACAGGACGAACGGCGCCTGCCGCATCTCGACGCTTTCGACGAGCACCCAGTAGTAGGCAAAGAAGAACGGCATCTGCACGAGGATGGGCAGACAGCCGGCGGCGGGGTTCACCTTCTCGCGCTTGTAGAGCTCCATCATCGCCTGGCCGAGCGCCTGGCGGTCGTCCTTGTAGCGCTCCTGCAGCGCCTTCATGCGCGGCGCGAGCTTGCGCATCTTGGCCATCGAGCGGCCGCTCGCGGCCGTGAGCTTGTAAAAGGCCAGCTTGATGATGAAGGTGGCGATGACGATGGCCCAGCCCCAGTTGCCGACGAAGCGCTCGATCTGGGACAGCATCCAGAAGAGCGGCTGCGCGAGGATGGTGAGCACGCCGTAGTCGACGGTGAGCTCGAGCTCGTTGGCGGTGGCGGCGAGCTGGGACTGGAGCTTCGGGCCCACGAACAGCCGCAGCGGGAGCTCGAGACGCCCGCCGGGAGCCACCTCTTGCGCCGGGGCCACCGTGCTCAGCACGAACTGGTCGTCGCGCGCCGTGGCCTGATAGCGCATCTCGAGCTCGGGCGGCGGCACGATGGCCCCGAGGAAGTGGTGCTGGATGGCCGCCATCCAACCGCCCGTGACCGTCTGGGTCACGGGCTGGCGCACGAGGTCTTCCACCTGCAGCTTGTGGTACTGATCGCCGTCGTAGAGCACGGGGCCGGTGAACGAGTAGGAGTCCACCGACATGAAGGAGCGCTCGGGCGGGTTGTGCCTCCGGAGCATCTGCGCGTAGCCGTCGCTGCGCAGCGGCGCGCCGGTGCCGTTCAGGAGCTCCAGCGCGAGGTCGATCCGGTACTCGCCGCGGCGGAAGGTGTACACCTTGCGGGCGGTGACGCCGTCGGGGCGCGTCCAGTCGAGCGCCACCGTGAGCTCGTCCTGGCCGTCCGCCAGGCGGTACTCGGAGGCGGCGCTCGAGAACACGGCCGTGTGGTCGGGGTCGGCGCCCTCGTCGGCCGTGCGCAGGCCCGTCCGGTACACCCAGCGCGTGGCGGGCTCGTAGTCGAGCAGGCGCACGGGGACATCGGGCCGATGCTTCTCGACGGGGTACTGGGGAAGGTCCACGCGCACGAGGTCGCCGCCCTCGAGGTCGATGAGGACGTCGAGCACGTCGGTGACCACGTGGACGGAGCGCCGCGGGGCGCCCCCGGCGCCGGCCGCGGGCGAGCCGGACTCGGTGGCGCCGGGCTCCGCGAGCGGCGGCAGGCCGTCGTCGGGGCGCGCGGGCGCGGCCTCTTCCGGCACGCTCGTGGCCGGCGGCGCGGTGGGCGGCGGCGCGTAGTCGGTGACCCAGACGGTGTAGGTCACCCAGACCATCGCGAGGAACGCGACCCAGAGAAAGAGACGGATGTTATCCATCCGGCTGCCCGGCCTTGCGCCGCAGGCGGTCGAAGTGGCGATCGAGGCTACGCCGGAGCTCGGGGCCGGGCGCCTCGCCCGCGCCTGGCTTGGCCACGACCACGAAGTCGCAGCTCGGCAGGCGCCGCTGCAGGCGAAAAGATTCGCGAGCCAAACGCTTCAATCGGTTCCGGTCCACTGCTCTCTTGGCCGCGCGGCGCGACACCGTCAATCCTAACCGAGGCACATTCAAGCCGTTCGGCCGCGCGAGCACGGTGAAGAACCGGTCCACCGAGCGAATGGGCTCGGCGAACACACGCCCGAACTCCTTCGACGAATGCAGGCGTTGAGCGGATGGAAAGCCGAAGCGCGACGGCACCGGCCGATCGCCAGCCCCCGCGGGCCCGACTACGGAGTGAGACGAGCGCGTCCCTTCGCCCGACGGCTCTTCAGCACCTTGCGGCCGGCCTTGGTGGCCATGCGGGAACGAAACCCGTGAGTGCGCTTGCGCCGCACGTTGCTCGGTTGAAACGTTCTTTTCATCGACACACCCCGGCGGCCAAAAGTTCCGTCAAAACAACGAGATGGGCGCTGCGGAAAGGCGGGAACTCTACGCGGCCGCCGCCATGGTGTCAATAGCGACGGGCTTTCGTCGGTGCTGTGGATAACCGCATTGGCGTCGTATTAGACTCCCGTATTCCTTCAGGCCTCGGCCTCCAACCGATTCAGAAGCAGAAACCGTGGCAGAGCAGTCGGTGGGCTACCCTTCTCTGTGGGCGCAGTGCGCCCGCACGCTGGAAGCGCAGCTGTCCGAGCAGCAGTTCAACACCTGGATCCGGCCGTTGCAGGCCGTGGAGGACGGCGACCGGCTGCGCCTGCTCGCGCCGAACCGCTTCGTCGTCGACTGGGTGCAGACGCACTGCCTCGAGGACATCCGTCGGTGGTGGCGCAGCCACTGCCACGAAGCGTCGGAGGTCGTGGTGGAGGTGGGCACGCGCCCGGACCCGAAGCGGGCGGTGGCCGTGGTCGAGTCGGAGCCGAAGCCCACGGCGGTGCTGGGCAGCCGGCTGAACCCGGCGTTCACCTTCGAGAGCTTCGTCGAGGGCAAGAGCAACCAGCTCGCGCGCGCCGCGGCCCTGCAGGTGGCGAACCACCCCGGGAGCGCCTACAACCCGCTGTTCATCTACGGCGGGGTGGGCCTCGGCAAGACCCACCTCATGCAGGCGGTGGGCAACCTGATGGTGAAGCGGGACGCCGCTGCGAAGGTGGCCTACGTGCACTCGGAGCGCTTCGTCAGCGACATGGTGCGCGGCCTGCAGCACAACACGATCGCGGACTTCAAGCGCGCCTACCGCTCCCTCGATGCGCTGCTGATCGACGACATTCAGTTCTTCGCCGGCAAGGAGCGCTCGCAGGAGGAGTTCTTCCACACGTTCAACGCGCTGCTGGAGGGCCAGCGGCAGATCATCCTCACGTGTGATCGCTACCCGAAGGAGGTCTCGGGGCTCGAGGAGCGGCTGAAGTCGCGCTTCGGCTGGGGGCTCACCGTGGCCATCGAGCCGCCGGAGCTCGAGACGAGCGTGGCGATCCTCATGAGCAAGGCGGCCGTGGAAGGCGAGGTGCTGCCCGAGGAGGTGGCCTTCTTCATCGCCCAGCGGATCCGCTCGAACGTGCGCGAGCTCGAGGGCGCGTTGCGCCGGGTGCTCGCGAACGCGCGCTTCACGGGGCAACCGATCACGCTGGAGTTCACCAAGGAAGCCCTGCGGGACCTGCTGGCGCTGCAGGAGAAGCTCGTCACCGTGGAGAACATCCAGAAGACGGTGGCCGAATACTTCAAGATTCGCGTGGGCGACCTGCTGTCGAAGCGCCGCAGCCGGTCCATCGCGCGGCCGCGGCAGATCGCCATGGCGCTCGCGAAGGAGCTCACGACGCACAGCCTGCCGGAGATCGGAGACGCTTTCGGGGGGAGGGACCACACGACCGTGCTGCACGCGTGCCGGCGGATCAAGCTCTTGCGGGACACCGAGACCCGGGTCGCCGAGGACTACAACAATCTCCTGAGGACGTTGACGGGATGACGCGGGCGCAACCTGTGGACAAGTGACAGCCCGCGGATGATGTACATGTTGCCCACAGGCGGCACAATGCCGATACAGCGCTTTGCTATTGAACTAAGTTGTTGAATCTAAAGCATAAAACGTCGCTGCGAACGCCTTCGCCGGCTGTAACAGACACAGCGATTCGATAAACACGGGTAATGAAAAATGAAATTCAGCGCGCCTCGTGAAGCGATCCTGAAACCGCTCCAGACCGTGGTCGGCGTGGTGGAACGACGGCAGACGATGCCGATCCTGAGCAACGTCCTGCTGACCGCCCGCGGGGGGAAGCTGGCGGTCACCGCGACCGATCTCGAAGTGGAGATGGTGGCGGAAGCCGAGGTGGACGTGGGCACGCCGGGCGAGATCACGGTACCGGGACGCAAGCTGCACGACATCTGCAAGGCGCTGCCGGACGGCACGAACGTGGACGTGTCGCTGAGCGGAGATCGCTTGACGGTGAAGGCGGGGCGGAGCCGGTTCACGCTGTCGACATTGCGGGCCAGCGATTTCCCGACGGTGGAAGAGGTCGCGCAGCAGCAGGTGCTGCGGTTGCCGCGTAAGGATCTCAAGCGGCTCATCGACAAGACGCACTTCTCGATGGCGCAACAGGACGTGCGCTACTACCTGAACGGTCTGCTGCTCGAGACCGGACGGCAGCGGCTCCGGGCGGTGGCGACGGACGGGCATCGGCTCGCGCTGGCCGAAGTCACGCTGGAAGGAGGGCCGTCGCGGGAGGAGCAGCTCATCGTGCCGCGGAAGGGCGTGCTCGAGCTCAGCCGGCTGCTCGATGGCGAGGGCGACATCGAGCTCGTGCTCGGCAAGAACCACATGCGCGCGCAGGTCGACAGCGTGCGGCTCACCTCGAAGCTCATCGACGGGCGGTTCCCCGATTACAACCGCGTGATTCCGACCACGCCGCCGAACGTCCTCGTGGCGGACCGCAATCTGCTCAAGGCCGCGCTGCAGCGCACGGCGATCCTGTCGAACGAAAAGTACCGCGGCGTTCGCCTCGAGCTTTCGGGCAACACGCTGGTGCTGCAGGCGAACAACCCCGAGCAGGAGGAGGCGCTCGAGACGCTCGAGGTGGATTACTCCGGGGAGCCGTTCGAGATCGGGTTCAACGTCACGTACCTACTCGATGCCCTGGGGGCCGTGGACGACGATCAGGTGGAGTTCGGCATGACGGACGCGAACTCGAGCTGCCTGATCAAGGGTCCGGGCGAGCAGAGCTGCCGCTTCGTCGTGATGCCGATGCGCCTCTGAGAGGCGCGTCGCGGGGATCCGGCGGTGTCCCTGCGGCGGCTGCAGGTGAAGGCGGTTCGATGCCTGCAGGAGATCGAGGCCGACCTGCATCCGCACCGCAATTACGTCTTCGGCCCGAACGGCGCCGGTAAGACCAGCCTGCTCGAGAGCGTGTATCTGCTCGGGCGGGGACGCTCCTTCAGAACTCGGGACACTCGGCGGCTGATCCGCCACGGGGAGTCGCGGCTCTTCGTCTACGGAGAGGTCGGTTTTGACGACGAGCGGCATCGGCTCGGCGTCGCGTTCGAGCGCGGCAAGCTCGACAAGCGGCTGGACGGAGCCCCGGCCGAGAGCATGGCGACCCTCGCCTCCATCCTGCCGGCGTACGTGATCGATCCCTCGTCGCACGGGCTGGTGGAGGGCGGCCCGAGCGAACGACGCCGCTTCCTCGACTGGGGAGTGTTTCACGTGGAACAGTCGTACCTGGCCGCTTGGCGTCGTTACCGCCGCCTGCTGAGCCAGCGGAACGCCGCGCTGAAGGCGAGGACGGGCGGGGCGGAGCTCGAGGCCTGGACGGCACCGCTGGCGGAGGCGGGCGCGGAAGTCGACGCGCTGCGGCGCGGGTACGTGACGAGGCTCGCGCCGTGGGTCGAGGCGCACGGGCAACGCTTGCTGCAGGTGCCGCTCCGGATCGAATACCGGCCCGGGTGGCCGGAGGGACAGACCCTAGCTCAGGCGCTGGCGGCCAGCCGGGCGCGCGACCTGCAGACGGGCGTCACGGAAGTCGGCCCGCACCGGGCCGACCTTCTGGTCCGGCTGGGCGAGGGCGCGGCACGGGACGAGGCGTCGAGGGGGCAGCAAAAGCTCGCGGCGTGCGCGTTGATCCTCGCGCAGGTGGCGCTGCACGCGGCGTCGCTGGGCCCGGAGCGGGCGGTGCTGCTGGTCGACGATCCCGCCGCGGAGCTCGATCGAAACTCCCTGGATCGCCTGGTGCAGCTGCTGGCCGAGGCCCCGGCTCAGCAGCTCTTGACGGGTCTGCCGGGCTCCGCGCTGACGCCCGTTTCGGAGGCCGCGGTGTTCCACGTGGAACAAGGCGGGCTGCGGCGGATGGTATAATGCCGTGGTTTTGCGTACCGGTCGCTACAGGATGAGCGCTAGCGAATATACCTCCAAGAATATCAAGGTCTTAAAGGGTCTCGAGGCCGTTCGCAAACGTCCGGGGATGTACATCGGGGATACCGATGACGGCACCGGCCTGCACCACATGGTCTTCGAGGTCGTCGACAACTCGATCGACGAGGCCTTGGCTGGTTTCTGCAAGGAAATTAGCGTCACGATACATGCCGACGAGTCCATCACGGTCGCCGATGACGGCCGCGGCATCCCCGTGGACATTCACCCGGAGGAGGGACGCTCCGCCGCCGAAGTGATCATGACGGTGCTCCACGCGGGCGGCAAGTTCGACGACAACTCCTACAAGGTGTCGGGCGGACTGCACGGCGTCGGTGTGTCCGTCGTCAACGCGCTCTCCGAGACGCTGCATCTGACGATCTACCGCAACGGTCACATCCACGAGCAGGAGTACCGGATGGGCGAGCCGGTCGCCCCGCTCCGGGTCACCGGCACCACGGACCGGACCGGCACGACCATTCACTTCAAGCCGAGCCCCACGGTCTTCTCGAACATCGAGTTCGACTACGACGTGCTGGCGAAGCGGCTCCGGGAGCTCTCGTTCCTGAACTCCGGCGTTCGGATCCGCCTGCACGACGAGCGCGACGAGCGCAGCGACGTCTTCCAGTTCGAAGGCGGCATCCAGGCGTTCGTCACGCACTTGAACCGCAGCAAGACGCCGATCCACCCGACGGTGATCTTCTTTCAGGAGACGCGGGGCCCGGTGCAGATCGAGGCCGCCCTGCAGTGGAACGACGGCTACCAGGAGAGCATGTTCTGCTACACGAACAACATCCCGCAGCGGGATGGCGGAACGCATCTGGCCGGCTTCCGCGCGGCGCTCACGCGCACGCTCAACAATTACATCGAACGGGAAGGTATCGGGCGCCGCGAAAAGATCCAGACGACCGGTGACGACGCGCGCGAAGGCCTCACCGCCGTGTTGTCCGTGAAGCTGCCCGACCCCAAGTTCTCCTCGCAGACCAAGGACAAGCTCGTGTCCTCGGAGGTGAAGCCGGCGGTGGAGTCCGCGGTGGCCGAGCACCTCGAGGCCTTCCTGCTCGAGCATCCGGCGGAAGCGAAGGCGATCGTCGGCAAGATCATCGAGGCCGCCCGTGCCCGCGAAGCCGCGCGCAAGGCGCGCGAGATGACGCGGCGCAAGAGCGCGCTCGACGTGGCCGGCCTGCCGGGCAAGCTCGCCGATTGTCAGGAGAAAGATCCTGCCTTATCCGAGCTATTCCTGGTCGAGGGAGATTCCGCAGGCGGCTCCGCCAAGCAGGGACGGGATCGCCGCACGCAGGCCGTGCTGCCGCTCAAGGGCAAGATCCTGAACGTCGAGAAGGCCCGGTTCGACAAGATGCTGCAATCTCCCGAGGTCGGCACCTTGATCACGGCCCTGGGCTGCGGCGTGGGGCGCGCCGAGTTCGATCCGGCGAACCTGCGCTACCATCGCATCATCATCATGACCGACGCGGACGTCGACGGCTCGCACATCCGCACGCTGCTGCTCACGTTCTTCTACCGGCAGATGCCGGAGCTCATCGAGCGCGGCCACGTGTACATCGCGCAGCCGCCGCTCTACAAGCTCAAGCGCGGCAAGCAGGAGTTCTACGTCAAGGACGACGCCGAGCTCAACGCGTTGTTGCTCACGAGCGCCGTCGCCGACGCCGTGCTCTACCCGAGCGCGGACGCCGCGCCGATCCAGGGGCCGGCGCTCGAGGGCCTCGCCCGCAAGTACATGGAGATCAAGGCGATCATCGAGCGCTGGGGCAAGCGCTACGACGCGAACATCCTGCGCGCCATGATGTGGCTCCCGCCGATCGAGGCCGCGGAGCTCGAGAACCCGGAGCGGCAGCGGGAGTGGAGCGCGCAGCTCGAAGCTCAGCTCAAGGTCTTGAACGGCACGGGTCCCCGTTACCGCGTGCAGCCGCAGCCGGCAGGCGACAGCGTCGACGCGACGCTGCTCGTCACGCGCGAGCACCATGGCACCGTCACCACCAAGACGTTCCACGCGGGCTTCTTCCGCTCGCCCGAATACCGGCGCATCGCCGCCCTCGGCAGCGAGCTCAAGGACCTCATCGGCCCCGGCGCGTACGTGCAGCGCGGCAAGGAGCGCAAGGACGTCACGAGCTTCCCCGAAGCCGTGGACTGGCTCATGGAGCAGGCGAAGCAGGGGCAGACGATCCAGCGCTACAAGGGCTTGGGCGAGATGAACCCGGAGCAGCTGTGGGAGACCACGGTCAACCCGGCCACCCGCCGCCTCATGCAGGTGCGCATCGAGGACGCCATGGCGGCCGACGAGATCTTCTCCACGCTGATGGGCGACCAGGTCGAGCCCCGTCGCGAGTTCATCGAGCGCAACGCGCTCGCCGTCTCTAACCTCGACGTCTAGCCGCGACAGTCCGCCCGCCGCTCTCGCCCCGCGAGGCGCGCCCTGCGCGCTAGCGGGGCGCGGCTTGCGGCGGCGCGATCTCCGCCACCGTGCGCTCGATCCAGCGCTGCGCCTCTTCGTTCACCTCGCGCGGATCCCGCCCCGCCGTCGGGATCGGAGGGCCGATCACCACGCGCACGGTGCCCGGCCGCTTGAGCCAGCCGCGCCGGCGCCAGAAGTAGCCCGCGTTGTGCGCCACGGGCACCACGGGCCGGCCCGCCGCGGCCGCGAGCAGCGCACCGCTCAACCCGTAGCGGCGCGTCTGCCCGATCGGCACGCGAGTGCCTTCGGGAAAGATCACCACCCAGAACCCTTCCGCGAGCCGCTCGAGCCCCTGATCGATGACCTGCTGCACGGCGGAGCGGCCGCCCTGCCGATCGATCGCGATCGTCTTGAGCAGCGGCAGCACCCAGCCGAACACCGGCGCCCACAAGAGCTCCCGCTTCACCACCCATGTCTGACGCGGGAAGATCCGGAGCTGCGCGATGGTCTCCCAGGCGGACGAGTGCTTCACGAGCAGCACGGTGTTCTCGGCCGGTAGCCGCTCCTGCCCCTCCACCACGTAGTCGAGGCGGCACAGCACGCGCAGCAGGTACAGCACCGAATCCACCCACACCAACGCGGCGCGGTACCGCACGCGATGCGGGAACGGCGCCGTCAGCAGCACGAGCGGCCCATACACCAGCACCGAGAGGAACAGGTACAGCGTGAACAGAATGGAGCCTGCCCATTGCCGGGCGACTTCGAGGAGCCTCACGAAGTCAGACCCAGGATGGCTGCCACGGCCGCGCGAAGGTCGGCGTACACCTCGACGTCCGGCGCGAGCGCGGTCGCCACGCGCGCGCCGTACCCCGTGCGGACGAGCATGGGCCGCGCCCCCACCGCGCGCGCGGCCTCCACGTCCGTGAGCCGGTCCCCGACGAACGGCGCGCCGGCCACCGGCAGGCCGAGCTCGCGCTCCGCGCGGCGCAGCAAGCCCGGCTTCGGCTTGCGGCACTCGCAGCCGTCGTCCGGATGGTGCGGACAATAGTAGATGCCGGCCAGCGCGCCGCCCGCGGCCTCCACCTCCGCGATCATGCGCGCGTGGATGGCGGCGAGCACCTCCTCGGTGTAGAGCCCACGCGCCACGCCCGACTGGTTGGTGACCACGACCACGCGCACGCCGGCGCGATGGAGCAGCGCGATCCCCTCCAGGCTGCCGGGGATCGGCCGCCAGTCTTCCACGGAGCGAATGAAGTCGTCCGAATCCTCGTTGATGACGCCGTCGCGGTCGAGCACCACGAGCGGCGGCGGGCGCACCAAGCGTCAGCCTCCTACGCGCTCCGCGAGAAACGTCTCGAGCTCGGTGACATGCACGCGCGTCTGCTCGCAGCTGTCGCGCTCGCGCACGGTGACCGTGTCGTCGACCAGCGTATCGCCGTCCACCGTGATGCAGTACGGCGTGCCGACCTCGTCCTGCCGTCGGTAGCGGCGGCCGATGGCAGCCTTCTCGTCGTACGCCACGACGAACCGCCGCTTGAGCGCGCGATAGATCGCGAGCGCCTTCTCCGGCATGCCGTCCTTACGCACGAGCGGCAGCACGGCCGCCTTGATCGGCGCGAGGCGCGGATGCAGACGCAGCACCGTGCGCGCCTCCCCGCCCACCTCGTCCTCGGCGTACGCGTCGCACAGGAACGCGAGCGCCGCGCGATCGGCGCCGGCCGACGGCTCGATCACGTACGGGATGTAGCGGCGCTTGTCCGGATCCGACTCCTGATCGTCGAAATACCGCAGGTCCTTGCCGCTCCACTCCATGTGCTGGCGGAGGTCGAAATCGGTGCGGTTGGCGATGCCCTCGAGCTCGCTGCGCCCGAACGGGAAGTCGTACTCGACGTCCGCGCACCCCGCCGCATAGTGGGCGAGCTCGCCCGGCTCGTGCTCCCGCAGGTGCAGGTTGGCGGCGCGGATGCCGAGATCCGTGTACCACTTGAACCGCCTTTCGCGCCAGTACGTGTACCACCGCGGAGCCTCCTCGGGCCGGCAGAAGAACTCGATCTCCATCTGCTCGAACTCGCGGCTCCGGAACGTGAAGTTGCGCGGGTTGATCTCGTTGCGGAACGCCTTGCCGATCTGCGCGATGCCGAACGGCACACGCACGCGAGCCGTGTCGCAGACGTTCTTGAAGTTCACGAAGATGCCCTGGGCCGTCTCCGGCCGCAGGTACGCCACGCTCGAGCTGTCCTCGAGCGCGCCCACGTGGGTCTTGAACATCAGGTTGAAAGACCGCGGCGCGGTCAGCGTGCCGGGCTCGCCGGCCCCGGGCGCGAGCGTGCGCGCCCGCAGCTTCTCGTCCGTGAGCGCGCCGGCCACGGGCGCGAGCCGCAGCTTCCGGCCCGGCCGCGCCTTCTGCGCGGCGGCGATGCGTTTGCGGTGCGGCTCGATCAGGCTGTCGTCGTCGCTCTTGCCGGGCTCGCCGGGGGCCGCGTAGAGCACGTCGTCCAGCCGCTCGACGGTGCCGTCCGCGTCCTCGAACTCCAGCGCGTACACGACGAGCTGGTCCGCCCGGTAGCGGCTCTTCGTCTCACGGCAGTCCACCATGGGGTCCGCGAACCCGCCCACGTGACCGCTCGCCTCCCAGACGCGCGGGTTCATGAGAATGGCGGAGTCGAGCCCCACCATGCCGAACGGCCCGGGTGCACCATCGTGGTGCATCGTCTCGTCGTGGCCAGCGACCATGTCGTGCCACCACGCGCTGCGGATGTTGCGCTTGAGCTCGACGCCCATGGGCCCGTAGTCCCAGGCGCCGTTGAGCCCGCCGTAGATCTCGCTCGAAGGGAATATGAAACCCCTCCGCTTCGCGAGCGACACTACCTTCTCCATCAGATCCATGCGCATCTCCGCAGGCGCGCGTGAAGCGCGCAAGTATAGGCCACCTCGGGCGCCGGTCGACCTGTTGGTCGACGGCGCCGAAAGCGGTCCTTCGCAGGTCCCGCCGAAGTGCACCAGGAAGTCGCGCCGCGCCCCGTTTTGGTGCATCATAGCGGTCAGCATGCACCAGGATGGTGCAGCCGGCCGGCCACCGGCGGCCGGCGGCCCCCTAAAATCTCGGCGCATCAATGGCTTATACGCGCCGTCGGGTTTGGCATGGGATCTGCACAACCGGCGGGCTCGCGAGCTGCAGCAGGATTCGTTTCGCCTCGCGCCAGCGCACCCATTAGTACAAGCATCGAGACCCAAACTGATAACCGGAGGACCCACAGATGTCGCCAGCCGAGGTTTTGAAGTTGATCAAGGAGAAGGGCGTCAAGTTCGTCGATTTGCGGCTGACGGACACGCGGGGCAAAGAGCAGCACGTCACCGTCCCGGCCCACACGATCAATGAGTCGTTCTTCGAGGACGGGAAGATGTTCGACGGCTCCTCCATCGCCGGCTGGAAGGGCATCAGCGAGTCGGACATGATCCTGATGCCGGACCCCGCGACGGCGGTCATGGACGTCTTCAGCGAGGAGCCCACGCTCAACATCCGCTGCGACGTCATCGAGCCCTCCACCATGCAGGGCTACGAGCGCGACCCGCGCTCCCTCGCGAAGCGCGCCGAAGCTTACCTCAAGTCCACGGGCATCGCCGATCAGGCGTTCTTCGGCCCCGAGAACGAGTTCTTCGTGTTCGACGACGTCCGCTGGTCGGTGGACATGAACGGCTGCTCCTACGCCGTGGACTCGGCGGAAGGCCACTGGCAGTCGGGGAAGGTCATCCCCGAGGGCAACATCGGCCACCGGCCCGGCGTGAAGGGCGGCTACTTCCCCGTCCCGCCCGTGGACTCGCTGCACGACATCCGCTCCGCGATGTGCCTGGCGCTCGAGGAGATGGGCCTCGCCGTCGAGGTGCACCATCACGAGGTGGCCACGGCCGGCCAGTGCGAGATCGGCATCAAGTTCGGCACGCTCGTGCAGAAGGCCGACCAGGTCATGATGCTCAAGTACGT
>DATCLY010000068.1:0-5853 GCA_036563665.1 Gammaproteobacteria bacterium
AGCCGCCCCGGATGGCGCCAAACGAGAGCCGCCGGCGAATGGGCTGCCGGGCAAGCGAGCCAGGTGGGAGCGCCTTTCAGGCGCGATCTCTTCGCACGGCGGCGCCGAAGATCGCGGCTTGTAAGCCGCTCCCATCCGCGCGGGCTCGGGGTCGTGCGGCCGTATACACTGGCGGTGCGCTCCCCCAGCCGTTGTGCCCATGACGCCCGTCGTCGACGTCTCGCATCTGGTCAAGTCCTACGTGGTGCCGGTCCGCGAGGCGGGCGTGCGGGCGGCGCTCTCGAGCCTCGTGCGCCGCCGCACCCGGACCATCGAGGCCGTGCGCGACATCACGTTCCAGGTGGGGGCCGGCGAGATCGTGGGCTTCCTCGGGCCGAACGGGGCCGGCAAGACCACGGCGCTCAAGATGCTCACGGGCCTGCTCCACCCCACGGCCGGGGACGCCCGGGTGCTGGGCTATCGACCCTGGCGGCGGCAGCGCGAGTTCCTGCGCCGCATCACGCTCGTCATGGGCCAGCGCAACCAGCTCGTCTGGGACATCCCGGTGGTCGACTCGTTCGAGCGCAACCGCGCGATCTACGGCATCGAGCGGCCGGTGTACCGCCAGCGGCTCGACGAGCTCGTGGCGCTGCTGGACCTCGGGCCGCTGCTCGAGAAACCGGTGCGCAATCTGTCTCTCGGCGAGCGCATGAAGTGCGAGATCGCGGCGGCGCTGCTGCATGCCCCCCAGGTGCTCTTCCTCGACGAGCCCACCATCGGGCTCGACGTGACCATGCAGCGGCGGCTGCGGGCGTTCGTCCGCGAGTACAACGCCCGTACCGGCGCGACGGTGATCCTGACCTCGCACTACATGGCGGACGTCGAGGCGCTCTGCCGGCGGGTGCTCGTGATCCACCACGGCCGGCTGCTGTTCGACGGCGACCTCACGAGCCTGGTGGGCCGCTTCGCGGCCTACAAGACCATCGCGGTGAAGGCGAACGGCGCGGCGTTCGACCCCGAGCGCTTCGGCGAGGTGGTGAGCCGCGACGGCGATCGCATCGCCCTGCGGGTGACGAAGGAGGATGCGCCGCGCGTGACGAGCGCGCTGCTGTCGCAGCTCGAGGTGGACGATCTCACCGTCGAGGACCCGCCCATCGACGAGGTGATCGACCGCATCTTCAGCGCGCCACCGAGCTAGGGCGATGCGGCACTTCCTCGAGCTCTACGCTGCGCTGTTCCGGATCTCCCTGCTCGCGAACCTGCAGTACCGCGCGGCGGGCATGATCTGGATGCTGGGGCTGATCCTCGAGCCCGTGATCTTCCTCGTGGTGTGGAGCCGCGTGGCCGAGGCCCGCGGCGAGCCGATCGGCGGCTATGACGCGCAGGCGTTCGCCGCGTACTACATGACGCTCATGATGGTGAATCAGATCACCTTCACGTGGGTGATGGAGAGCTTCCAGCAGCGCATTCAGCTCGGCGAGCTCTCCTACGAGCTGCTGCGGCCGCTGCATCCGGTGCACAACGACATCACGGACAACGTGGCGTTCAAGCTCGTGATGCTCATGGTGATGGTGCCCGCGCTCGTCGTCGTGTACGTGGCGTTCGACCCGCGCTTCGACGTGACGCCGCGCAACGCGCTGCTCGCCGTGGCCGCCCTCGGCGGGGCGTTCTTCCTTCGCTTCTTCATCGAGTGGACGCTGGCGCTCGCCGCCTTCTGGACCACGCGCGTCGCGGCCATCAACCGCCTGTACTACTCGCTCGTGACGTTCCTGTCCGGGCGCGTGGCGCCGCTCGCCGTGCTGCCCGCCTGGCTGCAGGAAGGCGCGGCCAACCTGCCCTTCTACTACTGCATCGGGTTCCCGGTGGAGGTGCTGCTCGGCGAGATCGACGGGCCTGCCATCGCCCGCGGCTTCGTGGTCCAGGCAATCTGGCTTGCCTTGGCGGCAGCGGTCATCACCCTCGTCTGGAAGCGTGCCGCGCGCCGCTACGCGGCCGTGGGGGCCTGACCTGCGATGCGCCAAGCCCTCGAGATCATCCGCGTCTTCTTCCGCATCGGCTTCCTCAACGAGGCGGCGTACCGCGCCAACTTCTACGCGCAGGCGCTCGAGTCGCTCGTCACGGTGGGCACGGCCTTGGGGGCCGTCGCCATCGTCTTCACGCAGACGGACACGCTCGCCGGCTGGCGGCCCGAGGAGCTCGTGGGGCTCCTCGGCGTGTATTTCGTCGTGCTCGGCGTCATCAACCTCGTGATCTCGCCGAGCCTGCAGAAGTTCATGGAGGACGTGGTCACCGGCAACCTCGATTACACGCTCACCAAGCCCGCGGACTCGCAGCTGCTCGTGTCGGTGTCGCAGGTGCAGGTCTGGAAGCTCGTCGACCTGGGCGTGGGGGTGGTGCTGCTCGTGGCCGCCACCGTGCAGCGCTGGGGCGAGCTCGGCTTGCGGCCGGCGGCCGCGTTTCTCGCGGCGATGGTGTGCGGCGCCGCGATCGTCTACAGCTTCTGGATCGTGCTCGCGACGCTCGCGTTCTGGTTCATCCGCATCGAGAACATCCTGCAGATCTTCTGGGCCACGTACATGGCGGGCCGCTGGCCGGTAGGCATCTACCCGGACTGGCTCAGGCTCATGCTGACCGTGGTGGTGCCCGTGGCGTTCGCGGTCACCGTGCCGGCGGAGGCGCTGGCCGGCCGGCTGTCGCCGCAGATGCTCGCGAGCGCGGCGGCCCTGGCGGTGGCTCTCCTCGCTTTCTCGCGCTGGTTCTGGAGGCGCGGGCTGCGCCGCTACTCGGGCGCTTCGGCGTGACGCGGCCGCGGAGCGCTGCGGCGGCGGCGGAGGAGAATCGCGGCTGGAAAGCCGCTCCCACCTGGAACCCACCTGGAAGGCCGCTCCCACCTGGAAGGCCGCTCCCACCTGGACGGCCGCTGTTGCGGTGGGGCGGCGGGTGCGAAGCGCGACGGCCTGTAATCTGCTTTAATGCATTAAGGGGAGGCGTCGCCAAGGGACCGCGCAGGCGCCGCCCCGGTATATGAGGGACGTCACCGCACCGCCATGGCCGGCACGGCCGGCGCTGTTTCTCGACTTCGACGGCACCCTGCTCGAGATAGCCGAGGAGCCGTCCCGCGTGCAGCCGTCGCCCCGCCTGCGGGCGCTGCTGCCGGAGCTCGGGCCGGCCACCGGGGGCGCCGTGGCGCTGATCAGCGGCCGGATGATCGCCGAGATCGATCGCCTGCTCGAGCCCCATCGTTTCCCCGCGGCCGGCATTCACGGCCTCGAGCGGCGCGACGCGGACGGCCGCCACAGCACGGCCGACGCCGCCACCGCGGCGCTCGCGGCCGCGCGCGAGGCGTTGCTGCCGTTGGTCGAGAGGCATTCGGGGCTGCTGCTCGAGGACAAGCGGCATGCGCTCGCGTTGCACTTCCGTCGGCGCCCCGACCTCGAAGGCGAGGTGCGCGCGGCCGTCGCCGCCCTCGAGACGCGGCTGCCGCCGGAGCTCGAGGTGATGCCGGGGCGCATGGTCTTCGAGATCAAGCCGCGGGCTGCGAGCAAGGGACGGGCGATCGAATCGTTCATGAGCGAGCGGCCGTTTCGCGGGCGCACGCCCGTGTTCGTCGGCGACGACGTCACCGACGAGAGCGGCTTCGCCGTCGTGAATGCGTTGGGCGGCGTGTCCGTCAAAGTGGGCGACGGCGATAGCGCCGCGAGCTTTCGCCTCGCGGACGTGGAGGCCGTGCTCGACTGGCTCGAGCGGGGCATCACCTCATGAGTCGGCTGGTGGCCGTGTCCAACCGGGTGGCGCTGCCGAAGCGCGGGCGGCCGGCGGGCGGGCTGGCCGTGGGCCTGCTGAGCGCGCTCAACACGCACGGCGGCGTGTGGTTCGGATGGAGCGGCAAGACGTGCGAGGGTGAGAGCAGCGAGGTCAAGACCACGGCGTCGGGCAAGATCACCTTCGCCACGTTCGACATCAACGAGCAGGAATACGACGCCTACTACAACGGTTTCAGCAACAACACGCTGTGGCCGCTGTTCCATTCGCTGCTCGGCTTCTTCTCGTACAGCCGCGATCATTACGACGCCTATCTGCGCGTGAACGCGCTGTTCGCGCGCCGTCTGCTGCCGCTGCTGCAGCCCGACGACATCGTGTGGGTGCACGACTACCACCTGCTGCCGCTCGCGGCGGAGCTGCGCCGCGCGGGCGCGCGGCAGCCGATCGGCTTCTTCCTGCACGTGCCCTTCCCGAGCTACGACGTGCTGCGTGCCCTGCCCCGCTACGACGAGATCCTGCGCGCGCTCGCCGTGTACGACGTGGTGGGCGTGCAGACGCGGCGCGACCTGTGGGCGCTCCAGGACTGCTTCAGCAAGCCGGAGTACGACGCCATCGTGAACGCGGATGGGACCATCGATGCGTTCGGCCGGCGCTTCCGCACGGGCTCGTTCCCCATCGGCATCGAGGTGGACGCGTGCCGCGCGCTCGCCGAGCAGAACTTGAGCCATCCCCAGGTGGCCAAGCTCGCCGCCCGGCTCGGCCGACGCAAGCTCATGATCGGCGTGGATCGCCTCGACTACAGCAAGGGGCTGGTGCTGCGCTTCCGCGCGGTGGAGAGTCTGCTCGCGAACTATCCGGCGCACCGCGGCGAGGTGGTGTTCATGCAGATCGCCCCGCCCACGCGCACGGGCGTTCGCACCTACCGCGAGATCCGCCAGGAGCTCGAGCAGGTGAGCGGCCACGTGAACGGCCTCTACGCCGACATCGACTGGACGCCGATCCGCTATCTCAACCGCTCGTACGACCGCGGGGTGATCATGGCGCTGTTCCGCATCGCGCGCGTGGGGCTCACCACGCCGATCCGCGACGGCATGAACCTCGTGGCCAAGGAGTATCTCGCGAGCCAGGACCCGGACGATCCCGGCGTGCTCGTGCTGTCGAAGCTCGCCGGAGCCGCCGAGGAGCTCGACGCCGCCGTGCTCGTGAACCCCTACGACCAGCAGGGCGTGGCGGACGCCATCGCGCGCGCGCTCGAGATGCCGCTGGCGGAACGCCGCACGCGCCACCGCGAGCTCCTGGCGTGCCTCGAGCGCAACGACGTGCACAACTGGAGCCGCAGTTTCCTGGCGGCGCTCGAGGGGACGCGGCAAGACCCGGGCGTGCGCAATCGGCTGGCGCGCGCGGGCCGGGCGTGAACGGCGCCTAGCTGCCGCCCCTGCGCGAGCCGGCCCCGCTGCGCGCCACGTCGCCGGCCCGCGAGATCTGCAGCTCGAACTCGCCGTCGTGCCGCTCGATGCCCTTCGCCACCGCGGCCTCGAGCAGCTCGGCGCCCTTCGTCTCGCGCACCACGATGGGATCGCGCCGCAGGTCGCTCAGCAACGCGTAGCACATCGCCACCAGGACGACGGTGAACGGCAGCGCGGCGATGAACGTGAGGTTCTGGATCCCGCTGAGCGCCTGGTTGCCGCCGATGGCGAGCATCACCGCGGCCACCGCGCCGGTGGCCGCGCCCCAGAAGATCACGACCCACCTCGACGGCGCGATGGAGCCGCGCTGCGACAGCGTGCCCATGACCACGGAAGCGGCATCCGCGCCCGACACGAAGAAGATCGCCACCAGCGCCACCACCAGCAGCGACGTGACGCCGCTCAACGGCAAGTGATCGAGCACCGCGAACGTCTGTGCCTCGGCGCCGCCGACGGCCACCGGCACGCCGCTGCGGGCGAGGTCGATGGCCGCCCCGCCGAAGATCGCGAACCAGACCACGCTCACCACGCTCGGCACGAGCAGCACCCCGGCCACGAACTGGCGGATGGTGCGGCCGCGGCTGATGCGCGCGATGAACATGCCCACGAACGGCGTCCAGGAGATCCACCACGCCCAGTAGAAGAT